>JAUIIR010000082.1 GCA_030431485.1 Alphaproteobacteria bacterium
CTGGTGTCCGGGCGGTTTGAATGATGGCGGTGCATCTGGTTGGATTGAAGTTGCAACACATCCAATCAACCATTCGAGGACGCACCACCATGGAAGACACTACCATCATCAATTTCGCGGGTCGAGATACCGTCCCTGATCCGTTGACCGATCTCCTGCGAAAGGGCGCTCGCGAGCTTCTTCAAGCGGCGATTGAGGCTGAGAGGGCTGCCTTTCTTGCTGCGTTTTCCGAACGACGCACAGTGGATGGCCGCGCCGCCGTGTTCGGCAGTGGGTACCACCCGGAACGCGCTGTGCAGACCGGGATCGGACCGGTCACGGTGAAAGTTCCGAAGGTCAGGGCTAAGGACGGCAGACCGGTTACGTTTCGCTCGGCACTTGTGCCACCCTATGTTCGCAAGGCCAAATCCATCGAGGCTGCGCTTCCCTGGCTCTATCTCAAGGGGATCTCCACAGGGGAAATGGGCGCGGCGCTGAAGATGCTGCTTGGCTCGGAAGCCACCGGCTTTTCCGCGAAGACGATTTCACGCCTGAAGGGGCAATGGGCATCGGAATACGACGACTGGCGCAAGACCGATCTGAGCCGCGACGAATGGGTCTATATCTGGGCGGATGGCATTTACAGCGGGCTGCGCGGAACGGATGATCGGCTCTGCGTGCTGGTCGTCATTGGCGTTAATGCGCGCGGCGAAAAGCATTTTCTCGCCATCGAGGACGGCGTCCGGGAAAGTACCCAGAGTTGGCGGGAGGTCCTCCTCAGCCTCAAAAGCCGGGGCCTCACCGCCCCGAAACTGGCCACAGGCGATGGTGCTATGGGGTTCTGGGCCGCACTGGAGGAGGTCTTCCCATCCACGCGACAACAGCGATGCTGGATGCACAAGACCGGTAATGTACTCAATTATCTTCCCAAGCGCACCCAGCCCAAGGCCAAGAAGATGCTGCTCGACATTTGGCAGGCGGAGACCCGTGAGGACGCACATGCCGCCTTCGATCTGTTCATCGACAGCTTCGAGGCGAAATACCCAAAGGCTGTGGAGTGCCTGATCAAGGACCGCGACGAGTTGCTGACCTTCTACGACTTCCCAGCCCAGCATTGGCAGAGCATCCGCACATCAAACCCGATCGAAAGTGCCTTCGCCACAATCCGGCATCGGACCAAACGCACCAAGGGTTGTCTCAGCAGAGACGGCATGCTGCACATGATGTTCAAGCTCGGGCAATGCGCCGAAAAAAGCTGGCGCAAGCTGCGCGGCTTCGCTCACCTCGCCGAGGTCATCAAAGGCGTCAATTTCGTCAACGGCATCAAGCCATCAAACCAGGATCAAGCCGCCGCATGAAATCCTCTCGGACACCACTTTTGACAATAGCTCCAGTGTAGCGCACAACCAAAAAGCGATCATACATCGCACGTTTTTGTGAACCCTCATCTTCAAAGAGTCACGACTGGGGGCACACGTTTGAGGGCGAATTGGGCTGCCCATACTCGCACCTCAGGTCGACACAAATTAGCGTCAACATATTCAAAACACGCCATCCAGAATTGTCTTTTAACCAGCAAATCAACCTTAAGGCTTGGCGAAAGTCTGGGAATGCGTTGGTCTGGATTCGTTCATAGACCTTTTACAAAGGAGAAACGCACGTGGCCAAACCTGCAATCCTAGACATGATGAAGTTCTTCAGTTCCTGTCTGATCCACCTTGAGGACAAAGGCATCACTGTAGAAGAATCTTCAAACTTCCGCGAATGCGAAGACCGCATGCGCGCGATCGGCAAAAACTCGATCACCCCTATGATTTCGTCCGAGCACAACGACCTTTCAAAGGACAACGCCAGTTGGCTGATTCTACGCAAGAACGGAGAAGATATCGGCGGTGTCGCGGCGCGACACGACATTCTAGTCTCGGAAACCCTGTCCAGCTTTTGGACCCGAAGCTATGCCCGTTTGTACAAGGGACAAGGCCACTTGCATGTTGTCTCTGATACACCGCGCCCATGCGACGAAATTTCGGGTCGCGTAATCTACATGGGCGAATTCTTCATCGCCGAACATGTGCGCGGTTCCCGCCACCTCTTGTCGCTCTACACACATTTGCTGTTCTCCTACAGTCAACTGCGGTGGCAGCCCGATTGGCTCTATGCTTTTGTGCGCGCTGATGACGCTCGTCTGGGCTATGCCACAGAATACGGGTTCACCCGCCAATATCCAGGAGCACATGTCTGGGGCGTTCTACCAAAAGGGCGCGCGACCGGCGAATACCTTGTTGCCATCCGGTCTGACGAATTGTCCGACATGGCGCGTTACTTCAACCTTCACCCTTCCTGCCTTCTGGGTGTCGATTCGCTCAAAAGAGTGGAGTAATTCAGCACAAACAGGGTGCCTGAGGCATCTTTGACGGGGAGCATCAAACGAACGAAGCTGACCTCGACAGCTTCGTTCGTCTCGGGGAATGGCACAATCCGTTTCAAAGGAGTGATCATTCCGACGCCGGAATGCGCCACCGATCTGATCTGTCCGTTCAGTTCGGCCAGGTCCGATGTGCTCAGCGTTTCCAGAAATGTCTCCAACCTAGAGCTTTCGGCAGAGCCAAGCGTTGTTGCCGACAAACCCTGTGCACCGACATGGTGAATCTTTGGAACCGACGTCAACGCCTCCGCAGCACTCACCAAATCAAAGTGCGGTGCAATTTGATCGCTTTGGGACAGATCGCCGTCTGTCTCTTTCCACCACGAAATGATGGAGTCCAGAGTTGGCCGGTCTCCAATTCGATCAAGCGATCGTTCAGTGGCTTTGAAAACGGCCGACAAAAGCCGCGCCGCCTGCCGATCGACTTCCTGAACTGGCAAAGCTTCGAATGCCTGCTGCAAATGCTCCTTCCGGTCACGAAGCAAAACATCAACCGGCACGCCCAACGCATCGGCCAATCGCACCGGCGTTGCCATGTTGGGCAATGTCCCTCCATACAGGATATCCCAAATTGCGCCTTCTTCCGCAAAACCGGCGCGCACTGAAAGCTCAGCCTCACTCATGTTTTGCGCTTTCATGATGCTTTTCAGGTTCGCTCTGAAATTGTCCAGAACCTCAAGTTCAGTGATACCTGACGACATGATGCGGTCCGATTGTTACAAATTTCACCAAACCCCCACCAATGAGTAACGTCGCGAGAGTGGTAAGTATAGCGTTAATGCATCTTAGAGATGTTTTATTTGCTCTATCGCATGCGCCCCTGAGCGATGCGGCTGCAAGCGTTGAAGACGAGCGAAACCTGACACCCCAATGCGGAAAAGTAATAATCGGCTATATGCCGCCGAAACCCTTCAGACATCGCTTGAAGTAGACGCAGGACGTGGTAGGGCACAGCATTGAAAGACAACCAAAACACGTGTGCCGACAACAGTCACCGAGCAGAAGAGCCAATCTCCAGCGCTTAGCCGCACGGCCGTTAGTCTCGGGCGGATAGCAGAGTTTTGCTTGATGCATTGACGGCAAACGTACGCGAACGTCGATAAGAATACCGGGCGGGCATTGTTCCGCACCAAATGAATGTGTTGAGAGCAAGGTTATGACCACAACCTTCGGAACAAACCATACGCCAAAAGGCCCAGTGACGGTTTTGGGCCAAGCCTATGTTGGTGAGACCCTGATTGCTCGCCCGAACGGGATCGGTGACGAGGACGGGATCGATTACTCGACTGCCACCTATCAATGGCTGCGGGACGGAGAGGCCATCACGGGCGCAACGGCTCAAACCTATGTTGTCGGATCATCAGACGTCGGGGCGCGTCTGAGTGTTCGGTACACTTATGTTGATTTTGGCGGCACGCTCGAAATTCTCATCAGCGACCCAGAACCTGCGGTTCCGCCGGAGGGAACGCCCATTGATGAAGACACGGGACCATACAACCCACTTATCGTTCTAGGCGATGCAGAAGTCGGCGAAAACCTGACCGCACGACCCAATGCCGTCAAGGACGACAACGGTATTGATCAAGCGACGGTCTCGTTTCAATGGCTCCGGGACGGCGAACCAATTCCCGGGGCAACAAGTCAGATCTACACAGTCACCGATGCGGATATCGACGCTCAAATCAGCGTTCAATATTCTTATGCCGACCTGCTGGGCGCAGCCAAATCACTGGCAAGCAACCCCAAGTCACCGGTCCCTGAACCGATTGACGTGATCTCGCCAGAACCTCCGGTCAACGAAGCGCCAGACGACCTTCTCGAAGGAACATCCGGAGCAGACACGCTGAAAGCAGCGGCAGGGCTGAAAAGGATAAATGGGCTGGACGAGACCGACACCGTTTTCTTTGAGGGTGACCAATCCGACTACACTGTGATCTTCTCACCAAGCAGCGTGAGCGTGGCTGATCACCGAATCGGTGGCCTTGGAACCATTCTTCTCGACAATGTCGAACTGATCGATTTCGGCACTGCGGCCGAAGGTTTCGATGGTCCTATCGCATTGGACTCTCTGACCGGGCTCGCCAGTCTCGATCGGCAAGACGTCGAGGCCATTATCGAGCTTTATATCGCCTATTTCGACCGCGCGCCCGATGCGCTGGGACTGAACTTCTGGGGAACATCATTTGCGAACGGCGTTTCACTGCAAGAGATGGCAGCGCTGTTTGCCGATCAGGATGAAACACGCACACTTTATTCCGATGCTGCCTCAAACGAGCAGTTTGCCAGCTCGGTTTATATGAATGTCTTGGGTCGCCAGGCAGATCAGGATGGTTTGGAATTTTGGACAAACGCCTTGGACAGTGGCGATGTTTCACGGAACGCGTTTATCCTGAACGTGCTCGATGGCGCGCGTTCGGACTTGAAGATCGAAAAAGGCCATAGCTTTGTCCAACAGCAACTAGCGGATCGATTCTATCTTGATACCAAGGTTGACCTCGGCGCTTTGTTTGCAGTGCATAGAGGGCTGTCAGATGTGGATAATGCGGCCAGCGTTATGGATATCTACGATGGCAGTTCACAGAGCGTGACAGCGGCAGTTGATCTCATTGACGACTTTTATCAGGACGCAACGAACCCCTTCGATGGCGAATTCTTGCTTCAGGTCATCGGCGTGATGGACAATCCCTTTTTCGCCTGACCGCTCCTCACATCAACGCATCAGAAAGAAAATCAAAGACCAAGCGCATACGCCGATTGGTCAGAATATCACGATGCGCCGTCAGCCAGATTGGGAAGGGGATGTCTGGTTGCGACGGGGCCACGCGCGCGACTGAACTATCGGCATCTCCAATTTGCGCGTCGATCACACCAACCCCCAACCCCTGTCTCACCATTTGCCACATTGCCAGATAGTTTGCGCACTCAAGGGTGACAGAGTCTTCAGCCATTGGAACACCCAGTGATTGCATGGTTGCGACAAATGTCTCAGTCCGGTCAGGCGCAATGATATCAACCTTGGTCCAGTCACTTTCATTTTTGACGGGTCCATGGGCTTCAAGATAGTCTTTCGCAGCAAAGAAATTCGCGCCAGCATCCTTCAGGCGTTTTGCAATCAGATCTTGTTCCTGAGGACGAAAGTTGCGGATCGCGATATCTGCTTCGCGGCGCATCAGGTCAGCAGCCTGATTATCCGCCAAGACCCGGATCGAAATCTGAGGCTCCAGCGCGCGCAACTGCTTGAGGATCGGTGGAAGCAAAAGGCCCGCATACACATCAGATGCCGCGATTGTCACAGGCCCAGTCAGGTCATCAGACTGCCCATACGCAGCAATCGACAAGGACATCGCTGCGTCGCCCATCCTGCGCGCATGTGTGATCAGCGCTTCGCCGGCTGGGGTAAGTTCCAAACCACGGCCGAATCGTTCGAAAAGCACGACCCCCAACTCGGCCTGCAGGGAGTCGACCTGGCGGCTCAGGGTCGGCTGCGCCAGTCCCAGAGCACGCGCCGCAGCAGACAGTGACCCCTCTTCGGCAGTCACCAAAAAGGCGCGCACTCGGTTCCAATCGAAAGTGACAGATGACCAATCCATACATTTATGCATATCAGAAGTCAAAAATCCGTCAATTTTGTAGAGGTGGATCTCGGTCTATATCCTCGGCCAAGACAACAGTCATCACACCCAATCGCCATCTCCACGGGCTCAACGAGATCCTCTCAGGACATCGGACGAGACCGGTTTGCCAAATGAAAGATCAGCCATGCACACCTTTTCAGACCCAACCTCAAAATCCTTCGCCCGCCTGACAGGGATGTTCTATCTCGGCATTGCCGTCGCCGGCGGCTTTGCAATTGCCTACGTCCCGTCGCAGATCATTGCGAAAGGCGATGCGCTGCAGACCGTCGCGAACATTCTGTCCCGAAACACACTTTACCAACTCGGCATCGCCGCTGACGTGGCCGTTATGCTGTTCGAGATCATGGCATTGACCATGCTCTATTTTATGTTCCGATCCGTATCCGCGACCCTGTCTTTCGCTGCGGCGATAGCGCGGTTGAGCATGGTAAGCGTCATGTCCGCCATGCTCTTTTTCCATGCGGGTGCAACATTGCTTGCTGAAACGCCGCAGATTATGAGCAGTTTCACCGAAAGCCAACGTGCGGAACTGGCGGGGCTGCTCCTCGAAATGCATCGGGCCGGGGTCTGGATCTGGCAGGTATTCTTCACGCTACACCTCGGCCTTTTGGGCTGGCTTGTCGTCGCGTCGCAGCGGTTCCCGCGCATCATTGGCGTTGGTATGATGGTCGGTGCTTCTGGGTATCTGCTCGACAGTGTCTATGCGTTTGCCTTTCCCGAAGCAGATCTTCTTGGCGCGATCCGGGTAGGTCTTCTTGTCATCGTCACGCTGTCAGAGGTCGGTTTTGCGCTCTGGCTGGTCATCAAAGGCCAGAAACAGCCTCAAACAGTCTGACCCATGCGAAAACCAAAACGGGCGGCACCAAGCCGCCCGCTTTTCATCTGAAAATCCGAGATTGGTCAGTTCTCCAGGATCACGTCAAAGTCAACGCGGCGCTCGCTCAAACCCGGCTGCCCAGCCAGAATCTGAGGTGTCGAATGGGCCGCGATGATGACTGCTCCGGCGCAAATCCTGCCCCCACCAGCGAGCTCATCAGCGCCACCGCACGAAGCCGAGCGGTCGCAGGTGTTTCGCCCGAGCCCGGCTCATCCGAATATTGCCCCACCACGCGTAAACGCGCTTCGGGACATGCGCTGGCCTTGGCGGCCAGATCCACAACGGCGGGCATGCCGTCCGACGGCGCTGTGATGGAACGCGGCGAGTAGAACAATTTGGTCTGTGCCACTGCGGCTTGCAGCTGAGCCGCACAAGCTGACGTCGCAGAGGTCACAGGACGCGAAAATCCACTCATACCGGCCCGAGGAGAAATCTCACGAATTTCAAACTCCACGCGGCGGTCATAGTATGCTGGCGACTGTGTGCCGGTCACGCGGGACGGCTCTTGACTGCCCAGACCTACCGACCGGAAACGGGTCACATCAATGCCCGAAGCAGCAATCCGTCTGAGAACCTCATCAGCGCGCTTCTGGCTCAGCCGCATGTTCGCAGTCGGATCGCCAGACGGATCAGAGTGACCTTCAACAACGATTTCTACATTAGGGCAATCCTGCGCGACCAAGCCGATCAAACGCGCCTGAGACATCCCGACTTCCTCTGCAGTCAAACCGCCGCTCGGGAAATAGATGCGTGCTTCACTGGCAAGCACACGCAAATCCTCTACGCAGGATTGGTCTTGTGCCAGCTTGGCTTGTGCAGCGCCGAAAAACGCTCCTGGATTGCCCGTCGGGCTCATGTCGGGACCGCGGTCTATGGAGACAGTCTGTGGCACAACAACGGGTTCAGCCGGGGCCACAACCGCAGGCTCGACGGGTGCAGGCTCTGGAACCAGCTCGACCGGCTGCGGTGCCTGGCGCACAACCGCTTGCACAGCCTCAATATTGCCAGCGATTTGCGGCGTGATCCCGGTGCCCTGTTCTCCAAGCGCAACCGGATTTTGCAGTGCGTTCCTTGAGACCTCGACCTCTCCAAAGTCTGATGGCGCTGTGTCGCGCGGTCCCAGATTGATGACCCCGGTGGCTGCGAGAACAATTGCAGCCGTTGGTGCAATCCACGGCAAATGCTCTCTCAAAAATCGTATCGACATGCTCTTCCCCCAAATAACAACTCGATCGTGAGCGTTGTTCCACTCAACATCTTGGCAGTGATATCTTTTGATACTGCTTAATTTAGGGTTCGGGTCAATATCTATGCGGCAACCCTGCGCTGAAGCATAGCTTTTATTTTCGCCTGTTGCTTTCGCGACTCAGATCGAAAGAATCCCGCCGTGCAATCCCCCTGCCTTGCGTCCCCCCACCGTCGCGGCTAGGGAAAGCACGACACGAGCCGGAGGGTGACATGGACGATCTGCGCGACAAGTATATTGGGCTGATTGCGGCAGCAGGCGACGAAGCCGCGCTGGAAGAGCTGCGCGTGCAAGCTGTCGGCAAGAAAGGCGAGATCAGCCTCAAGATGCGCGAACTCGGCAAGATGAGCCCAGAGGAACGGCAGATTGCCGGTCCCGCGCTGAACGCGCTCAAGGACGAAATCAACTCCGCACTTTCCGCAAAGAAAGTGGCTCTGGAAGATGCCGCGCTTGATGAGCGTCTGCGCGGCGAATGGCTGGATGTCACACTGCCCGGGCGCATACGACGCCAGGGCACCGTGCACCCGATCAGCCAAGTCACCGAAGAAGTCACGGCAATTTTTGCCGATATGGGCTTTTCCGTTGCAGAAGGCCCGCAGATCGACACCGATTGGTACAATTTCGATGCGCTCAACATGCCGGGGCACCACCCGGCCCGCGCCGAAATGGACACCTTCTATATGCACCGCGCTGAAGGCGACATTCGCCCGCCGCATGTGCTGCGCACGCACACCTCTCCAGTGCAGATCCGGTCGATGGAGAAAACCGGCGCACCGATCCGCGTGATCGCGCCGGGTCGCGTTTACCGCGCCGACTATGACCAGACCCACACGCCGATGTTCCACCAGGTCGAAGGCCTTGCCATCGACAAGGACATTTCCATGGCGAACCTGAAATGGGTGCTGGAAGAATTCGTGAAGGCCTATTTCGAGGTCGACGATGTTGAGCTGCGCTTCCGCGCCTCGCACTTCCCGTTCACGGAACCGTCGGCCGAGGTCGACATCCGCTGCTCGTGGGAAGGCGGCACGCTGAAAGTGGGCGAAGGCGACGATTGGCTCGAAATCCTCGGCTCCGGCATGGTGCATCCGAAGGTCCTGCAAAACGCGGGCGTCGATCCGAATGAATGGCAGGGCTTTGCCTTCGGCATGGGCATCGACCGCATCGCGATGCTGAAATACGGCATCCCCGACCTGCGCGCCTTCTTCGATTCAGACCTCCGCTGGCTGCGCCACTACGGCTTTGCCGCGTTGGATGTACCGACTTTGCACGGCGGATTGAGCTGACCGAACACCGGGCTTCAGCCAGGCCAATCCGAAACAACAAACCAAAGGGACAGATGCTTTTCAGCCGCGACCACAGACAGGGAACCGATGAACAGCGCCGCCTCTACGCGGCGTTTGAAGTGACCTATACGCTGGTCGACTTCACAGCGGCACTCTGTTTCGTCATCGGCTCCGTGATGTTCTTTTCCGAAGACTGGCAAGCCGCCGGCACCTGGCTCTTTCTGATCGGCTCGATTTGCTTCGCGCTGAAACCGACACTCCGCCTTGTCCGAGAACTGAAACTCGCGGCAATAGGCGATGACAAAGACCTTGCGCAAAGGTTCAAAGGGGACTGACCATGAAATTCACTCTCTCCTGGCTGAAAAAGCACCTCGACACCAACGCGACCGTGGACGAGATCACCTATGCCCTGACCGACCTGGGTCTTGAGGTCGAAGGCGTCGAGAACCCGGCGGACAAGCTCAAGACCTTTACGCTGGCCAAGGTAAAGCACGCCGAACAGCACCCCGATGCCGACCGCCTGCGCGTCTGCACGGTCGAGACCGACGAGGGCGACAAGCAGATCGTCTGCGGCGCGCCGAACGCACGCGCGGGCATCACCGTCGTTCTGGCGAAACCCGGCGACTATGTTCCGGGCATCGACGTCACGCTCAGCGTCGGCAACATCCGCGGCGTCGAAAGCCACGGGATGATGGCCTCAGAACGCGAGCTTGAACTCAGCGATGAACATGATGGCATCATCGAACTGCCCTCGGGCGACGTGGGCGAAAAGTTCATCGACTGGCTTGCACAAAACGACCCCGCCAAAGTCGACCCGGTGATCGAAATCGCCATCACCCCGAACCGCCCCGATGCGCTGGGTGTTCAGGGCATTGCCCGCGATCTGGCCGCCCGTGGTCTTGGCACGCTTAAGACCCATACGGTCGATCCCGTCCCCGCCAGCTTCACCGCCGAGACGAAGGTTATCATCGACGGAGACACGCTGGACGGCTGCCCGCTTTTCTGTGGTCGCATCATTCGCGGCGTGAAAAACGGCCCCAGCCCGCAATGGCTGCAGGACGCATTGCGCGCCATCGGCCTGCGCCCGATCAACTTCCTTGTCGATGTGACCAACTTCTTCACCTACGACCGCAACCGCCCCTTGCACGTGTTCGACATGGCCAAGGTGACAGGCGACCTGCGCGTCCACCGTGCGGCCGGTGGTGAGGAACTACTGGCGCTCGACGGCAAGACCTATGCGCTCCAGCCCGGCCAGATGGTGATCTCCGATGCCAATGGCCCGGAAAGTATCGCCGGCATCATGGGTGGTGAGGACACCGGCTGCACCGACGGGACCACCGAAGTCTTTGTTGAGAGCGCCTATTGGGACCCCGTTCAAATCGCCTACACGGGCCGGGCGCTGAAAATCAATTCCGACGCACGGTATCGCTTTGAACGCGGTGTCGATCCGGCGTTCACACCCGACGGTCTGGAACTGGCCGTGCGGATGATAGTCGATCACGCAGGTGGCGAAGCCTCTGACATGATTATCGCCGGCACCATCCCCGACACGTCACGCGCGTTCAAGCTTGATCCGGCACGGGTGATTTCGCTGGTCGGCATGGACATTCCCGAGTCCGAACAACGCCAAACCCTTACCGCACTTGGTTTCAGACTGGAAGGCAACATGGCGCATGTGCCGTCCTGGCGCCCCGATGTCATGGGCGAGGCCGATCTGGTCGAAGAAGTGGCCCGCGTCGCATCGCTGACCAAACTGCAGGGCCAACCACTGCCCCGCACGCATCCGGGTGTTCCCAAGCCGATCCTCTCTCCAATGCAGCGCCGTGAGCGCGCCGGTCGCCGAACCGCAGTTGCATTGGGATACAACGAATGTGTGACATACAGCTTCATCGACAAAGCTGCGGCAGAGCTCTTTGGCGGCGGCGGCGACAGCACGATGCTTGCCAACCCGATCAGCACGGAAATGAGCCATATGCGCCCGGCTCTGCTGCCGGGACTCCTGCAGGCTGCGGCCCGAAACCAAGCACGCGGGTTCATGGATCTTGCGCTCTTCGAACTTGGTCACGCCTTCCACGGAGGTGAGCCAGAAGAGCAGCACCTGATGCTGACCGGCCTCCTCACCGGACGCACCGGCCCCAAAGATGTGCATGGCAGCGCTCGGGCTGTCGATATCTTTGACGCCAAAGCCGATGCCGAGGCGATTCTTTCGGCAATGGGCGCACCCGCCAAAACCCAGATCCTGCGCGGGGCCAGCGACTGGTGGCATCCGGGCCGTCACGGCATGATCTGCCTTGGTCCAAAAAAAGTGCTGGGCGTCTTTGGTGAACTGCATCCCAAAGTGCTCAAGGCAATGGATGTCAAAGGACCGGTTGTCGGCTTCACGATCTGGCCGCAGGAAATCCCGCTTCCGCGCAAGACGGGCGCCACACGCCCCGCTCTGGTGCTCAACGATCTGCAGGCGGTCGAACGTGATTTCGCCTTTGTCGTCGATGCACAGGTGGCTGCCCTCGACCTGATGAACGCCGCCGCCGGAGCCGATAAAGCGCTGATCACGGATGTGCGTCTCTTCGATGAATTCATCGGCGGCTCGCTGGGCGAAGGCAAAAAGTCACTTGCGATCACCGTGCGGCTTCAACCGACGGGAAGCACGTTGAAAGAAGCCGATATCGAAGCGGTCGGCAAAAAAATCATCGAAAAGGTCGAGAAAGCCACCGGAGGCGTCCTGCGCGGCTAGGACCATCACAACCCAAAAAGGCGAGGTCGATATGTATAAGTCTGCAAAGTTCTGGGATCGGGCGGCGGACAAATACGCGGCCTCGCCGATCCGCAACCAAGAGGCCTACGAGGCAACGCTGGAACAGGTCCGCACGCTCCTGTCCGCCAACGATACCGTCCTCGAACTTGGCTGCGGCACGGGCACGACGGCAATCTCTCTGGCTCCCAGTTTGGGGCACATCACTGCCACCGATGTATCCGTCGCAATGCTTGATAAGGGCCGGGAAAAAGCTCAGGCCGCCGGAACAACCAATGTCAACTTCGTGCAGTCTGACGCGGCGGATGCTCCCGCAGGGCCGTTCGACGCTGTTCTGGCGATGAACCTCTTGCACCTGATCGAAGACCTCGATGGCGCGCTGGCCGAGATTGCCAAACGCACCAAACCTGGCGGCCTGTTCATCTCCAAGACATTCTGCATGCCCGCAAAAAGCAGCTTGATCTGGTGGGTCATCAAATTTGCCCTGCCCGTGATGCAAGCCATAGGAAAAGCGCCCTATTTCAAGAAACTGTCCCCTGCAGAGCTTGATAGCTCCATCACCCGAGCAGGCTTTATGATCGTGGAAACACAGATGGCACCGGGCAAAGATCCCCGCCGGACTGTAATCGCGCGAAAAACCAATTAACTGGCCATTGCGCCAAACCGCGCTACCCCTTTGACCAAACAAAAGGAGCATTTCATGACTTTGCGTGTCTACCTGTCCGGAGAAATCCACACCGATTGGCGCGACCAGATCATCGACGCCTGTAATGGCCTTGACGTGAGTTTTGACAGCCCCGTGACAGATCATGCCGCCAGTGATGATTGCGGTGTGGCGATTCTCGGTGCCGAGGAGAATAAATACTGGCATGACCATAAGGGTGCGATGGTCAACGCGATCCGCACCCGCAAAGGTATCGCGGATGCCGATGTCGTCGTGGTACGCTTTGGCGAGAAGTACAAGCAGTGGAACGCCGCGTTCGATGCCGGGTATGCGTCAGCCCTCGGCAAATCGCTCATCATCCTTCAACAGCCAGAGCACGATCATGCCTTGAAAGAGGTTGATGCAGCGGCACTTGCGATGACCCGCACACCACAAGAAGTGGCCCAGATCCTGCGCTATGTGCTGACCGGCGCGCTTCCCGGTTAAGTCTTGCCGCAAAGATGTATCCGAAAGCTGCAATTTTGCGGCAAGGTTCCGCAATTTCCCCGTGGATTGTGTCATGGCGCGTGACAATACCAGAGCGGTAGTATCAAAAGATAGGTGTGGGCTTTAGGCCAGGCCACACCAACACGAGGGAAATGAGTAATGATACAAGAATTCAAAGACTTCATTGCCAAGGGCAATGTCATGGACATGGCTGTGGGCATCATCGTCGGCGCTGCTTTCACCGCGATCGTCACGTCGCTGGTCGGCGACATTATCAACCCGATCATTGCGCTGTTTACTGGCGGGATCGACTTCTCAGGCTGGTTCTACACACTGGACGGTAGCGAACACGCATCCTTGGCTGCAGCCCAGGAAGCTGGCGCGCCGGTCTTCGCCATCGGCAGCTTTATTATGGCTGTGATCAACTTCTTGATCATCGCATTCGTGGTCTTCATCCTGGTGAAGATGGTCAATCGCATCAAAGCCGCTGCTGAAAAACCGCAGGACGTCGCGCCCGAAGTCCCAACCGGTCCGAGCGAATTGGATGTTCTTCTTGAAATCCGGGATGCTTTGAAGAAAGGCTGATGGCTCAGACCGGATCCAAATAGATCACGTGGTTTCAAAACCCCTGCGTCGGAAAGACCGACGCAGGGGCTGTTTGTGTCAGTTGGCCGGTGTCAGCTTGTGGATGAAGCCCTCATCCGTCGCGGTGTAGAGGCTCCCGTCCGGGCCAAGCACCACAGACCGGAAACGCCCGGATTCCATCGGCAAGGTCATCTCGGTGACATCCTCGACCTTCAGATCATCAGTGAGTTCGATCACATCAATCCTCTGCCCGATCGGCGTGCCGCCAAAGCCGATCCCCATAATGCCAACGACCAAGGCGCCGTTCCAGTCACCCCACTGCTCACCTTCCAGGAAAGCGGCCGAAGAGGTGCCCTGTGACCAGCCATTGTTGTCCCAGATGGGCGGCATGGCATCCGGATAGGTTTCGAAGTCCGTCATCGGCATGAAGGCCGCGCGCTCATACCGGTTCATCCCTTCCATCTGGTTCGGGCTGTAGCCACAGTAGTCGCTCGGGCAATCGCCGCGTCCGGCCATGTTCGGGCGCGGGTCCCAACCGGCATTTCCACCATTGACCAGAACCGTGATTTCATCCGAATGCCACGGTCCATGCTCGGCGGTGATCGGCGTCCCGGTTGCCGGATGGAAGGCGATGCCCTGAACATTTCGGTGTCCGTACGTATACGTACGCTGGTCGAACCCCTCGGGCGGTGCGTTCTCGGGTGCGGCGTTGCCATCCCGGTCAATACGCAGCACCTTGCTGCCCATGAGCGTCGGGCTCTGCGGTACAGCCGCATTGTGGTTGTCGCCCGTTGTCAGGTAAATATACCCATCTGGGCCGAAGCGAACCCGCCCGCCATTATGCGCGCCGGACCCGCCGAATGGATGATCTGTCGGTTCCATCTTGTAAGGCACATCCTCGACGATGTCGGTCCGGTCCGACACACCGGTGAAGTCCTCTTTCACCACCAGACGCATCAGCCGGTTGGTGTGTGGTGTGACCATATTGGATGTCGAATAGACATAGATCTGCCGGTTGTTGGCAAAATCGGGATCAACGGCGACCCCCATCATGCCCGCCTGCCCGTCGCAGAACAGATCCTCCGCATTCGCGGGATAGCCCTCAGCTCCCGACATGCCAAGAAGCGCGTTCACGTCGCCAGATGGCATACGCACAGACAACCCGTCGCATTTTTCGGTAAAGAACATCGTTCCATCATCAAGAAACGCCATATCCCAAGGCTCATCCACATCCGACAGAACAACTTCGTGCTGTAGACTTGTCGTATTCATGGCTTGCGCCGCGCCAGAGGTTGCAGCCCAGATTGCGCCCGTCATCAATGGCGCAAACGCAAGTATAGCAGTGGTTCGAGACAGATAACCCATAATATCCTCCCTGAATTATGGTATGCTCGACCGCGCATAGGCGTTTTAAATTTACCCAACGTCAGCCGAGTAATGCTCAACTAGGGCGGGATCTGGGGGTAATCAACATTAAGGATGCATATTTTCGGCACGTACCCCCTGTGCGTGCACGGCAGGGGAATACGGTGGGTTTCAGACCACGACGTCCAGCCGCTCCTGATCACCAACCCCGAAGACTCGCTTGTAGCGTTCGATCTGGTCCTGCGGGCCCATCGCTTTATTCGGGTTGTCAGACAGCTTGACCGTCGGCTTGCCATTGGCGCTGATCGCCTTGCAGACAAGGCTGAACGGCGCCAGCCGATCATCCCGCGTCAACCCACGGAAATCATTGGTCAGCAAAGTGCCCCAGCCAAAGGACACCCGAACGCGTCCCGCAAATTGCGCCTGCAATTCGAGGATCTTGTCCACGTCCAGACCGTCCGAAAAAATCACCAGCTTTTTCGTCGGATCCTCACCACGGTCTTTCCACCAGCGGATCGCCGTCTCGGCTCCTGCCGCGGGATCACCCGAGTCGATCCGGATGCCCGTCCAACCCGCCAACCAATCGGGCGCGTTCTTAAGGAATCCTTTGGTGCCATAGGTGTCGGGCAGGATCATTCTCAGATTGCCTTCATGTTCTTCATGCCAGTCCGCCAACACGTCATACGGTGCTTGTGCCAGTGCTGCATCGTCTTCGGCCAAAGCCGCATAGACCATCGGCAATTCATGCGCGTTGGTGCCAATCGCCTCAAGGTCGCGGTTCTTGGCGATCAGGCAGTTAGACGTGCCGACGAAACTACCGCCCAGACCTTCGTACATTGCCTGTACACACCAGTCCTGCCACAGGAACGAATGCCGCCGCCGTGTGCCGAAATCCGCAATCCGCAGTTCTGGCACCTCGCGCAACTGTTCGATCTTTTCCCACAGCTTGGTCATTGCGCGGGCATAAAGCACCTGCAACTCGAACCGCCCCATGTCGTTCAGAACCGCGCGCCCGCGCAGCTCCATCAACACCGCAAGCGCCGGTATCTCCCACAGCATCACCTCGGGCCACGCGCCCTCAAAGGTCAGCTCGTACTGATCGCCGACCCGCTCAAGATGGTAGGGCGGCAGGCGCAACTGCTCGAACCACTCCATGAAATCAGGGCGGAACATCTGGCGCTTGCCGTAGAACGTGTTCCCGCGCAGCCACGTGCTTTCGTTGCGGCGCAAAGACAGCGACCGGATGTGATCCAACTGCTCGCGCAACTCGCCCTCGTCGATCAGCTTGGCCAGCGGCACATGCGACGACCGGTTGATCAGGCTGAACGTCACCTGCGTGTCGCGCTTGTTGCGAAACACCGACTGGCACATCAGCAGCTTGTAGAAATCCGTATCGATGAGCGACCGCACAATCGGGTCGATCTTCCATTTGTGGTTCCAGACACGGGTGGCGATATCAACCATGATGGTCTCCAAAGGCGCAGGCGCCCCGCTTAGACCAATCCAACCCCGACTTGTCCAGTGTCAGTGGTTCTTGTCCCAATGCGCAAGCTCGTGCTGGCGGATCACCTCGCACCGCTCTTCACTGATCCCCAACTGTTCGGCGATTTGACTGATGAAGCTCAGTTCGCTGACATGGCGGTCCCCATCTGCATAGGCCACATCCCAAAGCGCCGCCACGACGGCCTCCCTGTCTTCGGGGCTGACGGTCTCAGTCAGGATCGCTGTCAGGTCTTCGGTCTTGGGCAATTGATGCTCCAGTTTCTCGCACTGTGCACGCATCTTTGCCGCGTCCAACGGTTTCAAACCATACATCTTGGCCAGAACACGGTCGATCTCTTCAACCTCCTGAAAAAGATAGGCCTGATCAGCCATCGCGGTCCGCACCATCAGCGCGCCCAGCGCATATTTTGCATCTGCCGGCGGCAGGGGCGTGGTTGGCACGGCCCTGTCAAACAGGGCCAGGATACGTTCGAACATGATGCGGCACCTCGGGAAGGACTGATGTGTCGAGCCTACGAAACTCTGTAGACGTCACAAAGACGGAAACGTCGCCCGGACGTATGGCACACGAAAACAGTGCGTATTCAGAAACACCTTGGATCAGCTACGCGACAGATCCCGTTTGCTGCGTTTCAGCTCTGCCTCCAGTTCTGAAGGCGCATGACGCCCCGCAGCCAGCGTGTCTTCCAATGAGGCACCATCCACAGCCGCCGCCGCAACTTTCGAAAGCGCATAGGTCGATACCCGCTTCACTCCTTTTAACGCGGCGCGGCTCAGGCCGATGGCTGCAAGATAGGTGTGATACGGTCCCAGAGTGCCTGGCCCGTTCGCAGCCTGCCCCTCGGACACGGCTTTGCACGCCTCAACATCGGTCGACACATAGGCCCGGCAGATCATCGGTCGCGCGTCATAGGCACGGCAGCTGCGCGTCTCCGGGTCCAGCGACGGACACGCATCCGGATGCCAAGCACGCCCATCCGGCTGGCCTGACAGTGGCGACAGCGCCCTGTGCAGCGCAACGGCTTCGGATTCGGTGATCGTGCCCCCATCGTCTCCGGACAGGATGCAACAGAAGGCGCACCCATTGCTACAGGCCAGGCCTCGCGGTGACAGCCCTGATAGTGCCACGCGACCAACGCCTGTCGCGGCAGTGCCATCAGCAAGCTCTTTCGTGGCCCGGCCGACATCAGATTGCGCCGCGACATAAGCCATCAACCCGCGCTGCGCGCCATCCGTGACCGCAGGGGCACTGCCAGACCGCACCTTTTTCAGACGGTCCAAAAGCGGTAACGTTTTGCTCATGCCAGAGTGACGCCGGCTTGGATCATGTCCTGTTTGGCCGCATCCAAGGATCCGTTCAGATCAATCGCGCGGCAGAGCTCCAGCTTCACGGTCACATCAAATCCAAGTTTGGCCGCGTCGATAGCGGAATAGGCGACGCAGAAATCAGTGGCGAGGCCGACCATCGTCAATTGCGTGATGCCCCGGGTGCGCAGATAGCCTTCAAGTCCGGTTGGCGTTGTGTGATCATTCTCGAAAAAGGCCGAATAGCTGTCGATGGCGCGGCGGAACCCCTTGCGGATCACCACCTCAGCCCGGTTGGCGTTCAGGCCCGCGTGAAACGCAGCACCTTCCGAACCGATCACGCAATGATCCGGCCAAAGCACCTGCGGACCGTACGGCATCTCGATCAGACTGTACGGGTCGTGACCGTCATGCTGCGAGGCAAAACTCGAATGATCTGCCGGGTGCCAATCCTGCGTCAGCACGACAGCCTCGACATCGGCCATCAGCGCATTAATGCCCCGAACGATCTGGTCGCCCTCGGACACCGCCAGCGCACCGCCGGGGCAGAAATCGTTTTGTACGTCGATGACGATCAGCGCGGACATTGGGCAAGTCTCCTTTTGGATGCGTCTTGGGTAAGAACCCCGCCCCCAAGGGTCAAGGGTTGCGGCATTCAGGAACCTTGCCTGCAAAGGATTCGAGGCGTAATCCCGCGCCCATGTTTACGGTTTGCGCACTCTACCACTTCACCCGCTTCGACGACCCCGCCGCGCTGCGAGAGCCGCTGCTGGAGGTCTGCCGCGACAACGCCATCACCGGAACCCTGCTGCTGGCAAAGGAAGGCATCAACGGGACCGTTGCCGGACCGGAGGCTGGCATTAACGCTTTGTTAACCCACCTGCGCGCTCTGCCCGGCTGCGCCGATCTGGAATGGAAACTGTCCACCGCGCAAGATCGCCCCTTCGCCCGGATGAAAGTGCGCCTGAAGAAAGAAATCGTCACAATGGGAGTGCCGGATGTCGATCCGCGCGCCAAGGTCGGGCATTACGTACAGCCTGAGGACTGGAACGAATTGATCCAAAGCCCGGACGTGGCGGTGATCGACACCCGCAACGATTACGAAGTCGCCATCGGCACCTTTGAAGGCGCAGTCGACCCCAAGACCGACAGCTTCCGCGAATTCCCGGAATGGTGGGAGAAGAACAAGGACCGCTTTCACAACAAGCGCATCGCGATGTTCTGCACTGGCGGCATTCGCTGCGAAAAGTCCACCAACTACCTGATCAGTCAGGGGGTGGACGAGGTCTATCACCTGAAGGGTGGCATCCTGAAATACCTTGAAGAGGTGCCCGCTGAGCAAAGCACCTGGCAAGGCGAATGCTTTGTCTTCGACGGCCGCGTGTCTGTCGGGCACGGGCTCAAGGAAGGGCCGCATCTTCTGTGCCATGCCTGCCGCCGACCGATTTTACCAGATGATAAAAATCGCCCTGAGTACGAACACGGCGTGTCGTGTCACCTGTGTATGAACGAGACCTCGGACGAGGACAAAGCGCGGTTCCGCGAACGGCAAAAGCAGATCCGCCTGGCCGAGGCACGGGGCGAGCGACATCTGCATGCTGATGTGGTTGACGAAACGTAAATAGGTCCGGACCGGCCCTATTGTTTCGCGCGCGAAACATTGGGTCAGTTCCCGTTCCCTTTTTCGTTCACAATTTTTTGTTGGGTCTGGACAAAAATTCTTCGTACAAAGAATCTTGGCCCCGCCATAAAATTCTGGGAGGAGAATGGGAAAGTTTACGTGACCGGACTTTGCCCTCCCCGGCCACGAGGGCAACCGTCAGCGCCTCACGGCAATACGCGAATCGGACCAGCCATCGATTGAACATTTGGCCCGCAGGAACAGCGGACCATCGGGCAGATCACTGACTGTCAAACTTCTTTGGTTGCCGCCCGTGGTGCAAGAGTTTTTCTGACCGTTTGTGCGTGTGATCGATTGCGTGCTTCTTTCAGGCCTATACTAAGCGGCGTTTCCAAAAGCCGCGGCCGGTATGGTGATCAG
>JAUIIR010000083.1 GCA_030431485.1 Alphaproteobacteria bacterium
CAACACCTATATCGGAAATTTGTGTGACTACATGAGTTTGCCCGCACACAACCGCTAAATCATTGAAATGACTCAGCCAGCCCCCTCAATTCAGAGGAATCTCCGCGGATTTTGTCGAACTTGGGGAGCAAGCATGGCAAACACCTGGAGAGTCGAACTCCCCACCATCCCCAGGGGCACGACTGCCCCCAACTGAATAATGCTGTATAGTTGCGAGAGAGGCTTGGCATGTCAATAGTTGTATTGCTTCCCAGGCGCGACGCTGCGCGGCGAGGTGAACGGCGCAACGGCTTATCTAATTGTTATTTAATAAAAAAATTCGTGCAAGAGTGATTGGCAGTGCTCTTTACTGCCTATCTCTCGACATCGGAACAAACCCCCTTTGTGTAAAGCACTATATTAGTTTGAATTTTTCATTATCCATATCATAATGGAAAAAATAATTTGGAGTCATTATGGGGAAATCGCGTTTAACAATAGATAAACTCTCTGAACTGGAAGGGATTAATCAGGCTCTCTTTGTCATTTCATTTTCGGCCGATGGAACAATTTTAGATGCGAATGAAAGATTTCTTTCTGCCATTGGCGAACATCTTGAGGAGATACAAGGAAAGCATATTTATATCTTTGCTGGCGACAAAAAAGAAGCGGGTAGAGATATCGTTGGGTGGTGGAATAGTCTGGAGCCAGGTGAATCCACTTCAGCTGTTTTTGAGTGGACGAAAAAGAATGGTGATTCAATCTGGTTGAAAGCCATATGCAACCCAATCTTTGACTGGAATAGGAATCTTGAAAAAGTGACAGTATATGCGATGGATCGTTCAAAGACGGTAGATTTGTCCTCTGTTGCATATGACAATTCAAATCGCGTATTGGAGAATACGCATGAAATGATCGCTTCGCTTGCAAAAGTAAGTGATGATATGGGTATTTGCCATAGGGCAGCGGATGATTTGTTGAGGAAGTCAAGGGAAGCATTAGAAATTTCTCATGAATTCAAATCGAGTGCGTCAGACATGCGTGTGATGATACCAACGTTTAAAAGCATTGCGCGTCACGTTAATTTAATTGCGTTGAATGGGGCTATTGAAGCGACACGCATGGGGGAGCCTGGATCGGGATTTGCCACAGTTGCAACAGAAGCGAAGGCTGTTGCGGTTGAAGCGGCAGAGGCAACAGATATAATCTGTGATCAGGTTGAGCAAGTTGAGAAGGTTGCATTAAGAGCGGTCAATCAAGCGAATGCGATTGCAAGTGCTGTTGAGACCATATGCGCAATCGTAACGGAAATTTCCACTGCGCTTGAAAATCAAAATCGGGCTGCTCTTGAGCTCTCAGCTGATACGAAAGCAGTGAGCGCTTCTGTAGAAGAAATCACAAATCATATGAAGCTTGAACCTGCGATATAGGATCGATGATTTTTCATCTAGTATGTGGATATTGGTTGGCAGTGGGGAAGGGCAACATTATCCCATAAGGGGTGCATGATCTCTGGCCTGCACATCACATTCACAGCGATCATCAAGCTCTCCTGTCATGTAGCCCAAGAAAGCGAGTATCGCTGCCGTGGGGTCCAATAGGCCGACGACTTGTACGCCTATTCGGACGCCACGTTTTTTCAGGGCATCTCGAAGCGCTTTGACCGCTCCTTTGCGACCGAGCTTCAGCACCTTCCCACACCAGTTAAATCCGCGCGGGCTACATACCCAATCCCAGAAATTGCGCCACCGCATACCAATGTTAATCTTTAGAGTGGCAAACACTCTTCTGATGACCTTTTGGGCACCATTCATAGAAAGCGGAACCGCCGCCATTGCTCCCTCGTCACTTTCGGGGAAGTCGCCGTCTCGAATAAATCCGCTGAGGAAGCTATCCTCGACCAGGTCGAACAAGGCAATTTGGGGATTGTCGAAATACTCGTCTATCGTAGCCAACTCTTCATCCTCATGATGCTTCGAGCTATGATTTCCGCTGTAGTGAGACCAGTCAAGTTTTTCACGCGCGTTCGGGTCTCGTAAGCGACATAGCGATCACGTGCGCAACGTTCAGGAAGTGGGGCAGGGAGACGTTTCTCCGAAAAACGGACGTTTTGCGGAAGTCACCAAGTCATGCGTCCAGCGACGCGCTGGAAATTTATGATTGCGAGCTTCAGGAATGTGGCATCGCCTTTTCCAAACCCAGCTTTAATCAGCTCGTCATGCAACTGCCCATCTTCAATTCTGGGCAGAATACGCCGTTGCATTTCCTGATGCCATCCGCTTCGCCCGACTGGCATGAATGTGAAATCTCGGCTCTGTGTGTCGTTAAGGATCGGTTCAAGCTGAGCCTTGTCGTGTTTCTCAATGTGAGCGAGAGAACCGAGAATCTCCCATGTTTCGTAGAGCTCTTCGAAGTTCGCCAAGACACCGAGAGCGCCTTTACTCCAGTCTTCAAACAGCACAGCTAGATGATCGCTTAAAGCTGTTTTATGGCGCTCTAAACCCTCTAGATTCTGCCAGTATTGATTGTCTCCTCCTGGCCAAGCCCAAAGGAACAACCGATCGACAATGCGATCCTCACCTTCATTAAATCTTTTGGGCACGCTAAAGCTGAGCAAATTATGCAATTGCCTCCAACGTCGTGCGCGGACAAGGCCGACGCCATACCCCGTAATAAACAACACCGCTGGATATGTACGTAGATTGCTCCAAGGCACCAATCCGCCAACTTCGCGCTCGGCATCATTGCAAATGTCCCGAATGATGTCTTGCACCAATGGCCACTCGGTATCGTCGCTCCAGCGGCCTAGCACCATGGCCATGCGCACCAGTGGCTCAGCAGCCGCTTCGTAGAACGCTACCCGCTGACAAAATTCTTCTGGCGACCAATTGCCTTGGTTGGTGTAACTCGACGCACTCAATTTCTCGAATAGCAATTCAGTCTCGGAAACAAATAGGTCATCAAGCTTGATGCGGTATTCAGGCCGCGCAAGAAACCGCTTCGTACTAGACACAAGAAGGTCAACGCTACGAGGCTCTTGCCGATGTGTTTGCATCAAAGTTTGAACACGGTCACGTACTTGTCTGAAAAAGCTGTCGGCATCGGTAATCGGCACCACGCGACCATCACGATGTGCTATAAGCTCTTGTGCGCCTTCTCCTGGCTCGCCCCTTGCCGCCCAAAACATTGAATAACGGCGAGCTGGAGAACGGGTAATCGCGGCACGTAGTGCATGGTCCCATTCCCCCGACCAACCGCAGGCAACAAGGCCATGCTCATCGAATATCCGATCGAGGAGAACATCATATTCAGCGGAATAGGCCGAGAGCTCTTCATTTGTGTTGCGAATACGGGCATCTTTGTAGTCGCCGTGCAGCTTCAGAAGAAAGCACTGGCTGTGGGTTAGCGGCTCTGCACCGTTGAGCGCATCGACCGAAGCAACGATCGTCGGCTCAACACCCCGTTCGCGCAGGGCGTTTTCTAACAAACGATCAAAATTGGTCGTGATGATGACACGGATAAAACCGTCGCGCACAAGATCGGCTATGGCCTCATGCGCAGCGGTCGGCAGTTTTCGTCCTTCCTCACGATCATCATCGGTGGGTTCGATATAGCTGTGCAGTATCGAGCGCCGCTCATCCTGAGTAAGACCAAGCGTTTCCACCAACTTGGAATAATCTGGGTCCTCGTTGGTTTCGGAGCGGTACCATGCAGCCCAGTCCGCCTGCTCCTCTACACCTTGTGCGAGCGCAACACGTCTGACCAAATCGAGCGTAATTTCCCAGCCTGTGGGTATGTGTGCCGACCGCGAAACGCCAGAGCCGATCAACAGCGCATAGACACCCCTGTTTTCATATATCGAGAAGGCCAAGCGCGTTAGAGTATCATCTGTCTGAAATGGCATCTTTGAACCTATTTAGCGTAGAGAGACGCCTGCATGGCGCGGAACGCATTTTTTACGGCAGGCAACCCGCCTAGCTTGGTTTTGCCTTCGCTGACGCTGCCATATCGCGCGGTGAGGAAGGTGCCGAGTTTGCGGGTTGCCAACTCACTTTCACCCTGTTCCTCATATGCTTTCAAAATCTCCAGAAGGAGCGCCTTCATATCGGCGTTGACGTCGTCGATGTCACTGTCTCGTACATGATCTGCCCGTTCATGGCGGGTTTTGGGTGGGTTCGTGAACAGGATGTAGCTCAGGACGTCGAATAAATCGCTATCAGGCGCGTCCACAAGCCTGCGGATATCATCGAGGCGATCTCTATCATAGCCTCGATCAGAAAGCTGTCCGAGAAACCGTTCGCGGTTGTCGGGATCACTCCAAGTTGCCCTGAGCTGGTCTTCATCGGTGACGATGCCCGATAGATCACCAAAGAGCCGCTCTAGGAATTCTTGCGCGGAAATCGGTTTCCCCTCAGGGCTCCAGTAGGTCGTCGTCGCGATATATTTGATGTTCCTGACTTTCCCATCAGAAAGGGTGACTACAATTTTCTCACGGGGCGGATCGTCTGGACCATCTTCGCCTGCGTCAGGAATATCATCGTCTGGCCCAGGCTCGTCGGTATGTGTTTGGGTTGTTTTTGGCGGTTCGGGATCAAGCGGTTCGCCATCCCATTCAGGATCGTTGAAGTTTTCGTGGGCTTTCACGAAATCCCAAATGGTGAAGAAGTCTTTGCCTTCATAGGTCCGCGTGCCGCGCCCGATGATCTGCTTGAATTCAATCATGGAGCGGATCGGGCGCATCAGGACGATGTGGCGAATATTGCGTGCATCCACGCCTGTCGAAAGCTTCTGAGATGTCGTCAGGATCGTCGGAATGGTTTTGTCGTTGTCCTGAAAATCGCGAAGATACTGCTCACCAACTGCACCGTCTTCGGCAGTGACGCGGTGGCAGTAGTTCGGATTATTGCTGTCTTTTACCTGATTGATCAGGTCTCGCACCAACGCGGCATGCGCTTGTGTCGCGCAAAAGACCAACGTTTTTTGGCGTTGGTCAATCTGGCTCATGAATTCTTTCACACGGCTCAGCTCGCGCTCTTCGATGATGATGCGCGTGTTGAAATCACTTTCACCGAAAGCATCACCTACCTCGATGTCACCTGCCACAAGTTGGTCACTGCCATCGTACACATAGGCATCGATGGTACTGGCCATCTGTCGCACTTTGAACGGCGTCAAGAAGCCGTCTTCGATCCCGTCGCGCAGCGCGTAGGTATAAACGGGCTCGCCGAAATAAGCGTAGGTGTCGGCGTTGTGCTTGCGCTTGGGCGTGGCCGTCAGGCCAAGCTGTGCCGCAGGTTCAAAATACTCAAGCAAACGCCGCCATTCGCTTTCGTCTTTCGCCCCGCCTCGATGGCATTCGTCGATGACAATGAAGTCGAAGAAGTCAGGCGGGTACTGCGTGTAAACAGGCTCACCTTCTCCTGTCATGAAGGTCTGGAAGATCGTGAAGAACAGGCTCGCGTTCTTCGGTGGCTTGCCACGGTTCTTGCGGATCGTGTCGGGGTCGATCCGCGTCACCGCATCATTCGGGAAAGCCGAAAAGGCATTGTAGGCCTGATCGGCGAGGATGTTGCGGTCGGCGAGGAACAGGATGCGCGGGCGGCGCGTGGGTTCACCCGAGAGGTTCCACTTTGCCTGAAACAGCTTCCAAGCAATCTGGAAGGCGATGGATGTTTTGCCTGTTCCCGTGGCAAGCGTCAGGAGGATGCGTCGGTCGCCCATGGCCACAGCTTCAAGCACTGCTGTGATGGCGTTGTGTTGGTAGTAGCGCGGGTCCCACTTGCCGCTGTCCGTCTCGAATTCCACTGCACCGAAACGCTCGCGCCAATCGTTGTGATCAGCGAAGGTGCGGTCCCAAAGCTCGTCGGGCGTCGGGAAGGGCAAGTCCATGTCGCCCTCTGCCCCATTGGCCATATCTATCTGGTACCAGTTCAAGCCATTTGAGGCGTAGGCGTAGCGCGAGCCGAGTCGGGTGGCGTAGTCTTTGGCCTGACCGACCCCGTTGCGGTGGCTAACGCCTGCGCGCTTGGCTTCCAGCACGGCGAGCTTCTGGCCTTTGTGGATCAGGACGTAATCGGCAGACAGACCTTTGCCGCGTGTTCCTCCCGACTGGATGCGCCCAGGGCAGATAACTTCACGCCGTACCTTCGAGCCGTTCTGACCCCAGCCCGCCGCCGCGAGGACGGGGTCTATGCGCTCGGCGCGGGTATCGGCTTCGGTTTCGTCGTGAATGCTCATCTTCTCTACTCGTTACGTCATGTTAATTCGCCCGCGAAGGCTTTCTGCAAAAGGGATTGGCGGAGATCGTCGGTGTCCGAAACCTTTCGCGTATAGTCTTCAATCAGTGTATCAAAGTCATTGGCCACGCTATCGAGGCGCTCCAATAGCACTTCTTGTTCAGCCAATGGCGGAATGGTGAAAGCAAGTTTTCGAAGATCGCGTATATTGATCTGCATTAGAGCAGCGCCATAGGTTCCCGCCTTGATCTGGTCTTGCACGGGTTTCGATAGAAACTGATAGTAACCAAGGCGCTGATCCATTTTCTCAGGATCGAAGCGAATGGGCACAATGCCTCTCGTTACGTTGGCTCCACCAAGTTCCTCAGACGCCATAGCAACTACGCCTGTGCTGCCCCTTACACAAAGCAAGATTTCCTTACCTTTCAGCTTCGTGCGAGCGTAGCCGTCCGCCTTAGAGGGATCGATACGTTTGAGACCGTCCAGAGTAATGATCCGCCGCCCAAGGTCGGTGGGGCGAACAATCGGTAGCCCTTCTGAGACGTCGTCACCAGGTTGAACAATTCCGTATGAAAGGCTGCAATCGCTTTCGACAATCTCTTGGAGTGGAGCGCTGATCCAATCGGCGTCATTTCGGGTGAAGAGCGCGCCAAGGAAATTCTCAAACAACTCCCGCGCGTTTTTGAGGTTGGTTTCGGCGTGGGCGCGGGCGCGGGCCAGCCCCTCGAAGGCCTCGTCCAGAACCGCAACAATCCGCTGTTGTTCTTCGAGTGGCGGGAGGGGTACTTCCAAAGCTTCGACAAGTTCTTTGGGAACTCGCTTGTGTCCGACTGCCCCAGTCATTCGCCCTTTGGCCCAATCCCGAAAGCTCTGCCTATTCAGGAAGTGGTAGAGATAGCCTGCCAATAATTCTTCACTCGGTCGAAGAACAAAGAACTCGCTTGAACCAAAGCCAACGCCATTCGTCAGGTCGTTTGCGATGCCTAGCTTACCGTTCTCGAAACACGGCGTAATCTTTGCCAGCAAAACGTCGCCATCTCGGAAATAGGTGTAACCGCCATAGACTTTGCCAAGGGGACGCGCTTCATGTTCTGCAAGCGCGACTTGATCGACCTTCAAACAGTCCATCGGCACGAAGGAAACCTCGTCGTCGTCCGCCAAGACTGACTTTGCTTCCTTCTTGTTGGGCCGGATTTGTGCTAACTCGCCAAGCGGTGCCACTTTCCATCCAGCTTTAGAAAAATCCTTCACAGCATCCCCCGAATATCTTCGAGGATTTGCGCCGTCTCGGCGTCCCGCGCCAGCATGTCGGCGATGATCTCTTCGGGGCTGCGCAGCGCCTCGGCCTCGGGCGCGTTGGGGTTCTTGACCGACAGATCGTAGGTGTCCTCGTCCAGATCGACGCGCTTGACGATCCAGCTTTTCGGCCCGTTCGGGCGGGTGCGTTGCAGCTCAACGAACTCCGCCAGATCGTCGTCGTTCAGAGGGTTCGTCTTCCCAAGGCTGCGGCCCGGATCAAGCTGGTAATACCAGATGTCCTGCGTCGGCGCGCCTTTCTCGAAGAACAGGACCACTGTCTTCACGCCCGCGCCCTGAAAGGTGCCTTGCGGGCAATCAAGGATGGTGTGCAGCTCAGCCGCCTCCAGCAACTCCTTGCGCAGCGCGACAGAGGCGTTGTCGGTGTTGCTGAGGAAGGTGTTCTTGATCACCACGGCGGCGCGTCCACCTGCCTTCAATTTGCGGATGAAGTGTTGCAGGAACAGGTAGGCCGTCTCGCCCGTGCGGATCGGGAAGTTCTGCTGCACCTCGCGCCGCTCGCCGCCGCCAAAGGGGGGATTGGCGAGAATGATGTCGTGGCGGTCTTTCTCCTGAATATCCATCACGTTCTCATTGAGCGTGTTGGAGTGGATCAGGTTCGGGGCCTCGATGCCATGCAGGACCATGTTCATGATCCCGATGACGTAGGCGAGGCCCTTTTTTTCCTGGCCGTAGAAGGTTCTGGTTTGCAGGGTCTCGTATTCAGATGCAGAGAGCTTGTCGGTGCGCAGGTAGTCGTAAGCTTCGCAGAGGAAGCCCGCCGAACCGACCGCACCGTCATAGATCGTCTCGCCGATCTTTGGGGCAGTGACCTTGATCATCGCACGAATGAGCGGGCGTGGCGTATAGTATTCGCCGCCATTTCGCCCCGCGTTACCCATGCGACGGATGCGGGTTTCGTACAGCTCGGACAGCTCGTGACGTTCGGCTTGCGTGTTGAAGGACAGGCCGTCCACGGCTTCGAGAACGTCTCGCAGAATGTAGCCTGAACGGAACTTATTGCGCAGCTCGGTGAAGACTTCGCCGATCTTGTATTGGATTGTCTGCGGACTTGTCGCGGATTGGCGGAAGGAGGCGAGATAAGGAAAGAGCTCACCATCCACGAATTTGACCAGATCATCGCCGATACGCGCGACGTTGTGATCAAACTCGCCGTCTGTCTTTGGCGCGGCCCATTTATTCCAACGGAATTCGCCATCGATGATGGGCGTATAGTCTTCACCATCAAGTTCAGCCCGATCCGCGCGTTCGGTTTCAAGATCGTGGAGGTATTTCAGGAACAGGACCCATGATGTCTGTTCCACGTAATCCAGTTCGTTGGCGATGCCTTCTTCTGCGCGAAGGTCTCGTTCGATCTTGTTGAATGCGTTCTCGTACAATGGATGCTCCTATTCTTCTTATTGTTTGCTTTTTTCTATTGTTTGCAAGGATTTATGTGGCCAGTTGTGGGCACGCATTTCCGCGATGGATGTTCTGAGCCGTTCGATCTCTACAAAAGCGTTCTGACGCTTTTCGAATGCTGCTTTCACCTGCTCTTGTTCATCCCAAGAGGGCACGGGAACGGGCAGGCTTTTGAGGTCTTTGATGTTGATTGATTGGATCGCAGTACCGCCCGCCAAAGCCAGAAGTCGCTCATGGAGAAGATCGCTGGAGAGATATTCAAAGAGTGTTTCGGAGGCAATGACAGCTGGGCGAGGGCGCAGGATCATCATAGACTGACCAACTGTCCAAAATTCATCGGCGTCACTGTCTGGAACATGGTGCGGAATGAGACCAACCTTACCGATCGTTCCTTTCACAGAGAGGATCAGATCCCCTGGGTGAAGCTGCTGATTTCGCGCCTTTCGCAAGCCAGCTCGGTCGATGTGCAGTTGCCGCATTGGCTGCGCGACGAAACCGTTCTCTGCGATGTCGCTTGGTGATGTTTCAAAAATCACATAGCCACCATCATCCGATTTTCGCAAAGCTACAGGGCGGATCAGCTCCGCGACCTCCAAAAGCGGACGGGTGGTGTACCCGCTGAGAAAGGCGTCCAGCTTCACGACGGCTTCGGATTGCAGATAGCGGCCAATCGTCAGGTTGCAGCTCTGGGCTTTGATTTCATCTAGTGGCACGTCGCGTCCCATTCCATTTTGTGCAGCGCTTTGGTTGAGCACATCTCGCCAGAGTGGTTCTCGTCTGGCTTCGAAGCGCCCCCGACTGGTTTGTGTGGAGAAATGGTCTTCGCTCAAATCCAGAAAGCGCACCTCTGTCTTTGCATCGGCCTGAGAGTTGACCATGAGAATGCTGGTAGCGATGCCCGTCTCGGTAAACACCATGCCTGAGGGCACAGATAGCACTGCATGCAAGCGGCGCGATCCGACCAGCTCCTCACGTACCACGCTCTCTACACCGACGCCGCGAAACAGTGCGCCATCAGAAAGAGCCAGAATGACCTCTGAGTCAGCCGCATGCGCCAACAGATCAGCGATGGACAATGCCTCAGCACTCAGGCGGCCCGTGATAGACGCACCTAGCCACGCCATTGTCTTCTCCGAGATGTCTTGTGCCTTATCGCCATAGTCCATTCCAAAAGGCGGCATAACGATTTCACATCCAAAATGGGACGACATGCCTCGAATGAATGGGTCTGCGGGACTCACTTGGATGTTGAAATCAAGCGCAGCGGCACAAAGCGACGCCAAGTCACAGACAGGTTCATTCTTGCTGACAAACAACAGCGAGACGTGTCGTCCTTCCAGAGAAGCAGCAAGCCCAACGTGAAGCAGCGGGTGCAGCGCCGCGTCAAATGCGCCTCTTACAGAGGGCGCATTGGATGCCAACGCGGCCATTTGCTCAGCAGCGGTAAATGCAATCCAAGAATGGTGTCCCGCATATCGGCCCGTGTGGCTGATCATCCAATCAATGGCTTTCAAGCGATCATGTGGTGCAAGACCTGCCAGATAGATGGCAATGGCTTTAAAGTGGGGATATACAGGCTCGTCGCGCAAGCGTACCCATCGCGCCTGAAAATGATCACGTAACTCTGGCATCCGCTCCAAGTGCTCCGCCGTGGCTGCGAGCGATAATGGTGCGATGTCTTCGGGCGTCATATCAGCCCAGGTTCGAACCGCACCCAAGAGTTTTGAAAGTTCTTTCATTTATTATCAACCCCTACTTTTTTGAGACTTACTGACAGAAAAACTGTTCGAGCGATAGGTGGTAATCACCGCGTCGCCATCACTAACAACCGTGATGCCACCTTTTTTCAGCGCATGCTCGAATTGCTTTTGCTGCCGCTTCAGCTCTTCAATGATTGAGCGGCAGGCTTTTGGAGAGAGGATCGTTTTATCCCCCTCAATCTCCCCAAAATCAAGCGCCAGGGCGACCATGTCGCCCGCAATGCCGCGCTGGTTCATTCGTTTGTCACTATGCTTTGTGTGCCGCATGGCAATGTCTCCCGTTCGATCCGTTAAACGATATATAGATGCTCAATATAAAATAAGCAACCCCTACGTTTTTATTTTTTAACATTTTATGGCCAAGGTTGGTGCAGGTGCGGCTCACGCCGCACCCTCCTCGTGGGCGAGGAGCCAGCTCGCCGCCTGTGAGGCTTTGGCAGCGGCGGTGAAGATGGCTTTCTTGTCGCCTTTGAGGACGGCCAGCCAGTTCTTCAGATAGCAGGCATGGTCTGTGCGCGGTTCAGGGGTGAGCCCCAGATCAGCGCAGAGGAAGGCTGCACCAAGCTCGGCGATCAGCTCTTCCATGGCATAGGCATCATCGCCAAAGCGCCCTGACAGGTCGCGGTCAAGGCGGGAAGATGCGCCAGACCAATGAACCAGCTCGTGATTGAGGGTTGAATAAAACCCTTCGGCGGCACTGGTCGTTTCGGTGCCGACGAAGCGGCGGCGCTCTGGCATGCGGATCATATCCCGTGAGGGGATGTAGCAGGCCTGGTCTCCACCTTCCTCGATGGTGGCACGGGTGGCGGCTGCAAAGGCCTCAGCGCGGGCAATGGGGTCAAACTGCACCTCTTCAGGCAGCTCCTCGCTCTCGATCTCGAACCCGTCCACCTGGGCGGCGTTGAAGACGCGGCTCGCGCGGGCGATCATCCGCTCGCCTGCTTCGGTTTCGCCTGTGTCTGCATTTTCCTGCTCGACCTCGAAGGTCTTGTAAAACACGACCAGCGAGGATTTCTCGCCCTTGCGCACCTGACAGCCTTTCTCCTGCCACTGCTTGTAGGTGCCCCAGATATTGGAGGGGAACTCGCAGGCCATGGCCGAGACCCAGAGGCTGATGACATTAACGCCGTTATAGGGATTGCCCGAGGCGATATTGGCGGGGCGGGCGAAGCTGCCGCCCTTATTTCTGATCCAGGGGAGTTGGAATTCTCCTGCGGTTTCCATCGCGCTCACGATGCGGTTGGTGATTTCCTGATGCACATCAAAAGTGGATTTGCGGGACATGATCTCTCCTTTCGTCCGTTCGATCGACCGCGACCCTCGCGGCCTGATGGCGACCGAACAGACAGGCACAGGCTGGCCTTGCACCCCAACGGGGCGGGCAACGCGGAAAGACGGCGCATGCCGTTGCCAGGGCAGAGGGGGACTGTCAGGGATGCTATGAATGAAGGCCGCAAGGGGCTCGGGCCGTTCAGGCGGATGATGAAGAGACTTCTATCGCACATCGCTGATGCGCTTCAGCACCTCAGACGCAGAGAAGCGTGAAACCTTTAGGAGAACGCTCCCCGATCAGAAGCGGCAGATGCCCGCGCCATCGCCTCCACTGCCAATGTAGCGGCATTCCTGCTCAGCCTATGGACTGGCTATGCTTTCCGCTCTCTTGGGGCATGGGTGGCGGGAAAGGCAACGCGCACTCCATACGATCGGTGTGACACACAGAGATGTCGGGCATGCAGATGCGAACCTGGCGGTCACCTTAACGCGGGCTATCGGGAAATAGGCCTGGCATCCAGCGTCCCGCCAGCCTGGCGGGAAATGCCAATTGCAGGGGCGCGCGCGTGCTGGTCGATTGCAGTGCCCCAATCTCCAGCAAGGATGCTGTAACACGGCGGGCACTGCGTTCTGAGAGCCCCAAAAGAGAGACGACATCGGCGCGCGATACCGATCCCTGCATCAGTACCGCCCGCAGGACCGTGTCTGATTTAGCGGGTAAGCTGCCAGCGCGCATTTCCTCTTCCGCCCAGATCAGTATCCGATCCCGTAGCCGATCAGGTTGCATCAGGCCTTCCATGAAGGTCACCTGGTCTATACAGGATTTGAGGAAAAATTCGGCAAAGTCGGCCAGAGCCCCTTCGCTGAGTGTGCCGCGTCCATCGCGATCTCCTCGTCGGGGATGATCACAGGCCGCCAAGTGACGCTTATACTCGGCTTCAGCACGCGCAAGACCGCGCGCCACGGACCAAAGGCCTTTTGTGTCGAGGGCATCTCGGAGCATGGCATAGGACATCAAACGCGCAACCCGCCCGTTTCCATCAAGAAAGGGGTGAACCCATAGAAGGCGATGATGCGCACAGGCCGCCGCCAAGATCGCTTCGATCCGCCCAGCATGACGATAGGCACCGTGCAGCCGATCCAAAAAGCGAGGCAGCGCGCCTGGGCTGATGGCAACATGACGCCCGACCTCGACGTCACGCGTGCGTAATTCGCCTGGCACCACAGGGATTTTTTCACCTGTGGAGGGCATCTCTACGAACAACAAATCAGGCGGCAAGAGCTCACAGAACCGCCGATGAATCTCTCTGAGCGTTTCGGGGGATGTAGGGCCACCATCCAGCCCACCTTCATCGATCCATCGCTGAACGGTAATATGCGCTTTGGCTTCAAGCTGTAGATCGCGCTTCTCAGGATCAGTGCTGTAGTCATCATCGAGCGCCCGTTCGATATCAATGGGATGCGTGTTATGCCCTTCGATCAGATTGCTGTAATAGCAGTTCATCGAGCGGATGAGATCAGCCAGGGCATCGGCGATCGAAAGAGGCAAGCGACTGGAAAAGCGCGCGGATGCGGTCGCCAGATCAAGCGCGAGATCATTCAGCGCGCCCCGCTTGGGCGAACCTTCACTGACCATTAACGGCTCAAAAAGCCCTATGGTTTCTCCATCATCGCGCGCTGTTCCCTCTGTCATTTTGTCCGCTTTCATGGCCGTCAAAGATTTTATTATATCTAAGTAATATCATATATATAATGAAAAAGTAATCTGATTTTTGTCTGGCTAGATGTCCGCTTTCATGGCCGCTTTAGGGCAGGTACTGGAAACACCTGCCTCGCTTTCGTAGGCCAAGGGACAACACACACGAGGAAAGGTGCAGAAAATGCAGTAAATGCACTTGTTGCATTTATTGCATTTACACCTATAATAAAAAGAAAGAGGAAGGACACAGCATGACAACACATCGACAGATGCCGCCCTCCGCCAGGGAGGCGGCCATTGCACGTGCGACCAGTCAGACGCTTGCACGCTATGTAAAGGCAGAACAGCCGCTCAAATTCCACGTAACGGACGCAGAACAGGCCGAGCCAATCGAGCTGCCTGCGGGTGCCGTAGCAATGCTGATGGATATTCTCGAAGCCATGGCTGCGGGGCGCGGAGTGACAATCATACCTGTGAATGCTGAACTAACGACCGTGCAAGCTGCTGAGATTCTCAACGTGTCGCGGCCGTTCCTGATCAAACTACTCGAAGCAGAGAAAATCCCCTGCCGACTGGTCGGCAAGCATCGGCGCATCCGCATGGAAGATGTGATGGCCTATAAGCACCGCATTGATGCGGATAGAGAAGCCACACTTGACCAGCTCGTTGCGGATGCACAGGAACAGGAAATGGGGTACAAGCCTCTGTAAGGGTACGACGCGAGAAGGATGCATTTGTGCAGATTTTCTTGCAAAAAACAGGCATGCGCGTCACAATTCACCAAAGGCGTAGGCCTCGGGGTTCGCGCTAAGCTGGCGAGCCGACATCAAGGTCCAATTATCGGGCCTTTTTGTTTTCTAGGGCCTCGGAACGCTATGAAGCGTTAATCCCTTCATCCCAGACCAGGACAACAGCGGCCATCATCGAAACATGGATGCATCACACTGTCGAGAAGTATTTCTCCCGATGGGCGTCAACTTCGGTCTGTCCTGTCAAGAAAACATGATGGATGGTGCGCTTGTCTTCGGAGACTTTGACCAGAAGACATGTGCGCTCCCGTTCATCGATCACCATACGGCATTGAAAGATGTCGATGCCGTCCTCGGTCTGTTTCACCACTTCATAGTGCGGATAGACGGACAGACCCTCCTCCTGATAAGCGGTGAGGCCAGCATAGGTGATGACATTGTAGGGTTCGCGGTCACGCTCAAGGATCGCCAGATTCAACGTCTCTGTGGTCATGGCAAGGCTGTCCTACGCAAATTCATCAACGATGCTTGCTCTACTCTGCCGTGTGTCGTGACCACAAGCAGAATTGCTAGGTGAAGGACACACGCCAGCAAGGGCACCTCACAAGAGCGATCCCTGCCATGCTGCCTGCTCAACTGGTTAGCCATCGGGCAATGCGCGTTTCGTAGCGCTCATGCAAATTTCTTGACTTTTCTGCTCAAAGACGTTAGCGTTGTGCTAACAACTAGCCCTTCAGATCGTGAAACTTGGGTTCCGAGAGGGAGGGAAAAAAAGCCGGCGGAAGCCGGTTTTTTTGTGTCTGGAGGGCAGAGTTCTGAGGCTGCGTACACGAATCTATGTTGACGGTTACAACCTTTACTATGGCTGCCTGAAAGGTTCTCAATTTAAGTGGCTCGACCTTGTCACTTTGTTTGAAAAGCACGTCTTGCCATCCGTACTCTATCGTCCCGCCGATGACGCACCCCCAGCGACCATGACGCTGGTGGAAGAGAGCGCTATTAAGTTCTTCACGGCCGAAATCCTAGAACGCTGCGCCAAAAGTGCAGACTCAGTATCATCGCAAGCCGTCTATCACAACGCGATCACAAAACATTGCGGAGCCCGCCTGAAAATTTGCCTGGGAAAATACGCTGACAATGCCATGTTGATGCCGCGCATTCCCGACGACGATCCAAAACGCTGGCCACGTGATTGCGATCGGGTTCGCGTATGGAAAGTCGAAGAAAAGATGTCTGACGTCAGCATCGCCCTTCAGATGTTCGATGATGCAATGCACGGCGATGTGGATCAGGTCGTACTCGTCACCAATGACACGGATTTGGTGCCCGCATTTGAAATGTTGAGCAAGCGGTGTCCGCAGGTTGTGCGAGGCCTTGTTATTCCGACACGGAAGTCTGCCGATGACCCACAGGTCGAACGGCAAGCCAATACATCTCTCACGGAACTTGCCCATTGGGTGCGAAGATACATCACCATCGAAGAGCTTCAGAACTCCCAAATGCCTGACGTCATAAAAGGGGGGCGCAGACCGTCGATCAAACCACATTCATGGTATCCACGCCCTGATCATATTGCCACGATGCTGGACCTTGCCCGCCCAGTGCTCGGCAAAGAGGGCAAGATCATGAAATGGGCCAGAGAGCCAAATGAATGGCTGGGCGATGCACGGCCAATCGATCTGATCGAGACGGATGAAGGAGCGGAACACGTGTTCGCCTACATCCGTCAGTATGTCGCTGATCACAAGGAAGGCTGCTAAACACGCAGAAACAGACAAAAACGAAGGGTGTGACCTCGTTTTATTCCTAGCCGCGCATGCGAATTGCGCAGAAAAACAGGACACAACATAGACAAAATGACAGACGCCCTATTTTCCTTCTTAGGACTTAAACTTGACGCGAAGAGGCACGCCCATGTCTTGGAAGTGATGCCGCAACTTCTGGATCAGAGCTCTGTATATCAGTCACGCGTAGATCAGCGAAGTGACTAGGGTCAACAAGTCCCTCCCTTAGTACAGAGGCCTGCCGATTGAAGGATGCCATATCCCACTTCGGAGTTCCACCAGTTGGGCTTCCTAAGTTTGTATCTTCATTTCTTGGCGTTTCACCATAATACTTACTCATAAACTGATTGGTCACCCTGACGGCTTCAGATTCATTCTCGAGACTAAATTCTTCGTGGCCAAGACCCAAATGAACTAGCTCATGAAATACCATCCTCTGTATAGAGAGGTCATACATATCACCGTCAACGCCTTGATACATAAACTGATCGTCCTCAGTACCCACCGCGAAATCTCCAGAAATCAAAGCCACTGTGAACCCACCCTCATTATAAATGATATTCACCTTTCCGTCTTCACCACGTCTAGCCGCTTGCCTAATCATCTGCCGACCTTCCCGTGTGGACGAAATTTCGGAAAGGGCTTCTTCCAATTTATTTTTGAGATGCTCTGGAAGTTTCAAATCGCCAGGGTCTAGACCGTTAGCCCGCATATTATCAATCATGAATTGCGGGGGATCAAAAGAAATGTACCTTCGCCAGTTCACAGTAAATAATGTTCTAATTTGTCGCGTTAGCGTTTGTTAGAGCCGCAGATATTTCATTGAATGTGTTATTGATAGTGCCACGCAATGCCGTGACGGAAGCTATAATCCCAATAGATAAAAATGCGGGAATCAATGCATACTCAATTGCCGTTGCACCCGACTGATCATTTAGAAATCGCATAAACATATTTTCCTCAAAAAAGTTAACTTACATGTAATTTTATACTAATTTAAAATTATCACATCCATACATATTCAACAAGCGATTTTATTTTTCAATACCTTGCGCCGATTCCAAAGAGACTATTTAAAACCCAAAATAAAGGAAATATGCGTAAAATCGTTAAGATTTTGAAATTACGCGACGCACAAAGACCAAATCATTCAACAATGAAACCACGTCGCACAACAAATGGATACGCAGACCGCATATAAAGCAAAATAGCCATACAAAACTTCAGGTTGCTTTTATATCTCGCACAATTACATTGACGACATTCACTCGGCAGTGATTGTATGAAACTGAATACTCTAATTATTAATGAATAATGCGATATTTAATTAACACATTTTTAGCAAAATATGCAGCATCCAAATATACGATAAATATATATCTTGCATGCGGAGTGTTTCTTGCTCTTACAGCCTCCAGCATCGAGATTCATGCGCGGGAAGTTAATCAACGCAGTACCAGCCTTGAGAATAAGATCGCCGAAAAGTTAGTTGCATTTGGCGCAGCAGATCGAGGTGATGCTAATTTCGACATTCTTGTTGACCATTTGGCCAATGAAGCTATGCACCTCCTGCCAAATGGCAACCAGATCACTCGCCACTGGATTGAGAAGGCACTCCGCATCAACGGAGCAGACGGGACCGACCCTGTCCTGCAAGCGGCGCTGAACGCCGCCGCGAACAGACTGAGCTCAGAGTTTGGGGAAATTCCGCGTACTGCACTGTCTAATCAGGGCCTTTCGGGTGACGATTTACAAAACAAAGTCAGCACCATGGGTCTGGGCATGGCATTGGATGCGGCAAGTGCGGCAGCAAAGGCGAGTGATCTGCCGATTTTGCAACATGCTGATATCGAGTATCGTATTAACGATAAGGGGATTGATCGCTTTTCCATTCTGAGCGTACAGCCGCTATATGAAAGCGAAGAGCTGATGCATAATGTGTTTTTGCAGGGCTCGTATTTTCATGAAGATGCGCGTGACACAGCAAATGTGGGAGTGGGCTATCGTTATATGACGCCTGATGAACAGGAGTTATATGGGGTCAATTTTTTCCTCGATCATCAATGGCCCTATGATCATCGCCGCATTGGCATAGGCGGAGAGTATAAAACAAGCTTACTGGGATTACATGCCAATCATTATTGGGCAATCAGCGATTGGAAGACACGTGATGATGGATTTGATGAAAAAGCCCTGAGTGGAAGTGATGTAATGGTCTCAGGCAGAATTCCACACGCTCCCAATTGGGAGCTTTTTTTGCGTGGATATCACTGGGATCAGGAGACGACACAGGTTCTCAACCCGAGTGGAGAAGACATTTGGGGATATGAAGCCTTTACGGAGTACACACCCGTGAATGGGCTGACACTACGGGCAGGGCTCAGAAACGACAATATGATCGATGATGTCAGCAGTGATCTGACGCTACGTTTCAACTATCGATTTGGTCAGGACTTTGAGGGCTTCTTCGACGCACCGCAATTTGATTTGACATCGGTCGCAGATCGACGGTTTGAACGCGTTCGCCGCATCAATGAGATCAGGGTTCAAGAACGGCAAAGTCTGGCGCTGACGGCAATGGTTACATTCGCGCAAGGCGCGAATGTGGCGCAGGGCGCGACCATCGCCTTTGGGAGCACCATTGTGACGGGATCAACCGTGGGGGATGGGGCAACCATCCGCTTCGGTAATGGGGCCATACTCAACATTGGTGGAAATTCAAGCGTACGCATCGATGCCAATCTGATCACGTTAGAAAGTGGCACCTTGCAGTTCGTGAGCGGGGCAGGGGGCATCACTAATTTGGTCGCACCAGGTAGCACAATCACCCTACTTGGGACAGATATCGACCTGATTGCTAATGGGCCGCGCACGACGCTTCGGGTTCGTGATGGAGCAGCCGACTTCACAGATGAAACAGGAACAACCAGGGTCGCCGCAGAAGAGCTCGCAGAATCTCGCCCCGATGACGGGTTACCCCCGCAACTTCGCGGGTCGGGAGATAGTGTGTTTGAGAGCCATGCAACGCAAATTCATGAGCAAGTTCACTTGGTATTGCCAACCTCAAACTCGCAAAAATCAGCGGCTTATTCCGATGCTGACACGATTGTCGCAGGGACGATTGCTCTTGGACAGACACTGACCTTCACTGTGCCCGTGAGTGCGCCCGTCAGTATTCAGGGTGCTCCGCAGATACGTTTCGAATTTGGAGGTCAAGAGCGACGAGCTGCATTTAGCGCAGGTAGTAATACTGATAGCCTTATTTTCACCTATGCGGTGACTGGAAGTGATGTCGGCCTGAGCGATATAGACGTTCTCGCAATTGAGAAAAACGGCGGCTCGCTCACTGCAACAAACGGAACACCGATGGTTCTGTCTTTAAGCGGGTCATTCAGCGGAGGCATTCCCACCGATACTGTTCCTGACGCCTTCAGCTTCACCGATCAGAGCGATGTGGCGGTCTCAACGCAGATCACCTCCGACAGCATCACCGTCGCAGGCATCAACACAGCCTCGGCCATCTCGATCTCAGGCGATGGCTCTCCAGAGTTCCGCATCAATGGCGGCACATGGACGAGTGGCGCGACCACGGTGTCGAATGGCGACACGGTCGAGTTGCGCCTGACCAGTGCCGCAAGCGGCGGCGTCCTTCACAGCGCCACCCTCGACATTGGCGGGGTCACCGACCAGTGGGATGTGACGACGCTCTCGGACAACACCCCTGACGCCTTCAGCTTCACCGATCAGAGCGATGTGGCGGTCTCAACGCAGATCACCTCCGACAGCATCACCGTCG
>JAUIIR010000084.1 GCA_030431485.1 Alphaproteobacteria bacterium
CCCAGCCGCCCCGGCACCATGTTCTTGAGCGTGCGCACCCAGCGGATGTCGTCGGACCACCATTGCGCGGCGACATCGTCGTAGATCTCAAGGTTGTTGCGCGCGGTTTGCGGCATCTTCCGGCTCCTTGCTGGCGAATTTTGGCAGGACATAGGGCACAGACTCGCGATAGCGACGGAATGCTGTGCCGTAGCGTTTTTCAAAGCGTTTCTCTTTCTGACGCGGGGCAAGCAGGCAATAGGTGCTGTAGCTTATCGCGAGGGCCAGTTGATCCGGCGTCCAGACAGGGACAGCCCATAGCGTGAGCGCGAAGGCCACGTAGATCGGCTGGCGGATATGTCGGAAGAGGCCTTGGGTCGGCATGTCCGGGAACACGGGCTTGATCTTGCCCAAGAGCGACATCCAGCCCAGCGCGCCGGATTGCACCTCGGCCCCGGCGTCGAAGCTGGCTTTGAGCAGCAGGAGCCACGTGGCGGCGAAGGCCGTGCAGATCAGCGCAAAGGCCGTGCCTTCGGCGCGGTACCAGATGATGCCGCTGGGGGTCCAGAGGAGGAACAGCGCGCTGAGTTGCAGCGAAGCGATGATTGCGTAAGTGGTGGTGGCCAAAGTGCCGCCATGTGGGCCGGGGATCAGCCGGGCGACGATCTTTGTGCCCCGCTGAGACAGCAGGAAAGAGTGGACCAACGGGAATTGCAGGATCAGCGCGGCATTGGCGAGGACCGCCCAAGGCCACGGAACGGTGCCGAAGCTTTCGCTCATTCCGAAGAACATGGCGACCATCATCGACAGGACGGCGATGGCAAAGATCACGTGGCAGACCGCGCCCATTGTGAGCGCCAACGCAATGCGGCTCTTGCCCGGAGGTGGGTAAAGTGCAGCCTTGACCAAAGTGATCAGCCGTTTGATGCGCGGGTCATTCAGAGTCATGCGCTGCGCAGTATATCTTCGGCGATGGCTGTGCCGCTCTGCCATGCGTGTTCGATCCGCGGGCCAAGGCACCAGTCACCGCCAGCATAGAGGGTTCCATCGGGGGATGTGACGAAAGATTGGCGCAGCGGGTTTGTCACCAGAGCATACCGCCAGCGGTGGGCGGTGGCATAGGCGACGTCGGTCGCATCAAGACCGTGATGGCCGAGGAACAGGTCAAGCATCAGTGTGGCGATCTCGTCTTTGCCAAGTTCAAGATGGGAGACGCTCCAATCGGAACTGGCCTGCACGACCCAGCAGTTTTGCGCCGCCCGGCCCGGTTTCGCGCTGTCATGCGCAATCCATGCCAGTGCGTCGGTTGGGTTGGACTGCGTGATCGGCGCATCCAGCGGGCGATTTAGAGCAACCATCAATGTCAGGCTCGGGGCATAAGACACGTGGTCAAGCGGTTGGGTCAGCGCGTGGCCCGCGAGTGTGCTGGTCTGTGGCGCGGGTGCGGTGCAAATCACACGATCATAGGTGCCGACGGGCTGGTCCGCAGTCAGATCCCAGCCGACATCCGTCAAGGTCACGGATGTGATTTCGGTTTGTTGATGCAGATCGAGGCCTTGGGCCAGATATTTGGCAAAGGCGGTCATGCCCGGTGTGCCAACCGCTTTGACGGTGCCGTCGCCGATGTCCCACTCCCTGACAAAGCCACGTGTCTTTGCGTCGTCAAGCAAACGGCGGAATGCGGCATCTTCACCCGTAATCACCTGTGCGCCGTGGTCAAATTGGCGTCCGGCGTCGGCGCGGCGGGTGGCCATGCGCCCTCCGAGCCCCCTGCCCTTGTCAAAAACGCTTGGAGCCAAACCCGCTTGGGACAACCGCGCGGCACAGGACAGCCCGGCCATACCAGACCCGATGATGGCGATTCTCATATTGCTTTGCCTCGTCAGCCTGCTTCTGTGGGGCGGTAGGTAAGCCGACGAGCGCGCCCGTCGAGGGTCGCGCTGTCGCAATGGCCTTGCGGGAAGGAAATCCAAACGCCTCAGCAGATCAAGCGGGCCGAACCCCTACCATGTGATGCGTATCGGTGACATGGCCCAGACCATCGTTGCCTCTTGGTCGGTCCGATTGCGAAACCTGTGCGCGATCATTGACGGATAGGAAAAGCTGTCTCCTTCGCGCAGGACGATGATTTCATCGCCCAACCGCAGTTCGACCTCGCCTGTCAGCACAATAGCGTGCTGTTCACCTTCGAAAGAATAGCCTTCCAACGGTTCTGGCGGTGTTCCTGCGCCAGGGCGGAACCGGGACAGGATCAGATAGCATTGGCCCGACAGGGTGCTCGAGAGCAATTCATCCTCGAACCCCAGTTCCTCCGGCGTGCGTGTGTACATGCCTGACAAGGCGCGGCGGTTTTCGGCGCGCACAACATGTTTGCGCTCCAGCGGGCCGTCGCCCGATTGTTTTGGAAAGAACCAATCCGGATCGACCCCAAGCGCTGCGCTGATTTCACGTAGCAACTCGTCTGACACATTTGCCGCGCCAAGCTCGATCCGGCTTAGATAGGCGGTTGAGCAAGACACTACCTTGGATAGGTCCTGCAACGTGAGGCCGCGCGCCTTGCGCACCTCCCGGATTTCGCTGCCAAGACGCTGTGCGTCCGTTTCGTCGGAGTCGATCGAATTTGTTTTCATACATCCGAGATAAAAGATTTTTGTTGATTTTCTATGGGAAATTCAACTTAGTTGAAAAAGACGAAAATTTTCAACTTAACTGTATACCGGGGAGGCCACGATGCGCTTTGATTTGATTGCCAATTTCAGCCCAGGAGAGACGATTCCCTGGACCAGAACGCTTGAAATGATCCTTGAGCAGTGTTCGCTGGCCGAGCAGGCCGGGTTCACTACGGCTTGGTTTACCGAACATCATTTTGCGCATAACGGCTACATGAACGCGCCGCCCAATCCGATCCAGATGGGCACGCATGTTGCTGCGCATTGCAAAAAACTACGCGTCGGCACAGCACCTATCATCCTGCCAGATTGGCATCCGCTACGCGTGGCCGAAGATGCGGCGATGCTGGATAACATGACCCGAGGGCGATTTGACTTCGGCGTTGCCAAGGGCATCAACGAGCGCTCGACCATCCAGTTCAATCGTGATGCCGACCGGCGAGACAACGCCAAGGTGATGCGGCTTTATCAGGAAAGCCTGGAAATTATCCTGAAAGCCTGGACCAATGAGGCCTTCACGCATCATGGCGAATTCTACCAGTTCCCGGTTCCCGGCTGGAAAGAAACCAATCGTTTTTTTGACCCGCTTGATCCCCGCTATCATGCGGAAGACGGCGAATACAAAGCGATGTACGTGCATCCGCGCCCATATACCAACCCGCATCCGCCGGTGTGGTTGATGTCGAACGCCCCACCCACATTCAAACTGGCCGGAGAAAAAGGCTGGGGTGTGATTTCCATGTCCGCAGGCCCCAAAGCGACACGCGCCTGTTGGGAACCATACCGTGAAGCTCTGTCAAAGCGTGAAGGGTGCGATGTGAAACTGGGCGAAGGCGTCGGCGTCTGCACAGCCTTCTATGTCGGACAGAGCATGGAAGAGGCGATCAACACGATCCGTGGCCCGATCAATGCGTATTACGAGTTTCTGGGGGGCTCCCGGCCCAAAGGGGAATGGACCAAGCACGGCTATCTCGACATCGGCGAAGACATGACGCCCGAGGACGAAGGGATGGACTGGTTCGATTTCCTTAACAAGCGGGGGATCATCGTTGTGGGCGATGCGGCCTATGTGGCTGAACGGTTCGCAGAGAAGCAGGAGACCATTGGTCTTGATCACCTTATGCTGATGCAACAATACACCGGTGTGCCCTACGAAAAAATCCTGGCAAGCTGGGATCGCCTGTTCGAGCATGTCGTGCCCCGATTTGGCACACAGTCCATCGCTGAAAAGCGGGTGTTGGAAGATGCTTGAGATTTGGGGACGCCCCTATTCCTCGAACGTGATCCCGGTGATCTGGACGGCGAATGAGCTTGGTCTGGACTACACGCTGCAACTGGCCGGTGGCAGTTTCGGCAAGCTGGACACCGACGCCTTCGGGAAGATCAATCCGAACCGGATGATCCCGGCGATCCGGGATGGCGATTTTGCGCTGTGGGAAAGCCTCTCTATCGTGCGTTATCTGTGTGATCGCTACGGCGCGGGCGGTCTGAGTCCGTCGGACATCCAGACCCGCGCGATTGCCGATCAGTGGATGGAGTGGTCAGCGAGCCGCGCTTTCATGCCGGTGATCTATCTCTTTTTTGCGACAGTTCGAACACAGCCTGACCAGCGTGACCCGGCCAAGATCGCCAAGCTGCGGGACGACGCGCATGAGGCGCTGAGGATCCTCGATGCTCATCTCGCAGACAAAGCGTTTGTCTGCGGTGATGTTTTTACAATGGGCGATATTCCACTGGGATGCGTGGCGTATCGGTACTTTAACGTCGAGGTGGAGCGACCTCCGTTGCCCAATGTCGAAGCGTGGTATCAGCGGCTTGCAGAGCGCAAAGCCTATCAGGATCACGTCATGCGCTATTTCGGAACCAACCCCGATGAATGGGCCGCGTTGGAGAAAGCCAGTGCAAGTGAGGGAGTGCTGTGATGGATATCCGTGATTATCGCCGTGCTTTGGGATCTTTCCCGACCGGCGTCACCATCGTGACCGCGTATGACATGGATCATCAGCCGTGGGGACTGACGGCCAATTCCTTTACGTCGGTATCATTGGAGCCCCCGATCGTTTCTGTCTGCATTGCCAAATCCGGACGTGTCTTTCCGACGCTGTCCATGTCAGGGCATTTCGGAGTGAATATACTGGCGGCAGCGCAACAGGATCTGGCGCTCCACTTTGCCAGCAACGTGGAAAACCGCTTTACCGATAAGGATTGGACCGCCGGTCGGACCGCTCCGCTTTTGCCCGGAGCGGCGGCGCATCTGGATTGCGTCGTGCACGAGCGGGTCGATGCGGGCGACCATGAAATCCTTTTGGGGCGGGTTGTCGACTACACGCATACCCCCGTTCCACCCCTTGTATACTGCCGCGGCACGTTTTTCGCCGCACCACAGCCGGAGGCTTTGCCATGAGCGATCCCCTGACCTTCCACACTCGTTTCACGCCTGACGAGTTTGACGCCCAGTATAACCTGCGTGCGGGTCGCCCCGATTACGAAGTGACGGTCATTCCCGGTTGGTCTGCTGACAGTGAAACCGCACGAGCAACGTTAGAGTGCGATCTCGACATCCGGTATGGCGAGGGCGACAAACAAAAGCTTGATGTTTTTCGGTGTGGCAATCCGTCGGCGCCCACCCTTGTCTATTTTCACGGTGGCTACTGGCAGCGTGGCGACAAATCCATCTACAGCTTTATCGCCCCCCCCTTCGTCGGAGCCGGGATCAATGTGGTGGTTGTCGGCTATGACCTGTGTCCCAGCGTCACGATCACCCGCATCTCGGAAGAATCGCGCGAGGCGATGGCCCATGTCTGGCGCAATGCCGAGACTTTGGGCATCAACCGCGACCGCATCACCGTCATGGGTCATTCCGCGGGAGGACACATCACGCAGATGATGATGGCCACTGATTGGCCCGCGTTTGGTGATGGATTGCCGGTCGATCTGATCAAGGCGGGCATCCCGGTGTCACCGCTCAGCTATCTTGAACCCGTGCGCCTGACAGAAGCGCTGAATGCAGGCATCCGCATGGACCCGGCAGAAGCCGAGGCCGAAAGCCCAATGACGCAGCACCCGCCCGTTACGAATGCACCACAGCTTGTCGTGGTCGGCGGCGCGGAAACCGACGAATTTCACCGCCAGGCAAGGATGTATGTCGATAAATACGCCTCTGATGATCGCCCGATGGGCCTCTATTTTGTGCCGGACGTCGATCATTTCGATGAACTGAACGTGCTCGTCGATCCAACCAGCCCATTCTTCAAACACACCTGCGACATGCTTCAGGGAAAGGGACCCAACACATGACCACTCTCACCCGCGAGATCGTCGACTCGGTCGGCGACGCGTTCAACGCAAATGACATCGACGCCGTGATGAAACATTTTGCCGAGGATGCTGTCTTTGACCACGCCGTCGGCCCTGACGAACATGGCGTGCGTTTCGAAGGTAAGAACACTATTCGGGATGTGTTCGACGGACTGTTCAAGAAGGTCGCAAGCGTCCATTGGGAGACGCTGGACTGCGCCATTGCTGGCAACAAGGCCTATTGCGAGTATCGACGCACAGCCACGCATAAGGATGGCAAGAAGGACGAGTTCCTCAGCGTCGATATCCTGACCTATCGCGATGGGCTGATCGTGCACAAAGACACGTATTACAAGCAGCGGACCGCCTGATCGAGCCTCGGCCGCGACGCATGATATTGAAAGGACATGTCCGGCACCCAAGGCCGGGCATGTCAGTCGGGGCTTTTCGCAACGAGCTCGACAGTGTTTCCATCCGGATCAAAGGTGAACACTCCACGCCAGCCCACCCAATCGAATGTCTCGACGTTATAGGTCAGGCCCAGCTTTTCGTACCACGCCATGACCGCCTCTTGTTCATCCCAAGGCAGGCTGAGCGCAATGTGGTGCAACGACGATCCCGGTCCTGTGGCGGGTGGTGTCTGGCTTGCCCGTGTCCGCCCAGCGCCTTCAATATCGTGACGAAAGAGCGCGAGAACCGCTGTGTGGCCGGCAAATCCATCTGCGACCTTGAAGAAAACGATATTGCCGTTTTCAGGATCGTTCATCAGTTCCAGCCCGATGACATCGCGATAAAATGCCACCATTGCATTCAGATCGACACACCGGATGGCGATCTCTCCAAGGGCCCGTACGGCAAATCCTCGGTCAGACATCATATACTCCTTATCTGGCCGTATCTGGCCTTGCGATTCAGTATACCGGCAAAACCTGCTCGACTGTCGCTGCTCAGATCATCGTTCCCGCAACGCCATCACATTCGTCCGGCGGGGTTGGGCCGCTTTGACGCGCAGATAGACCATATCGGGAAGCCATGACGGTCGCAAAAGGGCGCGCATTCCCACAGGTCAACGCAAAGCGTGATCTTGTTCGCTGGGAAGGCCGTTGCGGCACGTGTCAAAATGACAAAACAAGCGCCCCTACCCCATCCAGACCTCAGGCGTCACATAGACCATCCCCTCGTCCACGCTGACCATCACCTCGCCGTCCTGGATGTTGACCTGCATCTTCATGGCACGGCTGGCCAAACCGGCGAGCGCCGTAGTTTCCGACTCGGGCAGGCCCAGCACCGTCAGGTTGTCGAACCGGGTCGTGCTGCCCTTGACCTTCTCCCACCAGACTTCGGCCGGGCGGCCGCCGTAGGCGTAGACGATGACCTTGCCCGCCTTCGCGCAGGACTGGCGCAGCACTTTCTCGGACGGCATGCCGAGGGCGATCCAGACGTCAAGCTCTCCGCTCAGGCTCTTCTGCCAAATGTCCGGCTCATCATCGGTGGACAGGCCCTTGGTCATCTCCAGATGCTCATCGGCATTAAGCGCAAAGGCCAAAAGACGTACGATCAGGCGTTCATCGGTCTCGGACGGGTGTTTGGCCACGGTGAGCTTGTGGGTCTCATAATAATGCCGGTCCATGTCCGACACACCGAGTTCGACTTTATAGATGGTGGCATTCTGCGCCATGAGATGTCCCAACCTTGCTTGAATTGGCATGCCTACTGCGTCCTGAGCGGCAGGGAAAGCGGATTGCGCCGCGGTCCGGCGCACCTGTGTCGGGGCGAGCGGCAAAAAAGGCGGTGCAAAGGGCTGAATTTCCTCTTGCGCCCGGTCGCAACAAGCCCTAAATCCCCGCCTACCAGATTGGCAGCGCGGGCGTAGCTCAGGGGTAGAGCATAACCTTGCCAAGGTTAGGGTCGGGCGTTCGAATCGCCTCGCCCGCTCCAATCCGGTATAAATCGATGGCAGCGCGGGCGTAGCTCAGGGGTAGAGCATAACCTTGCCAAGGTTAGGGTCGGGCGTTCGAATCGCCTCGCCCGCTCCATCGACCTTATTCTGTCACAAATTCTTGCACATACGTGCTCGGGCCAGGGTCTGCCCGTTGCGCGCAACCGTTTCTTGGTAGTCGATGACAAAGCCGCAGCGCTGAAAGGCCGGTTGCGCCATCAGGCTCGCATGCGTGGTGAGCTGCTTTGCTCCCTGACCTCTGGCCTCGGCCTCGACTTGCTCCAAAAGCTGCGCAAAGAGCCCCTGTCCCCGGACCTCGGGCAGGATGTACGCGAGGTCGACATAGCCCTCTTGTGTGACCGACATAAAGCCGGTGATCTCGTCCGCCTGGGCCAACAGCACATGCTGGTCCAAAAGCCGCGCAGCCCAGTCAGCGCCGCTATTGGGCTTGGGCAGCCACGCAGTGCGCTGCGCTTTGGTGTAGGGGCTGTCGCCTTCATGAATGGCGCGGAACATGACCACCCCCAGCGGATCGCTGTCGGCGGCTGTGGCAATGCGCAGGCGTGTTCCGATCATGTCATACCTTTCTGAAAGTCGTGGCGAAGAAACACACGCCGCGATGGAACTGCAACAGGGCCTTGGCGCGTGCCACCACCCCGCCTATAAGGCCGCGACACTTGCCAAGGAGAGGCGATATGCGCAGCGCCACCGTGACCCGCAACACTGCGGAGACCAAGATCACCGTTGAGGTCAATCTGGACGGCACAGGGAGCTACGACAACCAAACCGGCGTCGGGTTCTTTGATCATATGCTGGATCAGCTGGCGCGCCATTCGCTGATCGACATGACAGTGCGCTGCGAGGGCGATCTACATATCGACGACCACCATTCGGTTGAGGATGTGGGCATCGCTCTGGGGCAGGCGCTGACACAAGCCATGGGCGACAAACGCGGCATCGTGCGCTATGGTGCCTGCCTTCTGCCAATGGACGACGCGCTGGTGCGTGCCGCCCTTGATCTCTCGGCGCGGCCGTTCCTTATTTGGAACGTCAATCTGCCGACCGCCAAGATTGGCACGTTCGACACCGAACTGGTGCGCGAGTTCTTTCAGGCCTTCAGCACCCATGGAGGCATCACGCTGCATGTGGACATGCTGCACGGCATCAACAGCCACCACATTGCCGAAGCCGCATTCAAGGCGGTCGCCCGCGCGCTGCGCAACGCGTTGGAGGTAGACCCGCGCAAGGCGGATGCGATTCCGTCGACAAAGGGAGCGCTGTAACCCGTGCTGACTGCGATCATTGATTACGAAAGCGGCAACCTGCATTCCGCCGAAAAGGCGTTTCAACGCATGGCATCAGAGGTCGGCGCGGGCGACGTTGTGGTCACCGCCGACCCTGATGTCATCGCGGGCGCAGACCGTCTGGTCTTGCCCGGCGATGGGGCGTTTCCGGCCTGTGCCAACGCCCTGCGCAGCTCTGGTGCATTCGCCGCGATGATCGAGTCGGTCGAGGTCAAGGCGCGGCCCTTCCTCGGCATTTGCGTCGGCATGCAGTTGATGGCGCGCGAAGGTCTCGAATACACCCCGACCGAGGGTCTGGGCTGGATCGACGGCGTGGTTGAACGGATTGTCCCCTCTGAAGCGGGGATGAAAGTTCCGCATATGGGCTGGAACGATCTGGTGATCGACACGCCCCACCCGGTGCTGAACGGCGTCGAAACCGGCGAGCATGCCTACTTTGTGCATTCCTACCAGATGCGCGTTGAAACCCCGGCCCAACGCCTCGCCCATGTGGATTATGGCGGGGAAGTCACCGCTATAGTGGCACGCGACACGATGGTGGGCTTCCAGTTCCACCCGGAGAAAAGCGCAGCCACCGGCCTGCGGATGATCGCGAATTTCCTGACCTGGGCCCCCTGAACACGCAGGATCCGGGTCGCGCCGACCTCCCTGGCACCTCATGGTGACGTCCCGACCAAAGGACATCACCATGACCCAGACCATCGCCACGCTTTTGCTTTTTCTGTTCCCGCTGGCCTTCAGCCCGGGACCGGGAAACATGCTTTTTGCGGCAAACGGAGCGCTTTTCGGGTTTCGCGCAACCCTACCCGCCAGTGCCGGCTATCACCTTGCGACATGGCTCGTGACGGCAGGGATCGGTCTTGGATTTATCAATGCTATCGAAACCTGGCCGATGCTGTTTCCAATCCTCAAGGCCACTGGCGCGGTCTACGTGGTCTTTCTCGCGAACAGGCTCTGGCGCGCCAAGATCACCGATACCAGTGAAACAGCACGCCCGATGAGGTTTCTGGATGGCGCAGCAGTGCTTATCCTGAACCCCAAGGCCTATGTCATCATCGCGCTGATGTTCTCGACGTTCCTGCCTCCGTCCGGGACACCGGTACTGACTGTCGTCATGCTGATGACCACAGTGTTCACGTTGAACAATTTTCTAGCGTTCTCGGTCTGGACAGTCATCGGCGACCGGCTTGCGTCCCTGTTTCGATCAGACCGCAGTGCCACATTGCTGAACCGAAGCTTTGCAGGGGTACTCATTATTGTTGCAGGCTGGATGGCGCTGTCTTGAGCGCGTTTGCACGCCACCGCTGGAGGGACACCCGCCCCCGATCTTCTTCGGTTTTCAAATACTTTGGGGGGTCTGGGGGGCAACGCCCCCCCAGCAGATCGCGGGGCACAGACCCCGCGACATCAAGATCACTTCACCCGCGTCCAGGTTTGTCCACGACAAATTCCCAGAACACATCCCTCAACCTTGAGTGAATTGCCGTTCAACGTCATTTTGGAGTTGTAGGTCTTGTCGCGGTCAGGCGCCCAAATCTTGCCGCCCTTATACGCACCATTGCCCTGCGCCTTCATGCCCCAGATCATCCGTTTGCCGATATTCGGCGACGCAATCTTCTTGCCACCCGCATCATAGCCCTGCCCGAGAACGCCGCAGATCTCGGCGCCGCAGGCGCTGATCGTCACCAAACCATAATTTCCATCATCGCCAGGCTGGGTTTTCCAGGTGCCTTCGACCGGATCGGCGAGCGCGGCGCTGGCGACCAGCACGAGGCCTGCAGCAAGTGTCATCAGTTTCATGTGTGTCTCCTCCCTCAGAGTGATGGCAAAACTCTGAGCCGACGACATCACGCCAATCAAGATTGACGCCGGGTCGCGTTGCAAGTGCCGTTCCGTCATGTCAAAGCGCGTGCGACATCTGACCGGAGACCGCGACATGATCCTCTACCCTGCCATTGACCTCAAAGACGGACAGGCCGTTCGCCTCCTGCGCGGTGACATGGAGAAATCCACCGTCTTCAACGACGACCCCGCTGCACAAGCGATGGAATTCGTCGAGGCGGGCTGCGAATGGCTGCATCTGGTCGATCTGAACGGCGCCTTCGCCGGCGAGCCGGTGAACGCCTCTGCCGTCGATTCGATTCTCGAACGGTGTAAGGTGCCCGCACAGCTGGGCGGTGGTATCCGGGACATGGCCACCATTGAGCGCTGGCTCGACAAGGGGCTGCAGCGGGTGATCCTTGGCACCGTGGCGGTGGAAAACCCCGATCTGGTGCGCGAGGCCGCACGCGCCTTTCCCGGCCACGTAGCCGTGGGCATTGACGCGCGCAATGGCCGCGTGGCGACCAAAGGTTGGGCCGAGGAAACCGACGTCATGGTGACAGACCTCGCCCGATCCTTCGAAGACGCGGGCGTGGCCGCGATCATCTACACCGACATCAATCGCGACGGCGCGATGCAAGGCCCGAACGTGGAGGCCACCGCCGATCTGGCGCGCGCCGTGTCGATCCCTGTCATTGCCTCGGGCGGCGTGTCCTCGCTCGAAGACCTGATCGCCCTGCGCGACTGCGGCGCGGACCTTAACGGTGCAATTTCGGGCCGCGCGCTGTATGACGGTGCAATTGACCTTAAAGCGGCGCTGGCAGCTCTGCGCAGTTAATTCGCCACCATATCGGTGAACTTCGCCAAGGCCCCCGCCATGGTCTTGAGATACGCGGCGTTCTCGGGCACACCGCCAAGCTTGCCCAGCATCTCTGCAGGCTCTTCGTAAACGATCTTGGTGGCGCCCATGGTGTCCTCATATACCAACACCTTGAGCGGCAAGTACAAACCGGAAACAGGGTCGTCCTTGATGGCGGGTGTACCCACTTTCGGATTGCCGAAGATCAGCAGTTGCGACGCGCCGATATCGTCACCAATGGATGCCGCCCCCGCCCCATGATCGACGCGGGCAAAGATGGTCAGGCCAGCACCCTCCATTGCGGTCGCCATAGCATCCACGGTTTCGGTTACACCCCGTGCGCTGTCTTTGCGGATCAACCCGTTGTCTCCCGCCATCGCGCCTGTCGCTGCCACGGCAAGGCATGCTGCAAAAATCATCTGTTTCATGTCTGTCCCTCTCGTCACAATGTCAGAGGGTCAGACAGACACAGTTCACTTGCTATGCACGTTGACGTGAACGGCGCGGGTCCGCTCAGATCGACCCGGCTTCGACCATATAGTTGTTGGCCGTACACATCGCCGCATCGTCTGAAGCCAGAAAAAGCACCATTCGCGCCAGATAGACCGGGTCGATCAGATCCGGCAGACATTGCCGGTCGCGATGCTTCTGCAAGGCCTCTGGCGACGCCCAAAGCTCTTTCTGCCGCTCGGTCATAACCCAGCCGGGGACGACGGTGTTGACGCGGATGCGGTGTCCCCCCAAATCGCGCGCCATCGTGCGGGTCAGACCGTGCACCGCAGCTTTGGCTGTGGTGTATGCGGGCATGTTGCCTCCCGCTTCCCACCAGCTGTTCGATCCCATGTTGATGATCGACCCGGCCCCGGCCGCGATCATGTCAGGGGCCACCGCCTGAATGGCAAAGAACATGTGCCGCAGGTTGGTGTTCTGGCGTTCGTCCCAATACTCGGCCGTGACCTCGCGCCAGTCGTGACGGTCGTCGCGGGCTGCGTTGTTCACCAACACCTGCGCAGGGCCAAGCTTGGCCTTCAACTTGGCAAACGCGTCTTGCAATGCGGGAATGTCGCGCAGATCGGCCTGTTCCCAGGCCACCGTTCCCTCGGTCGCCTCCACCGATGCCTGCGCACTGTCCGCGTCCAGATCGACAAAGCCAACCTTCGCGCCCTGTGCCGCAAATGCCTTAACAATCTCGGCCCCGATCCCCGACGCGCCGCCTGTAATGAACACGGTTTTTCCGGTCAGGCTCGGATAACGCGCGAAATTGTCTGACATGGGACCCTCCTTATTCTTAGACCCCAAGGCATAATGCGCAACGCACAGGCTTCACAAGCGGCGATCTTCGGGGTACGCGACAGGACATGTTGAAGACCCGCATCATTCCCTGTCTCGATGTCGCCGATGGCCGTGTAGTCAAAGGCGTCAATTTCGTCGATCTGCGCGACGCCGGTGATCCGGTAGACGCCGCCCGCGCCTATGACGCGGCGGGCGCAGACGAGGTCTGCTTTCTTGACATCCATGCGACGCACGAAAACCGCGGCACGATGTTTGATGTAGTGACCCGCACGGCAGAGCAATGCTTCATCCCGCTCACTGTGGGTGGCGGCGTCCGCACCGTGGCCGACGTGCGCGCCCTGCTGCTGGCAGGAGCCGACAAGGTGTCGTTCAATTCAGCCGCCGTCGCCAACCCAGATGTGGTGGCCGAAGCAGCAGACCAGTTCGGCAGCCAGTGCATCGTTGTCGCCATCGACGCAAAGACCGTCAGCCCCGGCAAATGGGAAATCTTTACTCATGGCGGGCGCAAACCCACCGGCATCGACGCGGTTGAGTTCGCGAAGACCGTGGTCGCCAAAGGCGCGGGGGAAATCCTGCTCACCTCGATGGACCGCGACGGAACCAAGGCCGGGTTCAACCTGCCGCTCACCCGCGCGATCTCGGACGCGGTGGATGTGCCGGTGATCGCTTCCGGCGGCGTGGGTACGTTGGACCACTTGGTCGAAGGTGTGACCGAAGGCGGCGCCAGTGCCGTTCTGGCCGCCTCCATCTTCCATTTCGGCGAATACACGATCGGCGAGGCCAAGGCCCATATGGCCGCAGCCGGCATCCCGGTGAGGCTGACATGACACTGGAAGAACTTGAACAGATCGTCGCGACACGGGCCAAGGCCTCCACGGACGAAAGCTGGACCGCCAAACTGCTCGCCAAAGGTCCCGAGAAATGCGCCGAGAAATTCGGCGAGGAATCTATCGAGGCTATCATCGAAGCCATCAAGGGCGACCGCGACCGCCTCACCTCGGAAGCGGCAGACGTGCTGTTCCATCTGCTGGTGATGCTGAAATCCCGTGACGTGGGGGTGGCCGACGTTATGGCGGAACTCGCCAAGCGCCAGGGGCAGTCTGGCCTGCAGGAAAAAGCAAACCGCTCCTGATCTTCTCTGGATCAAAAATACTTTGGGGTTTGGGGCGTCGTCCATTGGGCTTGAGCCAATGGCGCACCAGCGGACGACCCCAAGCGTTTCCATCCAAGGAAACGCACGATGCGTCACCGCATCGTCCACACTACCTTCAAAGCTTGGACGAGATGATCCCGGTGTTGAACCCGCCCATGCGCAGCTCTCCGAACAACCTCTGGTATTCGATCTTGGGACAGCGGTTCATCACCACGTCTACCCCGCGCGCCTCTGCTTTGGCCGCAGCTTCGGCATTTTCGACACCAATCTGCATCCAAACCGTTTGCAAATCTGGGAACGCTTCCAACGCCTCGTCGACGATAGGCGACACGGCCTCGGAGCGGCGGAAGATGTCGACCATGTCCACTTTGGTGTCGATGTCCGACAACGACGCCTTTACCTCCGCCCCGAACAGGCGCTGACCCGCGTGACCCGGATTGACCGGGATCACGGTAAATCCTTTAAGCGAAAGATACCGCGCCACATAATAGGACGGGCGCACCGGGTTCATTGACACACCAACCACGGCGACCGTCTTGGTCCGCTTCAGAATCGTGCGCAGGAAATCATCTGAGTAGCTCATGGCCGACATGTACCCTGCCCCGCAGAAAAGAAAAAGCGCCCAAGGATGCCTTGGGCGCAAGTGTTGGAACGAGGGACAGTGAAGGTATAGCGGATGTTCCACGTCCGCTCCCTTGCCAAAGAGATAGGCGGGAAATGCGCGGTTTAAAGAGAGACGCCGAGTGATTTGGTCACATATTCGTCAGAACTCAGGGAACCAACGGTTCAGATACCAACCTTGGTTCGGTGACATGCAGCGTTTCATGGATGCGTTCGGACGGATCCATGCCAATCTGGCGGTTGCGACGATAGAGGAACAGCTTGCCCCAGCCTTTCCAGTTGCCGACTGACGGCGCCTCGGCGCATTGCGGAAATCGCTCCTGCCAGCCCTCTGGTAATGGCAGCCCGGCGCTTTCAGCCCGCTCCAACATCCAGACCAACGGGATATTTGCAAGGGGCCGCGCGTCTTCGTGGCCGCGGAGCTGCCCACCGATATCGCCATGCACGCCCTTGAACCAGACTTGCTCGACGTGACCCGCCCAATCCGGCGGACAGGACCAAAGCACCGGTTCATAGGCCATGCGGCGTTCATGATACGCCAGCGCGTGCAGGCCACAACGGATCGACGGGCCAAGCCGATCATTGTGAAACCCATGCTTCTCATTGGTGATCCGCCATATCAGGGGCAGACGAAGCCCCAGCGCCTTGACTGTATCCCAGACACCGACCACCGCGATCTCGGGGGTGTCATGGCAATAAAGGCGCACAAAGTCCCGGGCGGCGGCGCTCTCGGCACCGGTACGGTAGTGTTGATAGACCTGTCGGATATTACGCTCGATGGCATGCTCCGCGCGCACAAGCCCAACCCGGTCGATGATCCCCGCAAGGGACCGTACCGCATAGGCCCCCCGGGAATAGCCGAAGAAAAAAATCTGGTCGCCCGGCATATAGCGCGATGCCAGAAAGCCATAGGCCCGGGCAATCTGGCGATTGATCCCACGGCCAACCGCGATATCCGAAGCGCTGCGCCAATCAGACCATTGCAAACCTGCTTCATAATACAGCGACAGGTCGCCCCCTACCTCCTGCAACAGCCGGTAGAGACGGCCCGCATTTGTCTCACATCCCGGCTCCAGCGACGACATCGTACCGTCAAGGACAATCACATGTGTTCGAGGACCACGCCGAATGCTGACCGGCGACTGGTCCGCCGAAAACTTGCGACGGAACCAGTCAAGAACGGTGTCACTCAGCCGCGACGCGCGCATCCTGCAACATGCCCCAGACGCGTTGCGGCGTGAACGGCATGTCCGCCTGACGCACGCCCCGCGCCCACATCGCATCCTGCACCGCGTTTGCGACAGCGGCCAGAGCGCCGACCGTGCCTGCCTCGCCGCAGCCTTTCATACCCATCGGGTTGGTGACTGAGGGCGTCGCCTCTGTGGTGAAACCAATCATGGGGACATCATCGGCGCGCGGCATCGCGTAGTCCATGAACGTTGCCGTGAGCAGTTGGCCGTCTTCGTCATAAACGACCCGTTCTGTAAGCGCCTGCCCCAACCCTTGTACTACGCCACCATGCACCTGACCTTCTGCCAGCATTGGGTTGATCAGGTTGCCGAAATCGTCAACCACCGTGTAGCGGTCAACTGTGACATGCCCGGTCTCCGGATCAATTTCCACCTCGGCCACATGCGCTCCATTGGGGAAGCTGCGCGCGTCGAGCGTGACGGTTGCGTCAAAGGTCAAAAGGTCTTCGCGCCCCACCTCGCGCGCCATCTGAGCAACTTCGAGCATGGTTGGGGTGACGTTCGATGTGCCGACGCGGAACTGTTCATCGTCAAAGGTGATTTCGGATTCGTCCACGCCCTGCTGCTCGGCAAGGAACGCTGTGTAGGCGGTGATGATCTTGTCGACCGCTGCCAGCGTGGCTGTGTTCTGGATCGTAACCGAGCGCGATCCCCCGGTGCCACCGCCCCGCGCGATCAGGTCGCTGTCGCCCTGCACAAAGCGGATCTTGTCTGCCGGAATCCCTGTCTGATCGGACAGGAACTGTGTGAACACGGTCTCGTGCCCCTGCCCGTTCGACTGCGTGCCAACATAGATCGACGCGCCGCCATCGTCGTCAAAGGTAACCTTCACGTCCTCAACCGGTGCACCAAGGATGCTTTCAATGTAATAGCACAGACCCATGCCCCGCAGCTTGCCCTCAGCCTCTGACGCTGCGCGGCGGGCGTCAAAGCCGGCACGGTCGGCAAAGCTGTCGGCGCGCGAGAGCACACGTTCGAAATCACCCACGTCGTAGGTCTCGCCGGTTGTGGTCTTATACGGGAATTGGTGCGGCTTGATGAAGTTGATGCGGCGCAGCTCCCACGGATCAAGCCCCAGTTCGCGTGCGGCGCGGTCCATGACACGTTCCAGCAGGTAGATCGCCTCGGGACGCCCAGCGCCACGATAGGCATCGACCGGCGTTGTGTTGGTGTAGACGCCTTCGACCTGAAGCCACGAGGTCTGCACGTCATAGGTACCCATCAGGACCTTGGAAAAAAGGCTGGTCTGGATAGCCTGAGCAAAATGCGAATTGTAGGCCCCCATATTTGCCACCGTCTGCACGCGATACGCCGTGATGCGGTTGTTCTCGTCAAAGGCCAATTCGGCGGTGTGGCGCAGGTCACGGCCTGCGTTGTCGGACAACATGCCTTCGGTACGCTCGGACATCCAGCGGACCGGCTTGCCCAGCATCTTGCAGGCGATGGCCGTCAGGAAATTCTCGGGGTGGGGCATGGCCTTCATGCCAAAGCCACCCCCGACATCAGGGTTGGTGACGCGGACGTCTTCTTCGGCCATGTTCAGAACACGGGCAAGGTGTTTCTTATGCTCCCAAACGCCCTGCGCGTTGATGGACACGTGTAGCCGGTCGCCCTCCATCTCGGCATAGCAGCCACGTGGTTCCATTGCATTGACGATGATGCGGTTGTCTTCGACATCGAGGCTCACCACGCGATGCGCCGCGTTAAACGCCGCTCTGGTCGCATCCTCATCCCCCATACCCCAGTCAAAGGCCAGATTGGCGGGGGCTTCGGGATGAATGTCCGGGCCGCCCGACGCTAGGACCAGATGCACCGGCTTGTCCGAGTAGTCGAACGCGATCAGTTCCGCCGCATCGCGCGCCGCCTGAAGACTGTCAGCCACGATGAATGCAACCGCTTCGCCGACATACCGGACGGTATCTGTCGCGAGGACGGGACGGAACGGCGACGCACCGGCAGAGCCGTCGCGGTTTGGCACCGTGGTACCCCAAAGGCCTTCGGTAAAACCGGATGCCTCCAGATCGGCAGCCGTCAGAACGAGATGTACGCCGGGCACCTCGCGCGCGTCGGTCACATCCAGCGTATCAATGCTGGCATGGGCGACAGGCGAGCGGAACACATAGCCCCGCAATGCGCCTTCGGGGGCGATGTCATCGACATAGCGTCCGGTGCCATTGAGAAAGCGTACGTCTTCAACCCGTTTGACCGGCTGTGACTTGCCAAATTTATCCATGCTGCCCTCGCGCGTCTGACGTCAGAATTTGGCAGGGACACTAGCCTGCCAAGCGGCACTGTCCAGCATGATCGGACACGGTTTCGAGGGAAATCAGCTTCGATGTACCGTATCCATTAAATCGCGTCACAAGGGCGAGACTGTACGCGCCCGCCCCGGTGACAAGGATGTAGTCCTCCTCGGCTATTGCTGTGGGCAGCCGCCAGGGATCCGGCACGCGATCCAGACTGTCGCAGGTCGGACCAAAGATGATAAACGGCGATTGGGTGCCGGTCACTGTTTGACCGTCGGCGGTGAACGCCGTGAGACCACCCGGCACCACCATATCGCGCCACTCGCCCAATGCTCCATAAAGCCCGTCATTCAAAGTCAGCATGTCCTCACCGCGCGCTTTGACCCGAAGCAGCAACCACATGGCGCTCGACACCATGCCCCGACCGGGTTCGCACCAAAGCTGCGGTGGCTGATCTGGGAAATGGGCGCGCGTTGCGGCAGCGATGGTGTCAAAAAGCCTGTGATGCATGTCGCCATCTCCGGGGCAAGACGGAAATCCGCCGCCCACATTCAGCGCCACGGGCGTCACACCCGCACGCGTGGCAATGCGCGCACATGCCGCTATGTAATCGGCCCAGCTTGCCGGGTCGGTGCATTGCGTCCCGGGGTGAAAAGTCAGCGCTGGGGTTATGCCCCGCTCTGCCACTTCGCGCAGTAGGGCTTCGGCGAGATCAGGTGGCGCACCAAATTTGCTGCCGAAATCATACGCCCCACCGCCGCGTTCCAGAGACACCCGCACCGCAACCTGCGTATGGTTTGGCAGCGGCCCCAGCTTGTCGAGTTCTGAAAAACGGTCGACGGACCACGAGGCCACACCCAGCGACTTTGCGGCGCCGATCTCACTGCGCGACCGAACCGGGTTGTGATAGTGCAGACGCGCATCAGGAAGAACCGCGCGCACCGCTTGCGCCTCAGCGACTGACGCAACATCGAAGGTGGTCACTCCGGCCTGAACAAGACAGCGCAAGACCTCAGGCGCCTGATTGGCCTTGACGGCGTAGCTTACATGACCGGGAAACCCCCGCAGAAAGTGTTGCGCGGTCCGCTGCAGAACCTGCGGCCGGAACAGGGCCAACGGATCGTCCGGTTGAAGCGTACGGATCAACGCTGCGACGCGCGCCCGATCCAGATGCTCTTGCGTTATGTTCCGTGGTTCTGACCCCATGACTGCCTCATCCTGCTGTGTTTTCTTAAGTGTGCAGGAAGGCCCGGTCACTTCGCATCGGCAGTTCTTGCAAAACAGACTCATTTGCACTCAGACTGACGGAATGAGCGTACAGATTGACGAAACCGATGCCGAATTGATCGCCCTGCTGCGCCGCGATGCGCGGATGCCGGTGGCCGAACTG
>JAUIIR010000085.1 GCA_030431485.1 Alphaproteobacteria bacterium
AAGAGGGCACGCAGGTTGTGCGCGAGTGGATCTCGCTGGGTGGGACGCAGAACATGATTGCTGCCAACGCGCTCAAATCGGACGAGTTCCGTGACAATGTCGGGATGCAGTTCCTTGGCAATTTCACGGGCACCGACACCGCCTCGCCGCGCACTGATTCTGCGGATGCCTTTGTCGAAGCCTATACCGTCCGTTTTGATGGTCCTCCAAACGGTCCTGGTCTGGCCAACAGCTATGACGCCACCATGATCGCGCTCATGGCAATGCACGCAGCGGGCAAGGATGCGACAGGCGCAGAAATCGCGGCCAAGGTGGCGTCGATCACCGATCCGAATGGCACACCTGTGACCGCCGATGCGTCAGGCTTTGCCAAGGCGAAAGAGGTGCTCGATGGCGGCGGCAGCGTGTCTTATCAGGGCGCGACTGGCAATGTTCAATTCGACAAGAACGGCGATGTGTCAGCGCCGGCCGTGACATGGGTATTCTCGGAAGGCGGCATCGAAGAGCAGAAATACCTCTCGCTGACCGAAGTGAATGACTTCATGGCGTCGCTGAACTGACGCCCGTTTGAAATTGGCTGTGCAAATCTGCCGGGGGCGATGCGACACCGCATCGCCCTTTTTTCGTTTCGAAGAAGCAGGTGCCCGCCACGTCGTCCTGTGGGCGACACCCCCCAAGGTATTTTTGAAACTGAAAAGCAGGGCTATTTCCGTGCCTGAAACGGCTTTGCCTAAATTTTGGACAGGTGTGGCCTCGGAATGAAAACGCCTGTAGAGGCGCTGCGATGATGCGGTCTCAACGCGGTTGCATTCGTAACCGGGCGCCGCACCATTTTTTCAGTGATTTTATCCACAAATTGTGGCACTATCCGCGTCCACCACATCTGCTGGACTTCTCCACAACTTATTGGGCTTATCCACGAATTAGCGCTTTACGCAGCGCCCCGGCCAATGCAGCATATGTTGTAGGGGGACGGTGATACAACGCAGCCCCTAGAGCAGGCATCGAAAGGTAGGGCACGGCCCGCCTTTCCGCACAGGCAACAGGAGGCGGCATCATGGCCCTGTCCGAACAGTATCTTGAAGACGACATCCATCCGATCGACATCGTTGAAACGATTGCCAATCATCACGACTGGGATTTCGACCGGATCGCCGAAGACCAGATCGCGATGGCGGTTGAAGGGCAATGGCGGACCTATTCGATCACGCTGGCCTGGTCGCCTTACGACGAAACCCTGCGTCTAATCTGCACCTTCGACATGGACCCGCCAGCCGAGCGGATGTCTGCGCTGCATGTCGGGTTGAACCTTGTAAATGACCAATGCTGGGCCGGAGCCTTCACCTACTGGGAAGAGGCCAAGCTGATGGTTTATCGCTATGGTCTGGTTCTGGCGGGTGGAAATGTCGCCAGCGCCGAACAGATTGATACAATGATCAATTGCGCGGTAATGAGCGCCGAGCGCTATTACCCGGCGTTCCAGCTGGTCGTCTGGGGCAACCGCGACCCGCAAGATGCGCTTGAGGTCGCCATTGCAGAGGCCTACGGGCGCGCGTAACACTGGCCCCCAATGTAAAACGTTGGGGGCATCATGCAGAATTCCGATATCGCCAAGCGCGGACTTGTTCTTCTAGGCTGCGGCAAAATGGGATCGGCCATGCTTGAAGGCTGGCTGGCCGGAGGGTTGCCTGCAAGTTCCGTCTGGGTGAGCGATCCAAACCCGTCTGACTGGGTGCAGGCGCAAGGCGTACACCTGAATACGGATTTGCCCGAGAACCCAGCCATCGTGCTCGTTGCCGTCAAACCACAGATCATGCGCGAGGCGTTGCCGACGCTCGGGTCGCTGGGGAACGGCGACACGCTGTTCCTGTCGGTTGCCGCAGGGATCACCATTGCCACGTTTGAAGAGATGCTCGGTGCGCAGACGCCAGTCATCCGATCCATCCCCAACACACCCGCCGCGGTGAAGCAGGGGATTACGGCGATCATCGGAAATGCACATGTGTCCGAACTTCAATTGCAGATGGCGGAAACCTTGCTTTCTGCCATCGGTCAGACGGTACGGCTTGAAACGGAAGACCAGATGGACGCCGTCACCGGGCTGAGCGGGTCAGGTCCGGCTTACGTGTTTCACCTGATCGAATGCCTTGCCCACGCCGGTGAGGCGCAAGGATTGGCGCCTGAGCTTGCCATGACCTTGGCCAAGGCCACAGTCGCCGGGTCTGGTGCGCTTGCGATGCAGGCGGGCGAAACCCCCAGCCAGTTGCGCGTCAACGTCACCAGCCCCAATGGCACCACACAGGCCGGGTTGAACGTGCTGATGGATGAAGAGACTGGCCTGCCGCCGCTCATCGCGCAGACCATTGATGCGGCCACGAAGCGTTCCAAGGAGTTGGCCAATGGCTGATCAGATCACGTTCGACGATTTTATGAAGGTCGATATCCGGGTCGGCACAGTCATTCAGGCTGAACCGTTCCCAGAGGCGCGCAAACCGGCAATCAAGCTCTGGGTCGATTACGGGGAAGAGATCGGGGTCAAGAAATCCTCGGCGCAGATCACCGTGCACTACGACCCGGAAACGTTGGTCGGCAAAAAGGTGATGGGCGTTGTCAATTTTCCGCCGCGTCAGATCGGGCCGTTCATGTCAGAAGCCCTTGTGCTGGGCTTTTATGACGCGGCTGAGGCCATCGTCCTCGCTGTACCTGATAAGGAGACACCAAACGGAGCGCGCCTGTGCTAAAGCTGCTGATTACCCGCAAACTGCCCGATCCGGTTCTTGATAAGGCACGGGAGGTTTTCGACGTTACAGTGCGCGACAGCACTGCGCCCCTTGGTCGAGAAGAACTGCTCCAGAGCCTTTCAGAATATGACGTTGTGCTCCCTACGTTGGGCGACGCCTACAGTTCGGACATTTTCGATGCCGTGCCGGACAAGCGGGCGAAGCTGCTCGCGAATTTCGGAGTCGGGTACAACCATATCGATGCCATGGCAGCGCGCGCTGCAGGGATAGAGGTGAGCAACACACCCGGTGCTGTGACCGACGCGACTGCCGATATTGCAATGACGCTGATGCTGATGACCTGCCGCCGCGCGGGAGAAGGCGAACGAATGATGCGGGCAGCCCAATGGCAGGGATGGCATCCGACACAGCTTTTGGGGCTTCACATGTCCGGTAAGTGTTTGGGCGTTGTCGGCATGGGACGCATTGGCCAGGCCATCGCCCAGCGGGCACATTTCGGCTTCGGCATGACCATAAAATACTACAACCGGTCTCCGAAAGAGATGCCATTCCCGGCAGAACAGATCCCTAGCCTGACCGACCTTGCGGCGCAGGTCGATGTGATGGTGATCGCCGTGCCCGGTGGGGCAGAAACCCACCACCTGATCGACGCATCTGTTCTGAACGCAATGAAACCCCACGCGCATGTGGTGAACATTGCACGCGGGGACGTTGTCAAAGAAGCCGATTTGATTGCAGCTCTGACAGAGGGCCGGATCGCTGGGGCCGGTCTGGACGTCTACGAGTTCGAACCGAAAGTGCCACAGGCGCTGATCGGCATGGAGAACGTGACGCTCTTGCCACATCTTGGCACCGCTGCCTTGGAAGTGCGAACTGCAATGGGGCTTATGGCAGTCGACAATGCCATTGCTTTTGCCAAGGGTCAGCCTTTGCCCAATCCTGTTTAGACCTCACGCTCTCCCAAATGGGGGATCGGGCCACCTTCGTATGCTTTGCGGTCCGGTGACCACTGAGGATCGTTGTTCTTGATCAGGCGTGAGACATAGTACGCGCTTGGCCATGCCATCAGAAAGCCGATTACGGCTGCGCCACCTACGACCCACCAGGAATAGTAGCCCATTGAAAAAGCCGTTGTAACAAGTGTGCCGGTGATGAGTGCGCCACTCAACAGGGATAGTATGATTGATAGTCGGTCCATGTTTACCTCCTTTGGAGAATAAACGCCTGCTGCTAAGCCGAGGTTCCGAACTTGCGTAGCGTCGCACTTGACCCTGTGGCATTCGTGCAGTCTGGTCCCGGCACCCAAAAAGGACCCGAGCCATGATCCAGCCCGCAATCACCGGAAGTGGCGTTTTTACGCCCGCGCATGTCATCACCAATGACGAGCTCGTGGTCGCGTTCAACGCCTATGCAGATCGCATGAATGAAGACAATGCCGCCGCGATCGCGCGCGGTGAGGCAGAGCCGGTCCCGCATTCCAGCGCAGAGTTTATTGTCTCGGCCTCGGGCATCGAACAACGGTTTGTGATGGACAAGACCGGCGTGCTCGATCCGAAACGGATGTTCCCGCGCCTGCGCGCGCGGTCAGACGATGAACCCTCGATCATGGCGGAAATCGCGGTCAATGCGATCACGAAGGCGTTGGCTCAGGCGGGCCGCGATGCCTCCGAAGTTGATCTGGTGATCTGCGCAGCGTCGAACCATGAACGAGCCTATCCAGCGATAGCGGTCGAAATTCAAAGCCTGATCGGTGCGGGTGGCTTTGCCTTTGATATGAATGTCGCCTGTTCCTCGGCCACGTTCGGCATTCAAGCTGCCGCCGACATGGTGCGATCCGGATCGGTCAAATGCGCTATAGTGGTTAATCCTGAGATCTGTTCAGCGCATTTGGAATGGCGGGACAGGGATTGTCACTTCATTTTCGGGGATGTCGCGACAGCGGTGGTAATTGAACCCGACGCGCACGCCACAGGCACGCACTTCACCATTCATGGAACTCGCTGCGCTACAGAGTTTTCGAACAACATCCGCAACAACAATGGTTTTCTACGTCGCACGCGCGACCAGATGGAAGATCGACGTGACATGCAGTTCATGCAGAACGGCCGCAAAGTATTCAAGGAAGTACTGCCAATGGTCTCGGCGCATATCATCGGACATCTGGCGGACGAGGGATGGAAGGCCGACGGCCTCAAGCGGCTTTGGTTGCATCAGGCGAACAAGACAATGAACGATTTCATCGGCAAAAAGGTTCTGGGACGGACACCCGAAGCGGGTGAGCAGCCAAATATTCTTCAGGATTATGCAAACACATCTTCTGCCGGGTCGATCATTGCGTTTTCGAAATACTCGGATGACATGCTGTCCGGAGATCGAGGTGTGATCTGTTCTTTTGGCGCCGGCTATTCCGTTGGGTCTGTTCTTGTCGAACGCGCCTAAGCGCTGCCCACAGAGATAGAAAAAGAGGGCCCAGAGGCCCTCTCTTCAGTGGTAAGACCATTCTGGATTAGTTCCAGAAACCTTCGTCGACCGATTCCATCTCTTCCAGTTGTTCCTCGTTGTGCTTGGTCACGAACGCATAGGTGCGATCGTCAACAGCAACGAGGTTCACATCGGAGACCGGGATCATCACGTGCTTGTCCGCGATGTCGAGGAAACCACCGATTTCGGCCACGATACCGACCATCTGGCCATTCTTGTTCAGCACGATGTCTTCGATTTCGCCGATGTCGTTCCAGTTGGCGCCGATCTCGGAATGAACCGTATCAACCGACCAGCCTTCGTCATTGGCTGCGTTCATGGTGTAGATGTTGCCACCTGTAATATCGCGTGTGCGGATCAGGTTCGCCGGATCGTCAAGCGACATGTCGTCATTGGACGCCATCTGGGTCATGTTACCGTCGTTCGACGCATTGGTGTTTTCGTCGGACGCGGTCTGGGTCATCTCTGTGTCGTTCGACATGGTGGCCGTGCCGTTCGACGAGTGGCTTTCAGCCCATGCACCGGTTGTACCGATTGTCAGGGCCAGTGCGCTTGCGAAAAGTTTGTTGGTCGTCATTGCATCCTCCTAGGTTGCGTTGCTTCTGGAGGCACAACCACGTCTGACCGACAACGTTCCTAGAAATATTTTTCGTATTTCAAGGAACTTTTTCGTTAATGCACGCCGGTCTCCTGACGCCAATGTTTGCGGCAGAGGCTGACATATGTCTCATTCCCACCGATCTGCACTTGTGCACCTTCGGTCAGCACATTGCCTTGATCGTCCTTCCGCACGACCATTGTGGCTTTGCGCCCGCAATGGCAGATCGTGCGTACCTCACGCAGCGAATCCGCCAGCGCCAACAGCGTCGCTGAGCCGGGAAATAGCTGCCCTTGGAAATCGACACGCAACCCATAGGCCATGACGGGCACAGCCAGATCATCAGCAACGCGCGCAAGTTGCCAGACCTGATCCGGGGTCAGGAACTGCGCTTCATCGACAAAGATGCAGGACAATTCCGTGTCCGCCATCACGTCTTTGATCCGGGCAAACAAATCATCTTCGGGCAGGAAGGTGTCGGCTTCCCTGGCAAAGCCAATGCGCGACCCGATCTTGCCTTGGCCTGCGCGGTCATCGAAAGCCGCAGTCATTCGATAGACCGACATGCCGCGTTCCTCGTAGTTATGCGCCGCCTGAAGCAGCAAAGTGGATTTGCCCGCGTTCATGGTGGAGTAGTTGAAGTAAAGCTTTGCCATGAGCAGCCATGTGCCCCAACTGCAAAGATCGCGCAAGAGAGGCAGGCATGGGTGCGCCACGGTGACGTCCGTGAGTGATGACCGTGCCCGTGGTAACCGCCACGCAGCCCAGAGAACCGATGGCGCATCCTGCACCGAAGCACGAGGGAAATGTCTTCGATGTGCCGTTGGACCCAAGAATTCGGGTCTGGAACACCTATGCAATTGCGTTACGATGGAATTAAGGGGAAAGAGGCAGCTGTGTTCCCAATGTCAGGGAATGAGTAGGGGGTGTGACATGCCGTCGTTTGGTCCGTATCTTAAGAAACACACGGAATTGCTGGTGAAAGACGTAGGCATTGAAAAGGCCTGTGAAATCACCGGTAAATCCAAAGCGACACTCGGGCGCTACTATGCTGATCATGACGAACATGCGGACCGCTTTATGCCTGTCGATGCTGTGGCTGCGCTAGAACAAAAATCCAGCTACCCGCATGTCACTTCGGCATTGGCAGAGCTGAATGGGATCACTCTGTCCTTTGATCAACGCCGCGACAATGAATCGAAAAAGGGTGGTGTAAACTCGGATGTTGTCGCTCTCAGCCAGCGCTTTGCGATGCTGATGTCGGAGTATCATCAATCCATCGAAGACGGTGTCATCAGCGCCAACGAAGCGCGACGTCTGTTGCGCGAGACGCTCGCCCTGCAGCAGGTCCTGGTCGATATGAAACTGCATCTGGAAGATGAGACAGTTTGAAGGCGTTATTTCGGATCGCGGATCCAAATACGCGGTCAGTGGCGGTCCGGCTGCAAGCCGGGCAGATGTGGATCAGTTCCTCAAGACTCTGAAACGCGGCAAGAAATACGCCAAGGCCACGCACAATACATGGGCAGTCGTGTTTTCGGACGGTACGCCGCTCAAGAACGATGACGGTGAAGGTGGCGCTGGTCAGATCATCCTGCAAATGCTTGAACGCGAAGGCCTGACAGATCACGTCATTGTTGTCACCCGGTGGTATGGTGGCAAACACCTTGGCGGAGACAGGTTCCGTCATGTGCAGGATTGTGTGCGCCACTACCTCGACAACACGCAATAGGCTGCGGATGGAGTTTCTCAGACGCCTCAAAATGCGATGCATCTGGTCCTGGGCCGGGGTCGTATCGACATGGCAGAATGAACACAGTTTTCGAAGCTGGGTCTGGGCCAACTTGGTCTCGGCCGTACTGGCTTTTTTGCTGCCGCTGAGTTCCGTGGAACGCGCGGTGATCCTGGCGCTGGGTTTGCTGATCCTCGCAGCAGAGTTGGTGAACACCGCGATTGAAGATGCGATCGACTATATATCGACGGACGAGCACCCACTGGCCAAACGTGCCAAGGATGCTGGAAGTGCCGGTGTGGCAGTGGCTTCAATTGCTGCCGGCGTGGCGTGGGTTGTTATCCTGTTTGGCTGAGCTGCCTTGCCTTGCGGCGCAAGTGCCAGCGGTAAATCAGCGGCGCCAGGATGTGGTCATAACCAAAAGCTGCAACGCGGCGCACACCCGGAAGGCCGACAACACGCGCAAGCCAATGATAACGCGGCATCTCGCGCCACAGCTCCAGAAAGGCAGGAATACCGTCGTATAACTCTCCGTCACGCAACACATAGAGGCGTCGGGCCGCTGTGTCGGCATCAATGCCCCAGGCTTCTCGATCCGGGCCATTGAGATCGTCGAACCGAATGGGCAACCCGTTGCGCTTGGCGTAGGTCGCATAGTGATTGATCTCGAACGAACAGACCGGGCATTGATCGTTATAAAGCACACGCGTGTCGGACATCGGACACCTCCTTCGACCCAGTAGTTAGGGTCAAATGCCGTTCCGGCAACGTGGCGTGACACCGTGTCCAGATAGAAGCAATCCCACCGTCACTGTGACAAAAGGATTGTCCGGATTATTCCATCTGCAGAGAGTCTATGTCGGACAAATAGGGAAGTCGCTCCTGCGCGGAAGACACTGTCTCTGAGTCCAGGTCGGCGTAGATCACTTGCGGCGCGGCACCTGCCCGCGCTGCTTCTTGCCCGTCAGGTGCGGCAATCACACTTTCGCCGAGAAACGCCATTCCGTTCTGTGTCCCGGCGCTGTTGGCATAGGCCAGATAGATGCCGTTTTCGTAAGCCCTGCACGGTATCATGGTGCGTGCGACCCATCCCCATTGCGCGCCGAGGGCTGTCGGAACAAGCACCACGTGCGCGCCAGATCGGGCCACGTGACGCACGGTTTCGGGAAATTCAGCGTCGTAGCAGATCAAGGTTGCAAAGCGCAGTCCGCCATAGGTGAATGTCTGGCATCCGGTCCCTGCGGTGAAATAACGTCGCTCAAAGCCCGGCGGGATTGCGAGTTTGCGTTGATGTGTCAGAACGGTGCCATCCGGCCCCACACAAAGCGCCGCGTTGAAGTATTGCCCGTCGTCGATTTCAGCGAACCCATAATGCACTGCGATGCCGCTCGTTTGGGCCAGATCGCGCATAGCCTCAAAGCTCGCACCCAGTGCAGGCTCCGCTCTTTCGGTAAGCGCGTCCCCGATATTGTAGCCGCACGCGAACAACTCTGGCAGCAAGAGCAGATCCGCGCCCGCATCGGCCATCTCGGGAACGATCCCGCGCAGCCATGCAATCCGGTCGGCTGGGGTCTCCAATTCAGCAGGTGATTGAACTACGGCCAAGCGCAGCACATCAGGTCTCCGTAATGAGCAGTTCGCGCGGATATTGCGTCAAGTAGTCAAAACCGGTTTCGGTAACCACGATGCTGTCCCCAATGCGCCCTGCAGTCACACCGTCAACCGAAATCCCACCATCCACGGCAAACGTCATTCCGGGTTGCAACACGGTTGTATCACCCGCTTTGAGTTCCGGCGCTTCCAGATAGGCCACCCCGATGGATCTTCCTGTGCGGTAGCCGGTTTCATAGCCGCGTTCGGCATAGACCTGGTTGGCGGCGGCGGCGACATCTTCGGCGGTCACGCCCGGACGGATTTCAGCAAGCGCGGCCTGTTGTGCATCAATCGCGGCTTCTTGTACCCGCGCCGCCTCGTCTGTCACGCCGCCGATATGGAACATCCGGTCGAAGCCAAGCTTGTACTGCTTGAACTGCGCCATGTTGCAAAAGCAGAAATACACCGGATCATATGTCTCATAGGCCTTCACCGAGGCTCTCCGGTGCACCATCGAGGCATCTTTGCCGCTTTGCAGGATCTGTAGGTTGTGGATCATCGGTGACACAAACCGTTCCCACCCTGTGTCGGTCAGAAAGCCAGCGGCTTTGCGCGTGCCCGCCTCGATCACAGCAATCGCGCTTTCATACTCAAACGCGCCGGCTCTAAGCGACCCATGCGCCGCTGCCATCATTGCGCCTGCAACCTCACCCGCCTGTTTCATCACCTCGATCTCAAAAGGCGATTTGATCATCCTTTGGGTACCCAGGATTGGACCTATGTCGCGGATACGTGCGTCCGGAAAGCGTTCGTCCAGAAAATTGCGCACGATGGCAGGCACGTCCGCCTTTTCGGCCCAAAGTTCGGACGGCGACGATGGCAAAGCATCAGACAAGGCGCGCCCCCAACTGCGTTGACCGGCATCTTCCCACGTCCGGACATCCCTGACCCAGGTCATTTCCGACACCATCTCGCTTTCCATCAGCGGAGTGATGACGATCGGTGCATCATCCGCGGGCACGATCAGCATCGTCGGGCGTCCAAATTCGATCCCTAGATACCCCCAGAATCCGGCGAGGTAGGCAATGGAACTTTCTGAAGTAAAGATCGCATGACTGATGCCATCCTCTTGCATTCTGGATTGCAGGACCGCCGTACGCTTTTTTGCTTCGTCCAGCATCTCAGTCGCCTTCCGCTCATCTGACCCTTCACATCAGGTTCAGACTAAAGAGCGGCCGATCTGTCAGGCTGTGTGTTTCCGACACAAAAGGTCGTTGCGCGGCAAGTGCTCAGAGCCGACCCCAGAGGTCGTACTCGCCCGCCTCATCGACCTCGACAGAGACGATGTCGCCGACCGAAAGCCCCTCTGTACCGTCGTCAATGAACAGATTGCCGTCGATTTCGGGAGCATCCGCCTTGGTGCGACAGGTAGCGATGCCGTCTTCGTCGATATCTTCAACGATCACATCCATGCGCTGGCCCACTTTGGCGGCAAGCTTGGCTTCGGAAATGGCCTGCGCCTTTTCCATAAACCGGTCCCAACGCTCTTGCTTGACCTCATCCGCAACATGATCCGGCAGCGCGTTGGACCGCGCGCCATCGATGTTCTCGTATTGAAAGCACCCAACGCGATCCAGTTGCGCCTCGTCCATCCAGTCAAGCAGCGTCTGGAATTCGTCCTCTGTCTCGCCGGGGTAACCGACAATGAAAGTCGAGCGCAGAGTGATGTCGGGACAAATGTCGCGCCAAGCGGCGATTTCGTCCAGTGTTCGGGCCGCCGCTGCGGGGCGGGCCATGCGTTTCAACGTGTCGGGGTGGGCATGCTGGAAGGGGATATCGAGATAGGGCAGCACAAGACCCTCTGCCATCAGAGGTATCAGCTCCCGTACATGCGGATACGGATACACGTAATGCATGCGCACCCAAGCGCCCAGCGATCCAAGATCACGTGCCAGCGACAAGATCGGGAACTTCTCGTCGCGGTCCTTCCAGTCTGTGCCGTAGGCCGATGTGTCCTGGCTGATCACCAGCAATTCCCGCACGCCTGATTCAACCAGTTTCTCGGCTTCGCGCAGTACCGCCTTTGCCGGGCGCGAGGTCAACAGACCGCGCATGTCCGGAATGATGCAGAACTTGCACTTGTGATTGCAGCCCTCGGAAATCTTCAGATAGCTGTAGTGGCGCGGTGTCAGTTTCACACCCGAGGCGGGCAGCAGGTCGATGAACGGATCGGGATCGGGCGGCACGGCGGCATGCACCGCGTCCAGAACCTGCTCGTATTGGTGCGGGCCTGTGACCGCGAGCACCTTTGGATGTGCGCCGGTGATATATTCCGGTTCGGCCCCCAGACAGCCCGTCACGATCACCCGCCCATTCTCGTTCAGCGCCTCGCCGATCGCGTCAAGGCTTTCCGCTTTGGCGCTGTCGAGGAATCCGCAGGTGTTCACAATCACAGCGTCTGCGCCGGAATAATCCGGACTGATCCCATAGCCCTCGGCACGCAGTCGCGTCAGGATGCGTTCGCTGTCCACCAAGGCTTTGGGGCAACCAAGCGAAACCATGCCAATCGTCGGCTGGCCCGCACGGGGCGCCTCTGTGATCCGGGCCGACGGAGCCAGGTCAGGGCGCAGGGAAGGGGGGTTCTGTGACATGCGCGGCATATAAGCCCAAGACCGGGTCAGGGGAAGGCCCGATGACCAACACTAGCGCCGGCGTCTTGTCAAAGCTGACTTGCCATATCGGGACGGTTCGTGTTTCGGTTGAGCCAGTCCAACGCCGAGGCCCGCCATCGACCACGCGTCCCTATCCCGAAATCTGACACTGCTCCCGTGGCTGAAATTCGCGCAGAACTTGCTGTTCTGGCAGGCGACATGGTTTCTGTTCCTGCAAGACACGCTGTCGGCTTCCGAGGCGGTGCTGCTTTATGCCGTCTATGACATTGGCACGACCGTGTTTGAGGTGCCGTCTGGGTACATGTCGGACAAGGTAGGGCGGCGCGTCACGCTCACGTTGTCGGCCATTGCCGGACTTGCAGCGATGATATGCTTCAGTCTTGGCGACAGTTTCGCGGCATTCGCGCTTGCCCAGATCCTTCTGGGCGCTTCAATCGCATTTGCATCTGGAACCGACAGCAGCCTGCTTTTCGAAACATTGGCCGCTGAGGGGCGGCAGGACGAAGTCGAGGCATTCGAACTCCGGCTTTGGCGCTTTACCTTCGCTGCTCTCATGGTGTCGGCTGTCACAGGTGGACTGCTTGCGCGCGCGGTGCCTGTACTTCCGTTTGTGCTCAGCGGTCTGGCTTTCGTGGCGATGCTGATTCTCGCCCTGCGTCTGCGAGATGGTCCGCATCAGATTGATGATGTCACCGCAGAGCCGTTCGGCAAAGCCATTTCGGCTGCGTTCCAGAATCCTGTTCTGCTCTGGCTCTTTGCTCTGAGTGTTGTGATGTACGGGTTTTCGCATGTTCCTTTTGTGTTCGGGCAGCCATTTATTCTGCGCGCGCTTGAAACTGTCGGGCTGTCTGGTGAGGCGCCACTGGTCAGTGGTGTCGTGACCTCCACCATGATGGCGGTGTCTGTTGCGGCGTCCTTTGCGGCACCGCAGATCCGTCAACGGATCGGTCTGGCGCCGACACTTCTTGTGGCATTCGGCTTGCAGATTGTTCTCTGTGCAGTTCTGGCGCTGAACCAAAGCCTTCTCGCCATCACGATCCTGTTCTTGCGCATGGTGCCAGACAGCCTGTCGCGCCCCTTCATCCTTGCCACCACACAGCCTCTTCTGACCGATGGCATGCGGGCGACCTATCTGTCGATCCAAAGCTTTGTCGGCAGAATCGCCTTTGCCGCAAGCTTGTGGCTCGCCTCCCGAAACGTCACAGATGTCGGAGAGATGCCGGTCGCGGATCTGTCCCGTGTCCTGGCCGCCTATGCCGGCGTTGGTGCTGTGATCCTAAGCGCGCTTTGGCTTGCTGGGCGGCGGGTAGATCTCGAGCCGAAGTCAAAAGGCGAAAAGGCGGGACCGCCATGATTCTGCACTGTGTTTTCTGCAGCTTTCAAAGCGACGCAAGCCAAGCGGATAGAACGGCCATCCTCGCGGAGCTGGCCGCCTTTAGCCAATCGCTTGATGGGGTCTTGGGGTTCGATTTTGGGGCCAACCATGATTTTGAAAACAAATCACTCGCTGTAACAGATGGTTTTGTTATCCGTTTTCGCGACAGACAGGCACTGGCCGCTTATTCGGATCACCCGACTCACAAGGCGCTCGGAGCAAGACTTTGCGAGCTTTGCGAGGGCGGTGCAGATGGTGTCATGGTTGTCGATCTTGTATGCGGTGACTGACGGCAAGCGAGAACGGATCATAATATGAAATTCGTAACCTGTAGCGGCGGGCGAAACAAAGATATCGCCGCCCTTTTCCGGGACACGTTCACTGACTCGGAAGGTGCCGAAGAGGGGCATGTCATCCACGACCTCGCCTGCGCCCTGCTTGAGACAACGCCGCCTGACGATCTGCGCGTCTATCTCGCAGAGGAGGAGGGTGCCCCGTGCGGCTGTGCCATTTTCACGCGGCTGCGGTTCGCCGGTGATCCTAGGAGCGCCTTCATCCTGTCGCCAATGGCTGTGGCAACGGCTCATCAACGCAAAGGTGTTGGGCAAAACCTGCTGATCCATGCGCTGGAAGATTTACGAAACGAGGGCGTGTCTGTCGCCGTCACCTACGGTGATCCGAACTATTACCGGCGGGTCGGGTTTCGTCCTGTGACGATTGAGACCGTGCCTGCGCCACTTCCGCTCAGCATGCCAGAAGGGTGGATTGCTCAATCTCTGACCGAAGACCCCCTGACACCTTTGAACGGACCGTCAGTCTGTGCCCCGGCACTGACGCGCCCTGACGTTTGGTGATCGTCGACCGCTGAAGCTTTGCAAAAAAAAAGGGCGGTCAAACCGCCCTAAATTTTCAATGTTACCTAAGGTCTTACCGACGGCGATCGCGTCGGGAGCTCATGGGCTGGAATGCGACACCGACATGTGCTTCGCAATAGGGCTTGCCCTGTTGCACAGGCAGCCCACAGAACCAGAAGTTCGGTGTTGCAGGGTCGCCAACCGGCCATTTGCAGGTCTTCTCCGTCAGCTCCATCAAGGTCAGCTTCTTGGCTTTCTTTTCAACTGCGTTGACCTTGGCCAGCGCTTCCGGGCTGATTTCATTGGCCGAAGGCTGCGGTGGCAGAGGCTGCCCGGCTGGAATGATCTGACGGCGTGGGCTAGGCGGTGGCGTCGCGGACTTTGTCTCCATCAACACTTCTGGCTCTGCCGGCTTGGGCGCAGGCGCCGGTTTGGGTGCAGCCTTTGGCGCGGGCTTGGCTTCGGCTTTCGGCGCTGGCTTGGTTTCGGCCTTCGCAGGACCTGCGGCCCCGGCGCGGTTTGAGAGGCCCAAACGATGCACTTTTCCGATCACGGCATTGCGGGTCACGCCGCCAAGCTCCTTGGCGATCTGGCTGGCTGACTGGCCTTCGCCCCACATCTTTTTCAAAAGCTCTACACGTTCATCGGTCCAGGACATCGTGCCCTCCATCAAAAAGAGCGGCCGTTTGCGTTGGCCGCCCGAAATCTCTAAGTCGCTCCTTATTCTAATCATGCGCGGGAGAGTTACAACCCGCACTGACAGGCAAGAGGCTCTCAATGCAGCAGACGGCAAAGACCATCTCGAATGAACGCCGCTTCGGACGGGTGAACTGGCTGGGACTTTACACGCTCGGTCAGCGGGAAATCCTCCGGTTCCTCAATGTCTGGACCCAGACGCTTCTTGCGCCTTTGGTCACAGCCGGTCTTTTCATGCTGATCTTCACAATCGCCATCGGTCCCCGCCGCGGCGAGGTCATGGGTGTCGATTTCACCACGTTCATTGCTCCCGGCATTCTGATGATGACGGTGATCCAAAACGCCTTTGCCAACACCTCATCTTCGATTGTCGTATCGAAGGTGCAAGGCAATATCGTCGACACGCTGATGCCTCCCCTGTCCGCTGGCGAGCTTGTGCTGGGCTACCTCGCAGGCGGGGTTGCGCGCGGGCTGATGGTTGCGGTGGCGATTGCGGTCGCGCTTTGGCTGTTCCTCGGCATTGTACCACAGCACCCGTTGGCCGCACTCTATTTTGTCATTGTCGGTGGCGCGCTTTTGTCCGGCATCGGTATGGTTGCGGGCATTTACGCGGAGAAGTTTGACCAGATGGCGGCGATCACCAATTTCATCGTAACCCCGCTCGCCTTTCTTTCCGGCACCTTTTACTCGGTCGAAGCTTTGCCGCCGTTCCTGAATGACATCACCCATGCAAATCCGATTTTCTATCTGATCGACGGGGTGCGTTGGGGTATGATTGGCGTGTCAGACAGCAGCCCGGTCCCTGGAGCCGTCGTCGCTCTTGCCTCGACATTGGTGATCAATCTTGTGGCGTGGTTATTTTTCCGACGGGGCTACCGGCTGAAGGCCTGATCCGGCCTTCGCGCCAGACCAGCAATCCTGCACCACACAGGATGATCAACGTCCCGATCACCGAGACCGCATCGGGTCTGACATCGAACACGGCAAAGTCGTAGAGCGCGGCAAAGACCAGGGTGGCGTAGAAGAAAGGCCCGACAAAGCTGGCATCGGCGCGGGCAATCGCGTTAATGAAACAGGATTGCGCCATTGCCATCATTACACCAATGCCGATCAACGCCAGCCATTGCTGCGGCGTGGGTGTGATCCACACCCAAACTGCTGCAGCGGATGCGATGCCGACGCCGATGACATTGTTGATCAGCAGGATCTGCAACGGACCTTCCCGGCCACTCAGGCGTTTGATCACAATGACCTCAAAGCCAAGCGACACCGCCGCCCCGAACAGCAGCAGGGCAGCTGGTTGAAACGCATCCGGTGTCGGCCTGAGCAGGATCATCGCGCCGCACAGGGCGATCGCCGCAGCACTCAATCTGACCGGCCCGACATGTTCCCCCAGCAGCGGAATCGCCAGAAGCATGCCAATCACCGGGTTCAAGAAACTGATGGCAGTGGCATCCGACAGCGGGATAAAGGCCGCAGCCGCAAACATGAGCGTCACACCACCCCAACCGAACGCCACCCGAAGCGTGTGTGTCCCCCAGGCAATGGGTGTGAACTGCAGTCGCATCAGCACAGCCGCCAAACCAATCGCAAGAAAGGCAAAGACAAACCGTCCCTGGCTGATCTGCAGCGGGTTCATCGCCGGCCCCAGCGTGTCCGTACCAAGCATCTTGGCCAGCAGTGTCGTGCCTGCCACAAAGGCCGAGGCGCACAGCGTCAGAAACGCGGCAAGCAATGGATTGTGGGCTTTGGGTACGAACATGGCGCAGCCATGCGCCGCTTTCCCGTGGAAGGCAATCAGCGACTGCGTATCGGTACAATCTGCTGAACCATCCCGACGAGGACGAGATAGACCGATGTTGCGATCAGTCCCCAATGCGCCCAGCTTTCGGGGTGGAAATCGACCCAGGCCGCCCATCCTGCAAAGAACGTCCAGGCCAGGGCAATCGGCAGAGACAGGTTGCGCCAGCGCTCTGTCCGCACCGGATGTATGAATTTGAGCGGCAGGAACATCGCTACGGCAAGTACAGCCACCAGAGCCAGCGAGACCCAGAAATTGGGTTCGATGGCAAAGAGAACCAGAACAAGCATGTTCCAGCACCCGGGGAAGCCGTGAAACGAATTATCCGACGTCTTCATGCGGCTGTCGGCAAAATACATAGCGGACGCGAAGGTGATCACGATGATCGCGAACCAACCAGTCCACCCGGGCAAAAGGCCGCTTTGGAACAGCGCAAAGGCCGGGATGAACACGTAGGTCAGGTAGTCGATGATCAGGTCAAGCAGCACGCCGTCAAATCGGGGTGCGTTCGTCTTCACGTCATATTTCCGCGCCAACGGCCCGTCGATGCCATCAACAGCAAAAGCCACAACAAGCCAGAGAAACATGATCGACCACTTTTCCTGTGCGGCAGCCAGCAAGGCCAGCATGGCGAAGACGGCTCCGGTGGCGGTCAGAAGATGGACGCCCAAGGCGCGGGATTGATCAGTCATTCCGAGGTTTTGGCCGAATTGTCGGAGCGGTGCAATTGGGGGTAAGCATTTTCCTGTGATTGTGAGCGCTCGCGGTGCGTCAACGCATCGGACGTTGGCATTGAAGCAAACCCACCCCGTGCTTCAGGCAACCAGTTGGTGCCCGTCCTGCCCGCGGATCGTCGCGCGCACGATCTGTCCCACCGGTTGCTCAGTGGCAAATCGCACCTCGGTGAACTGCTCGGTCCGACCCATGTCCGGCGCTTCCATCAGCACGCTGTGGGTCCTTCCCTGCTGTGCAGTCAAATGGCGCGACACCGCCGCTGCCCCCGCCGCGCGCAACCGCGCGGCCCGCTCCTTTATCGCGCGCCCGTCCACCTGTGGCATCCGCGCCGCCGGTGTGCCTTCGCGCGGAGAGTAGGGGAAGACATGCAGCCATGTCAGGTTGCACTCTTCGACCAGTTTCAGCGAATTCTCGAAATGCGCCTCGGTCTCGGTCGGAAAACCGGCGATGATGTCTGCTCCAAAAGTCATGTCGGGACGCAGTTCGCGTGCCTCTTCCGCAAATCGGATGGCGTCATCGCGCAGATGGCGGCGTTTCATTCGCTTGAGGATCAGATCGTCGCCATGCTGAAGGCTCAGATGCAGATGTGGCATCAAACGCGGTTCGGTCGCAATCGCCTGCATCAGGTTCTCGTCAACCTCAATGCTGTCGATGGAACTGATCCTGAGGCGCGGCAGATCAGGGACCAGCTTGAGGATGCGCATCACCAGATCGCCCAGCTTTGGCTGCGCAGGCAGGTCTGCCCCCCAAGACGTCAGATCGACCCCGGTCAGCACAACCTCGTTGAAGCCTTTGTCCACCAACCGCTTGATCTGATCCACGATCACACCAGCAGGGACCGAGCGCGAATTGCCGCGACCATACGGGATGATGCAAAAGGTGCAGCGGTGGTCGCACCCGTTCTGGACCTGCACATAGGCACGGGATCGCGTACCGAAACCGTCGATCAAGTGCTGCGCGGTCTCCGTGACCGACATGATGTCGTTAACCTGAACCGCCTCGGTGTCACCGATGAAATCGGCGGCCAACCCTGTCCATGTGTCCGGTGTCATCTTCTCGGTGTTGCCGATCACGGCATCGACCTCGGTCATCCTGGCAAATGTCTCGGGTTCAGTCTGTGCCGCGCACCCGGTGACGATCAGCTTGGCGTTTGGATTGTCGCGACGCAGTTTGCGGATCTCCTGCCGCGCCTTGCGCACCGCCTCGGCAGTCACAGCGCAGGTGTTGACCACGACGGCGTTCTCAAGCCCCGCCTGCGCGGCAAGGTCCTTCATCGCCTCGGTCTCATAGGCATTGAGGCGGCAACCGAGTGTGGTGAACTTGGGCGGTGTCACGACACCTGCTCCAACCAGTCAGAAGTAAACGTGCCGCTGAACACATGCGCGGTTGGTCCGGTCATCCAGACACCATCCTCGCGCCAATCAATGTCGATCCGCCCGCCATCAAGGTCGATGCGCACCCGTCGCCCGGTCAGCCCGCGGCGAGCCGCAGCAACAGCGGTCGCGCAAGAGGACGACCCGGATGCCAGGGTAATACCCACGCCACGCTCCCACACCCGCATCCGCAGATGGTCGGGACCGATGAGGCTCGCGAACTGCACATTGGTGCGCTGCGGGTAAAGCGGGTGATGCTCGATCTCGCCCCCGCACGCCGTAAGGTCGACCGATTCGGCGTCATCAACGAAGAATGTGCAATGCGGGTTGCCCATCCCGGTTGCTGTCGGCGCGCCGTCGATCGGCAGCTCGAGCGTGTCCATCTCATGCGTCAGCGGCACCTCGTACCAGCGCAACTGCGGATGCCCCATATTCACCGAGGTCAGCCCGTTTCCCGCATCGCAGGCCATCAATTGGCCGCGCTCGGTCGTCAACACGACTTCCGGTACGTGACCTTCATCCATCAGATGCCGCGCGATACAGCGTGTGGCATTGCCACATGCACCAGCGGTCGATCCGTCGGAATTGTAAAAGGTCAGATGCGCTGTTGCCCCATCATCGCTTCGCTCAATCAGCGCCAGTTGGTCAAAGCCAACGCCCCGGTGCCGGTCGCCAATCGCTTGCGCCAGCGCAGACGTCATCACCACCGGACGGTCACGGGCATCCAGCACGACAAAATCATTGCCGAGCCCGTGCATTTTCATGAAGGCGATATGGTTTGCGGCTTGGGTCATCATGGCCGGGCATATACGCCTGTCGCATACATCTTTCCAGTGCAGCAAAACGGCCGTGTACCAGCTTTCTGAAACTTAGCGTTCGATTGTGCCGTTTTGGGGGTTGACCACCTCGGTGCGTCTTTCTAGACAGCGCGCCAGTGGGCCGTTAGCTCAGTTGGTAGAGCAACTGACTTTTAATCAGTGGGTCGCAGGTTCGAATCCTGCACGGCTCACCACTGA
>JAUIIR010000086.1 GCA_030431485.1 Alphaproteobacteria bacterium
CGACTTAAGGGCTTTTTATGGCTCCGGCGGTAGGGATCGAACCTACGACCAATTGATTAACAGTCAACTGCTCTACCGCTGAGCTACGCCGGAACATGTGGCGGGGTTTAGCAACAGTGTTCGGCGGCGTCCAGAGGGTTTTGTGAAAAAAATGCACTTCGGATCACGCCAAGGCAAATTGCACATCTGCACTGAGATCGCCTAGAGGGATGACGCGGTTTTTGCCATGCAGATCAATGAGATGCGCGAGGACATTGCGGGCGGCGGCGGGCATCAGTGCCGCGGGCGTGTCGGTGTAGATTCGGGTCGCAAGGGTGGCGCTTGTCGCGGGACCGGACTGCAGGGCCTCCAAGACGGCGGCTTCACGGGCGAGGCGGTGTTTGATCAGCCAATCGAGACGGTCATTCGGGGCGGTGATCGGCGCACCATGACCGGCGTGAAACACGGCCCAGCGCTTGGCCTGCAGGCGCTGGCAGGATGCCATGAAATCCGTCAGGTCCCCATCCGGCGGTGATACAAGCGAGCTGGCCCAGCCCATGACCAGATCACCACAAAACAATATGTCTTCCCACTGAAAGCTGAGGTGATTGCCAAAATGCCCGGGCGTGTGCAGGGCTTTGATGCGCCAGCCATCGCCCGAGACGCTTTCGCCATCGGCGAGACAGATATCAGGTTGAAAGTCGGCATCCACTCCTTCACCGCCACGCATGAGGCCACTGTCCGCCAATCGCTGCATAACCGGGCTGCGTCCGCCACGTGCATCGGAGAACGCGTAAACCGGAGCATCGACACGCTGTGCAAGCTGGGACGCAAGCGGTGAGTGATCGACATGGGCATGCGTGACAAGAATCGCCGAAACCTGTGCATTTCCGATGGCTGCCAGAAGAGCAGTCAGATGGGACGGATCTGCCGGGCCGGGATCGATGATGGCCAGGTCGTGGTCTCCGAGCAGGTAGGTGTTGGTCCCTCGAAATGTCATGGGAGATGGATTGGCTGCCAAAACGCGCCGCAATCCGGGACTGAGACATTCAGCTATTCCGGCACTGGGTTGGAAGTCGGGCTGCGGGTCCTGCATCATATTTGTCAAAGCATCAGCGTCGCCGGTGAATTGCAATCCCTGACAGACAGGGACATTCCGTTTTTCCCGGGCGTGGGTTAGCGTCGCCGTATGACATTTGACTGGCTGAAACGTTATATGCCGCGTGGGCTTTATGGCCGAGCTGCGCTGATCCTGCTGCTTCCGGTGGTGACGCTGCAGCTGGTGGTGTCTGTCGTGTTTGTACAACGCCATTTCGAGGGTGTGACAGAACAGCTAAGCCGTGAGGTGGCGCGACAGATCAACACGACGCTTGATCCGGACTGGCGCGACACGCCGGGCATTGCAGATGCGTTGAGTTTCGACTTTCTGCCCACATCGCCGGATGAAATACCGTCAGAGGATTTGCGTCGCTGGTACGACTTCTCGGGGATCGTGGTGATCCGCACGTTGCGGTCTTATGTGATCGGGTTCGAGCGCGCGCATCTCGTGGATGATTGGACCGTTCTGGTTTGGGTCCAGAGGGATGGTGAACCTTTGACATTGATCGAGTTCGACCGAGGCCGGGCCTCGGCGTCGAACCCGCATCAGCTTTTGGTGAATATGGTGGTTTTCGGCGCGTTGCTGACGCTGATCGCCTATCTGTATTTGCGTAACCAACTGCGCCCGATCACCAGGCTGGCCGGGGCTGCAGAAGCATTTGGCCGGGGACGACACGTGCCGTATTCACCTTCAGGCGCGCTGGAAGTGCGGGCGGCAGGGCATGCGTTTCTTGACATGCGCGCACGGATCGAACGGCAGATCGAACAGCGCACCATGATGCTGTCGGGGATCAGTCATGATCTGAGGACGCCACTGACTCGGCTGCGTCTTGCGGTTTCGATGCTGGACAATGCGGATCGCGACGCGTTGGAGCGCGACATCGATGATATGCAAAAGCTGATTGATGCGTTTCTCGATTTTGCACGCGGCAACGCGGACAGCGCGCAGCCGGAAGAGACGGACATACCAGACTTCGTGAAGCGGGTTGTGGAGGACTGCGCGCGCAGTGGGACGCCGGTTGACCTGGTCGAAACCGCTGGGGCAGGTCAGGTCATGCTGCGACAAATGGCAATGCGCCGTGCGATTGAGAACCTGATTGGCAATGCGGAACGCTATGGAACCCGATGTGAGGTGTCTGTTGTGCTCACCGAAAAATCTCTTCGCATTCGGATCGAGGATGATGGTCCCGGCATTGCGACCGATCAACGGGATGCCGCGTTGCGTCCATTCGTACGACTCGATCCGGCCCGCAATCAGGACAAAGGCTCGGGCGTTGGGCTGGGCCTGGCCATCGCCGCCGACATCGCGCGGGCGCATGGCGGTGTTTTACGTCTGGGCGACAGTGACACGCTCGGCGGCCTGCGCGCAGATATTGTGATCGCGCGGTGATTTCGTTCGCGTGACGCCGCTTTAAGGTTAGTCTTGCATCATCCTTAAGCGCCAAAGACGAAATTTGTTGAAAACATCACCGTTTTTTAGAATAGAGAAGTCATCCCACGGGCGTTGGGTGAAGACTGGATTTTGACAGGGTTGTTCGCGATGCCGGCATACAAATACGTTCACGATATCATGCTGCGAGATTGTGAACCTTCCGGTATCGTCTTCCTTCCCCGATATTTCGATATGGTACACACGGTTATCGAAAACTGGCTTGATGAGGCTCTGGATTGGCCCATCAGCCAGATTCAGGGCAGCGACGGACTTTCGTTGCCGTTTGTCAACATCAGCGCCGAGTTTCCCGCGCCGAGCCGTCTTGGTGATCGCCTGACGTGGCGGCTGTCTGTGCGTGAGCTTCGACGCAGCAGCATGTGGTTGGAATTGGGAGCGACCACCGGGGCAGAGAACCGCGTTTCGGTAACCGGCACGCTTGTTCTGACCGAAGCGGTGGCCCTGCGGACGCGGCGTTGGCCAGAGTCGATTGCCGAGCGGGTCAAAGACTATCTTGTGTCCTCCGACGCAGTCTCCGGTAAAAAGGTTGCCGAGTAGACGTCAGCCCGCGATTTGCCGGGCGGCGGCGTGAAGGAATTCGATCAGCTTTGTCCGGTCAAGCGGTTTAAGCAGCAGTTCAATTCCAAGCCGTTTCGTCTCGTGGCGCAACTGTGCCGACCGTTCTGCAGAAACAATGACGCAGGGCAGACGGCCCAGACGTCGCGTCAGTTCTTCGTATAGCTCGGTCCCGGACGCGCCTTCGCCAAGTTGATAGTCGAGCAACAGAGCGTCCGGCGTGATCTGCAGATCTTCCATCAATTCAAGGGCGCTTTCGGCGTTTTCGCTTTCGATCACACTTATGCCCCAGCTTTCGATCAGGATCGACATGGCGCGTCGGAGCTGTGGGTCGTTTTCAACCAAGAGCACAATCAACCCTGATTTCAGCAAAGACATAGCGGATGTGCTGCGGGATTTGACCGGCGTATGCGGTTGCGCCTGCCGGGCAAGCGGCACGTTTAGCATAAAGCACGATCCGCGCCCGGGTTCTGACCAAAGTCCCAGCGGGTGACCCAAACGGGCGCAAGCGCGTTCGACAATCGCGAGGCCAAGCCCCAGGCCGTCGTTGTTGCTGGCCTTGGCGTCAAGGCGGCGAAACTCTTCAAAAATTGAATTTTGATCTTCTTCGGCGATGCCCGGGCCAGTGTCCCAAACCTCGATCCGGGCCGACTCTCCATTGCGCCGCGCCCCAACAACCACTCGACCGCTGTTTGTATAGCGGATGGCGTTGGTCAGCAGGTTCTGAACGATGCGCCGCAGGTATGCCGGGTCGGACTCAACCACAAGAGAGCTGTCAACAATGCGCAGCGTCAGCCCCTTTTTTTCGGCGAGCATTTCCATTTCGTCCCGCAAAGGATCGAAGATTTCGCGCAAAGCCACCGGTCGGATGTCAAAACTAAGCCCGTCGGATTCAAGTTTCGAGATATTGAGCAAGGCATCAATGATCTGCTCTGCAGCCCCGAGGGCGGTCTCCGCTTTGGCCAGAACGGCCTGCTCGTTTGGGGTTTCGATCTTATCCGATAGCGATGCCATGAAAAGCTTTGCCGCCGAAAGAGGCTGCAGCAGGTCGTGGCTGGCAGCGGCTACAAAGCGCGACTTCGACGCGTTGGCCCGTTCCGCCGCGCTCAACGCGTCCTCCAATTCCAGCGTCCGCTCCATCACGCGCTGTTCGAGGATTTCGTTCAATTCATAAAGCTTTTGTGCCGCTTCGCGTTCGGCCGACACATCGGTGCAGGAAATCACAAAGCCCCTGTCCGGCATCGCCCGCCCAAAGATATGCAGAACGATGCTGTCGCCGCGCTGGACCTCAAACGAAACCGGCTGACGCAAACCGTCTTCCTTGGCCCAGCGGCGGAAAGAGTCCCGGTCTATTCCGCGTGTGAATTCGAAGGTGTCGTCAAGGTCGTCCAACAACCCTGTGAAAGAGGCCCCGATCCGCAATCGCCGCGCCGGGATTGACAGCAGACTGCCGAGTTTTTGGTTCCAGCCGACCAGCCGCGCGTTTTCGTCAAAGATACACACACCCTGATTCAAGTGGTCCAGTGTCGCGCGGATCATGCGCGTTTGTTTGTCCCGGAGTTTCGCCTGCTCCTGCCGCTCGACCCGCATGATGTCAGTGATGTCTGTCTGCAGCACAACCGTGCCACCATTTGCTGTGCGGTGTTCTGACACCTGCAGCCAGCGATCGTGGGTCAGTTGCACATTGAACATCACCCGCCGGTCTTTATGGCGCTGGCGGCGCAGCTTCGCCCAAGTGTCGCGGTCCTGGTGGTCAGGCATTTGTAGATAGGCGGATCGGCTGACCCGATCCACATAGCTGTCAAACGCGAGACCGGGTTTCAGATCATTTGCGGTGTCTCTGAAATCCCGGCAAAAACGAGAATTGCACATCACCAGATCATCGTTTGGATCAAAGAGGGCAAAGCCTTCCGAAATCGTCTCAATCGCGTCTGCAAGGTTGCGCCGGGCGGCCTCGGTTTCCTGATTGGCGCGGGCCAACTGCGCGTTTGCATCATGAAGCAGGTCGAGCGTGCGCTCTAGCTCCAGCGTGCGTTCCCGCACCCGCTTTTCCAGAAGGGCCGCGCGTTCGAACTGTGCATAGGCTGCTCCGGATTGCGACGTCCCGTATTCAACACGACGCATCAGACTGTCTGCAATCTTGAGCAGTTTTTCGTTCTGACGCTCCAAACTGTCGTTCGGGTCAATCAGGGACATCGGTCGCCTCGTCGCTGTGGGCCGGGTAGATGGCCACACCCGTCAGGGTCTGGTTGACATGCAGGCCGCCAATCTGTTCGCCATAGGTCGAAAACCCGATGACGTTATGCGCGCTTAGCACATCCGAGACGGCGCGGGTTTTCTGCAAGCGACCTGCCTCGATCCGACGCAGTATACAGTCACAGCCCAAAATAAACTCTGGTTTTCCGGTCTTTCCAAGATCGCTGAGCCCCCGATCCAGATGGGCCACGATATCGTCATGTGTCGCAAGCGTGAGCACCATGCCTTCGTTGATGGCGGAGAAGAACACCAGGTCGTGGTTCTCCTTCACTTGCTGGATCGCCCGGACGTGGTGCACGTCGCCCAGCCGGACGACCACCGGGTGTTCGGCAAAGGTGAACTGGTCCAACTGGTGCGGGTCTAAGCCCAGCAGACGCGCGTATTCCAGCGCCGCCGGTTCGGCATTGATCTCGTGCACGATGCGATCTTCGGGCGTGGCAGAGGTCACCACCATGCGCTGCTCAGTTGGGATCAGATGGTCAAGGCTGAAGACGCGCACCGGTCGATCACAGCGCCCGACCACGACAATCGCCGCATTCTGCATCACTGTACCATTGCGCGCGAGCCATGTTTGCCCAAATCGGGTTCCGTCCCCCGAAGAGCCTCCGAACAGCGGGGTTGGTCCCAATCCCGCTGACAGGAAGGCGGTCAATTGCTCTTCCCTCAGGCTCATCCCATCGACCATGAGAAACGCGAATTCAGACGTCCAGTCCGGGGTCTTCTGGGTCAACGCAAGCCGCGCTTCGATCAATGCGTCTGCAACGGACTGTTCTTCGATGTCATCAAGGTTTTCAATGGCATATGTTAGAAATTTGAAGTGGTCCTTGCGAAACGCAACAGCAATGATCTGATCGTCTTCGTACCCCGAGCGTCCAATTTCGCCGGCGGTTGTACACGCCAACACGTCCGCCCCCTCAAACAGGTCCGCGGTTGCTTTGACCAACGCTGCGAAATCCGCCTCCGGAGACACAAAAAGACACACAAGCTCGAAAGGTCCCGGTCCAAGCTGTGTGGCGATCTGATCGGCGGACGCAGGGTCATCACAAGGCACTTGTGCCACTGCGATGACCTCGGCGGTCTCGGAACGTTCGGCCTCAGGAAATGCCCTGCATCCTTCCACTCTTTGGTTCCCAAGTGCTGGCTGTCAGGGATGATAGAAGGATCAGCCGTCGCTTGGCAAGACCCGGTTGAACCGGGCTTCCTGAGCGATCAGCACCGCTTGAGTACGACTGTGCACGCCCAGTTTGCGCATGATTGCCGTGACATGCGCTTTGACCGTGGTTTCGGCAATCGACAGGTCAAAGGCGATCTGTTTGTTCAGCTTGCCTTCACAAATCAGATTGAGGATCCGGGCCTGTTGATTGGTCAGGGATGCCAGACGGGACAAAGCCTCTTCAGGCGCGTCGCGATTGGTCTCCTGTCCCTGTGGATCAATATAGCCATCCGGGACAAAAGCGTTTCCTTCGCGCACCGCATCGAACGCCTTGCGGAATACGGCGCGCTGAGAATGCTTTGGCACAAACCCATTTGCGCCAGCCTTGAGCGCATGGCTGATCATGCGGTTGTCGGCCATCGACGAGACTATCAGTATCGTCGCTTTCGGGGCTGCCGTGCGCAGACGCACCAGCCCGTCTAGCCCATTCACGTCAGGCAGGTTCAAATCCAGCAGAATCAGATCGAAATCATCTCCGGACGCAACCTTGTCGAGCGCGATATCCATCGTGCCTGCGGTTTGAATTTCCGCAAAATCCGCGATGGAGCGCAGGGTCAGCATCAGCGCGTCACAGAAGAGCGGATGATCGTCGACCACCAATGCTGTCAGCTCGGCTGTAGGAATGTCACGCATCGTTCTGCTCACTTCTGTCGTCTATCCGGCAGACGCGGCGATCATCTGCCTGTTCTGCCAGATTACGGAGTATTTGCCGCGCCGTCTCTTACCGAAAGGTCTCATACGGCGCGGCATAGCATCAGCGTTCGGGCAAAAGTCCTCTGGGATTAAGCCGCAGAACCAGCAGCAGGATGATGCCCATCGTCAAAAGGCGCATGTGCTGCACACTGTCGAGCAAATGTGCCTTGAGCCAGGACCCATCGGCCATCCCCGCGGTCACCAGTGACATCAGCAGATGTCCCATCGGTTCAACCTGCACCCAAAGGAACCAGATCAGGAAACCACCCAGAACAGCACCAAGATTGTTCCCAGAGCCGCCAACTATCACCATCACCCAGATGAGGAAGGTATACCGCAACGGTTGGTAGCTGCCGGGTGTGAGCTGGCCATCAAGCGTCGTCATCATCGCCCCTGCAACGCCACAGATGGCAGATCCAAGGATAAACACCTGCAGATGTCGCGCGGTGACATCTTTACCCATGGCTCGGGCCGCGGTTTCATTGTCACGGATCGCTCGCATCATCCGGCCCCAAGGACTGTTCAGCGCTAGTTGTGCAAGCACAAGCAACACGATCAGGACAATCGCGAAGAGAATACCGTATTCGACCTTGACGTAGATTGTCGACGCCGTCGTCGGGTCGAGCCCAAACCCGACTGCCCGTTCCACAAACGCCGGATCGTTCTGTAAATCGACTTCGTATGGCACGGGGCGGGGCAGGCCGATGACGTTCTTCACACCGCGCGCGAGCCAGTCTTCGTTCTTCAGGATCGCAATGACGATCTCGGCAATACCAAGCGTCGCAATCGCCAGATAGTCCGAGCGCAGGCCAAGTGCGGTCTTGCCAATTACCCAAGCAGCCCCAGCAGCAAGCAGTCCGCCCACTGGCCATGCCACGAGAACAGGCAATCCAAGACCTCCGAGATATCCTGCAAGCGCCGGATCAACGGCCTCCACAGCCTCAACCGACGGGTCAAGTACCATGCGATAGATCACCATGCCGATAAGCAGCACTGCCGCAGTGGCCCATCCTCGCAGCGTACCGGATGTGCGCGACCAAACCAGCACCGCCGCCACAATGGTTGCCGCGCCAAGCACCAGACCCAACAGGATGCCGCCACCTCCGGCCTGCCACGCAGCACCCACAGGTGGCATGGAGATCAGCACAACAGCGAGGCCGCCAAGCGCGACAAAGCCCATGACACCCACGTTGAACAGGCCCGCGAGCCCCCATTGCAGGTTCACCCCCAGGGCCATCACAGCGCTGATCAATCCCATGTTCAGGATCAGCAGAGCCGAGTTCCAGCTTTGCAGAAAACCGGTCCCGAGAATGAGACAGGCCACGGCGACGAAAAGCAGAATGGTTCTCATAGCGCTTTCCCCCGGAAAAGACCGGTTGGTCGGAACAGCAATACGATCACGAGGATCACGAAGCTGACCGCGAACTTGTATTCGGTGCTCAGGATCTGCACGAGGCCATCCGGCTCAAGGGCAGGGGGCAACATGTAGCCCAGCACCTTCTTCCAGGCATATGTGATCCCCACCTCGGAAAAGGCGATCACGAAGCCCCCAGCAATGGCACCCAGCGGATTGCCAAGGCCTCCGACGATGGCGGCGGCGAAGATCGGCAGAAGAAGCTGGAAATAAGTGAAGGCCTTGAACGATTTATCAAGGCCATAAAGCACCCCTGCCACCGTTGCCAACGACGCCACGATCAGCCACGTGACGAGCACCACGCGCTCCGGGTTGATCCCCGACAAAAGCGCCAGGTCCTCGTTGTCTGAAAACGCCCGCATGGACTTACCGGTACGCGTCTTGTTCAGAAACCAGAACAGCGCAGCCACCACCACGATAGCGGTGATCACCGTGATCACCTGCGTCGTGCGCAGCGCCAGTCCTTCGGAAAGCCCGGTCATGTCGCGGAATGTCCGCGCCGAGATGACAAACCGCTCGCCGTCGGCAAAGCGGTAATCATCCGGCCCGATGATGATCCGTGTCAGCCCATTATAGATGAACATCACACCCATCGACACGATCACAAGGATCACAGGTTTCGCCTTCTGCGCCCGGTAGAACTTGTAGACATACTTGTCCGTCAAAAGCACCAGCGCCGTCGCTCCAAGGATGCCCACCGGGATCGCCAGCAGCGCCGTTGGGAGCGGCCCAAGGCTTACCCCCATACCCTGTAAACCCCATGTGGCCAGCACTGCCACCATCGTGCCCACCGCCATCGTGTCGCCGTGGGCAAAGTTGGAGAATCGCAGGATGCCATAGATCAGCGTCACCCCTAGCGCCCCCAGCGCCAGTTGGCTGCCATAGGCAATCGCCGGGATCAGCACGAAATTGGCGAGCGCCACAAAACCGTTCAAAAGGTCCATGCCGGGAACCCTCCGCTGCGGACGGGGCGCATCCCCATCTTCTTCTTTTCAAAAATATGCAAATTCCACATCTCCGCGCGTGCTCCCGTCAACCGCCCAGGAACGAACGGCGCACGTCCGGGTCCGCCAGCAAATCCTTGCCGGTCCCCGAATAGCCGTTCGCGCCCTGCACTAGCACATAACCCTTGTCGGCAATCTCCAGCGCCTGCCGCGCGTTCTGTTCGACCATCAGGATCGAAATCCCCGTCCGCGCCACTTCGATGATCCGGTCGAACAGTTCGTCCATGACGATGGGCGACACACCTGCAGTCGGCTCGTCCAGCATGAGCACCTTGGGCTGGGTCATCAGCGCGCGGCCAACGGCCACCTGTTGGCGCTGACCACCAGACAATTCGCCTGCGGGCTGTCGTCGCTTGTCGCGCAGGATCGGGAACAACTCATACACCCGCTCCATCGTATTGCGGTAGTCGTCTTCGCGGATGAACGCCCCCATTTCGAGGTTCTCTTCCACCGTCATCGACGTGAAAATGTTTGAGGTCTGCGGCACGAACCCCATGCCGTAACGCACCCGCGCCTGTGGCGTGAGTTGGGTTATGTCCTCGCCATCCAGCAGCACACGCCCCTCGCGCAGGTCGAGCATGCCGAACACCGCCTTCATCGCCGTGGACTTGCCCGCGCCGTTAGGGCCGACGATCACCGCGATCTCGCCTTTCTCCACGGCAATGGTGCAGCCGTGCAGAATGTCCGGACCGGCTTTGCCATAGCCGCCGGTCATGTTTTCGCCGATCAGAAATGGTCCGTCATGCCCCGGCATCGGCCGTTCCTGCGTGCCCGATGCAGTCAATGTGCCCTGACCATGCGGGTTGGTGATCGACGCGTCCTTGTTGCCGCGGTCGTCCTGATAGGGGTTGCCGCTCATGACACCGCATCCTTGTTCTTCAGACCGGTGCCCAGATAAGCCTCGATCACGCGCTCATCGGCCTTGATCTCGTCGATTGTGCCTTTCGACAGCACCTTGCCCTCGGCCATGACGATCACCGGATCGCAAAGCCGGCCGATGAAATCCATATCATGCTCGATCATGCAGAACGTGTAGCCGCGTTCCTTGTTGAGCCGGATGATCGCATCACCGATGGTGTTGAGCAGGGTGCGGTTCACCCCGGCTCCCACCTCGTCCAGAAAGACGATCCGCGCGTCGACCATCATGGTGCGGCCCAGTTCCAGCAGCTTTTTCTGCCCACCCGAGACCTGACCGGCCTTATGGTCGGCCAGCTGTTCGATGGTCAGGAATTCCAGCACCTCATCCGCTTTGGCGCGCAGTGCGCGTTCCTCGTCGGCGATACGCTTGCGGCCAAACCACGTGTTCCAGAGAGTCTCACCCGTCTGTGCACCCGGTACCATCATCAGGTTTTCCCGGCAGGACATGGAACTGAACTCGTGGGCAATTTGGAACGTGCGCAGCAGCCCCTTGTGAAACAGGGTGTGCGGCGGCAAGCCCGTGATGTCCTCTCCGGCCATCAGAACCTGACCCGATGTTGGCGGAAGAACGCCCGCCACCACATTGAAAAGAGTGGTTTTTCCAGCGCCGTTCGGGCCAACAAGCCCAGTGATGGACCCGGTCTCAATCTCGAGAGTGGCGCCATCAACCGCGCGAAAACCGCCGAAATGGCGGTGAAGGTTTTTCACCTCGATCATCGTCTATCCCTGTGGCGGTGTTGTCCGGCCCGCCTTTTTTATAGTGAAACGGCGCGAGACAATGCCCGCGCCGCTTGGTGTCAGATGCTTTACGCGGCTCAGCGGTAACCGACAACCTTCAGTTCGCCGCCTTCTACGGTAAACTCGGCATAGGACCCTGCAGCTTCACCCGGCTCAACCAGTTCGACGCCGGTTGCGCCCTGATAATCCACGTCGCCGCCACCCGCGATGATGTCGAGTGCCTTGCCAAGCTCACCCGGCAGGATCGGTTCGCCCGGCGCGTTGGCCACGTGGAAAACATGCGACTGGTAGTCTGCTGGCTCTTTCGACCCGGCGGCTGCCATCGCGAGAAGCATGAGCGCTGCGGCGTCGTAGGATTCACCGGCATAAACCGAGGTGCCGTCGATGCCTGCTGCAGTTGCCATTTCAGCGAACATTGCACCGCCTTCGTTGTCGGAGCCCGGCGCTGTGCCGATCATGCCGGCAATATCGTCGCCAAAACGTTCGACCAGGGAGTCGCCGATCATGCCGTCACCCATGGCGAACATATCGAATGCCCCGGTGTCGAGCGCGCCCTGAATGACGCCTGCGCCACCCTGATCGACATAGCCCAGCACGACCAGCGCATCGCCACCAGCCGAGGCCAGTGCGCCGACTTCAGCGGAATAATCTGCCTTGCCGTCTTCATGCGGCGCGGACAGGGTCACTGATCCACCGGCGGCTTCGTACGCGGCCTGGAACGCATCGGCAAAACCTTTGCCGTAGTCGTTGTTGGTGTAGGTCACGGCAGCGCTCGTGATGCCTTTTTCGATCATGATGTTCGCAAGAACTTCACCCTGACGCGCATCTGAAGGAGCGGTGCGGAAGAAGAGGCCGTTGTCCTCGGCGGCCGACAGGGCGGGCGAGGTGGCGGACGGCGAAATCATCACCATGCCATTTGGCACGGACACGTTCGCCAGAACCGCGCCGGTCACGCCCGAGCAATCCGGCCCCATCATCGCGCTGATGCCGTCCGAGGTGATCAGACGCTCTGCTGCGGCAGTGGCTGCGGCGCTGTCGACGCAGGTCGAGTCTGCGCGTACAGCGGATACGGTTGCGCCGCCAAGCAGTTTGCCGCTCTCAGACACCTCGTTGATCGCCATTTCGGCACCGGCGGCCATGGCAGGCGTCAGGGATTCAATCGGGCCGGTGAAGCCCAGAATGATGCCCATCTTGATCTCGTTGGAATGGCTGGCTGCAAATGCAGACCCCGCCATCAAAGCGGCAGCCGCAGTGGCTGTCATAAACTTTTTCATAATGTCACTCCCATGTTGGAACATCGCTGTGTTCTGGCGGTCACGATATTCAGATGGTCGGGAAAAGGAAAGACCCCTCAGATTTGGGTGGGCCGCATGCGATCTGTTTGTTTTCAGAGGCTTGGCTGCTGTGTTTTGCGTGGGGCGAATCTTTTTCAGCGTCTTGCGTCAGCATCACGACTTTGTAACTCTGGTTGCCGCAAGGGCAGTTTCATCCATATGGGGTGGGGTCTGAAGCCACTGGAGATCTGCCGATGTCTGTTATGCGCCGTCTGACCCTGTCGCTTTCGCTGATGCTGTCTTCCGCAGTGCTTTCCCCGCTGGCGGCACAGGTTACGGCAGAGACCATTGAGACCAGCGCGGGCGCCATGCAGGTGTCTGCCGTTGTGACTGGCTTGGATGAACCGTGGAGTTTCGGTTTTTTACCAGATGGTAAAATCGTGATGACAGAACGTGGCGGTCGCGTTTTGCAGGTGACACCGGGCGAAGGCGTTGGGGTCGTGCAATCTCCACCAGAGGTGCATATCGACGGGCAGGGCGGATTGCTGGACGTGCTCGTCCCGCGCGATTTCGCACAGAGCCGAACGCTGTTCTTCACCCACGCAAAGCGGCAGGGGCGCGGGAGCGGGACTGCGGTGACCAAAGCGGTGCTGAGCGCCGATGGCAGCACGTTGAGAAATCACGAAACCATCTTCGAAATCGCGGCAGGCTCGAGCGGAGGGCGGCATTTCGGGTCACGTCTGGTAGAGGCGCGGGACGGCACATTGTTTGTCACTGTTGGTGATCGCGGGTCAGACGACACGGCGCAGGACCGCAGGTTGCACAACGGATCGGTGCTACGCATCACAAAGACCGGCGAAGTGCCCAACGACAACCCGTTTGTAAACACCGATGGCGTGCAACCCGCGATCTGGTCCTACGGCCACCGCAATCCGCAAGGGGCTGCGCTGGACAGCAGCGGACAGCTTTGGATCACCGAACATGGTGCCCGCGGCGGGGACGAGGTGAACCGCATCGAGAAGGGTGTCAATTACGGTTGGCCCATCATTTCCTACGGGACGCATTATTCGGGCCGCAGGATCGGCGAGGGCACCGAAAAGCCGGGGATGGCGCAACCGGAAACCTATTGGGATCCGTCCATCGCGCCGTCTGGGCTCGCGTTTTATATCAACGGACCGATTGCGGCGTGGAATAACGATCTTTTTGCGGGGTCGCTCAAGTTTGACTACATTTCGCGCCTCTCCGGTGCGCCGTTGCGGGAGGTGGAGCAGATCAGCGGTGACAGCACGCAACGTTTGCGCGATGTGCGCCAAGGGCCGGATGGGGCGATCTGGTTTCTCAGCGTCGGCAATGGCGCGTTGTACAGACTGGCGCCCAGCTAGATTACTGTGGCGCAGGCAGGCCGCATCATCGGCTGGCTGACAGGTTGACCAACTCTCGGGCATTTTTCCTGTGCCGCATGGTCAAACGGCGCGCCTTGGCGCCTTTGGCAAAGGTCCGGCAAGGGGCGTAAGACAAAGCGCTGGCGGCCTTCAGTTCCGGATGGTTCGCCGATGTTGCGGCAAGCGAGGTCAGCGTTTTCAACGCCTGTTCTCCGGGATAAAGGCTTTCGCATAGTGCGTTGTTCGAAAACACAACTTCATGTCTTTGGCACATGAAGTGATGGTAGTCGATGGATGTCATGCGCTCGGATATGGATACCCCATCCAATCCGAGCAATTGTTTCGCCGGAACAAGAACTTCTGGCGTGCCAAACATTCTCTCCGCAATTATTGAGCGGACGAAAATTCGGTGTTGTTGCGACACCAGAAGCGGTCGATCCGGAGTGTCATTACCCAACGCGCCTTGGGCGATCTCGACAGGTCTCAATTCGGGCCGTGTCATGATTTGGGACGCGCTGACCGAACGCACGCCGGTCCAGACAATTGGCTGCGCCCCGTGATCTAGGGTTTCGACAAGGTCGCCAATCCGAAGGGCTTCAACAGGAACCGACCGTCCATCGGCACGCAGGATCAATGTGCCTTGAACAAAGCAAACAACTGAGACGTTGTTGTTGGTTGTGGACTGAATGGCCGAGTCATTACCCGCAACGTCCTCCAGACTCCCTGTCCGGATTTCGCTGATAGTCATGTCTCCATAGCTGTCGTTGGGGACAATGAAATATCGGGTATCAACCCCGTTCGTGAGCGTCAGGAAGGTCGCTGACAGATTGCTTTCGCTTTGGGGATCAAAGCTGAGGTTTGTGCCATCGGTCAGCGTAAAGCGACCGCTGCTCAAAGGCTCTTGAATGAGGTTGATGGTGTAGTCGACGCCGTCGATTGTGACCACGTCGCCCTGGTCGAATTCTCCGTCGTCAAGATCGGTCGAAACCATACCATCCACCACTCCAAGGTAATTTCCTTGAAGGGCGGAATAGGTTGTGTCCGGACTGATGTCGGTGACCTCGATAAGGTCATAGATCGTTGCCAACGGTATGCCTCGTTCGGAACTGAGAGTGGGACTGCAGCGAAAGGAGTTACTCTTCGAAGCTAACGACGTCCCGTGTCCGAACTTTAGCAACTATGTGGCAATTTTGACGTATTTGTCTTATAAAATAGAGGCATAGCGTGTTGGCAAACTGTCAATCCAGAACAACGATTCCGGTGTGCTTTTGCTTGTGCTCAGGCTCGACGTGAATGGTCACGCGGCTGTCTGGCTCGGCTTTTTCTATTGCGGCCTCGATGCGGTCACAGATTTCATGCGCATCGAATACGGTCATCTCACCTGGCACGACCAAGTGAAATTCGACAAAGGTCACGCGCCCGGCATGGCGGGTGCGCAGATCATGCGCCTCGACAGCTCCGGTTGCGTGTTCCGAGATCAGGTCACGGATCCGTGTGAGCGTGTCCTCTGACACCGCTTCGTCCATCAAGCCGCTCAGCGACTCTTTCACCACACGCGAGCCGGACCACAGGATATTTACTGCGACAAGCGCGGCCATGATCGGGTCGAACAGCCACCAATCTGTCAGGATCGCCAGCATAACGCCAATGGCAACGCCGGCCGAGGTGATCACGTCCGTCCAGAGATGTTTGCCATCCGCGACAAGGGCAGGGGATTTCAGCCGCCGGCCTTGCTTCACAAGGACCATCGCCCAAACGGCGTTCAGCACGGTCGCCGCTCCGTTGATCAACAGACCCTCTATCGGTGCATCCAGCGCGCGTGGGGCTATCAGGCCCTCATATGCCTCTCGCAAGATGAACAGTGCCGCGATGATGATCATCACACCTTCAAGCACCGCGCTAAAGAACTCGGCTTTGTGGTGCCCAAACGGATGGTTTGCATCTGCGGGGCGCTGCGCCACCTGAATTGCGATCAGGGCGGCGAAAGCTGTTGTCAGGTTGACGGTGCTTTCAAGGGCATCGGACAGAAACGCGATCGAACCTGTGATCCACCATGCCAAGGCCTTGAGGCCAAGCACAATGACGCCCACCAGCAGGCTTCCTACGGCGAGTTTGAGCGCAGCGGACATGGCGTTCCTCTTTCGGATGGGAGCGCTTTAGCGGGACAAAGCCTGTCGCTCAAGTCTTTGATTTTGCGATTGATAATGACTTTCAACTGACCGGGTTGGACATCTGACCGGAGAGACGCAATCCGCGATGTTGAAAATCCGGCTCAGACCGACAGACGTGAGGCGTGGGCGCCGCGTTCGCGATAGGGCGTGGTCTCATAATGTGCGCGGTAGCATTTTGAGAAATGCGATGGCGACGCAAAACCACAAGCCAGCGCCACGTTGATGACGCTCATATCCGTCTGCATCAGCAGGTTTCGCGCCTTCTGCAGGCGCAGTTCCATGTAGTACCGCTTTGGGCTGCGGCTGAGATAGCGGCGGAAAAGGCGTTCAAGCTGGCGCGTCGACATCCCCACTTGCTGGGCCAGCACCGACGGGCTGATCGGCTCTTCAATGTTCTGCTCCATCATCTGAATAACTTTGGACAGTTTCGGATGGCGCACACCGATGCGGGTTGGCACAGAAAGGCGCTGGGTGTCCTGATCGGTCCGGATCGAATTGTAGATCAGCTGATCAGCAACTGCCCCTGCGAGTTCTTCGCCGTGGTCATCTGCAATGATCTTGAGCATCAGATCGACCGACGCGGTGCCGCCGGCCGTCGTGATGCGGCTGCCATCGACCACGAAGATCGACTTGGTCAGGTTCACCTCGGGGAATTCTTCGGTAAAGCTGTCCTGATTTTCCCAGTGGATCGTTGCGCGTTTGCCATCAAGCAAACCAGCGGTCGCAAGGCTGTAGGCGGCGGTGCACAAGCCACCGATGGACAGTCCCCGGCGTGCTTCGCGGCGCAGCCAGTTGATGACGCGCTTGGTGGTTGCCGCCTGTACGTCAATGCCGCCGCACAGCAGGACGACATCATCGCGATTCAGCTCAACCAGATCCGAATCCAGACCAAAGGACACACCGGCCGAACAAGTGATGGACTCTCCACCTTCACCGATAATCGACCAATCGTAGAGCTTGCGATTTGCCATCCGGTTGGCAATCCGCAGAGATTCCACTGCCGCGGCAAAGCATAGCATTGTAAACTCGGGGAGCAGGACAAAAACGAACCGGCGTGGCTTTTTGGGAATGTGATCCAGTTCGACGGTTTGGCGTGTCGGTAGCATAGAAAATCGGGCCTTCTGCTGTGCTCTGCGGCACGTTGCAGGTCACATGGTCAGAACTGACGCGCCGGGTCAAGCGTTCCCGGGCATTTCGTCACTGGTCAGACCGGACCCGTTTCTGTATAGCAGGCCCGCTAACGCTAACTTACTTGGACGATACCGGAGTAGAGACAATGACCGAGTGGCAAAAATCAGGCTGGCGCGCGAAACCGCGGGTGCAGATGCCTGACTATACGGATCAGGCAAAGCTGGAAGCTGTAGAAGCCCAGCTGTCGAAGTATCCGCCGCTGGTTTTTGCTGGTGAGGCCCGGAAGCTTAAGAAAGAATTGGGCGCGGCGTCGCGTGGTGAAGCGTTTTTGCTTCAGGGCGGCGATTGTGCCGAGGCGTTTGACCAGTTCAGCGCAAATGCGATCCGTGACACGTTTAAGGTCATGCTGCAGATGGCAATGGTTTTGACTTTCGGCGCCAAGGTGCCTGTGGTCAAAGTCGGCCGGATGGCCGGCCAGTTCGCCAAACCACGCTCGGCGCCGACCGAAGTGGTCGATGGTGTGGAATTGCCGAGCTACCGTGGCGACATCATCAACGAGTTGGCGTTCACGCCCGAAGCGCGCATCCCCGATCCAGCCAAGATGCTGCAGGCATACACACAAGCCGCGGCAACGCTGAACCTTCTGCGCGCGTTCTCGACGGGTGGTTACGCTGATGTACACCAGGTGCACCAGTGGACGCTGGGCTTTACCGATCGCGAAGAGTCGGAAAAGTACCGTGACATGGCGAACCGCATCAGCGATACGCTTGATTTCATGAAAGCCGCAGGTGTCGACAGCGACCGCGCGCACACGCTGCAGACCGTAGATTTCTACACCAGCCATGAATCTCTTCTGCTTGAGTACGAAGAGGCGCTGACCCGTCAGGATTCGACGTCCGGCAAATGGTTGGCAGGCTCGGGCCACATGATCTGGATCGGTGACCGCACACGTCAGCCAGATGGCGCGCATGTGGAATTCGCACGCGGCGTGCTGAACCCGGTGGGTCTCAAGTGCGGTCCGACCACGACAGCCGAAGACCTCAAGATCCTGATGTCCAAGTTGAACCCCGATAATGAGGCCGGCAAGCTGACGCTGATTGCACGTTTTGGCGCGGGCAAAGTTGGTGAGCATTTGCCGCGTCTCATCAAGGCCGTGGCCGAAGAGGGCGCGAACGTGACTTGGGTTTGTGACCCGATGCACGGCAACACCATCAAATCTTCGACCGGCTACAAGACCCGTCCGTTCGACTCGGTCCTTCGTGAAGTGCGCGACTTTTTTGCGGTACACAACGCCGAAGGCACCGTGCCGGGCGGCGTGCATTTCGAGATGACCGGTCAAGATGTGACCGAATGCACCGGAGGTGTCCGGGCGGTGAGCGAGGAAAACCTGAGCGACCGCTATCACACAGCCTGCGACCCGCGCCTCAATGCGTCTCAGTCCCTGGAACTCGCGTTCCTTGTGGCAGAAGAGCTGACAGCGCGCCGCGAGGCGCAACTTGCCGCAAAAGCAGGTTGACTCTCTGCACTCCACTTCGAAAAGGCGGCTCTTCGGAGCTGCCTTTTTATGTGTTATTGATAACCAGACGCAGCGCCGGTGCCTTGATCTGCCGATTGGTGTGACGTACATCGCTGATGCGATAGGACGCGCCGGATCTGGGGGACGCTTCTGTTTCCGTGACAGCACCCAGAAAATGAGAGACACTCCCATCGGCGTCGCGCAGCGGATAGATGACCAATCTTGCATGGCCCCGATGAGGAGCGAAGGGCTCTGCACAATTCAGGTCGATGTCACACGGCGTGCGCTGGTGAACGCATGTTTCGAACGCGAAATACAACCGCAGCCGCGCAACCGGATGCAACGCCCGTGAAAGCCGTTTTCCTATAACATCGGGCCCAAACATGCGCTGCACGCCGCCGCCTGCGATCCTCAAACGCGCATCGCGGCACCCAAGCCTTTCGGCAAGAAAGGCATATTCCAGAGCATCCTGAATGGCGCCGGGATTCACATCTGACCAAAGCGGAATATCGCCGTGTGAGGTGAGCTCGATCCAGTAGGTCTGCAGAAGCTGCAAAGCCTGTGCACCATGACGGTTAAGCGTTTCCTGCAGAAGTGATGATATTTTCATTTCACGACGTCCAATCCCAGTCTCCGGGTCCGGTCGTACCACACCGCCGCCGCAAAGCGGGCGCAAATCTTAATCATTGGTT
>JAUIIR010000154.1 GCA_030431485.1 Alphaproteobacteria bacterium
GGGGCAATCGCGACGTGATCGATCTGCTGGACAGATTGATCATGTACCTGCGTCGATTTGAAGACCTTCAGATTGTGATTGCCGAATGGAGCAACGGGGCCGTTCATCTTCCCAGATGGCCGGATACTAAGATTTTGCGTGCCTTCCCCATCAGCCGCTATTTCAACGCATTCGATTTCTCGATTTCGGCCGCCGGATACAACACGTATCATGAAGTCATCGCGTTTCAGCTGCCGACGATATTCGTGGCGAACCGCCACCCTTCGATGGATGATCAGGGGGCACGCGCCGAATTTGCCCAGGAACACAGTTTTGGCTTCGATCTGACCGACGAGGAAATGCACCTGCTGACCCCGTTGTGCGAAGCGATGCTGAACCCGCAGGCCAATGCGTTTCTCAGGCAGAACTGCCGCGCTTTCGACCAAACCAATGGCGCGCTTCAAGCCGCTGAATTGATCAAGAGAATGATAGGTGTGACATGAGCCGTTCGGGTTCGAACAAGACGACCGGCGCCACATCCCGGTCTTCAATCGATAACGGTCAGGACTACCGGATCGCCAATATCTATCAGCGTCTGGATGAAAAGGCCCGCGAAGACAGTCTTGTCGAAATTTCCTGGTCGACGACGCGCAGGCCCGATGTTGCTGTGCCCCCCCAACCGCTATACGATGAACTGGGCGATGCCTGGCCAACGGCATCGGCCCCGCGAAAAGTACTCAAACCGCGCCCGGGATTCTCTGCCCCGACGGTGACCGAGAGAAGCGCAACAGTGTTCGTCTGCCTTTTTGGTCTCACGCCCGAAAAGATCGAGGCTGCTGTCGCTGTCATCGAGCGCCGTTACCGCGCCACGCGTGATTTCCGGCCGCTTTTCTTGACGGATCAATCGAACAACACACCCATCCGACATGCCGGGTTTTCGTACGAATATTTTCCGCCGGCGATCTATGGCAGCGAGAACAGCGCAGGCCTGTTCCAAAAACGCTTTCACCGGCTCTGGCAGAAGTGGAAGGGTGACAATCTCATCGATTTCAGCACGTCTGGCTATCTCGCGCAGCGTCTGGAAGACATGGATCAATTCATCAAAGACGAACAGGTCATCGGGAAACGCTTCAATCCGCGCAAAAAGAAATCGGGACCATTTCGAAAACCGACAACGGACGTTATCGCCCTCCGCGCAGATTATGTCTCCTCCGGGCTTGACGCGGTGCCTGATACATTCGTTCTCTACCGTATTCTTGGCAACGATCTGCCTCCGCGCCATGAAGTGGGTCAGACGCTCACGAATTTGCGGTTTCTTCTGGACCACGAACCAGAACTCGCATCCTGCGAAAAACGTTGGGTGGTCAACCGGATTGTCGATCCCGAGCAGGAGGCGGCCATCATCGCGTTGTTGGAAGACCGCAATCAGCCCTACCTTCATATTCCGTTTGTTCTTGAGGAATACGCGCAGGCGAATTGGGACCTCGCCAGCTTTCCCGGGGATGCGTTCTTTCTGCGCGGGCACTACCATGACATGCACGAGTACGACCAATTGCGTGCAGAGGCGCATGTCCGTCGCTTCAAGAACAATTACCTGATCCACAACAACGGCGCGCGCAACGCCGCCCTGCGTGATGGGCGCGACCGGGCCAAGTGGGTTCTGCCATGGGATGGCAACTGTTTTCTGACGGAAGGGGCTTGGTCTGAAATCGTCGAAAGCGTCACCACCAAGCCGTATCTCAAGTATTTCACGGTGCCAATGTCGCGCACCATCGACAATGACGACCTCTTGCAGCCGGATTACCGACCGGATGCCGATGAAGAGCCGCAAATCCTGTTTCGGCGTGATGCGGAAGAAGAGTTCAACGAGAACTTCTACTATGGACGGCGCCCAAAGGTGGAATTGTTCTACCGCCTTGGCATCCCTGGCAAATGGGACGACTGGCCCGATGATGTCTGGGACCTGCCGCGCGCACCGAGGTCCGAGGATGCGGGAACCAGCGGCGAGGCCGGTTGGGTGGCTCGGCTGTTCTCTGGCCAGAAGGAATTGGAAGCCGACAAAACCATGGGTCTGAGAAATCGTGGCGAAGCGCGCATTGCGGCCATCACCGCCATGCTCGACCGACATGATGTGGCAGCCCTGAGCCTGACATACAGTCCGGACAACCTGACGGCCTACGACGAAGCGGCTGTGACCGCTTTGCCGGAAGCGGCGCCCGGCTCGCCAGAACACCAGGTTTTCGACCGTCTGGTCTTGGAAGCCGATCTTGCCTTGCAGCGCGGCCCTTACTCGGTCGTGGACAAGACATCAGTGCCGCCAAGCGGGGACAAGCACGACTATTACCATCCCGCGCCGTATTGGTGGCCAAATCCTGCAACGCCCAGTGGCATGCCGTTCCAGTTTCGGGATGGGGAACGCATTCCCGGTACGCGATTGTACGAACCCGCAAGCGCTCTGTACGACAGAACACGACTGCAGCGCATGTTCGACGATACCACGGTCCTTGCACTTGGGTGGCTGGCAACACGCGAAAGCAGGTATATCGAGCACGCGGCCAAGCTGATCCGGACATGGTTTCTGGATGAAACCACCAGGATGAACCCACATCTGCTGTATTCGCAGGTGCGGTCCCAGACCATCAACGATGTCGGGGCAAAATCAGGTCTGATCGAGATGAAGGACCTGTATTACCTCTTGGATGCCGCGCGTCTTGTGGAACGGGCGGGGTGCCTGACTACCGAAGAGCAGACCAGATTGCGCGATTGGCTGAAAGAGTACCTTGAGTGGCTGCAAACCAGCGATCAAGGCACCGAAGAACGCCTTACAAACAACAACCACGGGACCTGTTTTGACCTGCAGACCGGTGCGATTGCCGCCTTTCTGGGTGACATGGAGCTTTTGGAAAAAACCTTCTTCGCAAGCCGTCAGCGCATCCTTGAACAGTTCACGCGCGATGGTCAGCAACCGCACGAGATGACGCGCACCCAAACGGCGCATTACTGCTGTTTCAACCTGCAATGCTGGATCAATCTGGCAACATTGGCCGATGCCTGCGGCCATGATCTTTGGTCCTTCGAAGGCAAAGACGGTCGTGGCCTGGCGCAAGCGTTCGCATGGCTGCTGCCGCATCTGTCTCGGGCAACCTGGAAGTACAAACAGATCGAACCCTTTGATCGCGGTCGGTTCTTGCCGATTTTCTATACCGCACGTTCCTTGGCTTCCGATCAAGGCAGTTTGCACATGACAGAGCCAAGTCAGGCGCGTCCGGTATTCTTTGCGCATGACGGGATCAAACCGTTCTGGATGCTGACACGTGCGCCGTCAGCAAAGCCCGAAACAACAAACTGGAAATCAGTGTCGCGGCTTCTGAATAAGCTTGAGCAGCCTGTCGCGGAGCTTTGTAAAGGGACGGCTTTTGCGAAGCGAGGCGGATCGGACGCGCGCGAACTGGACAAAAAGCTGTGGGGCGGGTTTTCCCAGAGCGCGAAGCAGGAGCTTACCATCCTGCGGGATGGGTTTGA
>JAUIIR010000005.1 GCA_030431485.1 Alphaproteobacteria bacterium
ACGTCGACGGCCGGTGTCAGTGACCGACAATATCTCAATGCGGGGGGTGTCTTCGTGTGCGTCCATAAGGACACTGATAAACCCTCCTCAGATCATCCCGCCAGACGGCCCTCGGCGTAAGCTTACTGTTCATCAGAGCAATGTGGAGATCGTAAACATCGTCGAAGAGTCCGTCTTCTCCGCGTTCACTCTGCGCCGCAATGTTTTCTGCGGTGCGCCATGAGCCGGAAAGATCGAAACCTTCGGCCGTCATGCGCTCAGTCGGCGTGGATCCTCCCACACCGGTATGGCTAAAGACGTTGTTTTCCAGCATCCATAAAGAATGCTCATCAGCGGACGCGTTCAAGACCTTATCGAGCACGAGTGCATTCAAGCCGCGGCTTGTACGCTCCTCGTTCACGAGGTCCAACATGTACCGCTCTAAATCAGTCGCGGTGGCAGCAGACATCTCAAACTCCCCAGTTCGAGCCCCTCATAAATGTCTAAGGACGGACTAGGGCAAGAAGCTGGAGCGAATGTGTTTAAAATTTGCTGTTTTACGCCGGGTTTACGCAGGAAATCGCCAGTTTCCCGAAGATTTGAGGCGCATATGTGTCAAGGTAAATGCGCAACCATGGGGTGAAGCGTGCTGGTTCTTTAACCACTTCTTGGATTAAGTCCCCGTAGCGAATCCACCGAGTCGCCATCACTTCATCTGCGTTCGGTGATATTGATGGGGTCATATCCACTTCGGCGACAAAGATATCGACCACCTCGTGCTCAATGAGGCCACCGCCGACATCGGCGCGGTATTCCACCCGATCCCGAAATTCCAGAGACAGTCCGGTGATATCAAGCTCTTCGTTAAGGCGACGATTGGCGCAATCCAAACTGGACTCCTGCCAATTGGGATGTGTGCAACATGTATTCGCCCACAAGCCAGGCGTATGGTATTTTCCCATTGCCCGACGCTGGATCAAAATTTCATCCCCACGCAGCACAAATACCGAAATCGCTTTGTGTTTCAGCCCGCGAATATGTGCGTCGAGCTTTTCAACAGGTTCAAGCGTTTCGCCACGCCAGGCGGGAATGAGCGTCTGTGTCATACATGGGTCTCCCGCACGAGGCCCAAAAGATGGCGCGCGTTTTTGAAACCGATCTTCAAATGCGCCAAAGGCCGTGCTTTCACCAGCTTTTTATTCATATACGCCTCGAAGGTCAGCTTTTGAACATCAACATCGTGACACAGCGACACAAAGCGTTCACGTCGCGAGTCGCTCTTATAGTAGGCGTCCTGCATTTGCCCGAGTACACGAAAGACCGTTTTGTGTTCTTTCATGAACAAGCGACGAGCCAAAGCAAGGTCGGTGATGCGTCCGGACTTCAAAGTAGCGGCGCAGGCTGTAGCCGCGAACCTCCCACAGATCATTGCATAGTAGATCCCCTCGCCACTGGAAGGCGCGACCACTCCTGCCGCGTCGCCCGCAACAACTACATCCCGCGCGTTGTCCCAGAAGCGCAAAGGCTTCAACGGGATCGGAGCGCCTTCTTTGCGGAGGGTTTCGCAATTGGCCAGACCTGACGCCTGACGCAGGGCCGCGGTGGCGTCCTTTAGATTGACGCTTTGAATGTAGGTGCCCATACCGACCGAGGTTGTGCCTCCGTGCGGAAACACCCAACCGTAGAAGTCAGGGCTGATCGCTCCGTCATAAATAACGTCGCAGCGCATCGGATCGTAAACGTCGTTTTTCTCGGGAGCAGCGATGATTTCGTGATACGCAAAAACTAACGGAACCTTGTCACCGCCCGGGATCACGTCACGTGCAACCCTGGAATTTGCTCCATCGGCACCGATGATCAGTCTGGCTTCGAGTGACCGTTCTTCGCCGGTTTCCTTGTCTCGGTAAACAACCCACCGTCTTTTTGCTGCTTTGTCCCGCTCGATACGGACAAACGTTCCAGTAAAACGTTCGGCGCCCGCAGCTTCTGCGCGGGCACGCAAAAACGGATCGAAGTCCTTGCGGTCCACCATTCCGACGAACCCGTTTTCGATCGGAATATCAACATGGCGACCGGTCGGTGAGATCATTCGCGCCGTGTTAACCTTGGCGACAAGTTGGTCCTCACCGATGTCAAAGTCCTGCATCAAGCGTGGTGGAATTGCGCCTCCGCATGGTTTGATACGGCCTTCACGATCAAGAAGCGCAACGCTGTGCCCGGATCGGGCAAGGTCTTCAGCGGCAGTCGCGCCAGACGGACCCCCGCCCACAACAACAACATCATACATGGTCACTCTCCTGCGATCAGTTCGGCTTGTGCCGGACGGCCCTCCATAATGCGCAAGGCCATGAAGGCTGCGCAGAGAAACAATCCTGCTTCGAAGATAAAGACAGCGCCAAATGCAGGCGCGTCAGTGGTTAAAGTTCGCATTACATCAGCGGCTGCCGCGCCCGTGAGACCGCCAAACCCCGCTGCAATCGCCTGAGCGGCACCCCAAAGGCCCATTCGCGTGCCTTCACGCTTCTTGCGACCTTCACCTGCCAGTGCCATCATGGAGCCAATGGCTGCTACGGCAAAAGCACCATTGAAGAACCCGAGCGCAAAGACGGCGGGTAGTAGTGTTTGATGAAGAGCATAGCCGCCGAGGATTGCGATCACACAAAGGCTCGCGGCCGAGCCGAGACACCCGCCAATGACCCAATTTCGCAGACAGCCGAAACGCAACGCAGTGGCGGCAATGCCAACGGTCAACATTCCTAGGAAAACACCGCCATTCTGGATGCCTGACAGCGTGGTGCTTTCACCGGGCGTGAATCCAAAGACGAGACCGGCATAGGGCTCCAGTATCAGTTCCTGCATGAAGTAGGCTGTCATCGAGAGAAACACGAAGATCGTGAACATGCGCGCTTTGGGTTCCGCCCAAACCTCAGCCAGGCCCTCGCGGAACGGCACAGGATCGGGCTCAGGTGCTGCCTCCACGCCCCGTTCGATCCGCCACGTCGCAAAAAGAGTGATGACTAAGGCAGCACAGGCCACGCCTGATACAACACTGATCAGGGCAGCAGGTGTATACGGATCAAGCAGTTGCCCGACCACGCCCGCAGTCATCGCAATCCCAAAGATCATCATCAACCATGTGATGGTTGCAGCTGCTGCACGGCGGTGCGGTGCTGTTGCCGTTGCAAGCAGGGCGAGCACAGACGTTCCTGCGGCGCCTGCGCCAAGGCCGATCAGGGCGTAGGCAATACCTGACATGACCAAGCCAAGCACATAACTGGTTTCCATTTTGAGCACGCCAAGCGCCGCCAGAATGCCGCCAGCGGCCAAGATTACCATTCCCCGCAGAATCCAGCGGGTTCGGCTTCCACCTTTGTCCGAGAGGAACCCCCAATTTGGGCGTGTGATCTGGATGCCATAATGAAGGCCGACCAGCACTCCGGGCAGTACCGCAGGAAGTGCCAGTTCGACAACCATGAGACGGTTGAGGGTGGATGTGGTAAGCACGACGATCGCGCCAAGTGCCATTTGCACCAGGCCCAATCGAACAATCGCAAACCAGCTCAGCGTCATCACATCACCTCAACTGCGCGCAGGGCAAAGGCCGAGACCATCATGCCAGAGACGTACATCAGGACGCCGGTGGCATTATACCAAGGAGCCTTTGCTTTCGGGTCCTTGAGCATCACGGACATTGCCCAGAGTTGACCAAGAACCAGAGCCAAGACCGCCGCGGCATGGGTCGACTGACCCCATTTTGCCAATGCGAGGATGACGAAGAGCTGGGGAACGATCATTACGATGCAGGCGACTTTCGCAGCTTTTTCGGGGCCGAGCGTCACCGGCAGCGAGTTCACGCCCATCTGTTTGTCGCCTTCAAGCGCCTTGAAATCATTAAGCGTCATGATGCCGTGTGCGCCAATTCCGTAGAGAAGGGCTATCAGAATGATTGGACCTGACGGGAGTGTCTGGCTCAAAACGGCAGCTCCGGTGAACCACGGGAGAGACTCGTATGATAATCCGACAAGACCTGGCCCAAGCCAGCCAGAGCGTTTCAACCGGATCGGCTCAACCGAATATGCCCATGCTGCGATGACGCCGACAACCGTCGCGATGAATCCCCACGTCCCCAGCGTTGCACCCAGAGCCAGTGACAAAGCGGACATCGCAAGCGCGATCCAAAGGCCCCAACGTCCGGGTATGCGCCCGGATGGGATTGGACGGTTCGGTTCATTGATGGCATCGACATGTCGGTCGCACCAATCATTCGCCGCCTGGCTCATTCCGCAAACCACTGGTCCAGCTAAAATGACCCCGACGATAAGCAATCCGACATGGCTCGTGATGGCGACACCCGAGGCCACGGCCCCGCACGCATAGGCCCACATCGGCGGGAACCATGTGACGGGTTTGATTAACTCCAGCATGGCCGATGGAGCCGGGTATCGATCTTGGTGTAAACTTACGCTGACAGTCATGTGTCAACTAGACACGACAAATCGATTCACATCAAGTGAAACAGACAGGTCGACAAAGGTTTTGATTGGGACGTTCTGACGCTATTTGCGCATCATTCGCCGTCGCCATCCTTGTTCAGGAGGCCATATTTGCGAAGCTTCACGTATAGACTTTGACGCGACAGGCCCAGCATTTCTGCAGCGGCGACACGATTGTTACGCGTTAAGCTGACAGCTGTCTCAATGCACATCTTTTCCACCACATCTGTGGTTTCGGACACGATTTCCTTCAACGTCGCAGACCCTACCAGCTCCATCACATTGCGGCTGGATTCCTCGTTGGTCTGGAGTGGAGCTTTGCGCATTGCGTCGGCGCGGCTGACATCACGAATAACAAAACCCAGTGTGGGTTCGCCGCGATCTTCAAAAAAGGTCACAGACATCTCCACGGGCGTCTTCGCCCCAAAGTCATTCAGCAGCTTGGTGGAGTACAATCGCATCTGACCCGTCCGGCGCGCATTCTCAACAAGCACGCTGATGTCGATTTGGCCACGACCAAGAAAGTCGGCAAAGCTGCGGCCTCGAACGTCAACGACATGGGCCGCATCGACAAGATCAAGAAACGCGTCGTTACATGCTTCGATTGCCCCGTTCGCAGAGGTGAACACAAATGCGTCTGCGCCTTTTTCGAACACGGCGGAAAGATTATTGGTCAGATTATCGAACCGCGTTGCGCCTTCCTCGGCAGTGGTCAGGCGGCAGATTAATATGCGTTCACCCGCCGCTCGGAATACTTGCGGTGTGATCAGTACGCGCTGACGGCCCCGGCGGGACTGTACTTCAAGTGTCGAGTTATTTTCTGAGATCGACGCATTGATAAGAGCCTCTGTGAACTCTTCTGTGCGCTTGTCACGAAACTCCTGGGAAAAATTCGACCCAATCAGATCGTCCCGACTTGACTGCAAAAGCGCGGCCGCCGGTTCGTTCAGGTCCTTGATCTTGCCATCGTTGACGGACACGAAAACAACGCTGTCCCGGACCGTTCGCAAAAGGAGTCGATAACGCGCATCGAATTCGCGGCGCGCCTCATAGCCTTGCTCAAGGGACATCTGCGCTTGAACAAGTTGTTGCTGTGTTTCTGCAATCGGGCGCAAGTCCCGACCAAGCATCAAGAACGACCCGTCTGATCCGAAGGGATGAAAACTGTACCGGACGGGAAACTCCCAAACGGCATTGTCTGTGTGGTTCAGTTCGACCGATCGCGATGTTGGCTCGCCTTTTTCCATCGAATCCATGATCGCTTCGATCTTGGGGCGACTTTCTCTGGTCAGGAAGTCCATGAGAGGGTGGCCCTCCCAATGGCTCAGCTTTCCAAAGGAAGTTTCGTTCGGATTGATCAATACGGAAAGGATCTTACCTTCTCGCGACACCACGAGAGCAATGTCGGATGCAACAGTAATGATGCTCGACAAGACCTCTGCGTCGATAAGGGGAACGGAGCCGCTGCTCCAGAAACTGGACCCACCCGTATTCATTACCGTGTCAAAGGCCTGTTTCTGGACTTGTTCTTTTCGCACAGCTTGAGTGCAACCTTCACATCGTTTGTCACCAGGTCGACATCTGTCGTTTCTTTGACACCATCTGCGAGGTTGAGAACGAGTCCACCAAGAACCAATGGAGGGGGCGACAAGACACCGGTTCTAATGCGTTTAACGGACTTTGCGATTGATGCAAGCGCGTCGGGGCGTGAACCCGAAAAGAGAACCATATCGTAGCTTTCTTCCGACAGTGCTCTGAGAACGACGTCATCGCTTGCCCCAAAGAGGATCCGTACAGACGCTCCGGCGCGTCGCATTTGTGCTGTGGCAACGTGAGGACCCAGCGTATGGCTGTCATTTCCCTGAAGCACCATCAAGATATTAGTGCCATTGGCCAGCTCGTTTGGTTTGGCAGCCCACGGCGGAGCCAGCATTGTCAAAAGCCCCTGCAGTCGTGCAGTCGCAATTGTCACCTTTGCAAAACCGATTATGTCCGCAGACCACATGCGCCCCATCTCTCGGGCAGCTTTCGGAATGTAGATGTCAACGATCTGGTCTGCGTTGATGCGGCGATCCTTCAGGTCTTCAAGCAACGCCTCTGCATTGAACGCGCCCGTCTGGAGTGCGGCATCTACCAGCTTTTCAACAACACTGTTGCGGATTGTCTGGGCGCCACCTTCGCCTTTGTCGCTCAAAACGGAAAGCACGGTCGAGGCCAAAGCTGAGATGTCGAGCCTGTTTTCATCGGAGGACGTGCGCTCGTCCGTATGGTCATTAGCCATTGTCAAAACCTCGTTGCCGGATAATGCACGACACGTGTCAGGCATATAAGACACCCTTAGTCTCTGATTCTTGGCCATAAATGTCAAAGATAATTGACACTGAATCCTGTTCCGCTTTCCTTTCAATGCAGTAAAGCTGCAAAAAGTTCCGAAAAACATATGTTTTGCGTGGATTTTTGAGAATCAGCACCCGCTTTTATCAAGACAAGCGACATCATCTTGATAGTGTAAGTTTTAGTTGACACTTGGGCTGGGCAGTAGATACTTTTCAGGGAACCAACACGGAATCGTCACTATGTCTGACACGCCACGCGCTGCTGCCAAGCCTGTCTTCCTCTACACCGAGGAACAGCGTGCACGTCGCGACAGCAGTATTTGGACAACCATCCAAGGTGTCCTGGCACCACTCCAGTTCCTTGTTTTTCTGGTCTCTTTGGCGTTGGTGCTTCGTTATCTTGTGACCGGCGCAGGATATGATGCGGCTACGATCTCGATCCTGACCAAGACTGTGTTTCTTCTCACGATCATGGTCACCGGCGCGATCTGGGAGAAAGTCGTCTTCGGTCAATATCTGTTTGCAGCCGCCTTTTTCTGGGAAGACGTTTTCTCGTTTCTCGTCATCGCGCTGCACCTTGCCTATGTCTGGGCGCTTTGGACCGGAGCTCTTAGTCCGGACGAAGAGATGTGGCTCGCGCTCGCCGCATATGCCGCATACATCATCAACGCAGGCCAATTCCTTTGGAAACTGCGCGTGGCGCGCCTTCAGGCATCCGAAACGACTCTCACGGATGAGGCCCCAGCATGACAGAGCAATTCACGCCACCGCCGGCCCGTGGCTGCGCCAGCACACCCGTTCTCAAGGAGCGCGGACAGCATGAAGTTTTCTGTGGTCTCACCGGAATCATCTGGCTGCACCGCAAAATGCAGGATGCTTTCTTCCTTGTTGTCGGCAGCCGTACATGCGCGCATCTTCTTCAATCTGCTGCCGGGGTGATGATTTTTGCCGAGCCCCGCTTCGCAACCGCAATCCTCGAAGAAACAGATCTCGCCGGGATGGCTGACGCTCAGCAAGAGCTGGATCGCGTCGTCAGCGAGTTGCTGGCGCGCCGCCCTGATATCAAGCAACTCTTTCTTGTCGGTTCGTGCCCGTCCGAGGTCATCAAGCTGGACCTCGCAAAAGCAGCAGAACGTATGAGTGCACAATTTGCACCAAATGTTCGGGTGCTCAGCTATTCCGGTTCTGGGATCGAAACGACCTTCACACAAGGTGAAGATGCCTGCCTCGCAGCTATGGCTCCGGTGCTGCCGCATACCGAGGCCCGCGAGCTTTTGCTCGTTGGGGCGCTGCCTGATGTCGTTGAGGAGCAGGCAGTTGGTCTAATAGAAGCGATGGGTATTGGCCCGATCCGCGTATTGCCTGCATCGCGCGTGAATGACGAGTATGGGATCGGGCCCAACACACTTTATGCTTTGACGCAACCTTTCCTTACTGACACCCATGAAGCTTTGCAGCGTCGCGGGGCCCAGCATATCGCGGCGCCATTCCCGTTTGGCGAAGAAGGCACAACCCAGTGGCTCCGTGCTATTGCTGATCAATTCGATGTCAGCGAGGCAAAATTCGCCGAAGTGACTGATGCGCCACGGGCCCGTGCGCGAAAGGCTGTTGCTCAAGCTTCAGAGGCGATCAAAGGAAAGTCGGTTTTTTTCTTTCCGGACAGCCAGCTGGAAATCCCATTGGCACGGTTTCTGACCCGCGAATGCGGCATGGATGCCGTCGAAGTTGGTGCCCCGTTCATCCACAAAGCTGTCATGTCCTCCGACTTGAACCTCTTGTCCGAAGGACCCGTCATTGCTGAGGGGCAAGACGTCGATAGGCAGCTTGATCGGTGCAGAGCAGCCCGCCCTGATTTGACAGTGTGTGGCTTGGGCCTTGCCAACCCTCTCGAAGCGGAAGGCTTGACGACGAAATGGGCGATCGAATTGGTGTTCACGCCCGTGCATTTCTTCGAACAAGCTGGGGATTTGGCTGGGCTTTTCTCCAGACCTGTTCGCCGGCGCGCCCTCCTTAAATTGGAGGCGGCAGAATGAAGCTTACCGTTTGGACATATGAGGGCCCGCCGCATGTCGGCGCCATGCGTGTCGCCACTGGCATGAAAGGCATGCACTACGTGTTGCATGCACCGCAGGGGGATACATACGCCGATCTGTTGTTCACTATGATTGAACGCCGCAATCATCGTCCTCCTGTAACCTACACCACCTTTCAGGCACGCGATCTGGGTGCAGACACGGCATACTTGTTCAAGGACGCCGCCACCGCCGCGTATGAGCGTTTCAAGCCGGAAGCAATGATCGTTGGCGCGTCCTGTACAGCAGAACTGATCCAAGATGATCCTGGCGGGTTGGCCGAAACGCTCGGACTGCCGATCCCGGCTATTCCGCTCGAATTGCCCAGCTATCAGCGTAAGGAAAATTTCGGGGCCGATGAAACCTTCTTCCAGATTGTGCGCGCCTTGGCTAAGCCAATGGAAAAAACGGCGCATGTGACTGCCAATCTGATCGGACCAACAGGTCTTGGCTTCCGCCACCGGGACGACATTGTCGAAGTGACCGGCCTGCTGATGGATATGGGCATTGAGGTCAATGTTGTTGCGCCTATGCCGGCCACTCCTTCCGAGATCGCCAAGCTGGGACAGGCACATTTCAACGTTCTAATGTATCCGGAGACGGCTGAAACAGCCGCGCGCTATATGGAGCGCGCGTTCGGTCAACCGCACACAAGAACGGTTCCAATTGGTGTCGGCGCCACGCGTGATTTCGTTGCTGAAGTCGCAAAACTGGCCGGCGTAGAGCCTGTTTTGGATGATAGTCGCCTGCGGATGCCGTGGTATTCGGCCAGCGTTGACAGCACCTACCTGACAGGAAAGCGCGTATTCCTGTTCGGCGACGGTACACATGTCGCGGCGTGCGCAAGGATTGCGCGCGATGAGATGGGTTTCGAAGTTGTTGGCATGGGGTGCTACAATCGGGAACAGGCCCGGATGCTTCGTAGTCTCGCGAAGGATTATGGTGTCGAGGCGCTGATTACCGACGATTACCTCGAAGTTGAGCGCCGTATCGAAGAACTGGCACCCGAAATGATCCTGGGCACCCAGATGGAGCGCCACATTGGCAAACGTCTGGGCATTCCCTGCGCTGTCATTTCAGCTCCAGTTCACGTGCAGGATTTCCCGGCCCGATACAGTCCGCAGATGGGCATTGAAGGCGCGAACGTGATCTTCGACACTTGGGTACATCCCTTGGTCATGGGCCTTGAAGAGCACTTGCTCACAATGTTCCGGGAAGACTTTGAATTCCACGACGAGGCAGGAGCCAGCCATCACGGACACAAGGCCAAACTTCGCGAGATGGGGATAAAGGACTCCCTTAAGACAGAGACTGATTCAGCGGAACCGCTTCAAACCAACCTTGGTCCGGTTGAGATCGTCTGGCTCCCGGCTGCCGAGAAAGAGTTGAAAAAAATTCCTTTCTTCGTGCGTGGCAAAGCCAAACGCAACACCGAGACCTTCGCGTCCGAACGTGGTGTGTCCGAAATCAGCGTCGATACGCTCTACGAGGCGAAGGCACACTATGCGCGATAGTTTTTCCGAAGCCCGAGCATATAATATTGCCATTATCACATTGGACAGCCATGCGGCCGGTCCGGTGGCGCGGGCGTCGGTCAACTTGGCGCAGGATTTTCCGGGCTTGAACGTAACCGTTCATGCCGCAGCCGAATGGGCGGAAACGCCTGAAACCCTTGTCGATGCCAAGGCCGCTATCGCCGAAGCAGACATGGTTGTCGCCAATCTTCTTTTCCTCGAAGAACACATCAAACCCATCATCGACGATCTCCGCGCTGTTCGGGACAAGGTCGATGGAATGGTCGGTGTAATCGCGGACGCCGAGATCATCAAACTCACCAAGCTCGGCAAGCTCGACATGAGCAAGCCAGCATCGGGGCTGATGAAGCTGCTGAAGTCGCTCAAGCCTAAATCAAATGACTCCGAGGTTGAGAAGGGTGAAAAGCGGATGCAGCAACTGCGTCGCTTGCCCAAGCTCCTGAAAATGGTGCCCGGCAAGGCGCAGGATTTACGGTCTTGGTTCCTTGTCATGCAATATTGGCTCGGAGGGTCCGATGACAATATTGAGTCTATGGTGCGCTACCTTTTGGGAAAGTATGCCAAAGGCCGTGAAGAGTGGCTCGGTGCAGTGGCAGAGGCTCCAATCGAGTATCCGGATGTGGCTCTGTATCACCCGCATTTGCCTAATCGGATCACAACCGATCTTACAGACTTACCGCGCCCTGCCGACGCGAAAGCGACCGTAGGTCTTCTGATGATGCGGTCCTATGTGCTGGCGAACGATACCGCTCACTACGATGCCGTCATCCGCGCGTTCGAAGCTAAAGGTTTAGCGGTTGTTCCTGCCTTCGCCGGTGGCTTGGACGGCCGCCCTGCGATCGCGGAGTTTTTCCGCAAGGACAACAGAACAACCATCGACGCGATGGTTTCACTCACCGGGTTCAGCCTCGTCGGTGGCCCGGCCTATAACGACAGCCACGCGGCAGTTGAGGTCCTTGAGGATCTCGATATTCCGTACATCGCCGCGCATCCGCTTGAATTTCAGACTTTGGGTCAATGGTCGTCTGGGGAACAGGGCCTTGGCCCAATCGAAACGACTATGCTGATCGCGCTGCCAGAACTGGATGGTGCGACATGTCCCACGGTATTCGGGGGTCGCCATGGTCCGGATGGTTGTAAAGGTTGCCACTACCAGTGTCCTTGCGACACATCCAGCAAGGCAATGGCACCTTGCCGCGAGCGCATTGACAGCCTGGCCGAGAAGGCTCTGCGACAGGCCACACTTCGCCGCAAGCAGAATTCAGACAAGAATGTGGGCATCATTCTGTTTGGTTTCCCGCCAAATGCCGGTGCCGTTGGCACAGCCGCTTACCTGAGTGTCTTTGAGTCGCTCTTCAACACGCTCCATGCGATGAAGGCCGAGGGCTATGAAATAGACCCACCTGAAACGGTCGATGCGCTGCGCGCAGCTGTCCTTGAAGGCAACGCCAAGCAATACGGCCAGGAGGCCAATGTCGCTGCTCATGTGAGCGCCGATGAGATCGTTCGGAATACACCGCCGCTCAAGGCCATTGAGAGCGTTTGGGGTCCGGCTCCGGGCAAAATCCAGTCCGACGGTCGCGGTGTTTTTGTTCTCGGCGCGCGGTTCGGCAAGATATTCGTCGGGGTTCAGCCCACGTTCGGCTACGAAGGCGATCCGATGCGCTTGCTGTTTGAGCGCGGCTTCGCTCCCACACATGCGTTCGTCACCTTCTACCTCTGGATGCGCAACATGTTCAAAGCCGACGTCGTGCTCCATTTCGGTATGCACGGTGCGTTGGAATTCATGCCGGGCAAGCAGGCTGGTCTTGGTGCACGTGACTGGCCGGATCGCCTGATCGGCGAAATGCCGAACGTTTATCTCTATGCATCCAATAACCCTTCCGAGGCGGCATTGGCCAAGCGTCGGTCCGGTGCGGTGACTGTCACTCACCTGACTCCCCCATTGGCGCAATCCGGTCTCTACAAGGGCTTGCAGGAGTTGAAAGACAGCCTGACGCGCTGGCGTTCATTGGGGCCAAATGATGCGGAACGGGCCGAGTTAGAGACACTTATTTCTGAACAGGCCGAGGCTGTGGACATGACCGGCACAAAGCCCGATGCGCTTTGGCTCAAGTTGCTTGAAACCGAGGATGCCCTGATACCTGACGGCCTTCATGTCGTTGGCAAAACATTCAGCAATGCGGCGCGAGCGGAGTATCTCAAGCTTATCGAAACCGCTGATGACGACACAAAAGTGCGTGTTGATGCCCTGTTGCAACAAGAAACCGAAATCGCCGGTCTTCTGCGTGCGTTGGATGGTCGCTTCACCCCTCCGGTTCCGGGTGGTGACCTGATCCGTTCCACCGATGTTCTGCCGACCGGGCGCAATATCCACGCGTTCGATCCGTTCAGGATGCCGACCGAGTATGCGTGCCGCGACGGCGCAAAACAGGCTCAATTGCTGCTGGAAACGCACAAAACACTACCACGTACCGTGGCATTGGTTCTGTGGGGATCGGACAACATCAAGTCCGATGGTGCCCCACTGGCTCAGGCATTGGCTCTGATTGGGGCAAAGCCGCGTTTTGACAGCTTTGGCCGCATCTCTGGCGCTGATCTGATCCCGTTGAAAGACCTGGGTCGACCGCGCATTGACGTCGTCATGACGCTTTCCGGGATTTTCCGCGATCTTCTGCCACTTCAGACCCGTATGTTGGCTGAAGCCGCAAAAAAGGCGGCGGAGGCGGATGAGCCCTTGGAGCTGAATTTCATTCGCGCCCACGCACTGGACTACGCCGACGAGCATGGCTGCGACCTCGAAACCGCCGCTTTGCGTGTCTTCTCGAACGCCGAGGGCGCGTATGGCTCGAACGTCAATGCTCTGGTCGACAGCTCTGCGTTTGGCGACGAAGACGAACTTGCTGACGCTTACGAGGCGCGGAAATCCTTTGCATATGGCGTGAATGGGAAGGCGGCGGCCAATCCGGCGCTGCTTCAGGAAACGCTGAAAACCGTGGATGTGGCGTACCAGAACCTTGAATCCGTAGAATTGGGTGTCACCACTGTCGATCACTACTTCGACACGCTGGGCGGAATCTCCCGTGCTGTAAAGCGGGCGCGCGGCGGTCAGGAAGCGGCGATCTACATCTCCGACACCACTCGCGGCAATGGCAAGGTGCGCACACTTCAGGACCAAGTCGCGTTGGAAACCCGGTCGCGCAGCCTGAATCCCAAATGGTTCGAAGGCATGCTCAAGCACGGCGCCGAAGGTGTGCGCCAGATCGAGGCGCAGGTCACAAACACGATGGGATGGTCCGCCACGACCGGGAAGGTCGAACCCTGGGTTTATCAGCGTCTCAGCGAAACCTTCGTTTTGGATGCCGACATGCGCGCACGGCTGGCCGAGTTGAACCCGACCGCTTCGAGCCGGATGGCGAACCGCCTGCTCGAAGCTCACGATCGCAATTACTGGCAACCCGACGCCGAAACGCTCGCTGCATTGCAGGACGCAGCAGACGCCCTGGAAGATCGCCTTGAGGGGATCGCCGCAGAATGAGCGCCAACACGTATAACCGGAGGCCCATATGAGCCCACTTGACGCAAAAAGCCCACCCGCCGCTCGCGCCGCCATGCGCGAAGCAGCCGGTCTGGAAGCGCGTGGTCTGTCCGCTCCGCCTGTCCTCAAGGGTCAGGACGGTGAAGGATCCGTGCAGGTGCATCAGGACAATTCGATGCGCATCGAAGGTGCTAAGGTCTTTGCAGTATATGGCAAGGGCGGCATCGGCAAATCGACGACCTCATCGAACCTGTCTGCTGCTTTCTCCAAGCTGGGCAAGCGCGTTCTTCAGATCGGGTGCGATCCGAAACATGACAGCACGTTTACTCTGACGGGAAAACTTCAGCCAACGGTGATCGACATCCTGAAAGAGGTCGATTTCCATGCAGAAGAATTACGCCCTGAAGATTTCATGGCCGATGGTTTCAACGGCGTGAAGTGCATTGAGGCGGGCGGTCCGCCTGCCGGGACGGGGTGTGGCGGTTATGTCGTTGGCCAGACCGTGAAGCTGCTCAAGCAGCACCACCTGCTAGAAGACACGGATGTGGTTCTCTTCGACGTGTTGGGTGACGTGGTCTGCGGTGGCTTTGCCGCGCCGTTGCAGCACGCTGATCGGGCGATGATTGTTACTGCAAATGACTTTGACAGCATATATGCGATGAATCGGATCATTGCCGCCGTTCAGGCCAAGTCGTCGAACTACAAGGTGCGTCTGGCAGGCTGTGTTGCGAACCGCTCCAAGGACACCGACGAAGTCGATCGTTTCTGTGACAAGGTTGGTTTCAAGCGCATCGCGCATATGCCGGATTACGACGCTATCCGCCGGTCGCGCCTGAAGAAGAAGACGCTGTTTGAGATGCCGGACGAGGAAGACATCGTCATGGCGCGCAAGGAATACATCCGGCTTGCCGAGACTCTTTGGAACGGCACTGAAGCACTTGCACCGCAGCCTTTGGAAGACCGCGACATCTTTGAACTACTGGGATTCGATTGATGAGTTACGACGCCACACGCGATCGGGTCGAACACTACTTCGACCGCACGGCTACCAAGGTGTGGGAGCGTCTGACTTCGGACGCGCCCGTCAGCCGTATTCGCGAGACCGTTCGAAAGGGCCGAGACCAGATGCGCGACAAGCTGCTGTCTGCTTTGCCTGCCGATCTGAACGGTGTGCGCGTTCTGGACGCGGGTTGTGGCGCTGGGCAGATGACCCAGGAACTGGCCCAGCGGGGTGCTGATGTGATGGCGGTGGATATCTCGCCGTCATTGGTGAAGATCGCTGCTGACCGGCTACCTGATCATCTCCGTTCTCGGGTGACATTCGCCAGTGGCGATATGCTGTCGGCGGATCATGGTATGTTCGACCACGTGATCGCGATGGACAGCCTGATCTACTACACAGAGTCCGACATCCGAGCTGCATTGGCCCAATTGGGCGAACGCACGCATGGTTCAGTAGCATTCACAGTTGCGCCGCGCACGCCATTGCTCATGACGATGTGGTACGCGGGCAAAGCCTTCCCACGCTCCGACAGGTCACCGGTAATGATTCCGCATGGACCTGCCCGTCTGGGAAGAACAGTCTCTGATATTGGCCAACTCAATGATCTTGGGCGTGTGAATTCCGGCTTCTACATCAGCCAGGCTCTGGAGTTCCGCCCATGATCGTGACCCGCTCTCAGGTCAAATCTCTTGGGGTTCGCCTGCTTCCGTTTTCGGATGCAGCCTCGGACGATTTGCCTTTGGGTCAACTTTTGCGACTGGCCTTGTTCCAGGTCTCGGTTGGCATGGCGGGCGTCATGCTTCTGGGCACGTTGAACCGGGTGATGATCGTGGAACTTTCTGTCCCGGCGACGCTGGTGGCGATCATGGTTGCCTTGCCGGTCCTTATTGCGCCGTTCCGGGCGCTACTTGGCTTCAAGTCAGACAACTATCGCTCTGCCATCGGTTGGAAGCGCATTCCCTACCTCTGGTTTGGCACGCTTTGGCAGTTTGGTGGTCTGGCTGTGATGCCGGCATGCCTTCTGGTGCTTGGTGGTGATGTCACGCACGAGGTGCCATTTGCGGGCGAAGTTCTTGCGGCGCTGGCCTTCATCATGACCGGACTCGGCATGCACATGACGCAGACCGCGGGTCTTGCTCTTGCCGCGGATCGGGCAACCGATGAGACCCGTCCACGCGTCGTGTCCCTACTTTATGTGATGTACCTCGCCGGTATGGGTGTTTCGGCCATCGTCATCGGTTGGCTGCTACGCGATTTCTCGGGCCTTCTGCTAATCAGCGTTGTTCAAGGCTGCGCTGTCGCGACCTTGGTGCTGAATGTGATTGCGCTTTGGAAGCAAGAGCGTGTGCGTCCGATGACCAAAGAAGACCGCGACGCTCCGCAACCGTCTTTCAAAGATGCCTGGGGCGATCTGACCGCCGGCGGAACAGCAGGTCGTCTGCTGGCCGTGGTGTTTGTTGGGACGATGGCCTTCAATATGCAAGACGTTTTGCTTGAGCCGTATGGCGGCGAGATTCTTGGGCTAAGCGTGTCTTCCACAACTTTGCTGACTGCGACCTGGGCGCTGGGGGCTCTGCTTGGGTTTGCTCTTGCTGCCCGCGTTCTGTCGAATGGCGGAAATACCTATCGGATGGCCTCGGTCGGCTTGCTGGCCGGCGTCGCTGCATTCAGCACTGTCATTTTTGCGGCCCCAATGCATTCCGCTCTGCTGTTTTTCTTTGGCGCTGGGCTGATCGGTTTTGGTGGCGGCTATTTTGCCATTTCGACATTGACTGCTGCGATGACTTTGCCTGCGGAAGGATTGGCCGGGCGTGGTCTTGCACTTGGCGCTTGGGGAGCAGCGCAGGCAACTGCGGCAGGACTATCGACACTGATCGGCGGCGCAACACGTGACGGTGTTAATATGCTCGCAATGTCCGGGCGCTGGGGCGAGGCCCTGGCCACGCCTACGACGGGTTATTCCGTCGTGTACCACCTCGAAATCGCGCTTCTGTTTCTGACGCTCATCGTTCTGGGCCGTCTCATCAGCCAAAGCAGAAGCACACCAACTTCCAACCAGAAACCGACAGGGCTGGGCCTTGCCGATTTCCCAACCTGACCAAGGCCCATCAAGGAGAACTGAACATGACCGAAGACTATATCCTTGGAAACCTCGACCTCGCGAGCATCTCGCTCTGGTTGTTCTTCATCTTTTTCGTTGGACTGGTGATCTGGATCCAGCGCGAGAACCAGCGTGAAGGCTATCCGCTTCTTGACGAAGATGGGACCCCGGCTGATGCAGGCGGCGTTTTCCCAAATCCATCCGATAAAACATTCCTGCTGCCGCATGGTCGCGGCGAGTATACAGTTCCCTCAGGTCAGACGCCCGAACGTACAGACATTGACGCCAAACTTACGCGTCAGTTCGATAGCGGCGGGTTCCCATTTGATCCGGCTGGTGATCCGCTGGCGGATGGCGTTGGTCCAGGCAGCTGGGCGCCGCGCCGCGACGAGCCTGAGCTTGATGGACATGGGCATCCGAAAATCATTCCGATGTCTGGCAGTGAGCATTTCCGGGTGTCTGCAGGGCGTGATCCGCGTGGCCTTCCGGTAGTCGCTGGAGATGGTGCCATCGTTGGCAAGATTACCGACATGTGGGTCGATGAGCCCGAGCAAATGGTGCGCTATCTCGAAATGGAACTGGATGCCGAATATGGTGGTGGGTCGCGTCTTGTGCCGATCACCTTCACCCGCATCTGGGGCAATCGTGTTAAAATCCGTTCGATCTTCGGCGAGCATTTTGCCGGCGTCCCGCAACTCGCATCGCCGCAACAGATCACCAAGCTCGAGGAAGAAAAAGTCAGCGCCTACTACGGCGGCGGCACGCTCTACGCGAGCAAGGCGCGCCAAGAGCCACAGATCTGACACGATAAGGACCAACAGCCGCAGCCACGGCTTACGGAAAGGGGACCCACCATGCCGCATGATGACTTTCAGGTAGAACCGGTCAAAGGCCTTCCAGAGACACCTCCTGCGGGAGAGGTGATCCTCTGGCAGGGCAAACCGGATTGGTGGGCTCTTGCCAAAGAGTCGCTTAACCTGCTTTGGGTTGCCGGGTACTTTGTATTCCTCGCGCTGTGGCGTTTCGTGGCTGTTGTCGATCTAATGCCACTTGGGCAGGCGATTTGGGCGTCTGTGCCGTTTCTGATCCTCGGAACCATTGTTTGTGCGCTGCTGTTGGGCATCGCATGGGCTCAGGCACACTATACGGTTTACACGGTGACCAACCGTCGTATCGCAATGCGAATCGGTGCGGCGCTGACCGTTACGTTGAACCTGCCCTACACACAAATCGGAGCGGCCAACCTGGACCTTCGTAAGTCGGGAACAGGCACAATCGCTTTCGACCTCCTGGGTGATACGCGGATCAGTTATCTGGTTTGTTGGCCGCATGTCCGTCCTTGGAGGATTTCACCGACGCAACCCGCTCTGCGTTGCATTCCCGAAGCGGAAGAGATTGCTGCGATGATTTCGGAAGCGGCAGAGGCACGCGTATCGATGCCTCAGGTCGAGCGAGCCCGCGCGGGAACATCGGCCGTGGCTGCCGAATAGGGGTACAGGAACATGCAAATGCAAACTGTCGACAAAGCCCGTATCCACGCGACAGAGCGAGAACTGGTTCCGCGTCTGTTTGTGCGCGCCATGTTTGGGATGGTGATGATCTGTCTGATCATGGTCGCAGCGTATCGTTGGACGGATGGGCCTGTCCAATATACCGCGCCGGATTCACCAGTCATCATTGAAAAGACGCTGTTCCTCGAGGGAGCGATGAGCGGCGCTGCCAAGGTCTTCGCCGAGGATGGCACATTGATTGCCGAGTATTCGCCTGAAGAAGGCGGGTTTCTTTCTGGCATGTGGCGCGTTCTGCAAAGGGAACGCACCAAGGCACGTGTCGATCTGGATGGTCCAGTGATTGTCCGCGCACGTGAAAACAACCGTCTTGAGATCTTTGATCCCAGCACGGGATGGGGGGCCGACCTTATGGGGTTCGGCGCCGACAACTCAGCCGCCTTCGCCAGGCTGCTGAACTAACCGAAAGGGAATCGGAAATGGGTCTTTTGACGAGAGAAATTGAGAAGGCACCTTGCACAGTGGAAATTAGCCACTGTTTCGAGAGCCTGCACGCGCATGTACGTTTCAACAACGGCGCAGTGATCTATCCCGGCGACGAGGTGAAAGTTCAGGGGCCGGAAATCATGGCTCCCTTTGGAGAGGTGGTTTCCGAGGATCGTGAAGCGATCATCGTTCGTGCCTCTAAACTCGAACAGCTTTGGACCCGCCTCACCGGTGACTTCGAAGTTATGGAACTCTGCGAGTTCTCGTTCTCTGAAGAGGTGGCGCTATGAATATGCATGCCAAACATTCCGCCGACGCAACGACCGTCGAAGAAGGTCTCGCCATTCAGGAAGAACAGGCGAAGTACGACGATAATTTCGCCACTGAAACGGCGATGGCAAACACACTTCTAACACCGCGCTTTTACACGACGGATTTCGACGAACTGGACGCCATAAATGTCGAAGGCATCCGCGCCGAGTGGGACGCGTTGATTGCGCAGATGGAAGCCGATCCGAACAAGGGCCACTTCAAGAAGAACGAAGACTGGGACCATGTGGACTGGGAGAACATGGAGCCGCAACTCAAGAAGGAATTCATCGATTTCCTGATTTCAAGCTGTACCGCCGAGTTCTCGGGATGTGTTCTCTACAAGGAAATGAAGCGGCGCGGCAACAACAAGGACATCACTCAGTTGTTCCAACTGATGGCCCGTGACGAGGCCCGCCACGCCGGGTTCATCAACGATGCACTGCGCGAAGCGGGTTTGCGGGTGAACCTTGGGTTCCTGACGCAATCGAAGAAATACACCTATTTCCGTCCGAAGTTCATCTACTATGCCACGTATCTTTCCGAAAAGATCGGTTATGCACGGTATATCACGATCTTCCGCCATCTTGAGGCGAACCCCGATCATCGTTTCCACCCGATCTTCAAATGGTTCGAGGAATGGTGCAACGATGAATTCAGCCATGGCGAAGCATTTGCTCTTCTAATTAAGACAGACCCAAAGCTGACCCAGGGCAAGAACGTGCTTTGGATCAAGTTTTTCCTGACTGCGGTCTATGCCACGATGTACGTGCGGGACCATCAACGTCCGGCTTTTCACAAGGCATTGGGCGTCGATCCTGATTGGTATGCGCATGAGGTCTTCACCAAGACGTCAAAGCTGTCCGAGCAGATTTTCCCCATAACGCTCGACATCGAACATCCACGTTGGCAGCCGACACTTGAAAAGCTGCAGCGTGCAAATGTGCAGATAGCCGAGGCGAAAGCACAGGGCGGTATCGGCGGGAAGATGAAAGAGCTGGCTGGCGCGTCGAAGGCGGCGATGTGCTTTTTCTCGCTCTACGCAATCCCGGCAAAGAAGCACGAGGTTCCTAAAAACACGCGGCTGGTGCCCGCTTACTAAAAGAAGCGCCGCCTTCGGGCGGCGACGTGGGGGCCAGCCCCCACACCCCCGGCATATTTGTCAAAAGAAGAAGGACAAAAGAGCTTGTTGAATGATCCGTGGATCGCGGCCCTTGTGGCGCTGTTTCTCTGGTGGTTTTCCACCGGGGTGATCCTGATGGTCGTCAAATATGCGGACCGCCGAGGTCCACGGTTCGGTCAAGTCCTGAGCATTGCAGCGTTTCCGGTCTTTGTACTTGGCGCATACGGGATTTGGATCAGTGCTGACAATGGGCAGACCGGAGCAGCCTATCATGCGTTTCTCGCATCGCTTGCGCTGTGGGGCTGGATCGAAATGGCGTTTCTGACTGGTACGATCACAGGCCCGAACCGGCTTGTTTGTCGGGACGATATACCCGAATGGGAGCGCTTTATCCGGGCGTGGGGCACAATTGCCTATCACGAGATGCTACTTGCAGCGACGCTGGCAGGGATCTGGCTTTACACACAGGGAGCCGAGAACACCTTCGGGTTCTGGACTTTTGCGGTTCTGTTTTTTGCCCGCGTGTCTGCAAAACTGAATTTGTTTTTGGGTGTTCCCAAAATCAACACCGAATTTCTGCCTGCCCCGCTTGCGCATCTTCCCAGCCACTTCCGGATTGCCAAAATGAACTGGCTGTTTCCAATTTCGGTTACTGCGCTCACCTTCGCCGTCGCTTGCTGGCTGGAGCGCATTTATTCCGCAGCAACACCCGGCGATGTAGTGGGATTTGCGCTGTTGGCGGCCATGACTGCACTGGCGTTGCTGGAGCACTGGTTCATGGTGCTGCCCCTGCCTGACGAGAAACTATGGCGCTGGATGTTGCCCGCGCCCAAACCAAAACAATCACAAGATAAGACGATACGAACGGAGGACGCCCATGGACTTTGACAGCTTGTTCAATGCCCAGCTTGATGCCCTAAAGGAAGAAGGGAATTATCGGATCTTTGCCGAGCTGGAGCGCAAATGCGGTGCGTTTCCGAAAGCCAAGTCGCATGACGACGATTGCCCAGACGAAGTCACCGTATGGTGCTCAAACGACTACCTGGGCATGGGACAGCACCCGGCTGTGATCAAATCCATGCAGGATGCGGTTGCAGAGAATGGGTGTGGTGCTGGAGGAACCCGGAACATCAGCGGAACCAATCACCAGCACAAGTTGCTTGAAGCCGAACTGGCCGATTTGCACGGTAAGGACTCCGCGCTGTTGTTTACTTCGGGTTATGTTTCGAACTGGGCCGCTTTATCGACTTTAGGCTCGCGTCTTCCGGATGCTGTGATCCTCTCGGACGAATTGAACCACGCATCCATGATCGAAGGCATTCGCCATGCGCGCTGCAACAAGGTCATCTGGAAGCACAATGATCCAGAAGATCTGGATCGAAAGCTTTCTGCACTTCCAAGCAATGCGACCAAGATTGTTGCCTTCGAATCGGTCTATTCGATGGATGGCGACATTTGCCCGATGAAAGAGATCGTTGAAGTTGCTGAAATGCACGGTGCGATGACGTATCTGGACGAGGTCCATGCCGTTGGCATGTATGGCCGCCGAGGCGGTGGCGTTTCAGAGCGGGAAGGCCTTGCGGACCGGATTACGTTAATCGAAGGCACACTTGGCAAGGCGTATGGCGTGATGGGCGGTTACATCACCGGGTCCGAGGCAATGTGTGACTTCATTCGGTCCTTCTCGTCCGGATTTATATTTACAACTGCCCTGCCACCTGCGGTTGCTGCAGCGGCGAGGACGTCCATTCAGCATCTGAAAGCGAGTAGTACCGAGCGTCAACAGCAACAGGCTCAGGTTGCCAAGCTCCGAAAGCGTCTTGATGATATGGGGATTCCCCATCTGCCAAATCCAAGTCACATCATTCCGGTGATGATCAAGGATCCGGTGAAATGCCGCATGCTGGCCGACATCCTGATGCAGGATTACGGAATCTACGTGCAGCCGATCAATTATCCCACGGTCCCAAAAGGGACAGAGAGGTTGCGATTCACGCCCGGACCGCTGCATTCTGACGCCGATATCGAGCAACTGGTTCAAGCGCTCGCAACACTTTGGAAACAGTGCGCAATTGCGCATCAGGTTGCTTGACTTAGTCGGTCCTGCACTTAGGTCTGAAGGAACCACGCGGGTTTGCTATTGGTTATCACGTGGTGAGCGCGCTACTGTGCGCCGAACACGAAAGAGGAGTTCGAAAATGAAGTTGATGTTTGCTACGGCTGCAACGGCAATGACCCTTGCTGGCGCGGCGTTCGCAGGAAGCCATTCCGGGTCGGGAGATGCGGCTGCGGGCGAAAAGGAATTCAACAAGTGCAAATCCTGCCACATGATTGTGGCAGATGATGGTACTGAAATCGTTAAAGGCGGGCGCACCGGTCCGAACCTTTATGGTGTGATAGGTCGCCAAGCAGGTACCTACGAAGATTTCCGCTACGGTGACAGCATCGTTGCCGCTGGCGAAGCGGGCCTTGTTTGGGACGAAGAGACCTTCGTCACTTACATTCAGGATCCCAAAGGCTTCCTTGCGGAATACCTTAATGACAGCAGTGCGCGGTCGAAAATGTCCTATCGTCTGCGCAAGGGCATGGAAGACGTTTATTCTTACCTTGTGTCGGTTGGTCCGGACTCCGGCTCCTGATCATCGAAAAAGATGCGTGAAAAAAGGGACGTGCTGCCACAGCGCGCCCCTTTTTCTATTCTGCCACAGCCCGTCGAGTTGACCCTGCTTATGCGCTCGCGCAAAAGATCGCGTGAAGCAGTTTGGGGCATGACCATGAAAATCGCTATGATCGGAACCGGGTATGTTGGTTTGGTGTCCGGTGTTTGTTTTTCCGACTTTGGGCATTCTGTGGTCTGTGTCGACAAAGACCAACGCAAGATTGACATGTTGGAACGTGGTGAGGTTCCGATTTACGAGCCTGGCCTCGACACGCTTATGGCAAAGAATGTCGACGCCGGTCGGCTGGAATTCACACGCGATCTCGATGCCGCTGTAGACGGCGCAGACGCTGTCTTTATTGCAGTGGGAACTCCAACACGCCGAGGTGATGGCCACGCCGACCTGACATATGTCATGGCGGCAGCCGAAGAGATCGCAAAGTCCGCGAAGGACTATGTGGTGATTGTTACGAAATCGACGGTGCCTGTCGGTACGAACCGAAAAGTGCGGGACGTGATTGCGGCTGCCAACCCGTCACTGGACTTCGACGTTGCTTCAAACCCGGAATTTCTGCGCGAAGGGGCTGCAATTGACGATTTCATGAAGCCGGATCGCGTTGTTGTCGGTGTTGAGACAGATCGGGCGGCGACTGTCATGTCCGAGATTTACCGTCCGCTTTATCTGCGCGATTTTCCGATTGTGACGACAGACTTGGAATCTGCAGAAATGATCAAATACGCAGCAAACGCTTTTCTGGCGACAAAGATCACCTTTATCAACGAAATCGCTGCGCTGTGTGAAAAGGTTGGGGCTGACGTAAAGCAAGTGTCCAAAGGCATGGGGATGGACAACCGTATAGGCAATAAGTTTCTTCATGCCGGACCGGGTTATGGTGGTTCGTGCTTTCCTAAAGACACCAAGGCGCTTGCCCGGATCGGTCAGGAGCATGCCAGTCCGATGCACATCACCGAAGCCGTGATCGCAGTGAACGAAGATATCAAAAGGCGCATGATCGGAAAGCTTTTGGACCTGTGTGATGGGTCGTTCAATGGCAAAACAGTCGCGGTTCTTGGCGTGACGTTCAAACCAAACACGGATGACATGAGGGACGCCCCTTCGCTGACCATCGTTCCGGCGCTCGTGGGAGGCGGTGCAAAAGTGCGGGTTTGCGATCCGCAGGGCCAGCATGAGGGCGAGGCGTTGCTGCCGGGCGTCGACTGGCAGGACGATCCTTATCAAGCAAGCAAAGATGCAGAATTGATTGTGCTGTTGACCGAGTGGAACGAATTCCGCGCCCTTGATCTGCAGCAAATTGCCGAGGGAATGGTACGACCCGCAATGGCCGACCTGCGGAATATCTATAACGCGTCCGTGGCGCGCGACGCAGGATTTGTGGCGTATGAAAGCGTCGGTCGGATTGGTTATTCCTGAGCATTGTGTCGCAACTTGATTCCCGAGACACTGCGTTACCGGCTCGTCACCCAAGGCTGAATGTGGCGGGATTGTCAGCGTATTTTAAAACAAAGCTGCGAAACGGAAGCGCATTGTTTTCTCAGCTGACATGTTGAAGGCGAAATGAGGCAAAAAGCTTTGCCGAACGCCACATTTCTGCCAAATACAAATTTGTCGGGCGGGGGCTCGAACACAAGTGCGTCCATGCGTCAGGTCTCTGACACTGTCCACTCTCTCTTTTTGCTCACGGGCTGCGCGTCGCGCGGACGCACGATGCTTGGACACAGCACTTCCGCAGCACAAGAGCTTTGGGCTTAAAACAAACGGCGCTCGTTGCAGTACGATTGGCAGCTACAACCAGTCAAAGAGGTGAAGCGTTTCTTGCCGTTTAAGGCGTCAAAAGACGGCATCCAAAGCTCCTGCGGCTGATTTCAGCCTGCAGTATCGCGACCCAAGATGGTTTTTAAGATCGCCTTAGCGTTGCCCGATGCCCAATTTGCATCACCCCGCAAGCGCGCGACCTCTTCACCTTCCGGATTAAGAACAACGGTAATCGGAAGGCCTAGAACACCCATCTCTCGGGCAAGACCTGACCCAGGGTCGCGATGCAAAGGTAAATTGTTGACACCAATTTCGTCGAAGAAAGCCTTCATCGCGGGTGGGGGATTGCGCCCGGTTGCCAATGTGACAACCTCGAAATCGTCGCCGCCCAACTCAGCTTGAAGCTCTGACAGCATCGGCATTTCCTTGCGGCAGGGCGCACACCATGTTGCCCAGAAATTCAAAAGGACCCATTTGCCCTTGTAGGTATCCAGAGAAATGGCGTCGCCATCGAAGGTGGTGAATTCCGCCGTTCCTGCTGCTTTCGGTGCCGGGTGAAACGTCAGCTTTTTCATATCACCTTCGCGCAAGGCGTCTGCGGCGGCCAGATCTGCCAGTGCTGGGTTTGCAAGCGTCACAAGGCCCGTATAGAGGATGGCGGCAATCGTATTCTTCATTTTCCCTCCGAAGGGGTAAGACCATGACCGATAAGTCCTCGAACCAGATGTGGGGCGGCCGTTTTGCTGCTGGACCCGACGCAATCATGGAGGCAATCAACGCCTCAATCGGGTTTGACAAACGTATGGCCACGCAGGACATCGCCGGGTCGAGGGCTCACGCCGCCATGTTGGCTGCGCAAGGCATTGTGACATCTAGCGATGCAGAGGCCATGCGGGAAGGCTTGCTCACTGTTTTGTCAGAGATTGAAACAGGCCAGTTTGCATTTTCGACAGCGCTTGAGGACATTCACATGAATGTCGAAGCTCGTCTAAAAGAAGTCATTGGCGAACCGGCGGGTCGTTTGCACACCGGGCGCTCTCGAAATGATCAGGTTGCCACCGATTTCCGACTTTGGGTGCGGGACCAGTTGGATGCGGCTGCTTCTGGTCTTGAGGCGTTGATGCGCGCGTTACTGGCGCAGGCTGATGCAGGCGCCGATTGGGTGATGCCTGGCTTCACACATTTGCAAACCGCGCAGCCGGTGACATGGGGCCATCACATGATGGCATATGTGGAAATGTTTGCCCGAGACCTGAGCCGTGTGCAGGATGCGCGCAAACGCATGAATGAATCGCCCTTGGGCGCTGCGGCATTGGCGGGCACATCTTTCCCGATTGATCGCGATATGACAACCGAGGCACTGGGCTTTGACCGCCCGATGGCCAACAGCCTTGATGCGGTGAGCGACCGTGACTTTGCGCTTGAGTTCCTGAGCGTTGCCAGCATCAGCGCCATGCACCTCAGTCGGTTCGCAGAAGAACTGGTGATTTGGTCCTCGGCTCAGTTCCGTTTTGTGACCTTGTCGGATCGGTTCTCGACCGGGTCGTCGATCATGCCGCAGAAAAAGAACCCGGATGCGGCGGAACTGATCCGCGCAAAGATTGGGCGCATTTTCGGAGCGAATGTCGCGCTGATGATGGTCATGAAAGGGTTGCCGCTGGCCTATTCAAAGGACATGCAGGAAGACAAGGAACAGGTCTTTGACGCGGCTGACAACTGGATGTTGGCGCTTGCGGCGATGGAGGGCATGGTCAAGGATATGACTGGCAACCGTGCCAACCTTGAAGCAGCAGCCTCTGCAGGATTTTCCACTGCAACGGATCTTGCAGACTGGCTTGTTCGCACTCTCGACCTACCTTTCCGCGAGGCGCATCATGTCACTGGGTCATTGGTGGCGATGGCGGAAAAGAGAGGATGCGATTTGCCGGAATTGACCCTTCAAGACATGCAGTCGGTGCATTCGGCAATTACCGCTGACGTGTTTGGCGTATTGGGGGTCCATAACTCGGTTGCCAGCCGGACCAGCTATGGTGGCACTGCTCCGGTTCGTGTGCGCGAGCAAATTGGACGCTGGAAAGAGGTGCTTGGGTGACGCGTGCGGCGTTCATTCTGGCGGTATTGGCCCTGACTGGCTGCGGTGCTGACGGCCCGCCCATCACACCGTCGATAAACACAACCGTGTCTGTCGGCAGCGAAGGCATGCGCACCTCCACAGGTGTGACTGTGCAGACAGGTCCGGTAACTGTGGGGGCGCAATTCTGATGACATTGATGCGTTGGGTTTACCTTGCTCTTGCCGTATGGGGCGCGATCCATCCGATGTACTACTTTGTCTCCTGGTTTCTGGAGCAAGGGTGGAACCTTGGTGCGATGATCGATGCGTGGTATGTCAACGATGCCACGACGGGCCTGACCTGGGATCTGACGATCGCAGCCGTGTCATTGACGATCTGGATCGTAGCCGAAGTGGCAGTGCGCCGAAATTGGTCGGCGCTGATCGCAATCCCTGCAACATACTGCATCGGCGTCAGTTGCGGCCTGCCTTTGTATCTCTTTTTACGGTCCCGCCCGGTAGACTGAGCATCTTAATTTAGATGGATTGATGCGACCCAGAGCCGTGTTGCTGGGGGTGGCGCAAAGTCGTGGGCTGAGGTACTGCATCGCGGTCTGATTTGGAGGCAGGTGTGGATCATTTTCTCTATCGCGACGGTGAGCTTTTTGCCGAGGACGTTCCGGTTGCGGATATCGCAGCGGCGGTTGGAACGCCGTTCTATCTGTACTCAACAGCCACCCTGACACGTCACTTCCAATTGTTCGACGACGCGTTGGACGGGATGGAGCATATGGTGTGCTACGCGATGAAAGCCGCGTCGAACCAAGCGATCCTGAAAACCCTAGCTGACCTTGGTGCAGGAATGGATGTCGTGTCAGGCGGCGAATATGCCCGCGCGAAAGCAGCGGGTGTCCCTGGCGACCGGATTGTGTTTTCCGGCGTTGGCAAAACGCGCTCAGAGATCCGCGCCGCCCTTGAAGGTGGGATTCGCCAGTTCAACGTAGAAAGTGAACCAGAGCTGTTTGTTATCTCTGAGATTGCGGAAAGCCTGGGAAAAACGGCGCCAATCACCGTGCGCGTCAATCCGGATGTGGACGCAAAAACTCACGCCAAGATCGCCACAGGAAAGTCCGAGAACAAGTTTGGTATTCCTATCGCGAAAGCAAGAGCTGTTTATGCGGAAGCAGCAAAGCTTCCCGGCATCGAGGTGATTGGGATTGATGTCCATATCGGGTCGCAATTGACGGATCTTGCGCCATACGAATTGGCCTATCAAAAAGTTGCCGAACTCACCGAGCAGCTTCGTGCGGATGGCCATGACATCCGCAGGCTTGATCTGGGGGGTGGTCTTGGAATTCCCTATACTCGCTCCAATGAGGCACCGCCGCTTCCTTCCGAATACGGAGCTTTGATCCAACGTACATTGGGGCACTTGGACTGCGAGATTGAGATCGAGCCGGGAAGATTGATTGCCGGGAATGCCGGTATACTCGTCAGCCGGGTTATCTATGTGAAAGAAGGTGAAGGTCGTAACTTCCTCATTCTCGACGGGGCAATGAACGATCTCATCCGGCCAGCGATGTATGATGCGCATCATGACATCGTACCCATTGTCGAGCCAGTGCCCGGTACTGAGCAGCAGCCCTATGACATTGTTGGTCCAGTGTGCGAGTCTGGCGATACATTTGCAAAGAACCGAATGATGCCACCGCTGCAGGCAGGTGATCTGGTTGCCTTCAGATCGGCAGGAGCATACGGCGCAGTTATGGCCAGCGAATACAATACGAGGCCATTGGTGCCTGAAGTTTTGGCAAAGGGTGATCAATTCGCTGTCATCCGAGAGCGTCCCGACTTTGACGAAATCATAAACCGAGATACCATTCCTCCGTGGCTGTAAGGCGTATTCCTGCGGTCCGCTAACCGGGAGATCGGAATGACCGCACGGGACGACCTGACTTCAGAAATTGACGCGACGCTTCGGCGGCCTCTTTTCCTGACTCGTTTAGGGATGGGCGCAGAGGTGATCGTCCGCGCCTTCTGGCCGCTTTGGTCGATTGCTCTTGCCGTCCTTGGTTTCCTTATGCTCGGTCTCCAAGACTACATGCCGATCGAGGCTGTGTGGGTGGTCCTCGCTGCCGCTGGCCTGGCTGCCGTATGGGCCGTGCTGCGAGGTACACGGAAATTTGTCTGGCCTTCTCAGGAATCGGCACTTGCGCGTCTGGACGCGACGCTACCCGGAAATCCGATACTGGCCGCAATGGACAGCCAAGCGATTGGCGCCAGTGATCCTGCATCCCTCGCCGTGTGGAAGGCCCACCAAGCGCGTATGGCGGCGCGGCTGAAGAACGCCAAAGCGGCTGAGCCGGATTTGAGGGTCTCTAAGGCAGACCCCTTTGCACTGCGCTACGTAGCTGTTCTGGTTTTTCTTGTTGCAGCGGTCTTTGGTTCTGTTCTCAAGGTGCAAACCGTCTCGGCAATGGGTCCAACCGGGTCTAACCTTGCAGCGGGGCCGACATGGGAAGGATGGTTGGAACCCCCGTATTACACCGGACGCCCCTCCATCTATCTAAACGACATCGACGACGCGCGCCTTGAAACTCCGGAAGGCAGCCGCGTGACCTTAAGATTCTATGGCGAGGTCGGTGCTTTGAGTGTAACAGAGACCGTCTCCAATAGGGTGTCCCCGACCGCGACACCAGAGGAAGTGGTCGAGGCGTCAACCAATACGGCGCAGGAATTTACCGTTACTCGATCCGGGCGCTTGGAAATCCAAGGTCCCGGAGGCCGTCTCTGGGAAATCGTCGCAACTCCGGATCGCGCGCCAGAGGTTGCGCGCGATGGCGAAATTGAGATGAGCTACGATGGTGAAGCGCAGATTCCTTTCACTGCCAAGGATGATTATGGCATTTCCACGGGAACGGCGCGCATTCAGCTTGCCCTGAGCGAAGTTGATCGTCGCTATGGTCTTCGGATTGATCCCGAACCGCGGGACGTGATTGAGCTGCCTCTTCCAATGCCCATCGCCGGTGATCGCTCTGAGTTCACTGAAACACTTGTAGATAACTTCTCACAACACCCTTGGGCCAATTTGCCGGTGACAGTTTCGTTGAGTGTCACCGATGAAGCGGACCAACTTGGTGAAGCTGAGCCACAGGTAATTGATCTTCCAGGTCGGCGCTTCTTCGATCCTATGGCAAGTGCGATTATCGATCTGAGACGATCTTTGCTTTGGAACCGCGACAACGCCGAAGATATCGCCATGCTGATGCGTGCAGTCTCGCACCGGCCTGACGATGTTTTCCGGTCCAGCACGGATTTTCTGCGTTTGCGCACCATCATGCGTCGCGTCGAGGCACTGTCCCGAGTGTCGATGACCGATGACCAGCAGGCAGAAATTGCACAGGCGATGTGGGATTTGGCAATTCGTCTCGAAGAAGGCGATCTTGAGGATGCACTTGAACGCCTTCAGCGGGCACAAGATCGTTTGTCAGAGGCAATGCGCAACGGCGCGTCGGATCAGGAAATCGCCGAACTGATGCAGGAACTGCGCGAGGCGACGGATGATTACCTGCGTCAGTTGTCGCGGCAGGCGCAGCAAGACCGCGAAAACAATCCTGATCAGGAGATGACTCAGAACCAGAACATGATGGAAATGAGTCAGAATGACCTGCAGGACATGATGGACCGCATTCAAGAATTGATGGAGCAAGGCCGCATGGCTGAAGCGCAGGAAGCGCTGGAGCAGCTTCGTCAGATGATGGAGAACATGCAGGTTACACAGGGCCAAGGTCAGCAAGGCCAGTCCCCGGGTGAACAGGCGATGGAAGGTCTGGCCGAAACACTCCGCGAACAGCAGGGTTTGTCGGATCAGGCATTCCGAGACCTGCAAGAGCAATTCAATCCTGGTCAGCAAGGGCAACAAGGCCAGCAGCCTAGTCAACAGGGCCAAGGCCAGCAACAGGGTCAAGGTCAGCAACAAGGCCAGGGGCAACAGCCCGGACAGGGTCAAAACGGGCAAGAAGGCCAGAGCCTCGAAGGCAGCTTGGCAGACAGACAACGGGCGTTGCGGCAGGAGCTGAATCGTCAATCTCAGAACCTTCCCGGCGCGGGAACCGAAGCTGGTGATGCAGCGCGTGACGCGTTGGACCGTGCGGAAGGCGCGATGGAGGGGGCTGAACAAGCGTTACGCGAAAACGACTTGGCAGGTGCGATTGATAACCAGTCTGAGGCGATGGAAGCGCTGCGCGAAGGCATGCGAAATCTTGGCGAGGCGATGGCACAACAACAGCAGCAAGGTCAGGGCCAACAGGGTATGGCAGACGGCGCCGATCCCGGTCAACAGCGTGATCCTTTGGGTCGCAATGTCGGATCAAACGGCCAGATCGGGTCGAACGAGAACCTTTTGCAGGGCGAGGACGTCTATCGCCGCGCGCGTGAACTGCTTGACGAAATCCGTCGCCGGTCTGGTGAGGGAGAGCGTCCAGAGGAGGAACTCGAATACTTGGAGCGTTTGCTGGACCGCTTCTGATGGTGATCGGTCCACCTGGGGCAGCTTTCGCTCAGGGACTTAGGCTCTCACCTATACGTCTGGATTAACTTTGCCACGGAGCGATTTTACCTCACCGCGAACCTTTTTCGCCTTCAGTCGCCGTTTCTTGGAACCCAAAGTCGGCTTTGTGGGCACTCTGCGTTTTGGTGGTGTGAGCGCATCGACAATCATTTCCTTCAAACGCTCCCGGGCGATGTCGCGATTGCGCGCCTGAGACCTCGTTTCGTCAACCTGCAAAACGATGGCGCCGTCTTTGGTCCATTTGCGGCCGGCAATCCGACGCAGCCTGTTTTTGACCGGCCCTGGCAGATTTGGAGACCGTTCGGCTTCGAAGCGGAGTTCAACCGCTGTCGCCACCTTGTTCACATTCTGACCACCCGGGCCAGATGCACGGATAAATTGCTCGGTCAGTTCCCAGTCTTCAATGCTGATCTTGTCTGAAATTTGTATCATGTTTTGATCACATAGCGCTGGAAAGCCGATACAAAAAGGGTCGCCTAAATGGCGACCCTTCGAGACTTACGGAGGTGGGTCCCGGTTAGGCTCCTCACCAATTCGAGTGTTCAACACCCAGGGGCTGCCCTAGATGTGGACCTCTCGAACTGTTCCGACACCTCTCTCCAATACCTCTCTCGACACTGGATCACCTCCTTTCAGCTGTTAAAAACGCACCTTCAGCGTGACAGGGTTTGCGAAGCGCGCAAGCCTTTTCTCACGTCAAAGCAGCTTTTTCGCGAAATCGTAAGACGATGAGTCGAAATGGTATCAGTGCAATGAGAGCCAGTGCGATTTTCACCATCCAGTCAGCAACTGCGAGCGAGACCCAAAGCGGTGCAATTGGTCCGCTACCCAGCAGAGGCAGCATTTCTCCGGCCCAAGATACGTCGCTGGCCGGTTCGAGGAAGGTCAGTGCGCCGGAGAATGCAATGCTGAAGAAGAGCGCAGTGTCTACGGAGGCACCGATCAGCGTAGACGCCAATGGCGCACGCCACCAGGCGCCGTCCCGCATCTTGTCAAAAACCGCGACATCCAAAAGCTGTGCGGTGAGGAAGGCAAGACCAGAGCCCATTGCGATGCGCAACGTCACCAGAGGGCCAAACTCTCCCTGAATTTGTGTGCCGATCAAAGAACAGATCACACCAACGATGAAACCAGCGAACACAACTTTTCGAGCGGGGCCCGGTCCATAAAGACGGTTCATCAGATCGGTAACAAGGAACGCGAAAGGATATGTAAAGGCACCCCATGTGAGCCAGTTTCCGAACAAGAACTGCACAAGGATGTTAGAGGCCAACACGATGAGGGCCATGGCGATAATGCCAGGAATATGAGCGCGGGTCATTGTGACTCCCGTTTTGCCAAGGTTGCGGGGACTTGATTCCCTTTGATCGGGAATGGCGCGCTGCATATAGCTGTGATCCGGATCGCACAAGTTAAATGCTTACCGCATATTCGACTATCTCTGTTTTCTGTAGAAACATAAAGTTGTCGTCCGACACCATTGTCAGCCGCAGAGATCCTTCCGACGTTTGCCAAACTGAAAGTCCTTCCAGATTTTCGTGGCGGCGCGTCTGCGTCACCAGAAGGGTCTCGCCCGAAGCATTCTCCCGGGTGTTGATTTCAAACCGACGCACGCGAGACGAGAATCCAAAACCGGCGAAACCGCGCTCTAGAAGATACAGCCTGCCGTCTGGTCCAATGTCGGCGCCAACCGGCAGGAAACCATTAGTCCGCGATATGGACATAGGAATATCCCATTCGGCACCTTCGCGATGCCGAAACACCGGGAAGGGACTTTGAATATTGTCCGATGTTTCGGGGACGGCGTATACCGTGTCGTCCGGAGTAATAGCCAAAGCCTCCAGGCCGCGGTTCGGTGGCAACATTTGAATATCTGGGAAACGCGGCAAAAAAGTCCATGCACCATCCGTTTCCCGCCGGATCACACGATTCTCCGTTTCCAAGGAGATATAGAGCCTCCCGGCGCTGTCTCGGGCTAAGCTCTCGGTATCCTTTATAGCTGGATGACTGAACAGGCTGTCCGGTAGGTCCAATGCTGTCATGGCTTTGCTACGCAGGCCGATAATCCGATCCTTGTGACGGAAGATGGTGCCTTCAATCGCGTGCGCACGATCGCTGACGATTACGAACTCAGCGCCATCCTCCGCCAGAAGGATTCCTGAGTACCCACCAAACCCGTCTTGCTCCTTCGTCCAATGATAGGACGATAAAAAACGGGCCGGATGCGTCTCTTTGGCCAAAACGGACTCAGAACTCAAAGCGGATCAGTTAGACGAAAGAACGGCAGCGCACTGCGCTGGAAGATCGGCAAGCCTCAGTTCTCTTTTGGGTCTCGGTTTTGGTGCATTTGGATCAGGCGGCGGCGGGTTAAGGATATTGTTGACCCATTGCTGTGCATCGTCACAGCCGTCCCCGCGCGGCGGTGGGTCCTGATCCACACAGCCCGACATACCGGGTGGACAGGCCAAACGCACATGGAAGTGATAGTGATGTCCATACCACGGGCGGATCTTGCGAAGATAACTGCGATCCCCGGTTTCGTTGTTGCACATAGCGACCTTGGCACCCGGGAAGACGAAGATCCGTGCCACACGAGAGTCACTGGCCGCAGCTTTTATGATGTTGTGATGCGCCTGGGTCCAATTGTCATTCGTGAACGCACCTGCGGAGCGCCGCATTGAGATGGAGGAGATATTTTCACGTTCACTGCGGCTGAGGTTTAGGCGGTCGGCTGGGCGCATCCAGATGTCGGCATCGAGGCCGATTTGATGGCTGGCATGCCCTGTCAGCATAGGACCACCACGCGGTTGACTAATGTCGCCGAGATATAAGCCATTCCATCCTGGCTGCCGTGCAGCAACACGCGACAAATCCTGTAGAAAATCGACCGTGATCGGCAGGCCCCAATTCCGGTTTCGGGACAGGCGCATAGCCTGCCATGTCGGACCCGTCTCAGGCAGTTGAACCTGACCCGCCGCACAGCCTTTCGCATAGCTCCCAAAGGCGGCTGGGGATTGTCTCGATGCGTTGTCCATTCCGCCGAACAGCTGTTTGGCCTGTCGCGTACTTAGGACGGCGCTGACACGTGGCGCTTCAATCGCACTGGCGGAGGAGCTTTGCGTCTGGTTGTCGCCGCCGCATGCCGTCAGGACAAACACAAGGCCGAGAAGTAGAGAAATGCGTTTCATTATACCACTCGTTTCCCGTTTGGGTTGACCCAGACTAACAATACAAGACCGATCAGGAAAAGCCCAATTACAGGACTGACACCCAATTGTTGAGAGCCGGTTGTGTATGTCGCGACACCAATAAGCAAAGGTGCGAGAAAACTGGTTGCTTTGCCTGCAAGCGCATAAAGGCCAAAAGCCTCGGTCATCCGCGTGGGGTTTGCTTGTCGGACCATCATTGTACGGCTTGCAGATTGGATCACGCCTCCTGCAGCGCCGATTACCGCGCCAATAATATAGAATGCGATATCAGGCAGCGGTGATCCTTCGGCCAAAGCGATACCGAACATCGACTCGCGTGAAATTAGGACAATACCGACGCCCACTGCGGTTAGGGCAAGTATGCATGTCACGATCACAGGTTTCGGACCGAAGCGTGAGTCCGCAATGCCCCCAAGCCACGCAGCCAAAGCTCCGGCAATGATAGCAATAATTCCAAAAACGCCGACATTCTGAACGCTCCAGTCAAGCACACCTGCCGCATAGATTCCGCCAAACGCGTACATCCCGTTGAGCGCGTCGCGATAAAACATGGCTGCACCCAGAAACGCGAAGAGTGACCGATCTTGCGGCAGCCGAGCCAGCGTTGATTTGAGATCTCTTAATGCTTTCTTGACGGCACCTTTTGGCGCGGCAGCCGATTTGGTGTCTCTGACAAACAAAAAGAAGGGGACCATGAAAACAATAAACCAAATCGCCACAAGCGGTCCGACAAAGCGCGTTCCTTCGCGGTTTGATGAGTCGAGACCCAGCGCTGGGTCGAGGCCAATCATGGTTTTCCCGGTCTGAGCATTGTCGGCAAAGAAGGCGAGCATGATCACCAGCGCCAGAAGACCACCAACATATCCAAAGGCCCATCCGTTTCCTGATATTCGTCCGATCTCCTCAGGCGTACCAAGGTCAGGCAACATGGAGTTTGTGAACGTCGTGGCAAACTCCATACCGATCATGCCGATCGCAAAGAAGAAGAGTATTAGGATCAGATTGAAGTCACCCGGAGCAGCAAACCAAAGACCTGCCGCGCCGCAAACATACATGACGGAAAAGATCCAAATCCACTTGAGGCGGTTGCCGCTCGTATCTGCCAGCGCTCCGAGGACGGGGGCAAGCAAAGCAATGATGATCCCCGCAGCACCGATTCCGAAACCCCACGCGGATTGCGCAGCAGTGCCATCTCCCATCAGCTCTTTGATATATGGCGCAAAGATGAACGTGATAAGAAGCGTGTTATATGGCTGGCTGGCCCAGTCGAAAAAGAACCAGCCCCAAATGCGTTTGCGCAAGCTCACGTCAACCATGCCAAATCCCCCTTGGTGGGTTATGGTTCCGAAACCGGACCCCGGCAAGCACCGTCTTGGCTAGGCTGTATTTTGCATGGGAGGCCAAGGCCTTGCATCCTCGGCGTCAAGCCATTTTTTGACCCAAACTGGCATGTCTGGCGACTGTGTCGCTTCAAGGCCCATTGCAGAGATTACACGGTCAGTGGGGACAATCCCATTCCGATCGGTCACGGCAGACCGGTACACTGCGTGGTTGGCGCATTCACCATTCTGTTTCCACATTGATTGTTCAATATAGAGGAAACGGGCATCCCAACATAACAGCCGACTGCGTGTCTCAAAGCGTTCAAACGTACGTATGCGACGTCTGTACCGTACGACAACGCCCGCCATCGTCAGGCCCCAGCGCTCGTTTCGGATCATGTCCATGAGCCCCGTGACTTGAGCCAAAGGAATGCGCCCAAGATCATACAGTGTCAGCGTCCGGCCGTTGTTCAGTTCCATCCACATGTCGATGTCCCACGGCCAACACCGATGATATGAGACATAGGTTGCAAACGGTCCAAGCTTGGGCGTGTTGCGGGTCTTCCAGAGGCCAAACGCCACGCGAATGAAGGGATACATCGGTCACTCCTGTTGGGGGACGTAGTTGACCTCCTGGCAAGTCACGTCAACCGCGACCTCGCGGCAAGCGCTCTGACTTGTTCTTCGGACCGCTTGCGCCTACCTGTTGAAAGATCACTGCCAAGGGAAATCCGTCCGATGCAATCGCTCTACCAGATCCTGATGCTGCTTCTCGATATCGTGTGGTTCTTTATTATTGCCCACGTCATCATGAGTTGGCTGATCAATTTCCAGGTCCTCAACCTGCGTCAGCCCATCGTTGCGCAAATCTGGGATGGCCTGAATCGATTGTTGGAGCCGATGTACTCGCGCCTGCGTCGTATCCTGCCTCCGATGTCTGGGATCGACCTTGCACCTTTGGTTGCTTTGATTGGTGTCTACATTCTGCGAATTGTGCTTCAGAACAATGCCGGGTTCTTCTATGGCTTTTGACCCGCGCTAAGGCTTGTTCATGCATCCTTAGTATGAGACTGTAAGGTTTAGAGCAGATATAATAATAAACCTGACAGGTTATCCATGCCACGCGACTTGTCCGATGCAGACAATGTGCTGCGCGACGTTTTTGGATTCGACAGTTTTCGCCCCGGCCAGGCAGAAATTGTAGAAGCCGTGGCACAAGGTGAAAACGTGCTTGCCATCATGCCGACAGGCGGTGGTAAGTCCCTCTGTTTCCAACTGCCTGCTTTGGTGCGTCACGGCGTAACCGTTGTGATTTCTCCCCTTATCGCCCTGATGCGCGATCAAGTGCGCGGACTAAGAGAGGCGGGCGTCGCAGCAGGGGCGCTGACATCGGCAAACACCGATGAGGAAAATGACGCCGTTTGGGACATGCTACATTCGGGGTCATTGAAGCTACTTTACCTTGCGCCTGAACGCCTTGCATCAGGTGCGACGCAGCGGATGCTGCAGCAGGCGGGCGTGTCGCTGATCGCCGTCGATGAGGCGCATTGCGTTAGCCAGTGGGGTCATGATTTCCGCCCCGACTATCTTCGCATCGGGGAGTTGCGTCGTGCGCTGGACGTGCCGCTCGCAGCCTTCACGGCCACCGCGGATGCCGAAACACAAGAGGAGATCGTCAATCGCCTGTTTGACGGACATGCGCCTACAACTTTTCTGCGGGGCTTTGACCGGCCAAACATTCACCTGATGTTCGCGCCCAAGAACAAACCGCGCGAACAGATCCTCAAATTTGCGGCTGCGCGGAAGGACCAGTCGGGCATCGTCTACTGCGGCACCCGCGCCAAGACTGAAACTTTGGCACAGGCGCTTAATGCAGAGGGTCACACCGCCTGTTTTTATCATGGCGGCATGGAGCCGGAGGCGCGCCGTCACGTGGAAGCCCGGTTCGCCACCGAAGATGGGCTGATCGTGGTTGCCACTGTGGCTTTTGGAATGGGAGTCGACAAGCCCGACATCCGATGGGTTGCGCATGCCGATCTGCCTAAATCCATCGAAGCCTATTATCAGGAAATCGGTCGGGCCGGGCGCGATGGTGCGCCTGCTGAAACGCTGACTTTGTATGGCGCGGATGATATCCGTCTTCGTCGGGCGCAGATTGATGAAGGCCTTGCGCCGCCAGAAAGGCGTCATGCAGATCATGGGCGTTTGAATGCGCTGCTGGGTCTAGCCGAGGCCTTGGAGTGCCGACGCAAGACGTTGCTGAGCTACTTCGGTGAGGCAGACGTCTCATGCGGAAATTGCGATCTGTGTGACAAACCCGCCAAGGTTTTTGACGGCACCGAAGCGGTTCGCAAAGCACTCTCGGCCGCATTGCGTACGGGCGAAAGCTTTGGTGCGGGGCACCTGATTGATATTCTGCTGGGCACCAAGACCGAAAAGGTTTTGGCACGGAATCACGATACACTCCCCACTTTTGGCGTTGGCAAAGACCTGAAACGTGTAGAGTGGCAGGCTGTTTTCCGCCAGATGATGGGTCATGACCTGATGCGACCGGATCCGGAGCGGCACGGCGCGTTAGTGATGACAGAAGCAGCACGACCGATCCTGCGCGGGGAGGCGTCGATTTCGCTCCGGCGTGATAGTCTTGAGGCGGCGAATGATCGCCGTCCGCAGGTGCGCACATTGGTGAATGACGAAGATGCCCCTCTGCTATCCGCTCTGAAGGCCAAGCGGAGGGCCTTGGCCGAGGAACAGTCGGTGCCGGCCTACGTGATCTTTCCAGATCGTACGCTGATTGAGATGGCCGAAACCCGGCCTTGCACTTTGGACGATTTAGCGCGGATCAACGGTGTTGGTGCAAAAAAGCTGGAACGGTATGGGCGTGCATTTCTAGCAGTGATCGCTGGGGACTCGCCGGAGTTGCATCCGGCGCGCCGCAAACTTGCCTCAAGCGGAGCAGGGGGCCTCTACGATGCGTTGCTCGAATCCCAGGCCCAGTTGATCAGAGGCCAGTGCGGGACCCTGAAGCCGATGTCCTGCAACGCATCACAGTTGGCCAAACTGGCCCAAGCCAAACCACGAGACGAGAGTGGGATTGCTCGGATTATCGGGGAACGGCATGCCGAACGCTTTGCCGAGACCTTTCTGGACGTCCTGCAATCGGCGAACTAAATCCAGCAAAATCGGAAATTCAGCCAAGGTAGTGCCATGCTCGTTGTGATCTCTCCAGCAAAACGTCTTGATTGGTCTGAGAGGGATGTGGCTATGACGGAACCCGTGTTTCAAGAGGACGCAAACCGTTTAGCTAAAACCGCACGAAATCTGACACTTGGCAATCTCAAGGCTCTGATGGATTTGAGCGATGATCTTGCAAAGCTCAATCGCGATCGGTTTCGCGAGTTTGCCGATGTGCCCTCGACAGACACTGTTCGCCCGGCGGCGCTGGCATTTGCCGGAGATACCTACCAAGGCCTTGAGGCAGGAACACTGGATGCCGATGAAATGCGCTGGGCGCAAGACCACCTGCGGATCCTGTCTGGTCTTTATGGCATTCTGCGCCCATTGGACGGCATCCAAGCCTACCGTCTTGAGATGGGCAGTCGCTTGAAAACCCGGCGCGGCACCAACCTCTATGACTATTGGCGCGACCAGATCGCCAAAGAGCTCAAGGTGCAGGCGGCAGAGGTGAACACCGACACGCTCATCAATTGTGCCAGTCAGGAGTATTTTGGTGCGGTGCCGCCCAAAGCATTGGGCCTGCGGATCGTCACACCGTCTTTCATGGAAGACAAAGGTGATGGCAAAGGCCCGAAGATTGTCAGCTTTTTCGCCAAAAAAGCGCGGGGATCAATGGCACGGTTTGTGATCCAAAAGCGCCTGACGAATCCTGATGGCATCCTTGATTTCGATCTTGGAGGATACGTGTATCGTGAGGACCTCTCCAAGCCGGATGCGCCAGTATTCGTTCGTGATTATGAAGCCAGCCGGAGCTGAGGACAGTATATCTTCAGCTTCTCGATCAGAGCATCTTTGCGCAAAGGCTTTGTCAAATAGTCGGTCAATCCAGCCTCGATAATCATCTCGTAGTCACCGTCCATCGCATGAGCAGTGACCGCGATAATCGGTACATTCGGGCCGTCCCCTTCGAGCGCACGAATGCGCGCAGTTGCTTCTTTTCCGTCCATCCCAGGCATTGAAATGTCCATGAAGATAACGTCTGGCTGATTGGCTTCGAAAGCCGCCACGGCCTCAAACCCGTCGTTTGCAACCTCAAGCGCGATATCCATTTTGCTGACCATCTTGCGAAAAACCAATTGATTGGTGCGGTTGTCTTCGGCCAGCAAGACCTTTGGAAGCGTTATTTGTGAAGCTGTGGGTACTGTGTTTTCGGGCTCTCTCGGAACAGCTACCGAGGTAATGGCATCGAATAACGCAGCCCGTGTGTAAGGTCGCTGACGTGAATGGACTTCGGGGTAGTCGATCCGGATAGGCGTTTTTGGGCTTTGCGACAGGAATAAGAGTGGTGTGTCGCAAGCAGTTTTGTCCAGCATGTTCGTAAAACATTCAAAAGCCGGATTCTGAGCCTCAAGGTCAAGCACGACCAAACTGAGCGTTTCGAGAAATTGAGCTGTCAGCTCAACTACCTCGGAATACGGGATTGGTTTTCCACCCATAGCTTTGATTTGTGAGACAAGAGAACCTTCGTGTTTGTCGCTCGTCTCTTCTACCACCAGGATGCGATGGAATCTTGTGTCCAGCATCTCAGATTGCCCAGCGTATCCCGGCTCAACCGGCAGCTTCACGGAAAATCCGAAACAGCTTCCAGACCCTTCTCTGGACGTGACCCAGATTTTCCCACCCATGAGTTCGACAAGTCTCTTGGTGATGGCCAGACCAAGGCCGGTGCCTTCAAACTGTCGATTGCGGTCGTCCTCAACCTGATTGAATTCACCGAACACATGGTCGATCTTGTCGGCCGCAATACCAATGCCGGTATCCTCTACAGTGATGCACAGTTGGCATTCAGTCTCTGCCGCTCGCTCGCCAGAAACGTGTAGGCGGACATGGCCATCCAGTGTGAACTTGACTGCATTGCCCATCAGGTTCGTCACAATCTGACGGATGCGGCCTGGGTCGGCGATGACCCGTCTCGGCAACTGCATGTCGTAATCGACGTCGAGTGTCAGGCCTTTTGCTTGCGCGGAAGGCTGCAACAACATGACCACCTCGTGCAGCGTTTTCTCAAGATCAAATGCTTCAGGGTGCAAGACCAGACGGTCAGCGTCGATTTTTGAGTAGTCCAAGACATCGTTGATGATGACCAACAAAGCCTCGCCCGAGTTTTTTATCGTGTCCACAAAGAGCCTTTGGTCATTGTCGAGCTCGGTTTCTGTCAGCAGATCTGCCATACCCACAACGCCGTTCATGGGAGTGCGGATTTCGTGGCTCATGTTGGCAAGAAAGGCGGATTTTGCACGATTGGCTGCCTCTGCACGCTCGCGGGCCTCATGCAGTTGCTCCTCGTATCGGACGCTGGATGTGATGTTGAGAGCAAGGCTAACAATGTCGCCAGTAGGACCGCGACGGTCGAAAATTCGGACATGCTCTCCGTTCCACAACTGAATCTCCATCGGCTCAGGATCGTCCTGCTGCCAACGGTCTTGCATGCGCGCGCGCCACACGGCCGGTAACTCGGCACCGATGTTGACGATACCTTCCTCTGTCAAAAGTTGTAGAATTCTTGGATAGGTGATGCCCGGCTGAACTTCTTCCAGGTCTTCAAACACAGCAAGATAGGCCCGGTTTGCGACGATCATGCGATTGTCTGCGTCGAAAAAGGCAAACCCGTCCTGAATGGTTTCTATCGAATGCCACAGACGACGCTCCGCGATTTGGATCTTCTTGTTCGCGACGCCCAATTCAGTTTTGACCCTTTGGTTTTCGCCGCGAACCATGGCCACCTCGGCGCGGGTTTCGACAATTTCGTTACTGAGTTTCTGAGCGTGGTTTCCGAGCTTGCGATTGGCGGCGAAGAGTTCAGCCTGTTTGAGCTCAAGCAGGCGCTCCGCCGCCAACCGCGCGCGGCGTTCTTCGGCCAGCTTGTTAGCAAGACTCATCCGGACCTCCGTCTACATCAGAGGTGACTTTCTTGGATCATGGTGAAAAAGAAATTAACCCCAGCCGAAGTCACTAGGCTGGGGCTGTCTGAATTTTCTGGAAAAAATTGGACAGTGATTGCCTCAGAGGCGCTCGATCGCCAGAGCAATGCCCTGACCGCCGCCGATGCACATCGTAATCAACGCCTTGGACCCGCCAATACGCTCCAACTCATATAGGGCTTTGACCGTGATGATTGCTCCAGTCGCCCCTACTGGGTGGCCCAGCGCAATTGCGCCGCCGTTGGGATTCACTTTCGCCGGATCAAGGCCAAGTCCCTTGTTGACGGCCAATGCCTGTGCGGCAAACGCTTCATTCGACTCGATCACATCGAAATCGGACGCCGACAGACCGGTGCGCTTCAGCAGATTTTCCACAGCTGGAACCGGCCCAATGCCCATGACCTCTGGGCGTACACCTGCGTGAGCATACCCGAGAACGCGTGCCTTTGGTTTTAGTCCGGCACTTTCCGCAGCGGACGCCCGCGCCAAGACAACGGCTGCAGCGCCATCGTTGATCCCTGAAGCATTACCTGCAGTGACCGTGCCGTCCTTTTGGAAAACAGTTTTCAACCCGCCGAGCGCTTCGAGCGTTGTGGCTTTCGGATGTTCGTCTGTGTCGAACGCCACCATCTCACGCTTTCGCTTAACCTCAACCGGGACGATCTGGCTGGCAAACCGACCCTCTTCGATGGCAACGGCCGCACGCTTCTGGCTTTCAAGCGCAAATGCGTCCTGTTGACCGCGGGTAATGTCATGTTCTGCCGCGACGTTTTCCGCAGTCACGCCCATGTGGCCGGTACCAAACGGACAGTTGAGCGCACCAAGCATCATGTCGAGTGTCCGGATATCACCCATCTTTGCGCCCCATCGCTGATCCGGCACAATGTAAGGAGATCGGCTCATGCTTTCCGCACCGCCGGCCAAGGCAAATTTGGCATCGCCGAGCATCAAGGACTGGATGGCTGAAACGATGGCCTGTGCGCCTGAACCGCAAAGTCGATTGACATTCATCGCCGGCGTAGTGTCCGGGATGCCTGCCTCCATGGCGGCGACACGACTGAGATACATGTCGCGCGGCTCGGTATTGATCACATGCCCAAACACCACGTGGCCAATCTGAGTCCCTTCGACGCCAGAGCGTTCCAGTGCCGCTTTCGCTGCGGTGGCGCCAAGGTCAATTGGTGGCGTTCCAGCCAGCGAGCCGCCGAAAGTGCCGATTGCGGTGCGGGCACCATCGAGAAGTACAATATCGTCTGCCATGAAGGCCTCCTTAATACCATCGCGCGCAATATGAGTTAGCGCAACGATACTGTCAGCCGCAACGTCCCGTCACTCGGGGTGCGCATGGGTCGCAAGGTGAGACCCCTCAAGTACTTTGACCTCGCGCTGCGGGAAGGGAATTGAAATGCCGTGTTCCTGAAACGCGTCCCAAAGTGCGAGATAAACATTGCCCCGGATATTTGTCAGGCCCCCTGTCGGGTCGCGAATCCAGAACCGAAGGATGTAGTCCACTGAACTGTCGCCAAACCCCACGATGTGACAGACTGGCGCTTTGAAACTCAGGACGCGATCAACAGATTTCGCAGCGTTAATCGCAATTTCCCGGACTTTGTGCGGATCGTCCCCATAGGCCGTACCAAAATATATATCCAGACGGACGAATTCGTTAGAGTGGGACCAGTTCACAACCTGACCTGTGATCAGGTCTTCATTCGGGATGAGATACTCTTTCCCGTCCCGCGTAACGACGCTGACATACCGCGCGCCAAGGGAATTGATCCAACCAAATGTATCGCCAAGCGAAATCACGTCGCCGGGTTTGATCGACTTGTCTAGGAGAATGATAATGCCGGACACAAGGTTTGAGACAACCTTTTGCAAACCAAAGCCAAGCCCAACACCGATCGCACCTGAGAGTACCGCCAGGCCCGTCAAATCTACGCCGACGATGCGGAGGCCCAAAAAGAATGCCGCGCCAAACAAAAGAACCTGCAGGAACTTGATTGCCAAAACCTGCATGGACGGAGAGATATCGTCATTCTTGCGGATGGTGGCGGCCGTCGTGCTGGAAATCAGTCGTGCCAGCGTTAGAAGCGCAGCGACAATCACGATGGCTTGGACCACGAGCCAGACAGACACACGCGTCTCCCCGATCGTAAACGCTGCACTATCCAAAAGGGCTTGTGCCTCGTCTGCCAGACCCGTGATTGAGAGTGTGACCCAGATCCACGCACCATAACGGACTATGGATCGCATCAAAGCGTTGCGGATCAGACGTGTTGCGAAGGCGATAAGCAGCCAAGCCGTCGACAGGTTTGCGATGATCGCCAGTAGGTAAGAGCGCGATGGCCAAGTGGTCTCGCGCATGACAAACACAACAGACCAGATGAGCAGGACGAAGAGAACCATACGCAAGCGGCGGTGAAAAACCAGAAGCGCTCGAATACGCCACTTGGGCCACCCTTCCAGACCGCGCATCCATTCATGCATACGTGGTTTGATAAACGCCGCCAGGACATGGGCTGCCACGAAGACAGCAAGCGCTATGCCCAGCTGATACGCATTCCAGGGGCGGATAAGGCTCTCAAGAAAAGACCGGGCCCATAAAAAGAGGTCACGCGATGCTTGCGTCAGCGCTTCCGGAGAGACAACGTCAGGATCCATGCTTTGCCCTGTGCGACCTACAAAGCCAGCGTCGCACTGTGCGGCGCAGTGCGCAACCGCTCAAAGATCGGTGAAAGGCAGAGTCACGCGGGATGGCGAAATCTTGGTTTCTGCAACAGCCGTGTGCACGATCAGCCCAGCCGCCAGAATCGCAATAAGTCCAAGATTGATGATGTTCAGTTTCGTCAGCATTTTTCCCTCGCATGTCTGTATACGCGCTCAGGACTGAATTGGTTCACTGCGCTTCTGAATTTTTCCTTTGGGGTACCTGCCGGCGTCGCTCTTGCGGCAAAGGGGCCCAATGATGTAAGGCAGCGCGCATGGAAATGGTTTTCGATCTGGCCGAACGCGCGCGTTTACGCGAACGCTTTTTTGGTGCGACACACACGGTGCTCGCGCGGCTATAATCTTGGGCCTGCGCCCGCCTCACCAAAATCCAAAATTTCGACACGCAAGGGAGAGGACCCATGTCCCCCAAAACGCTCTATGATAAGATCTGGGATGCCCACGTCGCACATGAAGCCGACGACGGCACCTGCCTTCTCTATATTGACCGTCACCTCGTTCACGAAGTGACCAGCCCGCAAGCCTTTGAAGGATTGCGGATGGCGGGCCGTTCGGTGCGCGCACCGGACAAGACCATTGCGGTTCCGGATCACAACGTGCCCACGACCCCAGGTCGCGAAGACCCCAAGAACATGACCGAAGACAGCGCGATCCAGGTTGCGGCTTTGGACAAGAATGCCAAGGATTTCGGCATTCACTACTATCCGGTTTCGGATGTCCGTCAGGGCATCGTTCACATTGTTGGCCCGGAACAAGGCTGGACTTTGCCGGGCATGACAGTGGTTTGTGGTGACAGCCACACCGCGACGCACGGGGCCTTCGGCGCGCTGGCACATGGAATCGGAACCTCTGAGGTCGAGCACGTGCTTGCCACGCAGACGTTGATTCAGAAGAAGTCCAAAAACATGAAAGTCGAGATCACCGGCAAGCTGCGTCCCGGTGTGACCGCCAAGGACATCACGCTGTCCGTTATCGGTGAGACCGGGACTGCAGGTGGTACCGGCTATGTGATCGAGTACTGCGGTGAAGCCATTCGAGACCTTTCGATGGAAGGCCGGATGACCGTCTGTAACATGGCGATTGAAGGCGGCGCACGTGCCGGTCTCATCGCTCCGGACGATAAGACCTTTGAATATGTCAAAGGCCGCCCGCACGCACCGAAAGGCGCTCAGTGGGAGGCAGCATTGGCGTGGTGGAAAACCCTCTTCTCTGATGATGACGCACATTGGGATAAGGTGATCACCATCAAAGGCGAAGACATCGCTCCCGTTGTGACGTGGGGCACCTCGCCCGAGGACGTGCTGCCGATCACCGCAGAAGTCCCAGCTCCGGACAGTTTTGAAGGTGGCAAGGTGGGGGCTGCGAAGCGTTCCATCGAGTATATGGGGCTGACACCGGGTCAGAAGCTTTCGGACATCGAGATCGACACAGTCTTTATCGGGTCCTGCACCAATGGCCGGATTGAGGACCTTCGCGCGGCAGCCGAGATCCTCAAAGGTAAGAAAATCGCCGTGAAGCGGGCGATGGTTGTTCCTGGCTCTGGACTTGTGCGCGCTCAGGCTGAAGAGGAAGGTCTGGCGGATATCTTCAAAGAGGCCGGTTTCGAGTGGCGTCTTGCCGGGTGCTCCATGTGCCTTGCAATGAACCCCGACCAGTTGGCACCGGGTGAACGCTGCGCGGCGACGTCCAACCGCAACTTCGAAGGGCGTCAAGGGCGTGGCGGACGCACACACCTGATGTCGCCCGCAATGGCTGCTGCTGCGGCGATTACCGGAAAACTTACCGATGTGCGGGAGATGATGTAATGGAAAAATTCGAAAAACTCACCGGGATCGCGGCGCCCATGCCGTTGGTGAATATCGACACCGATATGATCATCCCTAAACAGTTTCTGAAAACGATCAAGCGCTCGGGGCTGGGCGTGAACCTGTTTGACGAGATGCGGTACGACGACGCCGGAAACGAAATTCCCGATTTCGTCCTGAACAAACCGCAATATCGCGACGCTGAGATCCTCGTTGCTGGCGACAACTTTGGTTGCGGGTCGTCGCGTGAGCACGCACCGTGGGCTCTGAAGGATTTCGGCATCCGGTCGATCATCTCGACCTCCTTTGCTGACATCTTCTACAATAACTGCTTCAAGAACGGCATTCTGCCTATTGTTCTTCCGCAGGAGGCTGTGGATGTCCTGATGAAGGATGCCGAAAAGGGTTCTAACGCTCGCATGACTGTTGATCTGGAAAACCAGACGGTGACCAGTTCTGACGGTGAGAGCTTTTCTTTTGAACTCGACAGCTTCAAGAAGCACTGCCTGATCAATGGCCTCGACGATATCGGGCTGACAATGGAGAAGGCAGCCTCCATTGACAGCTTTGAAGCACAGGCAAGTCAGGCTCGCCCTTGGGTTTAAGAAACCCTACACCATTCAAAAAGGCCGTCCGTCAGGGCGGCCTTTTCATTTTGGGGACTCAGAGCGGCACTACAACATTTTGTGGCGCAATTCGCGAATGCCATATTTCAGGGCGCATGCTGATGTAAACGAGCACCAGTTTCTGAGTGAGTTCAATGGTTTCTTAGGGGTTGGCGTCAACTTCAGTTGAGCGATCCTGCGAACTTGGGCAAAACTGGGGCAACAATGAGGCAGTCCGCCAATCCCGGCGGCACAAATTTGGAACAAGGCCGCGGCATCGTATCGCGACCGTCCAGATTGAAGGGAACGAGAGTGGTCAAGCGGATCATAGGATCAGCTGTGCGTGCGCTATTGATGGCGTTTCTGGTGGCGATCCCGTCACTGGTTCTGCCAGGCACTTCGAGCGACACGGCGCAGATGGCCGCGCTTGTCGCGTTGGTCGCTGCGGTTGTGACCTTTGCTGAGTACAACAGCGAATACCCAACATTCCTGGAGTTCCGGAACGCGCCACCGTTCAACCGCCTGCGGTTCCTTGCTTTGTTCTTCTGTGTATGGTTCGCGTCTTTGCTTGTCTTGTCGGACATGCGCGATCCAACTTTGCCGCCAACGTTGCTTGAGACGCTGGCACGGGGCGCTGAATCTGTTCTGGATTTCCCGCATTCGCCTGTCAGATTGATGTCGATTGCGCTGGCGGGTTTGCCCGTTTGGTTCGATGTCGCGTCTGGCACGCGCATTGCGAGCCTGCTCCTGTCGGTCACGATGATTGCCCTCTTGTTGTTCTGGATACATGCCCGCTTTATTTTCTGGCCGATCCGTAAATCAGCATTCAATTTCTGGATCAATTTGCCTCTGTTTGATCCGACATCCGGGCGTGATGTATTGTTTCGGCTGAAACGGGACGCACATTTTAACCTTGCGTTAGGGTTTTTGCTGCCATTCCTGATCCCGGCTTTGCTGCGTTTGTGGATTGATACGTTTGACGCTTCGATGCTGGCAGTGCCGGAAACCTTGATCTGGGTACTATGCGCGTGGGCATTCCTGCCATTGACACTGATGATGCGTGGGATTGCTCTATTCCGCGTTGCGGCGCTGATCGAGGAAAAGCGTCGCCGGGCATACGCGCAAGAAGACGATTTGCAACTGGTGTGATACTGGCGTTCTTTGCGGTGCTTTGCGTGCCGGCAATGGCTGATGCCAAAGATCTGAGGGTTGGCCTATGGCACGTGTCGTTGTCGCGAGATGGTCCTGGGCTCTTACTGCGCGATCTTCTTGAGAAAGATCCTGCGCTGATTGCCGTGGCGGACGCAATCGGTGTTGCCGACGCAGATATCGTTGTCCTGACCCGCTTCGACTATGATGCCAGCGGTGTCACTTTGCGAACATTTGCGGACCTCGTGGACAATGACTATCGGTTTGTCCTGCCCTTGAATTCGAATTCAGGGCGCCCAACAAATTTTGATATTGATGGCGACGGTCGTCTTGGTGAGCCGGAAGACGCCCACGCCTTTGGACGCTTTCCGGGCCAAGAAGCGCTTGGGATCCTGTCGCGGTTTCCTTTGGCGGTTCAGAACGTTCATTCTTTCAACGATATGCTCTGGCGTGATTTGCCCGGTACTCTCGTCCTTAAGTCTGACATTGGGCTGGGCATTCAAAGATTGTCCAGCGGTGGGCACTGGTTGGTGCCTGTACTGGTCCCTGGCAAGTCAGATGAGCTGCAGGTAACACTCTTGATCGGTCATGCGGGGCCGCCGGTGTTTGACGGGCCAGAGGACCGTAACGGACGGCGCAACAGAGACGAATTGCGCCTATGGGAGCAGATCATCGAAGGATTGACCGACCCGTTTTTGTTTATGGCCAACACTAACCTTGACCCGGAGCGTGGTGAGGGCGCCCGCGATGCTATGGCATTGTTTTTGGCAAACCCTCAACTGCAGGATCCACTGGCTGGGCAGGTCACAGCGCATTGGGATCGTCCCGGCCCGATGCGCGTGTCGTACGTTCTCCCTTCGTCAGACTTCGAAGTATTGTCTGCGACGGTATGGCCTGTTCTTGCCGATCATGATCGCAGTCTGATCACTGTTGACTTGGTCCTGCCTAATGCGCCCCTGCCTTGACCCTAGGAGCCTGCGAGTCTACGCGAAGCATAACTCAGTTGATCAAAGGAACCCATGATGAGCAACGCTTCGCTTTTGATATTGCCCGGCGACGGGATTGGCCCCGAGGTTATGACCGAGGTGCGCAAGATTATCGACTGGTTCGGAGCCAAGCGCGATCTGACGTTTGATGTAAGCGAAGACCTCGTTGGCGGGGCAGCGTACGACAAGCACGGAACTCCCTTGCATGACGATACGATGGCCAAAGCCCAAGAGGTTGATGCCGTCCTGTTGGGTGCCGTTGGTGGGCCGAAATACGACAATCTTGATTTCAGCGTGAAGCCGGAACGTGGTTTGCTGCGTCTGCGCAAGGAAATGGACCTCTTTGCCAACCTGCGTCCGGCGCAATGTTTTGACGCACTTGCCGACTTCTCTTCGTTGAAGAAAGACGTTGTTGCCGGCCTCGATATCATGATTGTTCGTGAATTAACTTCGGGCATCTATTTCGGCGAACCGCGTGGCATTATCAACGAAGGCAACGAGCGTGTCGGTATCAACACGCAACGCTATACAGAGAGCGAGATCGACCGGGTTGCGCGTTCGGCTTTTGAACTTGCGCGCCGTCGGGGCAACAAGGTTTGCTCAATGGAGAAAGCGAACGTCATGGAGTCGGGCATCCTCTGGCGTGAAGTCGTGCAGAAGGTGCATGATGAAGATTACCCGGATGTCGAGTTGTCCCACATGTACGCCGACGCGGGCGCAATGCAGCTTTGCCGTTGGCCTAAACAGTTTGACGTCATCGTGACGGATAACCTTTTCGGCGACCTGCTGTCAGATGCGGCGGCTATGCTGACAGGTAGCCTTGGGATGTTGCCCTCGGCCAGCCTTGGCGCGCCAATGGCAAACGGCCGGCCCAAAGCGCTATATGAACCGGTACACGGCTCGGCACCTGATATCGCGGGGCAGGGCAAGGCGAATCCGATCGCCTGTATTCTCAGCTTTGCTATGGCACTGCGATATAGCTTTGATCAGGGTGATGAGGCGGCTCGTCTGGAAGCCTCGGTCGAACAGGTTCTCGCCGATGGTGCCCGCACCGCAGACTTGATGGGACCGGAAGGTGGAACACCCATGTCCACATCAGAAATGGGTGACGCCATCGTCGCGGCACTAGACGCGAGCCTTTAAAAGACCATCGAAAGGAAAGGAGGCCAGCGATGTCTTCGAATGTGAAAGGCGCACTGCTGGCTCTCCTTGCCTTTGGGCTTTTCTCGACACACGATGTCTTTATCAAAACCTTGGGCTCGGTGTATTCGCCGATCCAGATCGTGTTTTTCAGCGTTCTTCTCAGCTTTCCGCTCGCGACAATTATGCTGATGCGAGACGCAAAGCCGGGAACGCTAGTACCGGTTCATCCCTGGTGGATGGCGGTACGTACGATAGGGGCGGTTGTGACAGGCGTCTCCGCCTTCTACGCCTTCTCGGCGCTGCCATTGACTCAGACCTATGCCATTCTTTTTGCGACGCCACTGCTGATTACGGTGCTTTCGATTCCGATCCTCGGGGAAACGGTTCGCTTGCAAAGATGGATGGCGGTCATCGTCGGTCTGGTGGGTGTTCTGGTGGTTCTGAGGCCAGGATCAACGGATCTGACTCTGGGACACGCTGCTGCAATTCTCGCCGCATTCGGGGGCGCTTTCGCATCTATCGTTGTGCGCAAGATCGGCGCCGAAGAGCGAACCGTTGTTATGCTGCTTTATCCGATGGTCGCCAATTTCGTGATCATGGGAATTGCTTTGGCCTTTGTCTACAAACCCATGCCAATTGAGCACTTGGGCATTCTGGCCCTGATCTCTCTGATGGCCTGGATTGCGGGCCGGATGATCGTAGCAGCCTATCAAACGGGCGAGGCGGCAATTGTCGCACCTATGCAATACTCCCAGATTCTGTGGGCGACAGTCTATGGTCTGTTCTTCTTTGGCGAGACAACCGATGTCTTCACTGCGGTTGGTGCGGGTATCATTATTGCATCCGGTGTGTTCATCGTTTTTCGCGAAAGCCGTGCGGGGACATCGAAGAACACACCCGTTCTGCGGACACGCAGCAGAATCGGAACCCCCTCTACTCTCCGTCTCAGCGGCCTGATGACATCGGGTCGGTTCCGAGACAAAAATCGAGCAGAAGACCAAACGAATTGAGCAAGATTCACGGGACCATTATGAAAACTGGTCTTGTCAAATCCGCGCCTGCGCAGTAGGTCCCGCATCACGGTCGGGCTGTAGCGCAGCCTGGTAGCGCACCTGCTTCGGGAGCAGGGGGTCGGAGGTTCGAATCCTCTCAGCCCGACCAGATTTTCGAAAATCCTCGTTCAAACGGTTTTTGCCGCGTCCAGTCCGCCTTTCGCAAAGGACGGCACAAATGCGCCCAGCTCAAGAGCGCGCTCGGGATTGGACGCATTTCCATCGAGCGCCCTGCGTTTCACGCCCTGAAGGATTGAAGCCATGCGGAAGAAGCAGAAGGCCAAGTAGAACCCGAAGCGGTTGATGCCGGGCAGGCCCATGCGCGCGCAATACGCGTCAATAAACGCGTCATCCTCTGGCAAACCTGAGGCGGCTCGATCAACGCCAGCCAATCCGCGACCTGCCTCGCCAGGCGGCAGTGCCCATTGCATAATCACGGCGGCGAGATCCGCGTAGGGATGACCCAAGGTGGACAATTCCCAATCCAAAACAGCTACACAGTTTGGAGCATCGGGTGCGAAGAGCAGATTATCGATGCGGTAGTCACCGTGAACCAGCGTCACCTGTCCATCATCGTCAGGGACATTTGCCTGTATCCACGTAATCAGAGCGTCCATGTCCGGGATCGTTTCTGTCTCGCTGGCGCGGTACTGTTTGGTCCAGCGATCAATCTGGCGCTGATAGTAATTTCCGTTTGGCCCGTAGTCGGTCAAACCAGCTATCCCAAGATCAACTGAGTGAATGGCTGCAAGAACACGGTTCATCTCGTCCAGAACGGCTCTCCGTTCGGCAATACTGACATCAGGCAGCCGCGGGTCGACAAATGTCCGTCCGTCAACATGGTCCATGATGTAGAACATCGACCCAATCACAGCCTTATCTTCGCACAAGGCATACATTTTTGCGACGGGCACGTCAGTATCAGCCAGCGCGCTTTGCACGCGGAACTCGCGATCCACGGCATGTGCGGACTTCAGAAGCTGACCTGGTGGCTTGCGTCGCAGCACATAGGCCCCCGACGCAGTTGTCAGTTTGAAAGTCGGATTGGATTGGCCGGTTGCGAATTTTTTAACCGAGATCGGCCCCCGGAATCCGGGAATACGCGCGGCCATCCACGTCTCGACAGCGCCAGTGTCGAACGGATTGCTCATCCGTTGGTGTACTTGCGCAGTTCCGCGCGGGCGACCTGACGGCGGTGTACGGCATCGGGGCCGTCTGCAAAGCGCAGTGTTCGTAGATGGGTCCACATCCGCCAAAGCGGAGTATCCTGACTGATACCTGTGCCGCCATAAAGCTGCATGGCCTCGTCCACGACTTTGAGCGACATAATAGGCGCGACCACCTTGATCTGGCTGATCCACGGCTGTGCTGCACGTGTGCCTTGCGTATCCATCATCCAAGCAGCTTTAAGACACAACAACCGCGCCTGTTCGATTTCCATGCGCGCATTGGCTATAATGTCGTAGTTGGCACCCAGTTCGACAAGCGGTTTGCCAAACGCCTCCCGGTGCAGCCCCCGCCGACACATCAACTCCAATGCCTTTTCTGCCAACCCGATCGACCTCATGCAGTGATGAATGCGTCCGGGTCCAAGGCGCCCTTGAGCCACTTCAAATCCGCGTCCTTCTCCGAGAACGATATTTTTGGATGGAATGCGCACATCGTTAAATCGCAAGTGCATGTGTCCATGCGGAGCATCGTCCTGCCCAAAGACATGCATTGGTCGCAAAACATCAATGCCCGGGGTGGACGCATCCATGACGAACATGGTGTGGCGACTGTGTTTCGCGGCTTCTGGTGCTGTGCACGCCATCACGATACAAAGCGCGCAGCGCGGGTCTCCTGCACCTGAAATCCAGTATTTTTCCCCATTCAAAACCCATTCATCGCCGTCTTTCTTGGCCTCGAAAGCCAGCTGGGCGGCATCAGAGGAAGCAACGTCTGGTTCCGTCATGACATAGGCCGATCTGATGTCGCCTTCGAGCAATCGGGACAACCAGCGGTCTTTCATCCAGCCGTCACCGTAGCGTTCCAATACTTCCATGTTGCCAGTGTCTGGGGCGGAGCAATTGAAGATCTCTGCCGCCAAAGGCACCTTTCCCATTTCCTCAGCAAGATACGCATATTCGACCGTAGTCAAACCGTGGCCTTTTTCGCTATCGGTGAGCCAGAAATTCCAAAGCCCACGCTCTTTCGCTTTTGCCTTGAGCCCATTCAGAATCTCAAGTTGCCGATCTGTATGCCGAAAGCGATCGCCCGAGGGATGTTTGCCGACTTCCGCATGAAATTCACCATCCAGCGAAGCAATCTCGGTCTCCACCATATCACGCACCTGATCTACCAGTGCACGCACGCGGTCCGTCATTCCAAGGTCCATGTCGTCTCGCTCTCCCCTTCTTGACATTTGATTGGACAGTAGAAGGACTTCAACCTGACGACCAGTGCCGACGGACCTCACTTTCTTCGGTTCTCGAATATCTTGGGGATCGCGAGGGGCGAAACCCCTCGCACATGCCGGAATGGCGCAGCCAATTCGAATTCAGAAGTCGAGATTCTCGACGCTCAGAGCGTTTTGCTGAATGAATTCTCTACGTGGCTCTACAACGTCGCCCATAAGCTTTGTGAACAGATCATCAGCTTCGGTCATGTCATCCACTTTTACCTGCAACAGGGTACGTGCATCCGGATCCAGTGTGGTTTCCCACAGCTGATCGGGGTTCATTTCCCCAAGACCCTTGTAGCGCTGCAAGGTGAGGCCTTTTTCACCTTCTTCCAAGATCGCCGCCAGCAGGCCCAAAGGCCCATAGATCATCTGTTTGCGATCTTTACGAACCAACTGAGCAGGTGTGTCGTAGACAGCCTGCAGACTGTCAGTAAAGCTGCCCGTTTTACGCGCTTCGCCAGATCGCAGCATGGGTCCGTCAAGTGTACGCACTTCCTCGACGCCGCGCAGGATTCGGGCAAGTCGCACGCCGCGGTCCTGTGTGATCCGGCCTTGCCATCCGCGCTCGTATTCCAGAGCGATCAGGTCAAGCCGCGCCGCGACCTTGTCCGCCACCCCTTGGAGGTCTGCATCCACTGCGCCCGGAATAAACGCACCGGCAATGGCGGCCTGTTCCAGAATATGACGCGGATAGTGAGTAGGGAACGCGTCAAGCACACGCTTCAGCTGCCGGGCTTCTTCGACAACACGCACAAGGTCCTGGCCAAGAATGGTCTCGCCATTGCCCTGGATCAGTTGCGCACCATCTGTTCCCTGCTGAATCAGATATTCTTCCATTGCAGCCTGATCTTTCAGATAGACCTCTGACTTGCCGCGCATGACTTTGTAGAGCGGTGGTTGCGCAATGTAGAGATACCCGCCTTCAATCAGTTCTGGCATCTGACGATAGAAGAAAGTCAACAACAATGTCCGGATATGCGCCCCGTCCACGTCGGCGTCAGTCATGATGACGATCTTGTGGTAGCGCAGTTTTGCAATGTTGAACTCGTCACGACCAATGCCCGTTCCGAGCGCCATCACAAGGTTGCCGATTTCCTGGCTACCCAGCATCCGGTCAAAGCGGGCGCGCTCGACGTTCAGGATTTTGCCTTTGAGGGGAAGGATTGCCTGCGTACGCCGATCCCGCCCGGTTTGGGCCGAGCCACCTGCGCTGTCACCCTCGACGAGGAACAGCTCAGTTTGCGCGGGGTCTTTTTCAGAGCAGTCTTTAAGTTTGCCTGCGAGAAAATTCACGTCCATCGCCGTCTTCCGCCGCGTGAGCTCTCGCGCTTTTCGCGCGGCTTCTCGTGCCAAAGCGGCCTCAACAATCCTTCCGACGATCCGCTTGGCCTCGTTCGGATTCTCTTCGAACCATTCGGCGAGCCGTTCGTTCACAAGACTTTCGACGGCAGGCCGTACTTCGGAAGACACGAGCTTGTCTTTCGTTTGGCTTGAAAACTTAGGATCGGGCACTTTAACCGACAGCACGCAGGTCAGACCTTCGCGCGCATCGTCGCCTGTAAAGTTCACCTTCTCCTTTTTGGCGATACCAGAGGACTGCGCATAGTTATTGATCGTGCGCGTCAGAGCGCCCCGAAAACCAGCCAAGTGCGTTCCGCCGTTACGCTGAGGAATGTTGTTCGTGAACGGTAGAACGGTTTCGTGAAAACTGTCGTTCCACCACATCGCGATTTCGACACCGATCCCGTCACGATCGCCGACCATGAAAATCGGCTCCGACATGACCGGTGCTTTGGAGCGGTCCAGGTATTTGACAAACTCGCGGACACCGCCTTCGTAGAACAGTTCTGATTTCAGGGGTTCGGCAGGACGTTCGTCTTCCAGAATGATCCGTACTCCGGAATTCAGGAAGGCCAGCTCGCGAAGACGTTTTTCCAGCGTATGGAAATCGTAATCCAAGTTCGAAAATGTAGATGTCGATGCCAAAAAGCGCACTTCGGTGCCCTTTTCCCCATCGGCCTCGCCAACCACCTCAAGATGTTTGACAGTGTCGCCGCGTTCGAAGCGTGCAATGTGCTCCCTGCCGTTGCGCCAAACCCGCAACTCGAGCCAGTCCGAAAGCGCGTTTACAACAGACACGCCCACGCCGTGCAGGCCGCCAGACACTTTATATGAATTTTGGTCGAATTTGCCCCCGGCATGGAGCTGGGTCATGATGACTTCTGCGGCGGAAACGCCCTCTTCTTCATGGATATCGACGGGAATTCCGCGTCCATTATCCCGCACGGATACGCTGCTATCGGCATGGATTTTGACGCGCACAAAGTCAGCGTGACCGGCGAGAGCCTCGTCAATCCCGTTATCAACAACTTCATACACCATGTGGTGCAGGCCAGAGCCATCATCCGTGTCGCCGATATACATGCCCGGGCGTTTACGGACCGCTTCCAAGCCCTTGAGAACCTTAATGGAATCGGCGCCGTATTCGTCAGGAGCCTGTGCGGGGTCTGCCATGAATTCACCCTTTGTTTTTCTGCCTATTTTATACGTCAAAGCCAAAAGGTTGTCACGTCGCTGACACAAGATTTAGCGGTCCTGAGAAACGGCAGGCAGACAGCTTGTCAAAGAGAGTTCATTGGCGAGACCGATGTACCCAGTTCAGACTCAGCCACCTCGAAATACTGGGCGCGGTCACCCAATTCGGCAAAGAGTTCCGGTCCGGTGCCGGTCATCCAGGCCTGCGCGCCCAATGCGCAAATCTCGTCATAGAGTGCAGCGCGACGATCTGCGTCGAGATGCGCAGCAACTTCATCCAGAAGAACGATCGGAGCTGCCCCAAAATCCTCTACAAGCGCACGCGCGTTCGACAGCACGAGCGAAATCAACAGCGCTTTCTGTTCGCCTGTCGAGCTATCTGCGGCAGGGACACCCTTGGCCGCGAACACTCCATACAGATCGGCGCGATGCGGCCCAACCAAGGTGCGTCCAGCCGCAAGATCTCGAAACCGGCTCTCCTCAAAGGCTAGCCGAAGGTCGCTTTCGGTCTCAGGCATCTCGCCTTCTGTCTGGATCAACTCGAGCTCGGCAGCGGGAAATTGAGTGCTGGCTTCGCTCTGTGCTTTAGCAATCCGATGCATCGTATGGAGGCGGTTGGCGTGAATGGCTGAGCCAGATTGTGCCATCTGCGCTTCGAGTGCCTTGTACCACATTGGATCACGCACCTGTTCCTTGAGGAGCCGGTTGCGTTCGCGCATCGCCTTTTCGTAGCTCAATGACACCTCCCCATGTGACGGAAAGAAGCTGAGCGTCATACGATCCAAAAACCGCCGCCGCCCTTCAGCACCTTCGATCCAAAGGCGATCCATAGATGGGAGCAACCATAAAAGACGAACCAACTCACCCAGACAGGTTTGTGGCGCCGGCTTGTCATTGATCCTAACCTGACGCGGCGCACCGTTCTCGGATTGGAAGGCGATGTCGTGGAGCCCATCTGGTGTTTCGACCAGTCCTCCGACTTTCCACCCCAGACCTTCGGGTCGGCGTGTCATGTCCTGCGCTGAGGCACGGCGCATGCCACGACCGGGTGAAAACAGCGAAACTGCTTCAATCAGGTTGGTTTTACCTGCACCATTAGGTCCATGCAATACGACCGGTCGCGCGTCCGTATCGAGCGACACATGCAGATGCGAACGGAAGTGCGAGAGGGTTAGGCGGTTGATGTGAAGCGACAACAGCGCCCCCCTTTAAAGGCGCAGTCGGCTCACACCCGCATGGGCATGACGACGTAGACAGCGCTGGTGTCATTTCCCTCGCGCATCAAGGTCGGGTCGCCGGCAGAATTGAACATGAACACGGCGTTTTCGCGGTCAACCTGGCTGGCGATCTCAAGCAGGTACTTGGCATTGAAGCCAATTTCTAACCTGTCATCACCATAAGCCACAGCAAGCTCTTCTTCGGCGGCGCCACTGTCAGGTGCATTGACAGACAGGATCAGGCGATCTTCGTCCAACTGCATTTTGACCGCACGCGACCGTTCGGAGGACACGGTCGCAACCCGATCCACTGCCTTTGCAAACTCAGCAGCGTCCACTTCAAGGCGGCGTGTGTTACCTTGCGGTATGACGCGAGTGTAGTCCGGGAAGGTGCCGTCGATCACTTTTGACGTCAGAGTGATGTCCGGAGTGGCAAACCGGACTTTGGTTTCCGATACCGACACAGCGATCTGCATGTCATCATCGTCCAATAGCTTGCGCAACTCTCCAACTGTTTTCCGAGGAACGATTACACCCGGCATTTCAGACGCGCCGTCAGGCAGGGGCGCATCAATGCGGGCAAGCCGATGGCCATCGGTCGCCACACAGCGCAGAACGCGTCCATCCTCACTGTCCGAGACATGCATGTACACGCCGTTCAGATAGTACCGTGTTTCCTCGGTTGAGATCGCAAACTTCGATTTGTCGAAGAGACGACGCAACACGGGTGCCGGAGCGGAGAAGTTGGCGCTGTACTCGGACGATGCCATCACGGGAAAGTCTTCTTTCGGCAGAGTCGCGAGAGAAAAGTTTGAGCGACCGGCTTCGACCGTTAGGCGACCAGAGGCGCTGTCCTCTGAAACCGAAACCAAAGCACCATCCGGCAGTTTGCGAACAATTTCATGCAATGTGACGGCAGAAACCGTCGTTGCGCCAGCGCGTTCAACCTGAGCAACGGCGCGGTCAACCACTTCAATATCAAGATCGGTCGCGCGAAACTGAACCGACTCACCCTCGGCTTCGATCAAGACATTTGCCAGAATGGGGATCGTGTTGCGCCGCTCGACAACGGACTGAGCCTGCGACACCGCCTTGAGCAGCGTTCCGCGTTCCATGCTGAATTTCATGCATTCATCCCCCGTCTGACCGGACGCCGACAGTAACCCGCATCAGGGTTGCTCTCCAAGCCCTTGTTTTGCAATTTCTTGGCCGGATTGAGCGCAGCGTCAAGGGCGGGCGTGCAGTAACGCACGCCACAGCCGTGTCTGTTGTCTCTGGGACTCAGGCTTCGAGCGATCGGCGGAGCAATTCCACGTCTTCGGCTATCTGTGCGTCCTGCTTTTTTAGTTCCTCGATCCGGCGGACACCATGCATCACTGTGGTGTGATCGCGCCCCCCGAAGTGCCGGCCGATTTCAGGGAGCGACCGTGTGGTCAATTGCTTGCACAGGTACATGGCAATCTGGCGCGGCCGTGCAAACGTACGAACGCGCTTCGGACCAATAAGGTCAGAATGGCGGATCAGGTAGTGATCCGCAACTTTGCGTTGGATTTCTTCAATTGAAACCTTGCGCTCGGACACCCGAAGTATGTCCGTCAGACATTCTTGCGTCAGATCCATCGAGATCGGTTTGCCGACAAGAGATGCAAAGGCGAAAAGGCGCGTCAGAGCCCCCTCAAGAATACGTACATTGCTGACGATGCGGGCCGCGAGAAATTCCAAAATACCACGCTCAACTTCAAGACCGGGATACATACGCGCGTACATTTCAGACTTAGCCTGAAGGATGCCCAGACGCAGCTCGTAGTCCGTTGGGTGCAGATCGACGACCAAACCGCTCTGAAGACGTGACCGAATGCGATTCTCAAGATCCTTGATTTCATCCGGCGCACGGTCAGCAGAAATGATGATCTGTTTGTGCTGGTCGACAAGTGCATTGAAGGTGTGAAAAAACTCTTCCTGAGTGCTGTCTTTCCCGGCAATGAACTGAACGTCATCGACCATCAGGACATCGACCGAGCGGAACATTTCCTTGAAGTCCATCATTTTGCGGTCACGCAAGGCTTGAACAAACCGATACATGAATTGTTCGGCCGACAAATTCAGGACATTAAGATGAGGTTGCTTGCTACGCAGTTCCCAAGCGATAGCATGCATAAGGTGGGTCTTGCCGAGACCGACCCCACCGTAAAGGAATAGCGGGTTGAACGTAACCGGCCCACCCTCTGCCACACGCCGCGCCGCTGCGTGCGCCAACTCGTTGGGTTTACCAACAACAAAAGTGTCAAAGGTAAAACGTTTGTCGAGAGGTGACCCGCTTAAAGTGTCCGCATGAGTCTGTTTCTTGGTATGAACTTCAGGGGACGCAAGGGCTTCTGCTGAAGTCGGAGCGGTTTCTGCACGTGTCGTTTCGGTCGACGATGCCGGAGCGGTGTCAAACACGATTCGTCTGATCGAAGGATCGACACGCGCAATTTTTGACAACAGCATATCGCCGTAGTTCAGCGATACATAATTACCCATAAAATTGGTTGGGACACAGAAACGGGCGATACCGTCTTGGACACCAATGTATTGCAGTGGTTCGATCCAGCTTCGGAAGCTATTGACCCCCATTGTCTCATGAAGCTCATCTCGAATTGTTCCCCACTGGTCTTTTGTCATGTGTCCCTTTTCCCAACTGTCTGCACGTGTTCGCACATGCTTGTCACCCTGTATGGACGATGACGTTGCACCGTCTTTGCGGCACAACGAGGGAAAAGATGCGTCGCAACCAGCCCGGACCAAACCGGACGGCCGAAACAGGAGCAGGGAACACCTGGCAAGAGGGTGTTCGCTACAGTCCTTTGCATCTATTTGGACAAGGCGATTGATCGAAGATCAATTTTGCCACCAGACCGGAATCGAAGCAGAGACCTGTGTCGATTCTGAACTGATGGAGCCTGTCCCCCCAACGACGGTGTGACTCGCAGGACTGATTTATAAGGGTGCGCCGAGGCCCATCAACAGAACTTCGTTGTTGACTCAGACAAAGCTGAAAAAGAATCTCCGACCGGTGCAGGCCTGCGCAAGAGACAAGAAAAAACGCCGCCTCAATCAGGCGGCGTCTTGATTTCGAAGTGTGGTTTTGTCAGGCGGCGATTCTCAGCCGAGTGCCTTAACACGCGCTGCCAGACGGGACACTTTCCGCGATGCTGTGTTCTTGTGGAACACGCCTTTGGTCACGCCGCGCATGATTTCGGGCTGCGCTGCGCGCAGGGCAGCGGTCGCCGCGTCCTTGTCGCCGGATGCGATAGCTTCTTCAACTTTGCGGAGGAATGTACGGATGCGCGAACGACGCGCTTTGTTGACTGCAAAGCGCTTATCGTTCTGCTTTGCGCGCTTCTTTGCCTGGGGCGAATTTGCCATGTGATACGTCCTGATCAGTTCGGTTCAAATAGGGTTGCATATGAAAGCACGCCCGGAACCATCGACCGGATCGAATCTTGCCTGAGCGGGCATCACACGCATGTGCCGGGGCGTATAGCCCCAGACACTATTTAAGGAAAGCCCTCTTTTTGCGCCTATCGGTCGCGGAACTGAGGTGTACGCTTTTCAAGGAAAGCAGCCATGCCTTCTTTTTGATCTTCGGTGGCAAAGAGGGAATGGAACAACCGCCGTTCAACAAGAAGCCCTTCGCTCAATGTTGTCTCATAGGCCCGGTTGACCGCTTCTTTGACTGCAAAAGTCGCCAGCATGGATTTTTCTGCTATCTTGGCTGCGGCTGATTGCGCTTCTTCCATCAGGGACTTCGCTGGAACAACGCGACTGACAAGCCCTGCGCGTTCGGCTTCTTCTGCATCCATGAAGCGACCTGTCAGATGCATATCCATAGATTTGGATTTTCCGACAAACCGTGTCAAACGCTGAGTTCCCCCGATGCCGGCGACAACACCAAGGTTGATCTCTGGCTGGCCGAATTTCGCTGTATCTGACGCAATGATGAAGTCGCACATCATGGCGAGCTCGCATCCGCCGCCCAGTGCATAGCCTGACACAGCAGCGATGATTGGCTTGCGGACCTTGCAGACCGCCTGCGATTCAGACCCAAAGAAGTCAGACATAAACATCTCGACGAAGGACTTTTCAGACATCTCTTTGATGTCGGCCCCTGCCGCAAAGGCTTTGGCAGACCCAGTCAGGATAATGCACCGGACCTTGTCATTGCTGTCTGCTTCTTCGAGAGCGGTCGCAAGCTCAGACAACAACTGGCTATTAAGTGCGTTCAACGCATCGGGCCGATTGAGTTTGATGGTGGCAACGTGATCTTCGACTTCGACGATGATCGTCTCATAAGCCATGAGTGAGGGCTCCGTTCGGTGATCTAAGGCGTTCAGCCTTACGCATCTGATCCGCGCCGTTCAAGCTATCTTTGACAGGTAGGACAGTAGAAGGTCGATCTACCGGATTGAACGATACGCCGGATTTTGGCGGTGCATCCCGGGGCCCGACATGGCTCTCCCTCGCGCCCGTAGACATCAAAGCTGTGCTGAAAATATCCAAGCTCTCCATCAGCTTGCCGGAAGTCGCGGAGCGAGGACCCACCTGCTTCGATTGCTTCACTGAGCACGTCCCGAATGACCGGGACAAGACTCGAAATTCGCTCATTTGACACCCGACGGGCTGGCCGTGTTGGATGAATTTTTGATCGGAACAAGGCTTCGCAAACATAGATATTTCCGAGGCCAGCGACGATTTTTTGGTCAAGCAGCGCTGATTTCATTGGGGTATGGCGCCCACTGAGAGTGTCAATGAGGTATTCTTCATCGAACGAGTTGCCCAAGGGTTCTGGTCCAATCGAGGCAAGAAGTGTGTGCGATTCGCCCGTGTCAGTGGCAAAAAGGTCCATCGCACCAAAGCGGCGCGGATCGTTGAACGTTATGCGGGCACCGTTCTCCATGTTCAAGACAACATGATCATGTTTCTCCGGAGCTGGGTGAGTATGAACAAACTGGCCCAAAGGGTCGCCTGACACCAGCATGCGTCCGGACATGCCAAGATGGATGAGTACCGTCTCGCCACTGTCCAAATCCCCAAGAATGTATTTGGAACGTCGACGCAGCCGAAGCACGCGTTTCCCGGTTAGCCGCTCTGACATACGCTCGGGAAAGGGCCACCGGAGATCGGGTCGGTTTACCTGAGCGCGCGTAATGCGATATGCCTCCATAGCCGGAGCAAGCCCGCGTCGTACCGTCTCAACCTCTGGCAATTCGGGCATTCTGGGTATCCTGCTTGTGTCGTCGCATTGTATCGCCGTGCGGGCGCTTTATAAGAAGGTCTGGCACGGGAAACGACAAGGCTTATGGCAGACGAAAACAAAACAACCACGCATTTTGGTTTTCAGGATGTCCCTGAGAACGAGAAAGCTGGTCGCGTACAGGGTGTTTTCAGCTCTGTCGCTTCAAAATATGACGTCATGAATGATGCCATGTCGTTCGGCATTCACCGGATCTGGAAAGATGCCATGATGGACTGGCTCGCGCCACGTTCAGGTCAAAAGCTGCTGGACGTGGCTGGGGGCACCGGCGACATCTCCTTCCGTTTTCTCAAGCGGGCGGGCAGTGGCCATGCGACCGTTGTGGACCTCACCGAACCAATGCTGGTTGAAGGTCGCAAGCGGGCCGAAGCAAACGCCATGAGTGACAGCCTTGATTGGGTTGTCGGTGATGCAATGAGCTTGCCCTTCGAAGACAACACATTCGATGTTTACACGATTTCATTCGGCATCCGGAACGTGACGCGCCCTCAGGAGGCCCTGAATGAGGCCTTCCGTGTGTTGCGTCCTGGTGGTCGTTTGATGGTGCTTGAGTTCAACCAGATCCCAAATGATCTGATGCAAAAGGTCTATGACCTGTACTCGTTCAACATCATTCCGCGCATGGGAAAAATGATTGCGAATGATCGCGACAGCTATCAGTACCTTGTAGAGTCGATCCGCAAGTTTCCCGACCAGGACACGTTCCTCAGCATGGTCCGGCACGCGGGTTTTGAGAATGCCAAATACAGAAATCTGAGTATGGGCATAGCCTGCCTTCATTCCGGTTGGAAAATCTGACGTGAGAGGCCCGCACAACATTCTTCGCCTGATCCGTACAGGTGCGACGTTGGAACGTACGGGCGCTATGGGTGTCGTTCTTGATGCATTCGACGCGCCCAAGCCATTGCGGCTGGCCGCTCGGTTGTTGGGATGGCCCTTTAAATGGTTGGGCTACTCTGGTGACCCGAATATGCCACCTGCGCCACGCGCCCTGACGGCTTTGGGCCCGGCCTATATCAAATTCGGGCAGGTACTCAGCACGCGTCCTGACGTTGTCGGCGATGAGATGGCTACGCAATTGCGTGTGCTTCAGGACAAGCTGCCTCCGTTCTCTGTTTCAGACGCCAAGAAAATGGTTGAGTCAGAGCTTGGCGTTTCGGTGGGTTCACTCTTCACGGAATTCAGCGAACCTGTCGCTGCGGCGTCCATTGCTCAGGTGCACAAGGCAAAATTATCCGAAACAGCAGAAACGGTCGCAGTCAAGGTTTTGCGGCCCAACGTCGAACGGGATTTCCGAAAGGATATTGATGCGTTTTATTTCGCAGCCAGCCTGATTGAATTTTTGTCACCTTCGTCCCGTCGTCTGCGTCCAATGGACGTCATCACGCACTTCGAGGGTGTTGTGATGGGCGAACTGGACCTTAGGCTTGAATCCGCCGCGGCGTCTGAATTTGCGGCGAAAACGTCCAATGATCCGGGCTTTCAACTGCCCGATGTCAAATGGGAACTCTCCGGTCGCCGTGTCATGACGCTCAGCTGGGCTGAGGGCATCCCTCTAGGGGACAACGACGCGCTGGACGCCGCGGGTCATGATCGCGTGGCGCTGAGCGAACGGGTCTTGCAGCTCTTCCTGCAACACGCGTTGCGGGACGGCTATTTCCATGCTGATATGCATCAGGGCAATCTCAAGGTTGCTCCGAATGGCGACATTATCGCGCTCGATTTTGGCATTATGGGCCACATCGACGAATACACCCGTCGCGTCTACGCCGAGATCCTCTACGGGTTTATCCGGCGCGATTACAAACGCGTGGCAGAAGTGCATTTCGAGGCGGGCTATGTGCCCAATGACCGCGATGTAGACGAGTTCGCACGCGCGCTCAGGGCAGTCGGGGAGCCGATATTTGGAATGGATGCGACTCGGATCTCGATGGGACGATTGTTGAGCTATCTCTTCGAGGTGACAGAACGGTTCGGAATGGAAACGCGAACCGAACTTATCTTGCTGCAACGGACGATGGTTGTTGTCGAAGGTGTGGCGCGTTCATTGGACCCCAAGATGAACATCTGGAACGTCGCCAAGCCGATCGTTGAGGATTATATCAAGACCAGCATTGGTCCTCGTGCGTTTGCAAAGGACTTGGGCAAAACCGCATTGGTGCTTGCGCGTTTTGGACCACGATTGCCGGGGTTAATGGAGCAGCTTCTGATAGCTCAGGCTCAGGGTGCGCCTGAGCCGAAGACCAGCAAACTAAAGTCGGCGGTTATCTGGACCCTTGTCGGCGCGCTTATCGGTGGGGGGATTGTCGCCCTCTTTGAAGCGCTTTTCTGACCTCATACGGTTGTTCGTAACCAAATCCTAACCCTCCGCTCTCTACGGTCTTACCGAACCGCAGAATGCGAGGGATATGCTTTGAGAGGCATTTGGTTAAGGTCGTCGGTTTTCGGTGTTGGTTTGCTTGGCATCTTCGCTTCGGATGTTTCGGCGGGTTTGTGCGACACCGCAGCACGTCAGGCGGCCGCGAATTCAGGTGTGCCACTGGATGTCATGCAAACGATCACGCGGCTCGAAACCGGGCGCGGGCAGGCCGCTGATCCTTGGCCGTGGACTGTGAACCACGCCGGAAACGGGTCGTGGTTTCAGACCGAGGACGACGCGCGAGCCTTTGTTTTTTCCCAGATCAAACGTGGGGAAACCAACCTCGATATAGGGTGTTTTCAAATCAACTATCGCTGGCACGCTGATGGCTTTCGTTCCCTAGACGATATGTTCAACCCAAGTCTAAACGCTTTTTATGCCGCACAATTTTTGACGGACTTGTACCGCGAATTCGGAAATTGGACAGAAGCCGCCGGCGCGTATCACAGTCGGACGCCGGAATACGCAGAACGCTATAAGGCCAAGTTTCGCACGTTGCGAACACAGGTGGCGCAGGCGGATTCGAAACGTCCCGTAGATGACATTCGGAAAGCAACAGCATTTTGGGGACACTCAGGAAAGGCACGGCCCGGCTCGCTCTTTCTGTCCGATGCGCCTGATGCCACTCCGTTTATTGCGCTGCATCGTTCAAACTGATGGGAAAGACGGTACAAAGTCTTTTCGCAAAGCCAACGGTTGTTCTTGCCGTAGCCTTGATGGCCGTTATCGTCATGATGATCCTACCCGTCCCGGCTTTCGTTCTGGATGTCGGTCTTGCGACGTCTTTCGCATTGGCCATCCTGATTTTTACCGTAACGCTTTTTGTTGAACGCCCGTTGGATTTCTCTGCGTTCCCAACAATCCTGCTTGCGTCGTTGATGCTCCGCCTGTCGCTCAACATCAGCTCCACCAAGCTGATCATCGGCGAAGGCCACACGGGTACACATGCTGCCGGCAATGTGATTCAAGGCTTTGCCGATTTCGTCATGGGCGGCAATGTCTTTCTGGGTCTTGTGGTGTTTTGCGTTCTTCTGATCGTCAACTTCATGGTGATCACAAAAGGGGCGGCGCGCATGGCCGAAGTCGGCGCACGTTTTGCATTGGACGGGATGCCGGGCAAACAGTTGGCCATCGATAGCGATATGGCGGCCGGAGCAATCACGCATGAAGAGGCACGCTCCAGAAGAGAATCTGAACTGCAGGAAACGACGTTTTTTGGTTCCCTTGATGGTGCGTCAAAATTTGTCAAAGGCGATGCTGTCGCTGGGCTCTTGATTACGCTGCTCAACATCTTGGTTGGGCTCATCATGGGCACTTTGGTTCATGGCATGGCAATCGGCGATGCTTTTGAAACCTACGCCATACTCACTGTGGGTGATGGGCTCGTCACTCAGATTCCCGCTGTTGTCATCTCCATTGCCGCAGCTCTTCTGCTCGCACGTGGAGGTGCCATCGGGGCCACAGACCTGGCAATCACATCACAACTGGGGCGCCATCCTGCTGCGCTGGCAACTGTTGCCGTTTTGATGATTCTGTTTGCACTCGTGCCTGGGTTGCCGATGGTTCCATTTCTTTTGGGCGGAGCCATTCTCGGAGCCTTGGCCTATTGGCTCATTCAGCGGCCAACTGATGACACTCAAACCGAAACGGAAGACCCACCCACGATCGTGCCACGGGATCGGCCGATAGGTGATGTACTTGATCTGGACGATATCCATGTCGAATTCGCCCCTGACCTTGTGGACATGGTTCTCGACCCAGCAAACGGGCTGGACTCTCGCATCACCAATATGCGGACCCATATTGCCAAAAGTTTCGGAATGATCATGCCAGAGGTCCGACTGACCGATGATCCGATGCTTCAGAGTGGTACATATGTTCTTCGTGTGCACGGGGCCGAGGTGGCCAGGGGTGTGCTGCATCCTGAAATGATGCTGGCCTTGATCCCCGAGGACGCGACCGCACTGCCCAAGGGCACAGATGTTGAAGAACCGGTCTACGGAGCTCCCGCAAGATGGGTTCATGAAGCAGAGCGCGAAGAAGCGCAGCTTGGCGGTCTGACGGTTGTGTCGCCGAGCGAAGTTCTTGCGACCCATCTGCTTGAGATTATCAAGAGAAACCTTGGCCGGCTGCTGACGATGAAGTCGCTCAAGCGTTTGCTCGACGAATTGGGCACCTTGTCCAATCCGGGCCGTGCTGAGGCCAATCGCACGCTGATAGATCAGACGATTCCGGACAAGGTCTCGATGGAAACGCTTTTGCAAGTCTTCAAGCTTCTGCTTGAAGAACAGGTTTCGATCCGAAATTTCCAGCTTATCCTCGAAGCCATTTCAGAAACCCGTGGCCAAGGGCATTCGGCCGACTTTATTTGCGAGCATGTGCGTCAGCGGCTTGGCTTTCAGCTTGTCGCGTCAATGCGCCGGGAGGATGGTACAATACCATTGGTCCATCTGTCATCAGATTGGGAAAAGCGTTTTTCGGAGTTTGAAGTTGCAGCTGAACGCGGGATGCCCGACGTAGCCTTGCCTCCCAAGGATTTCGAGACTCTTGCAAAAAATATTGCCGAGGAACTGGCCCGCGTTGGGAAGAATGGCGTTTTTCCCGTGCTGGTCACACCCGGACGGCGTCGTAGGTTTCTCCGCAGCATCCTAAGCGCCAAAGGCATAGCCAATCCGGTCATGGCGTTTGAAGAGATTGGCCTGGATGCAAAGCCCGCGCTGGTCGGAACCATACCGGCTTAAACAGATGGAAGATGCCCTTGCCGAATTCAGCACGCAGTTTTGGCTGATCGCGGCTGTCTTCTTGCGCATTGGTCCGGCGTTCTACCTCGCACCTGGTTTTGGCGAAAATTACGTGTCGGTGCGCATCCGGCTGTCAGTCGCTTTGTTTTTCGCAGCGGCGATCTCTCCTGTACTCGAAACCTACCTACCAGACGTCCGTCCTAGCGGCGCAAATCTTCTCGTCTTCATACTGCGCGAGACAGCCACAGGTCTGTTCATCGGCCTTTTTGGGCGGGGGATGATATTGCTGTTGGAACAGGCAGGAACGATCATCAGCCAATCCATTTCTCTGGCTCAAATGCTGGGAAACGCAACAGAACCGATGCCTGTCATCGGCCATTTCCTTGTCACCACGGGCATCGCAATTCTCTATTCAACATCTCTGGCAGATCAGATGCTGTATGCGTTCGCCGCCAGTTACACCGCTGATCTTCCAAGCCCCGAACTCGCGGCGAGCTTCTTTGCATCCAAGATCACATCTTTGGTGAACCTAATTTTCAAGCAGGCCGTTTTTCTTGCATCAGGATTCCTGAGTCTGATGTTTGTCTATTACCTGTGTATCGGCTTCATCAACAAAGCTATGCCCCAGTTCATGGTGTCATTCATCGGCATCCCGTTTGTAGCGCTGTTTTCGATCTATTTCCTGTACCTCCATTTCGATCTATTGCTCGACGTCTGGCAGGAAAAAGCCTTGTCCATTCTTATGATGCCCTTTGTGAGCGCCAATGAGTGACAGCAGCGAAGACCAGAACGACAAGCCGTATGAAGCCACCAGACGCAAGCTTGAAGAGGCTCGGAAAAAGGGGGAGATCGTACGTTCTCAGGATGTCGTGAATTTTGTCGGTCTCGCTCTCTTGATGACTGCAATTTTGGCAATGTTTAACGGCACGATCGAAGGCTTCGTCATCCAGTTGTCCAAATTTGTTCGGCAGTCTGTTTCTGAGAGGCTTCCTCTTGATGGTGCTGTTGTGTTCGGCTTCGCCCGAACTGCCCTCCTGCCCATTCTGCTCATACTTTTTGTCGCTCCAATGTTTGCGATGATAGCGGCTCTGATTGCCGCGAAGCAGGTGCTTTTTACTGCCGACAAGATCAAACCAAAGCTGAACCGGGTGTCATTGTTGGCAAACGCCAAAAAGAAATTTGGATGGTCCGGTCTCTTTGAGTTCTTAAAGAATTTCGTGAAGTTTCTGGTCTTTGGGGTTTGGATGGCGGTTTTCATCCAAGACGGTCACGACCTGTTCGAGATGGCAATTGTCCGGGGTGAGCATCTGGCGCTGGTCAATATTTTCGAAGTTGCGACACGCTGGCTTTGGCTTGCGCTGGGCACATACGCGGTTCTCGCTGCTATAGACGCGCTTTGGCAGACACGTGAGCACGCCCGCAAAAACCGCATGTCCCACAAAGAGATGAAAGACGAGCACAAGAATGAGGAGGGAGATGCGAACATCCGTCAGCAAAGGCGCGCCAAGGCCGAAGAGATTGCAACCAATCGGATGCTTCTGGATGTCCCGAAAGCGGTGGTGGTGATCACCAATCCGACCCACTACGCCATCGCGTTGCAATGGGGGGGTGAAGCCAACACTGTCCCGAAATGTGTTGCCCGCGGGACCGATGAAACTGCACGCAAGATCCGTGAGATTGCCATTCAATCTGGCGTGCCGCTTTACCGCGATCCGCCAACGGCACGGCAACTCTATAGCGAAGTCAAAGTTGGGATGATCATTGAATCAACCCACTACAAGGCGGTTGCCGCTGCAATTGGGTACGCGCGTCGTATCCAAGAAAAGGTACGAAATGGCCGTGGATAAGCGCTATGAAAAAACGCGCGAGGTTTTGGATGCACGTGTGCAATTGCTGGAAGCGCGGTTGGCGACGGAGATGCGCCTGAAACGTGAACTGCGTTCCACACAGATTGCAATCTCAGAGCAAGGAGATGCGCTTGCAGCGTCTCTTCAGGAACACGCCGCCAAGCAGCCGCAAGCGTTTCACTTCCATGAAGCGCATTTACACAAGCTTGCTGAGGACCAGCGACGCCTGCAGCCTTTACTGGCAAAGGCGGCACTTCAGAGGCTTTTGGTTCAAGATCGTCTGAAGGCTGCACTGCGACAGAGACTTAGTCTGGCTCTTTATCTTGATCGAAAAGCAAGCGAAGCACGGTCGCGGGACGGCGAAGAGCGCGCAGCCCAGGTCGTGTTCGAGATGATGAAGCGGCGCTAGAACACGTCCTGGCGCGACATATCCGTGACAAGGACGTTCACAAATTGCAGTCCCAAGACTTCTTTTGACCGCTCGGTGAGTGCAAGTTTCACCAGTTCAAGAGTTTTCCGGGAAATCAACGCATCGCGAAACCCGTCTAGCGCAGCGAGGCTGAACAGTTCACCAAGGTAAACGTCTCGGAGTTTGGGCTCCAAGGCGCGGACGTGGTCGCCCTGTCCGGTTTCAACTTCCACAGCGACCGAAAGAACCACCATCGCACGCACGCGATTGTCAAGGATGACGGGAACCACAAACTGGCTTGGCAGTTTCACGATTTCCAACTGTTCCGGGGTGTTGTGCGTCTCTTTGGTTGCAGCAGTCGCGGCCTTGTGGGTTTCTGGCGCGCCGTCTTCTGTGTTTTTCGTTGGTGGTGCGAAGACATAGGCAGCGGTTCCGCCGCCGGCCAAGCCAAGGGTGAGACCAAGAAGTGGCATCAGGATTTTCATCATCACGGGGCTCCCGAAAGTCTAGAAGGGAAGCAGCGCATCAAGCACTTGTTGACCGATCCGCGGTTGTTGAACATCGCTGATATGCCCGCGTCCACCATAGGAAATGCGGGCCGATGCCATCTTGTCATAGGTGATTTCGTTTTGACGCGTGATGTCCGCGCGACGGACGAAACCAGACACAAAAAGCTCGCGCAGTTCAAAATTCACGCGGACCTCTTGAGTGCCTTCTATGCGCAGGACACCGTTCGGTAAAACATCGACGACGGTTGCTGCAATCCGGAGCGTCAGCTTTTCATTGCGCCGTACCGAGCCGTTGCCCTGGCTCGAACTTGAAGAATCCAAATCCACTGCAGTGTCGACACTGGCGCCATCTGGCAGAACTTTGTTCTGACGTTGTGGCAGTCCCATCAAGTGTGGCACGCCAAGGTTCTCTTTTGCGGAACGCGTGCGAGACGATGTGTTGGACATCTCCGCTTCATCGTCGATCTCGACCAGCACAGTGAGTATATCGCCGGTTGTGAACGCGCGTCGATCCCCGAAGAGCGATGACTGATCACCGCTCCATAAAGATGCTTTTCTATACTGAGACGTATCAGCAGTGGTTGCCGGCAATCCCGAGAATACCATCGCTTGCCGTTCAACACTTTGATCTTGCGGCGACAATGTCGGCGGTTTGCCGATGTGATCCATGCGACTGCAGTTCGGCAAAACAAGAAGTAATGTCGGGAGGATGTAAGCCATTTTGCACATCTCAGGGGAGTACCTTCAAGCTGCCGTCTGCAAGCACTTCTGTTCGAAGTGTGCTTTTTGAAGACAGGTTCATCGCCCGGATTACGTCCCCAGCGGCCCCACGCTCCAAAGCGCGCGCTTCTGTGGTGATGGTCAATCCGTTGAGGATAAACACAGCAGTTGCAACTTGATTTCGTTCGATGAGCGCAGCCTTCACAAGGTTGCCGCTCAGGATTGGCCGTCCCGCATATACCGCGTGTTTGACCTCAGAACCGATGACATCTTCAAGCGTTCTTGCACCTCCGGCGACACGGACATCCTGCAAATGGATCGCTTCGGCGGTGATCATTTCACGCGGCCGAATTGTCTTTTGCGCAAACACCGTCTCGGCCATAACGGGCCCAGCCCCAAATGCGAAACATATGGCTATCACCGCCCGCATCAGCGCACCTGTGTGGTGGCGCCAAGCATCTGATCCACTGCCGAGATAACTTTCGCATTGAGTTCGTAGCCACGCTGAGCTTCGATCAATTCTGTCAACTCGCGGACGGGATCGACAGAACTGTCTTCCAGATATACCTGCCGCAGCGTGCCAAGCCCGTCTTGACCTGGCGTGGCGACCAACGGACCGCCCGAGGCCTCGGTCTCGGCAAAAAGGTTGCCGCCCAGCGCTTCAAGACCCTTGGCATTGGCAAAACCCACAAGGTTCAACTGGCCTAGCACCTGAGGTTCTGCCGTTTCAGCGAAATACGCGTAAACTTCGCCCTCGGGGTTGATCGAGATGCTGCGGGCGTCTTGGGGAATGACGATCTCGGGCGCGACGGGAAACCCCTCGGAAGTGACAATCAAGCCTTCGGCGTTGCGTTTGAGGGAGCCATCGCGTGTATACCCAGCCTGTCCAGAGGGCATGGTGACCTCAAGGTATCCGTTGCCGTCGATAGCAACGTCCAGGTCAGAATTGGTTTGGCTCAGCGATCCTTGAGCGAGGTGAACGGACACTGCGGCGGGACGAACCCCGAGGCCCACTTGAACACCTGTCGGCAAGACTGTGCCATCTGAGGCATTCACCGTCCCGGCTCGTGCAATTTGTTGATAATGCAGATCCGAAAACTCTGCCCGGCGCGCGTTGTAGCCGGTTGTGTTCATGTTCGACAGGTTGTTGGAAATGATCTCGACCCGCATTTGCTGAGCTGTCATTCCCGTTGCGGCGATCTTGAGAGCGCGCATGGTGTTTCCTTTATTTGATGAGGGTCCGAAGGGCCGAAGTTGCCCGTTCATGATTCATGTCGAGCAGTTTCTGTCCCATTTCATAGGCACGCTGGACTTCGATCATTCGTGTAAGCTGAGATATTGCGTCCACATTTGATCCTTCTAGATGTCCCTGAAGAACAAGGCTTGTGGTCGCCGGGTCTAACGTGCCGTCGGTTGCAAAAAGCACTCCTGATTCACGTGTGAGATTGGTGTCGGTACCAGGCTGAACGATGCCGATTTGGCCTAACAGAAGGCCGTACAAGCTGATTGTGCCGTCAGCCGCGACTTCGACATTCGCCTCGCCGGGTGGGACATTGATGGGGGCGCCTCCAACGTCAAGTACGCGATGGCCATCCGTCGATACAATGTCGCCAATCGAATTGACATTGAATGCCCCGGCGCGCGTCAACCGGACACCGTTTGGTGTTTCGAGCTGAAAATAGCCGTTGCCCTCGATCGCAAGGTCGAGAGCGTTGCCGGTCTGTGTTAGAATGCCTTGTGCGGCAGATGTTTTTCTGACCCGGGCTGACGCCATCGAAAGGCTCTCGCCGTCATCCACGGACTGCACATATTCCGAGAAAACCAGCCCTTGCTGCCGAAATCCGGTTGTGGCCGCGTTGGCGATGTTGTGCGCAATAATCTCCATCTCGCGCATCAGCCCCGACTGCCGGGTGAGTGTAACGTATCCGGCGGTTTCCATGTCAGCCTCCTGCAATAGACGGAATGATTGTGCTTTGGAAAAAGTCGATCAGGCTTTGCGTCATGAAGCTCATAGACGCCCAGAAGACCGACAGCATGGCGATAAGTTTTGGCACAAAGGTGAGTGTCATTTCCTGGATCGACGTCAGAGCCTGAAACAAGCCGATTGATACCCCAGTAATCAGAGCGACGACTAAAACCGGAGCAGAAATCAGCACAGCAGTGCGCAAGGCCTCGCGCAGGACGTCGTATATATAGCCTTCGCTCAGCATTGCAGTCAGACCGGCATGCGAAGAATTTCCTGATAGGCTTCAACAACCCGATTGCGCACTGTCACGGCTGTTTCAACGGCCAGCTGCGACTGTGAGAGGGCCTCGACCAACGCATGTGGATCAGCGTCTCCATACATTGATCCCATCGCGGTGGTTTCTGCCGACGTCAGGCTTTGTGCGAAATCTTCGGTGATTTTGGCAAAGCTTTCGGCGATGGCAGCTTGAGGGTCGGGCTCGGTTGCCGGTTTCAGGGCGGCGTATTGTTGTGAAGCAAAAAGCGACTTTACGTCCATGATCATTCTCCATTCTGGAAAGGTTATTTGCGCAGCAGGTCCATCAGCCCTGACGACATCTGTCGGACCTGATCGAACATTTTTAGGTTGGCCTCGTAGCTGCGCTGCGCCTCACGCGCGTCCGCGATTTCGACCACAAGATCGACGTTGGAGCCTGCATAGTGGCCCGTTTGATCCGCCATCGGATGGCTGGGATCGTAGATCTGTTCGCCAGCGCGCCGATCAAGTGCGATGGGATCAAGTGTGACTTGCGCCAAGCCTGAGGTTGCGACCTGCTCAGAAAAGCTCACGATCTTTCTTCGATACCCCGGCGTATCCGTGTTTGCGACGTTTTCCGCGACGATCCGAAGCCGTTGTGATTGCGTCTTGAGGCCGCTTGAGGAAACCCCGAGTGCATCTGAAAATGCTGACACCGCGGCCTCCTACTGCTTGCTAAGAGCGCTGCGCAGAATGCCCAGCGACGCCTGGTAGACGGCCAACGCCCGGTCATGACCGCGCTTTGCATCTACGGAATTCAGAATTTCCGTTTCCAGATTGACGCTGTTGCCGTTGGGGTCACTTTGTGTGCGTGCCTCAGCAATTGCATGGTCAAACTGAGTATACCGACCTGCGTGTGACGGTCTTGTGGTTCGGAGCGCAAACCCATCTGCAGCCCTTGGGACCAGGTCCGCAAACGGCGTGATAGATTTTGCCCGATAGCCTGGCGTGTCGGCATTGGCGACATTCTGTGATGTGATCGCCTGTTTGAGCCCGGAGTGACGGGCCATCGACATGGCGGTTTTGAACAGATCCAAGTTCTGGAACATGACAGGGCTTCTCCCTCGTTGCGTTCAACGAAGGCTTAACCCTGATTCCTTTAGAAAGGGTTTTCACAAGCTGAATGGAGCGTTCGATGCAACAGCCTGCATTGGCCCACCTCAAGAGCAAGCTGTCTGACATCGCGCAGGCGCGTTCGGTCGGCAGGGTGATCTCGACCGATGGTCATACGATCAAGGTAACCGGATTAGAGGACCAGGTGCGCCTTGGTGACCGGCTGCGCCTGATCCGCGGGGACGGGTCGACTTTGATGGGAGACGTGCTTTGCCTGTCAGACGAACATGTGACGATGCTGCCTGATACCCAACCACAACAGGTTGCGCTTTCGGATCGGGTGACCAATGACGGGCCCTCGCAGATCAGACCAGATCAATGCTGGCTGGGCCGCGTAATCGACCCATATGGCCGACCGCTGGATGATAAGCCTCTTGTCACCGGTGAACGTGTTTTCAACATTCTCAACAACCCACCCCCACCGGTGCGTCGCAAGCCACTTGGAGACAGGCTGAGCACTGGTTTTCATCTATTTAATACGATGCTGCCAATCGTTCAGGGCCAGCGCCTTGGTGTGTTTGCAGGCTCCGGCGTTGGGAAGTCGATGCTCTTGGCAGATATGATCCGCACGATGGAGGCAGACGTCATCGTATTGGCTCTTGTTGGAGAGCGGGGGCGTGAAATCAATGAATTTACGCAGCGCGTCATTGGTGAAGCTGGGATGTCACGAACGGTTGTGATCGCAGCAAGTGCTGATGCGGCTTCTACTGCGCGGATGCGGTGCCCTATAACCGCTATGCGGGTTGCAGAGTATTTTCGCGATACGGGTCTGCACGTTCTTCTGTTTGTCGACTCGATCACCCGTTTTGCAGAGGCCCATAGAGAAGTCGCTGTTTCTGCTGGTGAGTTTCCAAGTCTGAGGGGCTTCCCGCCCTCAACGCCAGGGCAGATCACCAAACTGGCGGAAAGAGCCGGTCCCGGAGCCAAAGGCACTGGTGACATTACCGCAATTTTCAGTGTGCTTGTTGCTGCTTCGGACATGAACGAACCCGTGGCAGATATGCTGCGCGGTGTTCTTGACGGACACGTGGTTCTCGACCGGGCTCTGGCTGATCAGGGTCAGTTCCCTGCGGTTGATGTGCTGCAATCGGTTTCGCGCTCGTTGCCGCGCGCTGCCACGGTTCGTGAAAACGAAATAATCTCCCGGGCGCGGCGACTTGCTTCCAAATACCACGGATCATCAGCTTTGATCGAGGCCGGTCTCTATACAGAGGGATCCGACCCGGACCTTGATCAGGCTATTGCCTTCAAAAGCCACTTCGTCGAATTCTGTGTATCCCGCACGGACCGCTCCATCGAAGAGAGTTTTGAAGCGCTACGACTCTGCCTGTTGCGATCCGGTGCGCAGAAAGACACATAGCGTTTTACACCGAAACACCTGCAAGCAACTCTGCGCGGTCTAGCTCGGTCTTGGCGCCGCTCATTTTGACTGCGCCACGCTCCAGGACGTAGAACCGATCCCCAAGGTCGTAGGCAAAGCTGAAGTATTGCTCGACAAGCACAATCGCCATATCCGCTTGTTCACGGAGAAGCGAAATGACCCGACCAATCTGCTGGATGATATTCGGCTGAATGCCTTCCGTGGGTTCATCCAGGAGCAAAAGTTTGGGCTTTGTAATAAGCGCCCGCGCAATCGCCAGCTGCTGTTGCTGACCACCCGAAAGGTCGCCACCACGACGGTTGAGAAATTCTTTGAGGATCGGGAACAGATCAAAAATATGATCCGGAACGTGATGCTCTGACTTTGGCAGACAGGCGAACCCGGTCTCAAGGTTTTCTCGGACGGTCAGCAAGGGGAAAATATCCCGCCCCTGAGGCACGTATGCGACGCCTTTTTGCGCCAATGCATTGGCCGTCGCAGATTTAATGTCTTCGCCATTCAGGGTCAGGTTTCCATCCGAAAACGCGTGTGTACCCGAGATCGCCTTAAGCAAAGATGTCTTGCCGACACCGTTTGTACCCATCACGCAGGTGATCTCGCCCTGGGCGGCCGCCATGTCGATACCGTTAAGAATTTGGCTCCCGCCGTAATGCAGGGTCAGCCCACGTGTGCGGAGGATTTCATCGGCCAAGATACACCTCGATCACCTGTTCGTTCTTTGTCACATGGTCCAGTGACCCTTCAGCCAGAACTGAACCTTCATGCAGGACGGTCACTTTGCAATTCAGACGTCTGACGAATTCCATATCATGTTCCACAACAACAACGGCGCGGGTTTTGGCCGCCTCGCGTAGGATATCAGTTGTGTGCTCGCGCTCCGCGGGTGTCATACCCGCGGCGGGTTCGTCGACCAGAAGCAGCCGAGGATCTTGTGCCAAGAGCATTCCGATCTCCAGCCATTGCTTTTGCCCGTGGCTCAACTCACCTGATTTACGGTGCAGCGCGCCGGACAGCCCGATCTGTTCAGCGAGATCGGTCACTTTGTCGACGTCCTCTTGGGATGGCTTGAAAAACAATACGGCCAGCGGGCCGCGTGTCTTTTTCAACGCCATCATCAGATTGTCGAATACGCTCTGATCCTCGAAAACAGTGGGTCGCTGGAACTTTCGCCCGACGCCAGCCTGGGCGATCTTGCTCGCTGACATCTTCAAAAGCGACTCGCCCTTGTCGCCGTACATCACGCGACCCTCGTCGGGTTTCGTTTTTCCCGTGATGATGTCCATGAACGTGGTTTTACCAGCGCCGTTTGGCCCGATCACCGCCCGCAGTTCCGCATCGGCGATCTGAAAGGACAGGTTGTTGATTGCCTTGAAACCGTCAAACGATACGGAAACGCCGGAAACCTCCAGAAGTGTGCTCATTTGTCGGCCTCCTGCTCGCGCAACGCGCCCTGATCAGGTCCAAGATCGGCGCCGTGGCGGTTCGGACTTTTTCGGTCGATCAGAATATCCACCAAACCACCAATGCCTTTGGGCGCAAAGAGCGTTACAGCTACGAACGACAGGCCAAGAAGGACAGTCCACCAATCCACCCAACTGATCGTGTAGAAACCAAGATTGATATCGGGTGCTTGCCCCCCGGTGAACCATGTCGAAAGCAGCGAAACAAAGGCCGCACCGATCACCGCGCCATATAGCCTGCCGCGTCCGCCGATGGCGACCCAGACAGCCAGATAGATCGAGGCGATCGGCGCGATTTCGGCCGGATTAATGATACCGGCCTGCGGATAATAGAGCGCGCCTGCTATGCCAGCGATCACTGCCGTCAGCGTAAAGATTACCAGCTTAAACGCCTCGACCGGGTAGCCAAGGAACCGCACGCGCGCTTCGTCGTCGCGAATTGCCCTGATCACCGAGCCGAACTTGCCGGAAACCACCCAGGTGCACAGCAGGTATCCAAGCGCTAGCGCCAAGGCCGAGCCCCAGAAGAACCACATCGACACAATCGATTGCGGGACGTCAGACAGCCCTGGCAGGTTTTGAAGACCGGACAAGCCGTTGTTGCCACGAAGTCCGCTGTCATTCTGGAAAAGGTGAAGCGACAGCGCCAGTGTCATCGCCTGTGTCAGGATGGACAGGTAAACACCCGTGACGCGGCTGCGAAATGCCAGCCATCCGAAAACCAGTGCGAGCAGACCGGGAACAATGACCACAGCAGCCAATTGCAGCGGAAGCGAATGGGCAAAGGCCCAAATTGGCGGGAACTCTGAGGCGCCGACAACTCCGAAAATCTGCGTGGCAATACCGTTTGTGACCTCTTCGGGGGTCGGTGGCAGAGGCGCTGCAGCGAGGCTTTCCAGCACGATGATCTCGGTCCGCGCATACATGAGCCACATGCCGATCGCGTAGCCGCCAAGCCCAAAGAATGCCATGTGCCCAAGACTTAGAATTCCGCAATATCCCCAGACCAGATCCATGGCCAAGGCCACCAGGCACAAGCAGAGTGTCTTGCCCAGGGTCTTGACGAAACTGGTAGAAATAACGCCAATTCCGAACCCTTCGGAAAGGATCGTAACGCCGACGGTAAACAGGGCAAGGATCGCCAGGAAAACCATCACCGATGGAAAGCGCATCGCGAAGGGCTGGCGTCGGGGAAGAGCAGCTTCAGTCATATCTCAAGCCTCCGCCGCGCGGCCCTTGAGGGCAATGATACCCTTTGGCCGGAACTGGATGAACAGGATGATGAACAGGATCATATATGTCTGAGCTGCAAGCGTGTTTGACGGGTTGAACCACTCGATCCCTTTTTGAAGGAATCCAACCATCGTGGCTCCAAGAAGCGTGCCCCATATGTTGCCGACACCACCAACCACAACTGTCATGAACGATTGCACGATATAGTCGCTGCCCATCTCGGAGGTGACCTTGGCATAGAGCCCGATGGCGACACCTGCGATGCCCGCGACGCCAGACCCGAAGCCAAAGGTCAGCATGTTGATCTTGTCGGGATTGATTCCCATTGATGCCGCCATGCGCGGGTTCTGAGTGACCGCCCGCACCTCAAGACCCAGACGCGTGCGGTTCATCACGAAAAGGAAAAGCGCGAGGAAAAGAAGCGCGAGAACGAAGATCGCAATCCGAATATAGCTGATCGAAACAATGTCGTTGATTACCAAAGAGCCGTCCAGCCATCCCGGCGCTGTCAGAGGCCGCGCCTGCGTGCCAAAGATGTTCTTGGCGATCTGTTGCAGCGCAATGGAGATGCCGAAGGTCGCCAGCAGCGTTTCCAGCGGGCGATGGTACAGCCAGCGGATCACGAGGCGCTCCATGGCGACACCCGCGCCGAAGGTCACAGCAAAGGCCAGCGGGATCGCGACCAGAATGGACAGCGTATAATCGGGGATGAAGAGTTGTACGACGTAGCCCGTATAAGCTCCCATCATGATGAACTCGCCATGTGCCATGTTAATAACGCCCATGACCCCGAACGTGATCGCAAGTCCGATAGCGGCGAGGAAGTAGATTGAGGCAAGTGACAGCGCGTCCAATGACAGATCGAACGTCTGGTTCAACGCGACCTTGTTCTCGATAGATTTCAGCGCAAGCTGTGCCGCGACCACCACCTCGGGCGGCGCGCCGATATAGCGTTCGTAGAAAACATGGCTTGCAAGGCGCTCGTCTACTTCGGCTTCCGTTGCAACTGGCGTTACAGTGCCCTGATCTGCAAGCGCGGCATAGGCCATATCCCGGGCGCTTTGGCTGTCCAGCGTGGCGACCTGAATGCCAGCCACCTGACCATCGGAAATATTTTCGATCAATGCTGTGCGCTGGGCTTCAATACTGATACGCGGTTTGGCCAGATCCGCGCGAACGAGCAACTCGTAGGCTTCATCGCGGGAAAGCGCATCTGTTCCAGGTTTCAGAACGCGACCGATATCGTCCGCCTCGGGCAAGGTCCCGGCGGCCTCCACACGGACTGCCAACAGAGGGTTGAGTGCCGCGCGTACGTCGACGCCAAGATCTCCATCAAAGCTTTGGATCGCTTCGATCCGTTCTTCGTTCGTTGCGCCGTAGGCAATGGTCAGCAGCCGTTCGAGGCGCTCTTTCCGCGCAAGGATCGTCTCGTCTGTCTCAGCGGCAAGACTACCGCGCAAAGCGGCGAGGTGGCTCTCTTCTGCGCCACGTTCGATTGCGTCCAGTGCACGTTGACGTGTCTCGGGGTTGGGGTCGCTTAACTGAAACTGAACTAGCGCCGTGCCGATCAAGCCCCGGATGCCGGAGTTTGGTTTAATCTGATCAAACCCGTCGTCTGACACGACGCCGATCTCGCTCCCGTCGGCAAAGTCAAAAATGCGCAGCGTGTCGCGATCAATCTCTTCGGCATAGACAAACAAGCCTGATTCTTCGTTCACCCACATCTCTCGGGTCTGCCACTTGTCCAGCACGACCTGCGCCTCGGGAAGACCACTATTGGCAAGCGCATCAATGGCAGGGCCGATGGTGCGGCGTGAGCTTTTGAGGATCAGCTCGCTTTGTGACTGAATGAGTTGCTGGATCGGTGCGTCGGCTTGTTGGGCCGAGCTGGGAGCTGCCAGCATCAGGCACACAGAGAGTAAGGCGGCAATGCGCAGCATTTGGGATATCCGTCATGATCGGTGCAGCGCGGGTGCACCTTTCGGGAAAGGGATGCGGCGCGTGGTGTTCCACGCACCGCATATCGTTGTCTTAGTAGTTCGATTTGATTTGGACGCAGGTCTCGGTTTGGGTGTTGTACATACCGCAGCCGAGGTCTTTCCAATCCGACTTAAGCACCGCGGATTCCGGCAGGAAATCCGTCCAGGCGTCGCCCGGGACTTCGTCAGTCTGGCTGATGATGTCGAACTGACCGTCTTCCTGGATCTCACCAATCAGAACCGGCTTCGCGAGGTGGTGGTTCGGCAGCATAACAGCGGTACCGCCGGTCAGGTTCGGGAATTCCTGCCCGTACATCGCAGTGCGCACAGCGTCGACATCGGTGGTGCCTGCATCTTCAACCGCATTCACCCACATGTTGAAGCCAATGTAGTGGGCTTCCATCGGGTCATTGGTCACACGCTCTTCGCCCATGCGTTCTTTCCACGAAGCGACCCACTCTTCGTTCGCTTCGGTGTCCGCCGACTGGAAGTAGTTCCATGCCGCCAGATGTCCGACAAGGTTTGTTGTATCGAGGCCGGAAAGCTCTTCTTCACCAACTGAGAATGCCACAACCGGGATGTCGTCCGCCGAGATACCGGCAGCCGCGAGTTCTTTGTAGAAACCGATGTTCGCGTCGCCATTGATGGTCGAAATCACACCGACTTTTTTGCCATCGGCACCCAGAGCAACAACGTCAGAGACGATTTTCGACCAATCCGAATGGCCGAAAGGCGTATAGTTGACGAAAATATCTTCTTCCGCGATGCCCTTGTCCTTCAGGTAGGCTTCGAGAATGTTGTTTGTGGTTCGCGGGTAGACGTAGTCGGTGCCGAGCAGTGCGAACTTTTCAACACCAAGTTCTTCGAGGAAGTAGTCCGTTGCCGGGATCGCCTGCTGGTTCGGGGCTGCGCCTGTATAGAAGACGTTTTTCGAGCTTTCTTCGCCCTCATACTGGACCGGATAGAACATAAGACCGTTAAGTTCTTCCAGAACTGGCAACGCAGACTTGCGCGACACCGAGGTCCAGGACCCAAAGATCACGTCAACATTCTGGACCGTCAGAAGCTCCCGTGCCTTTTCAGCGAAGAGCGGCCAGTCAGAAGCAGGGTCGACGACAACCGCTTCAAGCTCGCACCCCAGAAGACCACCTTTGTCGTTCTGGATATCAACCAGCATCTCCATCGTGTCTTTCAACGTGGTTTCAGAAATGGCCATGGTGCCAGACAGAGAGTGAAGAACACCCACTTTGATTGGGCAGCTCACGTCCTGCGCGAAAGCCGGGAGTGTAGAGACCAGAAGAGCGGCAGCCGCTGTTGTGCTGAGAAATTTCATCGACATTTTGCAAACGTCCTTTGTACGTTTTGCGCCGCGAAGGTTGCCAAGAGCAGAGCCAGGCCCCAAGTATCGCCAACGCAATTCTATTGCGGAGTGCGGTGGGGCTTGGAGTTGAACGGCCGGCTCCATCGCACGTGATCAACTGATGTTGGTCATCAGCCGCCGGTATCTAGGCGGCAGTTCTTCAGGTCTGGAAATACGACGTTCTTGAGGAGTGCTCTGTACGGGCAGAACGCACAAGTTTTACGCGTATTTCAGGTGATCGCCCTCAAATAAAGCAGATTGACCGATGTGATCGAGCTATTGTGACGCGCGCCACGTCTCCTGATTCACGGGCTCAATGGCCGAGACTCGATCTGTTTCGGCCGCTACAGGGCTGTCTTCCACAGGTTGCGGCAGCATCAGGCTACAGAGTTCGAGTTCCTGATGTGCGCGTTTCTCGGCCCATATCGCGCGGCGTTTGTCGTTCGAGAATGCGGCCTGCGTCAGCAAAGACGCGTGTGCCATCTTTGCGTCAATCCGATTGGCCAGTGCTCGTGTCGCCATTTCGGCGGTGATCAGTGCATCGAGTATATCCAGCATATGCGCACGCTGCGTCTCAACGATTGTGGTGGGTTGATCCGACATCAGCCAGTGATGTTCGATCTGCGCTGACAAGCGGCCCACGCAACTTGCAACCCGAAGCAAAAGGTCTGGTTCGGGCTTCGCTGCCGTCGCGGCGAAGCAGGTCAAAAGTGCGGCATATCCGAAAGTTTTCAAAACGCCCATATTTTGAGCGTGTAGCACGATTTTCCATCTCGCAAGTTAACAGGCCTGCGAAATTCGCTTTTTCCAGAAGTGAGTCTTTCTTGCAGCAGCCAGCGCGTCAGCCCGTCATCCGTTGCCCAACGCCGCGGACAATCGCGCCAACGTCCATCAACTGATCGGCCAGCGGGTTGGATTTGCGCCAGACCATGCCGATTGTCCGGTTAGGCTTTGGCGGATCAAAGGTGGCAACTGAAACCTGCGCAGAGCGGGTCTCCAAAGGCACCGCCATCTCGGGGATCAGGGTCACGCCCATACCGGAACCCACCATCTGCACCAATGTGGACAGCGAACTGCCTTCCATCAATTGGCGTGGCTGGGTCTTGGTGATGTCACAGAAAGACAGGGCCTGGTCGCGGAAACAATGCCCTTCTTCCAAAAGCAGCAATCGCATAGAGCGCAGCATTTTGGGGCTTGGGACAGGTTTGCCGCCGTCGGCCTGCGGTCGGACCAAAACAAAGTCTTCCTGAAAGAGTGCGAACTCGCGAAGTGCCGGCTCGGAGATTGGCAAGGCAACGATTGCCGCATCAAGGCGGGACTCCAGCAAATCGGCAACAAGTGACTTGGTCACCGACTCGCGCAGCTCAAGGTCGATATCGGGAAAGCGATTGGTCAGGGCCGTGATTGTTGCGGGCAGTAAATAAGGTGCAACCGTTGGAATCACCCCAAGGCGAAAGCGCCCGGCAAACGGCCCTTGTGACGCGCGCATCAAATCTTCCAGCTCGTCAACGGCAAGAAGCACCTCGCGTGCCTTGGCTACAAAGTCTTCCCCAATGGGGGTCAGGCGAACAAGCCGCGCGCCGCGTTCAACCAAAGTGGCGCCTGCCGAAGTCTCCAATTCCTTGATTTGCAACGACAAGGCAGGCTGAGAGATCGCGCAGGCTTCTGCGGCACGTCCAAAGTGCTGATGCCGAGCCAAAGCGTCGAAATACCGTAGTTGCTTGATGGTCACTCCAATCATTTGGAAAACTTATCAGTTTCTTTTGGATATCCAATTGGAAATTATTGTTTGGCGTGATTAGAACCATTCTAGAACGTGCCTTCAGGTGCGATCTGATTCATTGCGAGGGAGAAAGATCATGGACGGAAATAATCTCGATCCAAAAGGGGCGTGCCCCATTATGCACGGTGGCAACACCGGCACCGGCAACAGCGTCACCAAGTGGTGGCCGAGCGCGCTCAACCTCGGCATCCTGCATCAGCACGGCGCACGGACCAACCCGATGGACCCGGACTACAACCATCGCGAGGCGGTCAAGTCGCTGGACTATGGTGCGGTCAAAGCAGATGTCAAAGCGCTCCTGACCGAAAGCCAGGAATGGTGGCCGGCTGACTGGGGGCACTATGGCGGTCTCATGATCCGCCTGGCTTGGCACTCTGCAGGGTCGTACCGGATGGGCGATGGCCGTGGCGGTGCAGCAACTGGCAACATCCGTTTTGCGCCATTGAACTCTTGGCCTGACAACGCCAGCCTCGACAAAGCTCGCCGTCTGCTCTGGCCTGTAAAGAAAAAGTACGGCAACGCACTCAGCTGGGCAGACCTGATCATCCTCGCAGGCAACATGGCCTACGAAGATATGGGCCTCAAGACATTTGGCTTCGGCTTCGGTCGTGAAGACATCTGGGCACCTGAAGAAGACGTGAACTGGGGTGTCGAACAGGAATGGCTCGCGCCATCTGAAGAGCGCTACGGCGACCTTGACGAACCGGCCACAATGTACAACCCACTTGCGGCTGTGCACATGGGTCTGATCTACGTGAACCCCGAAGGTGTAAACGGACAACCTGATCCGGCGCGCACCGCGCTTCACGTCCGCGAAACCTTCAAGCGCATGGCGATGAACGACGAAGAAACCGCGGCTCTGACCTGCGGCGGTCACACTGTCGGCAAAGCGCATGGCGGCGGTGGCATGGCCGACCAGATCGGTGAGGCGCCCGAGGGCTGCCCGGTCCACTCGCAAGGCTTCGGCTGGGACAACCCCGGTCATCAGGGCAAGGCGGCCAACGCCTTTACGTCCGGCATCGAAGGCGCATGGACCCAGCATCCGACACAGTGGGACATGGGCTATTTCGACTACCTCTTCGACTATGAGTGGCGTCTGACAAAATCGCCAGCCGGCGCAAACCAGTGGGAACCGGTTGACATGCCGGAAGACAAAAAGCCGGTGAACGCGTCCGACCCGTCCAAGCGTGACATGCCGATGATGACCGATGCCGACATGGCGATGAAGGTCGATCCGATTTACAATGAGATCTGCCAGAAGTTCCGCGCAGACCCCGAGTATTTCGCTGACACCTTCGCCCGCGCATGGTTTAAGCTGACCCATCGCGACATGGGGCCGAAGGCCAACTACTACGGTCCGGACGTTCCCGCCGAGGACCTGATCTGGCAGGATCCGATCCCGGCTGGCAGTGCCTCTTATGATGTGGCTGCTGTAAAGGCCAAGATCGCTGACAGCGGCCTCTCTGCTGCCGAAATGATCGCAACCGCATGGGACAGCGCCCGCACCTTCCGCCAGTCGGACAAGCGCGGTGGAGCCAATGGTGCCCGCATCCGTCTTGCGCCGCAGAAAGATTGGATGGCGAACGAACCTGAACGTCTGGCAAAAGTGCTTGGCATCCTTGAGCCGATCGCGGCCGACGCCGGCGCCTCGGTTGCGGACGTAATCGTTCTTGCGGGCAACGTGGGCCTGGAGCATGCGCTCAAGGCCGCAGGTCACAACATCGATGTGCCCTTCGCGCCGGGACGCGGTGACGCGACAGCCGAGCAGACCGATGCCGAAAGCTTCGAGGTGCTCGAGCCGCTGGTCGACGGCTTCCGCAATTTCCAGAAGGAAAAGTACGCGGTGTCAATGGAAGAGCTGACGCTCGACAAGGCACAACTGCTTGGCATCACAGCCCGTGAAATGGCGGTTCTCATCGGCGGCATGCGTGTGTTGGGCACCAACCACGGTGGCAGCAAGCATGGTGTGTTTACAGATCGTGAAGGCCAATTGACCAACGACTTCTTCGTCAACCTGACCGACATGACCTACACATGGGTTCCCATGGAAGATGGCACTTACGAGATCCGCAACCGCAAGACTGGCGAGGTCAAGTGGACCGCAACCAGCATCGACCTTGTGCTGGGCTCGAACTCCATCCTGCGGGCCTATTCCGAAGTCTACGCTCAAGACGACAACGCAGAGAAATTTGCGCGTGATTTCGTCGACGCGTGGACCAAGGTGATGAACGCTGATCGGTTTGATCTGGTCGCCTGATCACGAACTTAAACTCCCGGGCGGCCGCGCTGCCCGGGGGCTTTACCCATCGCCTAGAACTGGCACCTTTACGGACAATTATCCGTACAAAGCTTGCGGCAAGAGAACCCGCACCGCCGCGCCGCGCATGACTGTCTCATCAATAACGATCTGACCGCCCATCGCCGTTGCAAAGTTTTGTGCCATCGGCAGGCCAACCCCAACACCTGACGTCGTTCCGGTCTCGTGCCCCAAACGCTCAAATGCATCGAATGCGTTTTTGGTTGTTCCCTTGGGAAAACCGGGCCCGTCGTCTTTGAAAAGGATCTCCACCATCCCGCCATCGACAACCTGCGCGCTGACGTCGATGGTTCCATCTTGATTTGAGTATTTTACAGCATTGTCCAGCACCTGCTTGAAAACGGATGCTGCCCAAACCGGATTGGCTTCCACGTACAGGTCACCGTCAATTCGGGTGTTCAGGGTCAACCCTTTGTTCCGCACGGTGTCGAGAAATCGGCCTCTTACTGTCTCAAACACATCAAGCACCGGCACTGTCATCTTTTCGGATTGCGCTTTCTCACTCTGCCAGTTGGCGAAATCGAAAATATTCTCGATAATCTGGCGCAGCGTGTGTGAAGACGTCAGAATCTGCTGTGTATGCCGATCAACCTGCTCTGGGTTCAGTATATGCGCTGCTTTCGCGTCTGTGTTCAGCAGTTCCGCGTACCCTGAAATCGCATGCAAAGGCGTCAGCATTTCGTGACTGACGCTGCGCATCAACGCGCTCTTCGCCTCGCTCGATTTCAAAGCCTGTTGCTGGGCATCGATCAACCATCTCGCATGCAAGCGGGTTTGGCGGACCAAATAACCAACAACGAAAAGTATCGTACCAAAAACCGTAATGGCGCTGGCCGGTGCCAGAACTTTCGCAGCGATGTCTGGTGCAAGCTCGGACGCGCGTGTCGAGCCGATGTTCATTCCCCAGCTGATAAGCCACAGCATGACCGGAACACTCACCATAAAGATGAGCAGGGACCTGTGCGTACGCCCCGAGAACATCGCAAATGGAGCGGTTGCGGTTGCGATAAACAGAATCGAGACGTTGCCTTCAGGTGGCGTCCAATAGCTCCCAAGCGCCACTGCCAAATTGACGGCGTTCAACCACACGACGGCTGCAATGAGGTGCTTTTCGAAATGGTGAAGTGCAATGCCCGCAAGAATACCGCATGTCGCAATCCCCGCCGCGAACGTGAGCTTGGGAGCATTAAGATAGTAGGTCGTCGCCATCCAGGCCAATGCAAAAGCGATGACATAGCGAACCAGCACAGTTGAGTAGCGGACTCGCATTTCCTCGCTGCTGCCAAAGCTGGCCTGCTGTGTGACTGGCGCCATTGTTTGCCTTGATGCCTTTCTCGGACCCACAAGGATCCCTTAAAATCCACAGCGGTCTCTCTCTGGCCCGCACAATAAAGGGCACAGTGCCAAAATGGCCGCTGTGCCGCCCTACTCATCTATCATTAGCTGGTAAATGCGTCTGATAGACAATACGCAGTCACTAAAGATAGCTGTCTTCGCAAGCAGTCTTTGTTAGAGCTTCCAAAGATTGAAATTTTTCATCTACCTCGATCACAAGCTCGACGTTCCGCATTGTCAGAAAGTGCATTTGAACGCGTTTCTAGCCCGCTCTGCAGACGAATCCTGCACCGGGCCTTTTACAACGCGCACGTTTGAGGATATTGCGCTCCGAGGCAATTCGAGTTGGACTGACGGTTGATATGAGCACTTCGAGCAATCTTCTATTTCTCATCGCCTTGTTGCCGTTTCTTGGTGCCCTCGTTCCCGGCGTCATGATCCGCGCGGGTCGGAACGTTGCAGCAACCTTTACTGCTGTGCCGACCGCAATCGCACTGATCTTATTGCTCACCTTTGCGCCAGCCGTAATGCGGGGAGAGGTCATTCAAGCCGAACTCAACTGGCTTCCCCAGTTGGGATTGTCCGCATCGTTCTTCCTCGACGGTCTGGGCCTGCTGTTTGCCTGCATGATCTTGGGCGTCGGATTGTTGATCACGCTTTACGCCCGGTTCTACTTGTCGGGCGAGGACCCGGTTGGGCAGTTCTATACCTACCTCCTGCTATTCCAGGGCGCGATGCTGGGTATTGTGATTTCCGACAATATCTTGCTGCTTCTGGTGTTCTGGGAGCTGACGTCGCTGTCTTCTTTCCTGCTCATCGGCTATTGGAAGCATCTGCCCGAAGGACGCCAGGGCGCGCGCATGGCGCTGACCGTGACCGGGGCGGGGGGTCTGGCAATGATCGGGGGTATGCTGATCCTGGGAAATATCGCGGGCGGCTACAACCTGACTGACATTCTACAGGCGGGCGATGCGATCCGCGCATCTGAATGGTACATGCCCGCTCTCATTCTGATCCTGCTTGGCGCGTTCACCAAATCCGCACAGTTCCCGTTCCACTTCTGGCTGCCGCACGCGATGGCCGCCCCGACACCGGTCTCGGCCTATCTGCATTCAGCCACGATGGTCAAAGCGGGTGTGTTCCTTATGGCCCGCATGTGGCCTGTGCTTTCTGGGACTGATGCATGGTTCTACATCGTTGGAACGATTGGGCTGATCACGATGGTGTTGGGCGCGCTCATTGCTCTGTTCAAAGACGATCTCAAGGCACTGCTGGCGTTCTCGACCGTGAGCCACCTTGGCCTGCTCACCATGCTGTTGGGATTTGGAACCGAAGCGGCTGCGGTGGCGGCGGTCTTCCACATCATCAACCACCTGACGTTCAAAGCCGCGCTGTTTATGACGGCGGGGATCATCGACCACGAGACCCACACCCGCGACATCAAACGGCTTGGCGGACTGCGCCACCTTATGCCGCTGACATTCTTCATCGGCACCGTCGCCGCCCTGTCGATGGCGGGTATCCCGCTTTTCAATGGATTCCTGTCCAAGGAAATGATGCTTGAAGAGGCGTCCCATACCTATTGGGCCGGGAACCATTACGTTGTGCCCGTGCTTGCGACCCTTGGCGCTTTGTTATCCGTAGCCTATTCGCTTCGTTTCATAAGCCATGTGTTCCTCGGACCGGTGCGCAATGATTACCCGGCAAAGCCACATGATCCGCCGTTTGGCTTGTGGGCCGCTCCGGCGTTGCTCGTGATCCTTGTGATTCTGATCGGCGTCATGCCGTTTCTGGCAGAGGGCATCGTCACGGCGGCGGCAAGCGCAGTCACAGGCGCTGATCTGCATCCTCACCTCAAGATTTGGCATGGTGTCACGCCCGCGCTTTACATGTCGATCATCGCGGTGATCGGCGGTGCAATCTTGCTCGCGCTGCATGCGCCGCTTGACAAGGCGTGGATCAAAGCACCGCGCCCCGAAGCCAAAGCAATCTTTGACCGGTTGATCGCCGCTATCGTCGGACTGACACAGCGGATCACATACAGCACGCATAATGGCGCGATCAGCCGCTATCTTGCGATCTTTACCATTGCGTCAGTGCTGCTCGGCGCGCTTGCCTTCATGGGTGGGGGTCTGTCTGCCCCGACCCGCGACATGCTTCCCGTTCCGGCCGTTATCGCGGTGGGATGGATCATGCTGATCGTGGCCACGGTTTCGGTTGTGACCATGCATCATCACCGGTTCCGTGCGCTTGTGTTGATTGGCATCATCGGCCTGACCATCTCGGCCGGATTTGTCTACATGTCCGCGCCCGACCTGGCGCTGACGCAGATCTCCGTGGAAACGGTTACGATCATGCTGCTCCTGCTGGCGCTGCACTTCCTGCCCAAGGAAACGCCGAAAGAAAGTTCAGTCGGTCGCAAGATGCACGACGGGATCATCGCAGTGGCTGCCGGTGCTGGCGTCGGGGGTTTGGCATTTGCATTCATGCAGCGCGACATCTCGACGATCTCGTCTTACCATGTCGAAAACAGCTACGAAGGCGGTGGCGGCACAAACGTGGTGAACGTGATCCTCGTCGACTTCAGGGGTTACGATACCTACGGCGAAATCATCGTTCTGGGGATTGCCGGTTTGCTGATCTACGCATTGATGCACGCCTTGCTCGACGGGCCTGCCGCACGGCGTCTGCGCAATACGGACTATTCGCAGGACCGCTCCAAGGACCGCCACCCCCTCATGATGGTGGTCGTCACGCGGGTGCTGATGCCCATCGCATTGATGGTCGGCCTTTACATCTTCCTGCGCGGCCACAACCAGCCGGGCGGTGGTTTTGTGGCGGGCCTAGTGGTCGCGATTGCATTGCTGATGCAGTATATGGCCTCCGGCTTTGCCTGGACACAGGATCGCCAGCGGATCGAGTACCACACGCTGATCGGTTTCGGTGTCATTATCGCTGGGATCACCGGCGCCGGGGCATGGGTCTTTGGCGTACCCTTCCTCACCAGCTCATACACATATGTGCACCTCCCTCCGATCGAAGAATTCGAACTGGCAACCGCCATGCTGTTTGACCTTGGTGTGTTCCTGACGGTTCTGGGGGCGGTCATGCTAATGCTCTACAGTCTGTCTCGCATCGCGCGCTTCGCCGGCGAAACAGTGAATGTCGAGGCTATGGATTACGATCCGGCCAGCCGGGTCGATGACGGAACGGAGGAGCGCTGACATGGAACTTCTTGTTGCAAGCGCCATCGGAGCTATGACCGCAGGGGGCGTCTACCTGCTGCTGCGTCTGCGCACGTTCCCGGTGATCCTGGGCCTCGCGCTCCTATCCTACGCCGTGAACGTCTTTCTGTTCTCCAGCGGCCGTCTTGCCATCGACATGTCACCTATTCTGTCGAAATACGGAGAGGCCAGCTATACCGACCCGCTGCCCCAGGCGCTCGTTCTGACCGCCATCGTGATTTCGTTCGGCATGACCGCTGTTCTGGTGATGATCTCGCTCGGTGCGTATCTCGAAGCGGATAGCGACGAGATCGACATTGACCAAGCCGACCTCGATGAGGATGCCGCGAAATGAGCCATTGGATCATCCTCCCCGTCGTTCTGCCCGCGATGCTGGCGCCGATCATCGGATTCGTAATGCGTTACGATATTGTGCTCGCGCGCATTGCATCCACCGTTGGAACAGCGCTCTTGCTTGCGATTTCCATCGTTCTGCTTGTCATGGCGATGGACGGCACAACCCATATCTACCGTCTGGGGGACTGGCCTGCGCCTTTCGGCATTGTGCTTGTCCTCGACCGCCTGTCGGCTCTGATGGTGCTGTTAACATCCCTGCTGGCTATGATGGTACTCTTGCACGCAATGGCTACGGGCTGGGACAACCGCGGACGGCATTTCCACGCTCTGTTCCAGTTTCAGCTCATGGGGATTTGTGGTGCATTCCTGACAGGTGACATTTTCAACCTGTTCGTCTTCTTCGAAATTCTTCTCATCGCCTCCTATGGTCTGATGATACACTCCGGCGGCCGTGAACGTATGCGCGCGGGGCTGCAATATGTGGTGATGAACCTCGCCGGATCGACACTTTTCCTCTTTGCGCTTGGGACGCTCTACGCCAGCACAGGAACGCTCAATATCGCTGATCTGGCGGCCAAGATTCCTGACATACCCGCAGACGAGGCCGGCCTTGTCCGCGTTGCAGCGATGCTCTTGATGATCGTCTTTGCGGTCAAAGCTGCGCTCTTCCCGGTTCAGTTCTGGCTGCCGGCAACGTATGCCAACGCGCCTGCACCGGTCGCGGCACTCTTTGCGATCATGACAAAGGTTGGGGCCTATGCGATCCTGCGCGTGCACACCGTTGTCTTTGGTCCTGGTGTGCCCGGAACAGACGGCATGATCGACGCGTGGCTGTTCCCGGCGGCCATCGTGACCATAGCGCTGGGCGCATTCGGCGTGCTGGGTGCCAAGCGCCTGATGCCGTTGATCGGCTTCTCAGTGGTCGGCTCGATGGGCACACTCCTGGTGGCCGTCGCAGCGTTCTCGCCCGTCGCCACCACAGCTGCGCTTTACTATATGGTGCACTCGACCTTTGCGGCAGCCTGCCTGTTCCTGATCGCGGACCTGGTTGTCAGCCGCCGCGATGGGGACAGCCTGACACCAAGAGCGCCTACGGTGCAGAACGGCCTGTTTGCAGCAATCTTCTTTGCCGCTGTGATCGCGATGGCGGGCATGCCGCCGCTCAGTGGCTTCCTGGGCAAGCTCTTGGTACTGGATGCTTTGAGGGACCCGGATGTAATCGTCTGGGCCTGGACCGCCATCCTCGTGGGCTCCTTGCTGACCATTGTCGGATTTGCCCGCGCAGGCAGCGCGCTTTTCTGGAAATCGACCTCGATTGATCCCTCAATCCCCGAAGGTGAAGCTGTGGCGCAACCCGATGTCGCAACGCCCGCTCAGGTGGCGCCGGTCATGCTCACGCTGTCGGCGCTTGTGGTTTTGTCGGTCTTTGCGGGCCCGGTTGCCGGGTACCTGGAGCGAACCTCCGAGCAATTGTTCGACAGGGCGGGGTACATTTCCGCCGTGCTGTCACCGGGCGAGGAGGGTTGAAACCATGTTGAAGCGTTTTGTCCCGCATCCGCTGCTCAGCCTTACCTTGATTTTTGTCTGGCTCGGTCTCGTGAACAAATTCACCTTGGGTAACCTGTTGCTGGGCACTGTGTTCGCAGTGATCATTCCGATGCTGACCGCGCCGTATTGGCCCGATCGTCCCAAGATCAGCCGGCCGTTCAAAGGGCTTGAATACGTCTTCGTTGTGATTTGGGATATCATTGTCGCCAACGTGGAAGTCGCCATAATCATCCTGTTCAAACGAGAGCGGGACATTCGTTCGCAGTGGATCGTCGTTCCGCTGGAACTCACTTCTGCTGAGGCGATTACAGTGCTTGCGGGAACAATCACCATGACCCCGGGCACGGTCTCTACCATGCTGGCTGCAGATGGTGGCAGTATCCTTGTGCATTGTCTGCACACGGATGATGCCGACGCTGTGCGGGATGAGATCAAGAACAGATATGAACGGCGGCTGAAGGAGATATTCGAATGATCGAAGCAGCAATCCTGTTCGCTGCCGGATGCTATGGCGTTGCTCTCTTGCTTGACCTGTGGCGCATTGCACAGGGTCCCAACGCCGCCGACCGCATTCTGGCGCTCGATACAATGGTCATCAACGTAATCGCACTGTTGGTGCTCTACGGCGTGTGGCGCGGCACAGCGATTTACTTTGAAGCCGCCATGCTTGTTGCGATGGTCGGATTTGTCTCCACCGTCGCCTACTGCCGCTTCCTGCTGCGCGGCGATATCATTGAGTGAGGGCGGAACATGAACTTCATCGTTGAACTTCTGATCGCCATCTCGCTTGTTGTCAGTGGCATTTTTGGTTTGGTGGGCTCGTATGGTCTGGTCAAATTGAAGGACAGCCTTCAGCGACTTCACGCTCCGACAAAGGCCACGACGCTGGGTGTCGGCGGAGTGCTCGTGGCGTCCATGCTCTATTTCTATGCCAAGACCGGCCATCTTTCGGTCCACGAGCTGCTGATTTCGGTTTTCCTGCTATTAACCGCACCCATCACGGCAAATTTCATCGCGAAGACCTATATGGCCCGCAATCTCAAAAGATCGGACCTGCCAGAAAGCCAGTCCACCTGCGGTTGGTCGATCTATGACGAACCACCTGAATCGCGCCCTGTTTCGGTTGAGCCAGACTAAGGCTTCTTGCTCGCCCTGATCTCACCCGTGGTGAGAACCGGCGAGGCGTCCAGACTTTTCGCGTCCAGCATGTCGGCCACACGTTCAAGTGTGGCAACAAGCTGGGCTTGCTCCCAATCAGCCATTTCCAGAAACTTTCGCACATAGCGCTGCTGAAGAGCGTCCGGCGCGTTCTCAAGCCGGGTATGCCCGTCCGTCGTTACAGTAACATTGGTCTGGCGGCGATCCTGCTTGGATGGCACCCGTTCGACCAAGCCCTGCGCGACCAGCTTGTCCACCAGCGCAGATACGGTGGCCTGACTAACGCCCATCTGCGTTGCCAATGCCTTGGGTGTGACACTATCGCGATCATCCACAATCTGCAGCACCCTCAACTGTGCAGGTGTCAATCCGACTGCACCGGCAAGGTCCCGTGCATAAAGCTCTGTCGCACGCAAAATGCGGCGCAAAGCAATGAGGCTGTCATCCATGCGGGCGTTGGCATCAGTCGTCATGCATATGACATCGCATGAAAGCTTGCAGAGCATCAATTGGCTTGCGTCGACATGTAATTTGCTTAGCTAAGTAATTTGGGAACCAAGTCACAGGTTTCACGTTATATGCTTCAGTGGCTGGTTAAAGCGGAATGGTGCTTGTAGCTTGCTATCGCGCGCATGTCTTTACTATTGAAATGAATAACGCTGTATACTAATTAGTTAGGCGAACTAACAAAAGGTCAGGAAAGATGCCAAAAAACAGTGACATTCCCCGAACGCGCACGCCCCGTCTGCGCAAACCTGAAGCGACGGACGGGGCTGCCATTTGGGAGCTTGTGAAAGACTGCAAGCCTCTCGACGAGAATTCCATGTACTGTAACTTGGTTCAGGCCGATCATTTTCGGGACACGTGTGTTGTCGCGGAACTTGACGGCGAGATTGTTGGCTGGATCTCCGGCTACATGATCCCAGACGAAAACGCGCTGTTCGTGTGGCAGGTCGCTGTTGGCGAAAAAGCACGCGGTTTTGGTCTTGGCAAGAAAATGCTACTTGAGTTGGTCGAGCGTGACGCGTGTGACGACGCGACAACTCTGAAAACCACCATCACGCGCGACAACGTCGCGTCATGGGCACTGTTCCGCAGCTTTGCGCGCAGCATCGGCGGCGAACTGGATGATGAGCCGCATTTCACGCGCGACGAGCACTTTGAAGGTCGGCACGCGACTGAACATATGGTGTCTATCTCCCTGCCCGCGGTTGGCGACCTCAAGCGTGCAGCTTAATCGCTGCACCACACCTCTCCCGAAAAATTAAATCCGAATGCCTTGAAAGGACACATGATGCCCAAGGACATGAATACTGTTTCCATCTTTGAACGTCGCGAAAGCGAAGCCCGCTCTTACTGCCGTGGCATGCCCGCGACCTTCGCCACTGCAAGTGGCTCAGAGATCACTGACGACGCCGGCAAGACCTATATCGACTTTCTCGCCGGCTGCTCCTCGCTCAACTACGGTCACAATGACCCCGACATGAAAGCGGCGCTGATCGAGCACATCTCGAACGACGGGATTGCGCACGGTCTGGACCTGCACACCAACTCCAAGGCTGCGTTCCTTGAGGCGTTCGAGGAGCACATTCTCGAACCGCGCGGCATGGACCATCGCGTGATGTTCACCGGCCCGACCGGCGCAAACGCAGTTGAGGCTGCCATGAAGATCGCGCGCAAGGTGACAGGCCGGACCAACATTATTGCCTTCACCAATGGCTTTCATGGCGTGACCACGGGCGCCCTTTCGGCGACCGGCAACAGTTATCATCGCGGTGGTGCGGGTACGTCGCTCAATGGTGTGACGCGCATGCCGTTCGATGGGTTCTTCCCAGGCGAAACCGACACGGCGGAATTCCTTGATGCGATGCTCAAAGACAAATCCGGCGGCGTCGATGCACCGGCCGCGATCCTGCTTGAAACTGTGCAGGGCGAAGGTGGACTGAACGCCGCAAGCCCGGAATGGGTCAAGCGGATTGCAGAACTGGCTAAGGAGCACGGTGCGCTGCTCATCATTGATGACATCCAGGCTGGCTGTGGCCGCTGCGGCACGTTCTTCTCATTCGACGAGATGGGCGTCATGCCCGACATCGTCACTATGGCAAAATCCGTGTCCGGCTTTGGCTTGCCGATGGCAATGCTTCTGGTTCGCCCGGAATACGACATCTTTGGGCCGGCTGAACACAACGGCACCTTCCGGGGCAACACTCACGCCTTCATCACCGCCAAAGTCGCTGTCGAGAAATTCTGGTCCGACGACAGCTTCCAAAACGACCTGTCCGAAAAGTCCCAACTGATCCACGATTCCTTGGCTGATCTGGCGGCAATGGTGCCTGGGGCCTACCTTAAGGGCCGTGGTTTGATGCAGGGTGTCGATGTTGGCTCAGGTGATCTGGCAGGCGAGATCTGCTCGCGCGCCTATGACAAGGGTCTCATCATTGAAACCTCAGGCAGCGAAGATCAGGTCATTAAGGTGCTTGCACCGCTGACCACGTCAACAGACTTGCTGGTCAAGGGATTCAACATCCTTCTTGACGCCGCGAACGACGTACTGTCCGCCCCCCAAACAATTGCTGCGGAGTAACAGACATGATCGTCAGAGACTTCAACAAAATCGTCGAAACCGAAAAAGACCGCGTCGTATCGGATGCCAATTGGACAAGCGTCCGCATGCTTCTGGCCGACGACAAGATGGGCTTTTCGTTCCACATCACCTTCCTTGAGGAAGGCTCAGAGCACACGTTCGAATACAAGAACCACTTCGAAAGCGTTTACTGTATGAAGGGCAAAGGCTCGATCACCGATCTGGCAACTGGCGAGACCCACGACATCGTGCCGGGTGTGATGTACGCGCTCGACAAGCACGATCGCCACATTCTGCGGGCTGAAGAAGAACTTGTCATGGCCTGTTGCTTCAATCCACCGGTGACCGGGAATGAGGTCCATCGCGAGGACGGATCCTACGCGGCGCCGGAGACCGAGGACGCCTGAAATGACACACACTGTGGAAAAAATCGGCGGAACATCCATGTCCCGCCTGGCTGAACTGCGCGACACGCTTTTCATCGGCGACCGCGCAAAAGCCGACGTTTACAACCGCGTCTTTGTGGTGTCTGCCTTCGGAGGCATCACGAACCTGCTGCTTGAGCATAAGAAATCCGGCGAACCGGGTGTTTATGCACTCTTCGCCAACGACGACAGCAATCACAAATGGCAGGATGCGCTGGATCGTGTGGCCGAGGCGATGAAAGAGGCGCATAGCAAGATCCTCGACAAAGCGGCGGACATTCAGCAGGCCGACAGCTTTGTCGATGACCGCATCTTGGGCGCTCGCAACTGCCTGATTGACCTGCAGCGCCTGTGTTCATACGGCCATTTCCGCCTGCCCGAACATATGAGCCACACCCGCGAACTGCTCTCCGGCTTGGGCGAGGCGCACTCTGCCTTTGTCACGACCCTTATGTTACAGCGGGCGGGTGTCGAAGCACGCTTTGTCGATCTGTCCGGTTGGCGTGATGAAGGGGATGTTTGCCTCGAAAAGCGGATCACCCGGGCATTTGAAGGTGTCGATCCCGCCACCGAGATGCCCATCGTCACCGGCTACGCGCAATGTGTCGAAGGTCTGATGAACGAGTTTGACCGCGGCTATTCCGAGGTGACATTCTCTCATCTCGCTGCGCTGACTGGTGCGCGCGAGGCGATCATCCACAAAGAATTCCACCTTTCCTCTGCCGATCCCAAGTTGGTTGGCGAAAACGCAGTACGCAAACTGGGCCGCACGAATTACGATGTGGCGGATCAGCTGTCGAATATGGGGATGGAGGCAATCCACCCCAAAGCGGCCAAGACCTTGCGACAGGCGGGTGTACCTCTGCGTGTGACAAATGCGTTTGATCCCGGCGACCCCGGCACCTTGATCGACGATCAGCCCGCCGATGAAGCAGCAGCCGAGATTGTGACCGGTCTCGATATCGTAACGCTCGAAGTGTTCGAACAGGACATGGTGGGAGTCAAAGGCTACGATTCCGGCATCCTCGACATCCTGACCCGCCACAACGTGCGCATCGTGTCCAAGACCTCGAATGCCAACACGATCACGCACTACCTTGACGCATCGCTAAAAACCATGCGCCGGGTCGAGCGCGACATCGCCAAGTTGTTCCCCGCCGCTGAGATCACCAGCCGCCGTCTGGCGATGGTGTCTGTCATCGGTCGCGACCTTAATGGCTTGTCAGTTCTCACCCGTGGTCTTCAGGCCATCGCCGCTGCTGGATGTGAAGCCATTGGAGCAAGCCAGGGGCCGCGCAATGTCGACGTGCAATTCGTGATGGACCGCGCCTCGACCGACACCGTCATCAAGGCGCTGCATGCGGAACTGATCGAAAACGCCCCAACGCGCCTGTCCCGCGCAGCGTAACGTCACAACATTCCGATGCCCGGTTCAGGGCATCGGGATATCCGTCACAAACTTCGGAACCTGATAGCCTTTCTGCACCGCGGGCCGCCCTGCAATCCGCAGATACCAGTCTCTGACATTGGGAAACTCGTTCAGGTCGATCTCCTGCCATTCGAACCGCGCGGCCCAGGGAAAGATCGCCATATCGGCAATTGTATATTGGCCGGTGATGAAATCGCGCCCGTCCAATTGCGTGTTCAGCACCGAATAGAGCCTCTGCGCCTCTTTGCCGTACCGCGCCTCGGCATAGTCAGATTTGCCCTTGTTGAACTTCAGGAAATGATGCGCCTGACCCAGCATCGGGCCAAAGCCGCCCATCTGCCACATCAGCCATTCCATCATCTGCCAATAGGCATCACCCTCGGCCAGAAAACGTCCGTGCTTCTGCGCGAGGTATAGCATAATCGTGCCGCTCTCCATCTGCGACAGGCCATTGTCCTGATCCACAATCGCGGGGATCTTGTTGTTTGGCGAAATCTTCAGGAACTCCGGCGCGAACTGGTCATCCTTGCCGATGTCAATGGAATGCACAGTATAGGGCACGCCCAGCTCTTCCAGCAGCATGGACACCTTGCGCCCATTCGGTGTGGTCCATGTATAAAGATCAATCATTTTTTCCTGCCCTATGTTCCCGGTTCAACGCAGCGCATCACCCGTCGCCGCATCGAAGATGTGAAGCGTGTCCAGTGCCGCCGTCAAAGTCACCTCCTCGCCCACCTCGGGAGGTGTCCGACCATCGGCCTTGGCAATCACTTCCTGCCCCTCAGCACCGACATAAATCAGCGTTTCATGCCCAAGCGGCTCGCGCACAGTCACCGGCCCCCGCACCAGCGCAGGCCCCGCGCCAGGATGCAGGTCTTCGGGCCGGACGCCCACCGTCACCGGGTGCCCGTCCTCCGCCTCCAGCCCCAGCTCCAGAACCTCACCCGACCCAAGCCGCAGTGCCCCGTTCGCCACTGTGCCGGACAGCATGTTCATCGATGGCGCCCCGATAAACCGCGCCACAAAGGTGTTCGCGGGCTTGTGATAAACCTCAGCCGGGGTGCCGACCTGCTGGATATGCCCGTCCTTCATGATCACGATCCGATCCGCCATCGTCATCGCCTCGACCTGATCATGGGTCACAAAGATGATCGTGTTGCCGACCCGCTGGTGAAGCTTCTTGATCTCCAGCCGCATCTGCGTCCGTAACTGCGCATCAAGGTTCGACAGCGGTTCATCGAACAGAAACACCGCCGGATTGCGCACCATCGCCCGGCCAATCGCCACGCGCTGCCGCTGACCCCCGGATAACTGGCCGGGTTTACGAGCCAACAGGTCGGTCATCCCAAGAATGCCCGCCACTTCGTCAATCCGCGCATCCTTGTCCGCTTTCGACATCTTCGAAGTCCGCAGCCCAAAGCCGATATTCTTGCGCACGGTCATGTGCGGGTAGATCGCGTAGTTCTGGAACACCATCGCGATGTCCCGGTCCTTGGGCTCCAGGTTGTTCACGACCCGCCCGCCAATCACGATTTCCCCGCTGGTCGCATCCTCCAGCCCGGCAATCAGGCGCAACGTCGTCGACTTTCCACAGCCCGACGGGCCGACAAACACCACGAATTCCCCGTCTTCGACCTCAAGGCTGATGCCATGCAGCACCTCGGTCTTGTCATAGCGTTTGACCAGATTTCGGATCGCAAGATCGGCCATGCTCAGTCCTTCACCAGCAGCGCATCAAACGCCGATTTCAGTCTCTGTTCAGCAGTTTCGTGTCTGTTTTTGCGCGACTCACACGCTGCCCGCGCCGCCTCCACCTCCGCCGCATACCCCGCCAGGGCTTCGCGCAACGCCGGCTCTGCTGGCCCACCGATCCGGTCCCGCCGCGCAACAAAGGTCTCGGGCGCAACCGCTGTCCGGAACGCCGCCTGATCCAACTTTGGCGCGCGCCCGGTCAGCGCTTCAAACGCCGCCGAGAACGCCGCATACCCGTCGCCCAGAGCCGCCCCTTCGGCAATCACCGCCTTCGCCGTCGCCGCCGCAATCTCATGCGCCGCGCGGAAGGTCAGGCCTTCGTCGCGCACCAATGTGTCCGCCAATTCGGTGATCGTGATACAGGCTGCATCCGTCGTCCGCCGCACCCGATCCGCATTGACCCGGCAGGCGGGGATCAGCGCCGTCAGCAACTGTAACACCCGCGCGCCCCGCTCGAACGCGGCATAGCCCAACTGCTGCACTTCGCCTTCACTGTCGTTCATGTCGGTAAAGGGCGTGTTTTGCATCACGCCGACAATGGCATCGCATTGCCCGACTGTCGCACTCGCCAGATGGCGCAGGTGTTCGATCGGCACCGGATTGCGCTTCTGCGGCATGATTGAACTGATCTGCACAAGACTGTTCGGCACATAAAGCTGTCCCACCTCGAACGCCGTCCAGAACTGCATGTCCTGAATGACCCGCCCCAGATGCAGGAACATCAGCTTCATCGCGGAATAGAGCCCGGTCACGTAATCGACCGACGCGATACAGCCATAGGAATTGACCAAAGGCCTCTCGAACCCCAGCAACTCCGCAACGCGCGCCCGATCAATCGGAAACCCGCTGGTGGTGATCGCCGCCGCCCCCATTGGGCAATGCTCAAGCCCATCCGCCGCCGCGTCGAGCCGAGCGATGTCGCGCAAAAGCAGCTCGATCACGGCGCCAAGATAGTGCCCCCACGTCGTCGGATGCGCGGGTTGCCCATGCGTATAGGCAACGATCAGTGTTGCCTTCTCGGCCTCCGCCTTGGTGATCAGCGCCTCCGTTAAGGTTAACGCCTGCTCCAGAAGCACAGACACCCGACCGCGCAAAGCCATTTTGAACAGCGTATGGTCCATGTCATTGCGGGACCGTGCGGTGTGCAAAGCTCCGCCCAGATCACCCAAACGACGCTTCAACTCCGCTTCGACAAGAAAGAAGTAATCCTCGAACTCGCCGGTATAACTCAGCGCATCAAGGTTCACCTCGGCATCTATATCCCGCAGCGCACTGGCAATCTCGCCTGCGTCACCGGACCCCAAAATCCCGGTCTCCGCCAGCATCACCAGATGCGCCCGGTTGATCGCCGCCATGTGGCCCGCGTAATGCGCCTTCACCCCGTCGAACAAAGGCGCCAGCACCGTGTCCCGATAGGTTGGGTCCGGAAACACGCTCTGATCCGTCATGTACCGCCCCCAGCTTCTTCTTTTTTAAAATATGCAAACATAACGACGGCCAAGGTATACACACTCATCCTTTGAGTCCTGCCATCACCACACCCTGAATGATGTAACGCTGGAAGATCAGGAATACGATCAGCGTCGGAATGGTCGAAATCGCCGCCCCCGTCATGATCAGCTCCCACGCCACATCGGCCTCGTCGCCAAAGGACGACAGGCCCACGGGCAGGGTATACATCTCGACCGAGTTGGTCACGATCAGCGGCCAGATGAACGCGGTCCAGTTGCCCAGGAAGACAAAGATCGCCAGCGCGGCGAGCGCCGGTTTCACCAAAGGCATCGCCACGGTCCACCAGATCTGCAATTCGTTCAGTCCGTCGATCCGCGCGGCCTCAATAAAATCGTCCGGAACAGTCTCGAAAAACTGTTTCATCAGGAAGGTGCCGAAGGCGGTCATCAATCCCGGAAACATGATCCCCCAATAGGTGTCGAGCCACCCGAATTGCTGGCTCATCAGGTACCACGGAATGACCAGCATCTCGGTCGGGATCATCAGCGTTGATAGGATCGCGATGAACACGATGTAGCGCCCCGGAAACCGGAATTTGCAAAGGGTATAGCCCACAAGGCTGTCAAAGATCACGTTACAGACCGTCGTGATGATCGCGATGATCATCGAATTGACGAACCACCAGTAAAACCGACCGTCCTCAAGCACATAGGTGTAATTCTCCAGATGCGGCTCGTCCGGGATCAGCTTGAGATTATAGACCTCATGCGGCCATTTCAGCGAGGTCGAGATCATGTAAGCGATGGGCATCACCATCGCGATCCCGCCCAGAAACAGCAGCAGCCAGCGTAGGAACTGGCCCGAGTTCATCGGCTTCTTCGGTGCCTGCGTCTTCAGCAGGGCATCCGTGGTCGGGCGGATCTCTGTCGCGGTCATCTAGCTGTCCCTCAACAGGCGCAACTGGATCAGGCTCACCACCAGAAGAACCAGAAACAACACCACCGTCTGCGCCGCCGCATAGCCCATGTCGAAAGCGCTGAACGCGGTTTCGTAGATCATCAGAACCAGCGGTTTCGTGGAATTCAAAGGCCCCCCCGGATTGTTCGTCGTCATGTTGAAGACGTGGTCAAAGATGCGCAGAAACCCGATGGAACTGAACACGACGATAAACACGATGGTCGGCTTCAACAGCGGCAGCGTGATCTCCCACAGCACCGTCCAGCTTGAGACCCCATCAATCCGCGCCGCCTCGTAATAGCTGCGCGGGATGGCGCGCAGACCGGCCATGAAGATAATCACCTGAAACCCAAGCCCCGCCCAGATCGCGGGTGCCAGAACCGAAGGCAGCGCCCATGTCGTCGATTGCAGGAACGGGAACTGCGGGATGCCGATGCTGGCCAGGGCGTTGTTGAACAATCCCACCGGCACCGGCTGGTAGAACCAGCGCCAGACCCAGGCCATCGCAACCGCACTGGTCATGAAGGGCAGGAAATAGAGCATGCGCAGAAAGCCATGCATGAACCGCGTCTTGTCGAGGTGATAGGCAATCACAAACGAGATCACGAGGCTGATCGGCGTGCCCAGAAGAAGATACACAAACGTGTTCTTGAACACTTTCCAGAACACCGGATCGGCAAACAGCTTCTGGTAATTGTCCAGACCCGTCCACGTCCGGTCCCCCAGCAGGTTCCATTCCTGAAAGCTGATCAGAATGGCGTTGCCCGTGGGGTAGAACCGGATGACCCCATAGAACAGGATCGGAATGGCAAGGAACGCCCACGCCCAGACGATCTGTTTCTGCCGGATGGTCAGGTTGCGATACATGCCTCAGCCCGAAAAAGGTGACGCCCCGGCCGGGAGGGAACCGGGGCGTCCGTGCCGCGCGTTCAGTTGGACGCGCTGTTGTAGTATTCGTCGAGGATCTTCTGCTCGGCTTCGGCTGCAATGGCGAGGCTTTCTTCGGCGCTCATGCCCTGCAAGGTCATGCGCTCGACCATTTCCACCATCAACTGCCGCTGGCCGCTTTCATTGGCGAACTTGGTGGTGTGGGCATAGGCCAGACCCTTGATGAAGGGGCCGAAGACCGGATCGTTCGAATTTTCCTCGGTCAGACCCACCGATGGTTTCGCCGGCAACTCACCCACCACATCAAGCCAGATCTGCATCGCCTCGTCGCTGGTGATGTACTGCATGAACTTGACAGCCGCGTCGTATTTCTCACCCTCGGCTTTGGTGGTGATCGCGTTCACCCAGTAGGACGAATAGTTCGACCGTGTGCCATCCGCCGTCGCGGGCAGTTCGGTCACACCCCATTTCAAACCGCGCGTGTTGTTCAGCGATCCGATCCGGAATGACCCGTCGATATGCAGCCCCGCGCGCCCCGCTTTGAACGCGGCCTGCGGCTCGTCCATGAAACCAATGGCTGACACCGCGTCATCGCCGGTGAAAAGGGAGCTGTAGAAGTTCAGCGCTTCCAATCCGGCTTCATTGTTGTAATTCACCGTTTGGTAATCATCGACATAAGGCTCACCGCCGAACTGCCGGATCAGCCCTTCGCGCCACCAATGGTGGTCCTGCGCGGTCATGCCAGCCGTCATGCCGACCTGAGTCAGGTTCCCCGCGCCATCGCGCTTGGTCATGGCCTTGGCCGCAGCGATCATCTCGTCCAGAGTGGTCGGCGGCTCCACACCCGCCGCTTCCAGCAGGCGCTCGTTGTAGAACAGCGCCAAGGACCGCACGGCGGTCGGCAGGGCCCAATATGCGTCGCCCTCCTTCATTGCCTGCACCATCGGAAAGAACTCTTCGTCGATCTGGCTGGCCGGGAAAACATCCGCCGGAAGCGGTTGGATCAGGTCGGCGGCGACATAGTCATTCAGCCAGCCATAGAACAATTGCACCACATCCGGGCCTTCCCCCGCCGGGATCGCGGCGGCGACCTTGGTGCGGTAATCGGCATAGGGGAAATGTGTCATCTTGACCGTAATGTCCGGGTTCGCCTCCTGGAAATTTTCGATGAGCGTTTCCATTGCCTGAACGCGGGCATCAAAGAAGTATTGCCAGTATTCGATTTCCACCGCCTGCGCGGCGGTGCTGAAAAGTGCAGCGGCGCTGGTTGCCGTCGCAACGGCCAGTGCCTTGACGTTGAAGAATGCCATGGACCTCTCCCTGTTGAGATCTGTTGAATGTGCCAGCCTATTCTTGTTCGCGGCGGATCATTCTCCAAGCGTTAACTCAACTTTCTTGAGTGTTCAAGTTTGGTGCGCTAAGCGAAAGCATGGTCACGACGCTCAAACCGCAACTTGGGGCTAACCCGGAACGCGCACGCAGCCACAACAAACAGTTGGTTTTGCGCGCTATTCGACATGTCGGAACGGCCGGTCGCGCCGAGATTGCCCGCGCCTCGGGCCTTTCGACTCAGGCGGTGTCAAACATAATTTCCGATCTGCTGAACGAAGGTTTTCTGGTTGAACAGGGCTTTCGCAGCGCTGGGCGAGGCCTGCCGGTTCAGCAATATGCAATCAAACCCGACGGTGGGTACGCTTTCGGGGTCGAGGTGCGCCCAACCGCGGTGTTCACCGCCTTGGTCGATCTTGTGGGCACACCATTGCTCACCCATAGGACGCCCTTGGAAGACGCTCAGAAAGACACGATCTTAGACACTGTTTGGGCCCAACTTGATGATGCGCTGTCAAAGTCGCAGGTCTCGAAGGGGTCGTTGATGGGCGCTGGCATCGTCATGCCGGGCCCCTTCGGGGACACTGGTCTGACCGGGGCCGATTCCGAACTCCCCGGCTGGAGTACCGGCGATCCGGCCGAGAGCTTTGCGAACAGGCTGGGCCTGTCCGTCTTCGTCGAAAACGATGCTAACGCTGCAGCGATGGCCGAGCGAATGAACGGCGTGGCGCGTGGCCTTGATGATTTCGCTTATCTCTATTTCGGTCAGGGACTCGGTCTTGGATTGGTCCAGAACGGTCAGGCGGTGCAGGGCGCGTTCGGCAATGCCGGTGAGATCGGTCACATCACGGTGATCGTCGAGGGCCGGCCTGTGGAACTCGAAAGCGCGACCAGCCGTTTGTCTGTACAAGCCTATCTGGCCCGGCAGGGAGTGACCGTGACCAACATGGATGACCTGACCAGTCTCTATTTCAGCGCAAACCGACATTTGCTCGCGTGGCTGGATCAGGCGGCGCAGGCCCTGTCTTCGGCTCTGTCAATCATCGAAAACCTGTTCGATCCGCAGACCGTGATCCTGGGCGGCGCGATGCCGGATGACCTCTTGGATCACATCATCGCTCGCACCGCGTTGCCGGAAAGGTCCGTCTCCAACCGACCTGATCGGACGCATCCGCGTCTCATGCGCGGCACCTCCGGCCGGATGACCGCCACGCTGGGTGCCGCCGCGCTGGTGTTGCATCAGGCCTTCACCCCCACCATCGCAGAAGCGAGGTAATTCATGCCAACACCTGATCAGACCCGACTCGACCAGACCCGCATGCGCCCCCGCGTGCTCGAGCTCTGGTGGGCGCTGCGCCCGCTGCAATCGGTGGTTCGTTTGATGAACACCGGCGCGCATCCCGACGACGAGACCACGGCCCTTCTGGCTGCCATCGGCCTGCGCGACGGCATCAATCTCAGCTATGCCTGTTCGACGCGTGGCGAAGGCGGGCAGAACGACATCGGCACCGAAAGCGGCCCGGCGCTGGGCGCATTGCGCACGCGCGAGATGGAGCGCGCCTGTGATCTGCTCAATATGCGCCTCTATTGGCACGGCACCTCGCTCGACGATCCGATCCGTGATTTCCGCTTCTCAAAAAGCGGTGAGGAAACGATGGGCATATGGGGCCACGATCACCTGTTGCATCGCTTTGTCGAGATCGTCCGGACAGATCGCCCCGACATCATCCTTCCGACCTTCCTCGACGTGCCCGGCCAACACGGTCACCACCGGGCCATGACCCAAGCCGCGCATGAGGTCATGGAGGCGGCTGCCAATCCCGATTTCTCGTCGAATTTGCCACCGTGGCAGGTGTCCAAGATGTACCTGCCCGCATGGTCCGGCGCAGGGCAGGCCTATGATGACGATCTGCCCCCACCCGAGGCGACGCTCACCATTGATGGAGCGGGCAAAGACCCGATGTCGGGTTGGACCTATGCCCGCATCGGTCAAATGTCCCGCGCCTATCACCGGACCCAAGGCATGGGGCGCTGGGTGCCCGCGGGTCCCGGCAAGGACTGGCCGCTGCATTTGGCAATCAGCCATGTCGACGGGCCGGACGAAGCCTTGAGCGCGGGCTTGCCGCAAACACTCGCTGATCTGGTCGAGATGGCACCGGATGCCAAGCAAGACCTGCTCTTGGCACATGGCTACATCACAGAAACTGTGTCGTCCTTTCCCTATACCCGCCATATCGCGAAAACCGCGCAGAAGGCTCTGCACCACCTGCAAAAGGCCGAAGCGAACGTACCCGACGATATTGCACATCGCTTGGAGGCAAAGCATCGGCAACTCGCCCATGTTCTGCGCCTCGCCTTGGGGGTTGAGGCTGACGCGCGCACGCACTGGACCTGGCTCCGACCCGGGGACACCACCGATGTCACAGTCGAGTTCGATCCGGGAGATGCCGGAAGCGCCAGTTACAGCTTCGCGCTTCCTTATGGTTGGTCCGAAGAGGACGGGCAGATCACCATCGCCTCTGATGCCAATCAGACCGATCCCTACCGTCCCGAATACGATCCTGCCGATCCGCCACTGCCCCGGATCGAGATCGAGCTTGAAGCAACCACAGTCCCAGTGCCGTTTGCCAAGCCGTCCGTGATTTTGCCGGACCGCGCCGCGCTCATTGCGCCGGATGCGGCTCTGATAAACCTCCAAACGCCGAAACGGTCAGTTTCCGTTGCCATCGCCGATGTCAGCCCCGCCGGCTCGCGCGTTTCGTTCGACCTGCCCGAGGGCTGGTCCATGCAGCACGGTGCAGGCGCAGTCGAAATCACCTTGCCTGACATCCCGCAACCGGGGCTGTATACCCTGCCGCTCTATATTGGCGATGCCCCGGCGATGACTGAACAGCGCATTTCCTATGATCATGTCGATCCAACCGTCTATGCCCGCCCGGCAGCTTTGACGGTTCGGGTGCTGGACGTGGCCCTGCCACAAGCCAAGGTCGGCTATATCGGCAGTGGGCATGATGCGGTGGCCGACTGGCTGACGGCGTTGGGGGCGGATGTCACCGCACTGACCGATGATCAGATCACCAGCGACGACGCGCTTGCCGGGTTCGATACGATTGTCATCGGCATATTTGCCCTGCGCTTCCGCGAGGGGTTGGTGTCGGAAATGCCCCGCCTGCGCGAATGGGTGGAACAGGGCGGCACATTGCTGACGCTCTATCATCGCCCGTGGGATAACTGGGAACCAGAGACAGTTCCACCGCGTAGGCTCGAAATCGGCCAGCCCTCACTGCGTTGGCGCGTGACCGATGCCGAGGCCGAGGTCACTAGCCTTACCGATCATCCTCTTTTGTCAAAACCAAACACAATTACCGCCGAAGATTGGGAGGGCTGGGTCAAGGAACGCGGGCTCTATTTTGCGAAAAGCTGGGATGATGCCTACACACCGCTGCTCTCCATGTCCGACCCCGGTGAAGAGCCACTGACCGGCGCGCTCCTGACCGCCGAGATTGGCAAGGGCCGTCACACCCATTGCAGCCTCGTTTTGCATCACCAGATGGCCAAACTGGTGCCCGGTGCCTACCGCCTGATGGCCAACCTGATCGCCCCGCGCCGATGAGCAAAGAAGCCCCCCGGGACAACATCAAGGGGGGTGCTTGGCTCTTGGCCGATATGGCGCTGAACATCTGGGCGCTGGGCATCGTCAAGGCCCTGGGCCTTGGCTATCCGGCGGCGCAGATCGTGTTCCTGCGCGCCGCCATCGGCCTGCTCTTGCTGTCCCCTTGGATCCTCCGCAGCCGCGCCCAGTTCGCCACGGTCCCGGACCTTAAGTTGCAAATCCTGCGCGTGGGTCTGAGTGCCGCGACATTGACCGCCAGCTATTTTGCCATCGCCCGCGTGCCGTTGGCGCTCTTCACGACGATGAATTTCACCCGTCCTTTGGTGGTCATGGTGCTGGCCGCTCTCCTGCTGCGCGAACGGATCACGCCCGCGCAATGGGGGGCCGCAGCGATTGCCATGATCGGTGTGATTATCGCCATTGATCCTGATGGCACACCGCTGGGTCCGGGGCTGCTGGCTTTGGCGCTCGTGATCCTGACGGGATCTGGCGCGGTGATCGTTACCCGGCGTCTGCGCGGGACGCCGACGATTGTGCTGATGACGTTCTATACAATCGGTCTTGGCCTCTGCACTTTACCGTTCGCACTCTGGTCATGGCAGCCGATCCCGCCCAATCACCTTGCGCCTCTGCTGGCCATCGGCCTGTTCGCGCAGGCCGCGCAGGCCTGTTTCCTGCGAGCGCATTACAACGGCGATGCTGGAGTGTTGTCGGTGCTGGGCTACACGAGCCTGCCTCTGTCGACCGCAGCAGGGTATTTTGCCTTTAGTGAAGTGCCGACGTTGCGCTTCTATGCTGGCGCCACGCTGGTGGTTCTGGCGGCGGCGTCGCTGACGCTGTCCCGGCGCAAGCGTCCGGTGATGGGAGGTGAGTTTAGGGGTTGAACAGACTGTTCAGGAAAATTCGCTGGCCTAGGCTGCAATGGGCACATATCGTCTCCGCCAATCGGAAGCTTGGGTAACGTGTCAGCAGAAATGTCGAACAGATCATTCGCTTATCTCGTTCCGCAGTTCCCCGGTCAGACTCACATCTTTTTCTGGCGCGAGATTGCCGCGCTTGAGGCGCAGGGCGTCACGCCTGTTCTATACAGCACCACGGTGCCGCCAGCTGGTCTGATTTCGCACCATTGGTCGAAAGACGCGATGGCGCGCACGACTTACCTCGCCTCGCGCAATCCCGCGTTGCTTGCCGCGATCCTGCCCCGGCTGCCCTGGGGGCTGATCCTGCGGGAAGCGCGTTTGATGCCCACGGTCGAGGCCAAGACCTTTCTCAAGGATGTCATCATCAGTGCCCCGGCTGCAGAAAAACTGGCGCGGGACTGCAAGGAAAAAGGCATCACCCACATTCATGCCCATTCCTGCGGTCGTGCCGCGCTGATCGCGGCTTTGGCGCATCACGCGCATGGACTGTCATACAGCCTCACGCTGCATGGTCCGCTTCAGGACTATGGCGTCGGTCAGCGCTTCAAATGGCAAGGTGCCGCCTTTGTCAGCGTCATCACCCGCGCGCTTCTCGACTTGTTGCCCGGACAGTTGGGCGATGCGCTGCCAGAAAGGTTGCCCCTGCAGCCGATGGGTGTCGACACCAGCGCCTTCTGCCGTGACACTCCCTACGCGCCGCCCGTTCCCGGAGAGCCGCTGCGCGTGTTCAGCTGCGGTCGTTTGAATGTGGTTAAAGGCCATCAGGATCTCATGCAGGCGGTGCGGCTGATGATGGATCAGGGTCAGCCGGTCCAGCTTGAGATTGCCGGGGAAGACGATGCGGGTGGCTCCGGGTATCGTGCCGAGTTGCAGCAGCATATCCTTGATCTGGGGCTTGGGGCGCATGTAACGCTTTTGGGCGCAATCAGTGCCGAGGCAGTGAGAGAGAAACTGATGGCAGCACATGCATTTGTGCTGGCCAGTTGGTCAGAGCCGCTGGGCGTCGCCTATATGGAGGCGATGAGCTGCGAAGTGCCGACAATTGGCACGGATGCAGGCGGCGTTCCGGAACTGATCACGAGCGGGAAAGACGGCGTCTTGGTGCCGCCAAAGGAGCCAAAAGCGCTGGCTGCCGCGCTGACGCATTTGGCCGCCAATCCAGATTCAGCTGTCGACCTTGCAAAAGCTGGACGTGCGCGCGTCGTTGCGGAATTCGACTCGAGTCGTGGCGCAGATATGCTTATCCGCGAAATATGGCGCGGGGCGTAAAAGTGGCGTCGGATCAGGATTTGTACCGATTGCCGTACATCCGTTCCTGCAACTCGGTGTACCACTGCTGAAAATTCTTCATGGGCAAGAACAAGAACACCGGAATTTGCGCAATCCCATAGGCATAAGCGCGCACTGTTGGGAAGCTGAAGCGCTTTTGCGCCGCGTCGATGATCAGATATAGACCCGCGAATTTTGTGAAAGACCCAAAACAGCGCAGGGCAGAGCGGATGTGATTGCTGCTGTGGACTGCGTGCAAAGCCAAGAGGTTGCGCACCCGGATTGTATTGATGCGGAAGCGGCTGGCGGTGCTGTCATTGCCATCGGCATGAAAAAAACCGGCATCCGGCGCAACGACAAGTCGTCCAAACCGAGACAGGCGATACGAGAAGTCGCTGTCCTCATGCGTGGCGTAATAGCGGAGAAGTTCCGTCCAGCCCGAGTCCATTGCAAAGACGCGCCGAAATGTCGTGCGCCCGCCATTTACCAGACCGCTGGGGTGGACATTCAGGTGCCGCACCGAGGCGGGGACAGGCCCCATATCCACCGGATCGGCATACGGTACGAAATGGCTGTCGAGTGTCAGTTGGGTCTCAAACCATTCCCGAAGTTTCGATCGTCCCACGGGCTCCCCGGCCTGCACGTGCTTGGCCTTGCCGGACGTTTGATAGGGTCCGTCAGCAAACCGCCCGGTCACCATTGCGATCTCGCTGTCAGTATCCGCTTCATAGACCGCCATCACTTTTTCGGCGGCATCGGGATAGAGATAAATGTCATCATCCAATGAAAATACGATGTCCGATGTCGCGAGACGCAGCGCCTGATTGCGCTGGAAGGTCAGGGACCGGACGTCTGCCGGAACGTAGACCAGTGTCACGGTCTCCCATTCCCCGGCGAACTCTTCAAGCATCTGGTCGCGATGCTCTTCCCACGTGTCGGAGGCATCGACCACAACCACCTCAGCGGGACGGCGGGTCTGACCCAGCGCACAGCGCAGTGTTTCGACCAGAAAATGTGGTCGATTATAGGTACAGATCGTCAGGGTACAGGTCAGCGTCATGGGCATTCAATTGATACTAACATAGGTAACGGCGAGATTTCTGCGGTCTTAACAAGGTAATTTGACAAAACTGCGGCGTCTTCGATTGTGACGGATGTGCACTTGGCGCAGAAAGTAGCAATTGTCGCGCTGTGATGCGCATTGCGGCCACATTTGCGCTATAAACGGCCTGCAACAACGCAAGGACGCGAACGCGGGCGAAATGTCGTGCAGACAGAGGTGAAGGTGAACCAGTGAAACAGCGTGTGCTATTAACGGGAGGGGCCGGATATATCGGCTCGCACACATATGTGGCTTTGGTCGATGCAGGCTACGATGTGGTAATCCTCGATAATTTCTGCAACGCCGCTGAGGACGTGCCGACACGCCTTAAGGACATCACTGGGCAGGACACCTCTGTGGTCAAAGCAGACGTCTTGGACCGGGCCGCGCTGGACCGCGTGTTCAAAGACTATAAGATCGACGCAGTCATTCACTTCGCTGCGTATAAGTCGGTGGCTGAGAGCGTGCGAAAGCCGCTGGCGTATATGCAAAACAATGTTGTGGGCCTGATCAATCTCATGCAGGCGATGGATGACGCCGGGGTGCGGCGGCTGGTTTTTTCGTCATCTGCCACCGTCTATGGCGCACACGCAGAACTGCCGATCCGGGAAGACGCAGCACTGAGCTATGCCAATCCATACGGTCACTCCAAACTGATCTGCGAGCAGATCATCGAACAGACCATCGCTTCGGATCCGCGTTGGTCAGTGGGGGTCCTGCGGTATTTCAATCCGGTAGGCGCGCATCCTTCAGGTCTGATCGGCGAAGATCCGGCTGGGGTGCCGGACAACCTGATGCCTTATGTCGCCAAGGTGGCAGCAGGCGAATTGCCAGTTCTGTCGGTGTTTGGGGATGATTATCCGACACCGGATGGGACCGGTGTTCGGGATTATATCCATGTGTTTGACCTGGCGCAGGGGCATGTGCAGTCGCTGAACGCTTTGGAGCGGGATGGCACAGGTCATATTGTCAATCTGGGCACCGGGCGTGGGTATTCCGTGCTCGAACTGATCGCGACATATGCTCGGGCCAGCAATCGCGATATCCCATACAAGATTGCGCCGAGCCGCGAGGGCGATGCTGCGTCGAGCTATGCCGACCCCAGCCTCGCAAAAGCCGTTCTGGGATTTGAAGCGCAATATGATCTGTTCGACATGTGCCGCACCAGTTGGGTTTGGATGCAGACCTCGACCCAGTCGGACGAATAAAACGCTAGTCGGCCAATTCCTTCATGCCCATGCGAACGGCCCTGTTCGGGTTCTGTTTCAGAATGTGCTCGCCAAGCGCCTTGGCCAGCGTCGTGTGGCCCTTTTCGACCGCGCGGTTGAACAACTCGCGTTGATAGCGCGGAAAGCTGCGGCGTTGGCGCAGCAGCTTGTAATACGCACTTGTGTCCAAAGTGCCATTCAGGGCCCCAAGAATGATCGGGCTGAGAATGCCCATCTGATTCAGTGAACTGCCCAGCCGATGCCCCAGCAAGGGCGCGCGCAGATGCGCAACGTTTTTGCCCGCGAACCGCGCCGCGTGCTGCGCGTCCAAAGGTTCATAGGGATCGTATAGGATGGATACGCGATGCGCCGCAGCGCTCACCTTGGCGGCATCGCCATATTTCCCGGTAAAATCCCGGTCCCAGACGGTTTTGTATCGCGACTCCCAAGGTACAACGGATTTATCGACCGTCGATTGCGGAGAAATCGCCACAACGTCGCAACCGGGCGCGGCGGGCGAAAAGGCACACGCCGCATATCCGCCCATTGACGCGCCGTAGAAAACGACTCGTTTGAACTGTTCGAAAAAGCCGCTCGCTTTCAGTTCGTCGAATTGCTCATAGACCCAAGGCTCGCGATACCATGTCCAACCGCCGGCGAGCACGCCCAGCATCGACCAGCCTTGGTCCTTGATAAAGCTATACCCCCACGGGCGTCGGTCCTCGCGTTTGGTCATCGCGATGTCGAGGTTGTCGAAGGTGACAACCAACGTGTCAGGGTCGCGCGGGATGTAGAGAAAGCTGTGCCCGTTCGTGCCGGGGCGATACCAGCCATCTTTGCCTGCAAGTTGTTTGGCGATGTCGTCCCAGCTGTCATCGGTCACGGGCGCGGGTGGGTTCGGAGACAGGCGAATACGGGTGACCTGTTTGCCGTCATCCTCTTGTGTCGACAGTGCAGTGTTGGTTCCGTACGGCTTGAGAAACGGAAACGCGCCAGAGCCGCGCCGGACATCCATAAAGACCCGGGTGTCGGAATGGATGCAGCGTTGCAGGAACGGTTCCAGAAACTGCGTTTTCCATTGATCGCCGAACCCTTGCAGGTTGCACAGCACATCCACCGGGCGCAGGTCTTTTTCCGCGCGGATGATCTTGATACGGACGGGATCGACCTCGTTTTCGGTCAGGAAGGTGATGTAGTCCGCCAGCCAGGGCATGTCCTCGTCTTTGAACTTGGCCCGGCGGTTGGTGTTCACCAACTGGATGTCGCAGTCGAATTTGTGGTGCAACGCCAGCACGAAACTGCGGGCCTGTCCGGTCAGGTCGGCCACGCTGGAGACCTCATCAAGGTCCAGCTCGTCTATCAGCGCACCGTCAAACGTGGTGTTTCCACGACCCTTGATCGGGGCCAGCGCAGGGGTGATGCCATGCTCCTGCACCAATTTCTCAAGGTAGGACCCCTTGGGTGGCAGCCCGTCGTGCAGGTTGCCCAACTGCCGCTTGTTCGATGCCCAGAGGTGCAGGGCGGTCGTCTCGGACGTGATCAGACCTTCGGCGATGTCGGCACGGCGCATGAACTTGAACCGTTCGCGGAAGGTGATCGGGTAGAAGGCGTTGAGCGGCTGCACATGCTCTTCCAGACCAAGCGCATGCACATAGTGGGTCACCATCATCGGCCCCCAAACGCCCCAAGGCTGTTCGGTGATATGCACCGGTTTGCCCTTCTCGGCCTTTTTGCGCATCTCCTCGCGCCGCTTTTTCGGTAGGAAGGTGGCGATGGAAAACCGGTCGCTTGTGAAGTCGAGCATCTGGCGCAGCGCGTCGCTGTCGGCGGGCAGGCCAAGAACCGCATTGTTCACCCGATGCTCGCCCGGTAGCTCGTAGCCGAAGACATAATCACTGTCATAGTCCATCGGACGGTAGCAATAGACATCCGTATCCACCCAGATCATGCCGGGGTTCTGGTGGATCATGTGCAGGCGGAACCAGTCGGCAAACAGCGCAAAACTGTTCTTCTGCTCGTATTTGATGAAATCGTCCGTATCGATGATCTCGCGCCCGTCGCGACGGATGACACCGTCGGGGACATTGGGGATGTCCTCATAGCTGAAGAGCGTGATCTTCTGGCCTTTGTCGACAAAGGATTTCAGGCACAGTTGTTCCAGCCAACTGAGCGGCCCCCCGATCCAAAGCGTTCCAACCTCGCGTGTGCGTGGCATCTGCATGTCCTCATCCGCGCCTCTTGTGCGTCCCGGGCGCCGTTGTTTTTGAGATGCTAAGCGCAAAAGCCCGAGTTGTGTAGCCTGCGTGAATTGTGACTCAGTTTTTGCGCCATTCGTGCTCCTGCTGCCATGCAGCTTGCATGCACAGCCGCCCGCACGCTACTTTTTGCAGAATATCAAAGATCGCAGGCGCGCAATGATCTGCAAGGTGAGGCAAAATGAGCGGTGACACCTATACGGTTGTCTCAACCATGAAGAACGAGGGCCCCTACATCATTGATTGGGTGGCTCACTACAAGACTCTGGGCTTTGACCACATTCTGGTCTGCACCAATGATTGCACCGACACCACTGTCGATATTCTGCTGCGTCTACAGGACATGGGGCTCGTTACGCAGCACAATACCATTGTGCGCAAGGCTGGAATCCATCGTTCTGCACTGCGTCAGGCCAGTCGGCGTTATGATATCGTCACAGATGCCACATGGGTCTTTGTCTGCGACGTGGATGAATATCTGAACATCCACATGGGCGATGGATCAGTTCAGGCGCTCGTCGAGGGCTCTGGCGAGGATGCGGATGTCATCTCTGTGCCGTGGCGTGTGTTTGGACCGGACGGAGTCGAGGCCTTTGCCGACAAACCGGTGACGCAGCAATTCCGGATGGGCGAATACGAATGGGATGCGCAACTGCGGCCACAAACCGGAAAGTTCGTCAAATCCCTTTATACCAATCAGCACAAGTTCCAACGGATGGGCCTGCATGCGCCTGTCTCTCTGGAAGAGCACGTGGCAGACACGCGTCGGGTTTTGCCGGGTGGGGCGGACTACATTGTCAATGGTGAACGCACAGCCAATCCGCCGCTTTTCACCCATGCGCAGGTCAATCACTATGCCTTGCGGTCAATGGACAGTTTCCTTGTCAAACGCGCACGCGGACGTGCCAACCATTCGCATCATGTACTGGGCATGGAGTATTGGCAGCGTTTTAATCTGAATGACGAAAAGGACATGTCGATCGACCGTTACAAAACCAAGGCCACAAAGCTTGCCAAGGAGCTGAAATCGGATCCGGTGCTCAAAGACCTTCACGCGCGCGCTGTCGATTGGCACAAACGAAAAGCGGCATCGCTTAAGCTGGATCCGGACATGGACGAATTGGTCAACGGTCTGAAGGCAGAGCTGTGATCGGATTGCGGCCGTCGGGACGTTGATCCGCAGATAGGGACGAGATGGGACAGGTGATCGAACGACGCTTGCTGGGTCTGAACCTTGGACCGATCACCCTGCTGGATGCGGTGGCGACCAGGCGGGATGGCCTGGGCCACGCAACCCTGTTCTTTGCTGTGGGCAGTGATCTGTCCGCCATGTTGCATGCCGACGGTATCGAACCGGTGTCGATGCTCAGTGTCGGTGGCGCGGTATGCGTGACTTATCCTCTGGCGCCAGACGGACGTTTGCGCCTGACGCTCGACGGTGCATCATGCGAGGTCGTTCCAGCAGCAGCAGAGCAAGACCAGTATGAAGGGCTGAACTGCATTGCGGCGGTGCGCAATGGTGAAACGGCCGCCACTGTTGCGACTTGGCTGAAATATCATGTCGACACTCAGGCCCTGCAGGTTGCGGTGATCGTCGACCGGGCGCGGCCCGGAACCGAAGAGCCCGGATTTGCGACCCAGTTGTCTGAGGAACTTGCCAGCCTGTCATTGTCCTGCAAGGTGACCGTGGTAACAAGCGACCTGCCCTTGGGGCGCACCGATGCCCCGGCCGAAGCGCATCCGTTCTGCGTGCCCGAAGCGCCGGGCAAAGACCGGATGAAAGTGCCGCCCGTCTCGCCGTGGGATGCGCCGCTTGGGGCGATGTCGCTTTATGAAATTCTGCGTGCGCGGTTTCTCGGGCAAGCCCGCGCTGTGTGTAATATCGAGGTGCATGACCTCTTGCCTATTGGGGCGCCGAATATCTTTGACAGCGCAGTAGAGGCAGAAGGTGGAGTGATCGCGCTGTTCGGGCGGCATTGCTACCCCTGGCGGGTGCGGAAGTCCGATCCGACGCGGTTTGCCGACCACATCTGTGTTCAGTTCGATGCCAAGGGCGGGCGTCAGCGCTGGTGCATCGCGCCTGCAAAAGCCCCCGACGCCGCGATCTGGCGGATGATCCGTATCGGCAACGCGGTGCCGGACCGTACCCGAACGCAGCTTTTCTACCGGCACATGGCGCTGCGCCATCCAACGCCGTCGATTTCCAAGATCGTGCCGAAAACCTCGCTGATCGAACACCCCCCCCTGATCGAGATGTCCGAGCAGCACTGGGAGCACAAACCCGTGCGGATGCCCGAGCTTGAGGCTGACGCGTTGCCCAAGGGCAAAGGTCGGCGGGTGATTGTGACCACGATGAAGAATGAAGGTCCGTTCATACTCGAATGGCTGGCCTATCATCGGGCCATTGGGTTTGACGATATTCTTGTCTACACCAACGATTGCACGGATGGCACCGACACCATGCTTCAGATGCTGGAGCGAAAAGGCATTGTACAGCATCGGGAAAATCCATTTCGCGAAAGCGGTCTGAAGCCCCAGCACGCCGCCTTGCAGGCCTCGGATGATGAACCTGTGGTCAAAAACGCAGCCTGGCTGACCTGTATCGACGTCGATGAGTTCGTAAACGTCAAGGTCGGAGACGGCACTCTGGACGCTCTGTTTCAGGCGGTCCCCGACGCGAACATGATCGCCATGACATGGCGGCTCTTTGGCAATTGTGATGTGCATGAATACGAAGACCGCCCGATCACCGAACAATTCCTGCGCTGTGCTCCGGAGTTTGCCCGGAAACCGCATCAGGCTTGGGGGTTCAAGACACTTTTCAAGAATATCGGCCTCTTCAAGAAAATGGGGGTGCACCGGCCCAAGGGGCTCAACCCTCAGCTTTGGGAAGAGATCAACTGGGTCAACGGGTCCGGAAAGCCGCTCCCGCGCGAGATGTTCCGCAATGGCTGGCGCTCCACCACCGAGACCTATGGGTATGATCTTGTGCAACTGAACCACTACGCCGTGCGCTCTGCTGAGAGCTTTCTCGTGAAACGCGACCGGGGACGGGTGAACCATGTCGACCGGGATCAGGGGCTCGCCTATTGGTTTCGGATGAACAACAATTTCGAGGAAGAGCGGTCAATTCAATCGCGCCTTCCGATGATGCGGGCCGAATTCGAACGACTTTTGGCAGACCCCGAAATCCGTTTTGCGCATGACAGCGCCGTGGCCGCGCATCGGGCCAAGATCGGCGCTTTACGCGCGACCGAAAACTATTCAAAATTCTATGCGGAATTGACTGGGGACAGAATGCAGGCCTTGGCGCGGCTGCACAATCATTTCGGTGCCAACGTGTTCCTGTCCGGGCCAGAAGTCGTGCCGGATGAGGTGTTGCGCAAAGACCCGGATGAGGATTGGTTCTTCACTGTTGAACAGACCGGCGAAACCGCGCATTGACCTCTATTAAACACTGAAGGCCGTCCTTTTTGGACGGCCTGATCATCGACCGCGACGGGGCCTTTAGGGGGCCGCGTCGCGGGGTATGGTATGGGCCGTGAGTGGCCTTTTGCAGCTCACTTGACGAGAGCCTGGATCAGCGCGCGCTTTTCGCTGTTGCTGTCACCGGAGTGGATGACCGACAGGATGGTGTTCACCTCGGCGTCTGTCAGGGTCGAGAC
>JAUIIR010000087.1 GCA_030431485.1 Alphaproteobacteria bacterium
AGCGGAGAACCGCGTGTGCCGATGTTCAGAGGTTGTTCGGGTGTGGGCAGGTCAATCGTCATGAATCGATCTTTATGCGTGTAAACTTGTCCTGACAACCATGCTTGTCTTGACATATGACTTTCTAAGGTTGATCCGAGGACAATAGACAAGGAAAGACCTGATGAGCCAGACAAAAACCATCCTCCGTGCCCTCGCGGGCGAAACGCTACCGACCCCGCCGATCTGGATGATGCGTCAGGCTGGACGTTACCTGCCCGAGTACCGAGCGACCCGTGCACAGGCCGGGGATTTCCTGTCGCTTTGCTACAATTCCGAACTGGCCGCCGAGGTCACCTTGCAGCCAATCCGCCGCTACGGCTTCGATGCGGCGATCCTGTTTGCCGACATTCTTCTGTTGCCGCAGGCGCTGGGTGCGGACCTTTGGTTCGTGACTGGAGAAGGTCCGCGGCTGTCGACGATCACGACGCAGGCGGAGTTCGACAAGCTGGGCAAGGGCGAGATGATCCATGACACCCTGAACCCGATTTACGAGACCATGCGCATCCTGCGCCGTGAATTGCCGGAAGAGACAACGCTGATCGGCTTTGCCGGAGCGCCCTGGACTGTCGCGACCTACATGATCGCAGGTCGTGGTACGCCGGACCAGGGCCCTGCCCATGCGCTCAAGGAAGAGAACCGCGCACTGTTCGAGGCCATTCTGGAACGTCTTACCGAAAGCACCATCGACTATCTGTCGGCTCAGATTGATGCGGGAGCCGAAGTGGTCAAGATCTTTGACAGTTGGGCCGGGTCGCTCAAGGGCGACGATTTCGAGCGCTATGCCAAGTATCCGGCGAAGGTCATTATCGAAGAGATCAAACGTCGCCATCCGGGCATTCCGGTGATCGCGTTCCCGCGACAGGCGGGTGATGGCTATATTGGGTTCCATTCAGCCACTGGGGCTGACTGCGTTGCGGTTGATGACAGCGTCACCCCTGAGTGGGTGGCCGAGCATGTTCAGCCGGGCGGATGCGTGCAGGGCAATCTGGCCTCGCGTCATATGGTGACCGGCGGGCAGGAGCTGGTCGATGAAACCCGCAAGGTTGTTGAGGCGCTCAAGAACGGGCCGCATATCTTCAACCTTGGTCACGGGATCACACCTGATGCGGACCCTGAGAATGTTCAGTTGATGATCGACACGGTGCGCGGAAACTGAGCCGCCGCATCCCCAGCCATATCCTGTGAGGCCTCCGCAACCGGGGGTCTCAGCCCACGCGACTGCCTGGGCGTTTGGGGGCGATAACACGTCCTTTTTTGCGTTCCCTGAAGAACACAAAGATACCCGCGCCAAGGATCATGGCACAGCCTGTCCAGATCGCCGGGGTCGGCCATTCGCCGAAAATTAACCAACCCCAGAATATCGCCAGGGGAAGCCCGACATATTCATAGGGCGCGATGCTGGCGGAGGGCGCCATGCGGTAGGCGGCGGTAATACAATAAGCGATGATGCCGTTGCATACGCCGATCAGTATGAAGAACGGCCAATCCTGATCAGCGGGCCACGTCCATGCACGGAAAAGAAAGTGCAGGCTGGGTTGGTCCGGGCCGGGGTCAATTTGTCCTTGACCAACGGCCAGATAGAACAGGCTCGAGACCACGAGAAACATCAATTGGATGTAGATCGATAGCGCGGCAGCGGTGCTCTTTACACCCAAAGCGCGGGTCATCACTGCCATAGACGCATAGAGCGCGGCTGCAATGACGGGCAGTGCGAAGAGCCACGGCGGCCCGTAATCGGACCCACCGCCCCAAGGCTCTTGCATGACGATCACTCCCATAAAGCCAACAACGATGGCTCCAAGCCGAAGCGGTCCGACTTTCTCGCCCAGAAACAGAAAGCTAAAGAGTGTGATGAAGAGTGGCCCCACAAAGAAAAGCGCTGTCGTCAATCCCAAGGGCAGAACGGCAAGAGACGCGAAGAAGGTCATGTTCGCCGCGACCAGCGTCAAACCGCGCAGGATATGGAGAACAGGACGGTCTGTTTTGAGCAGCGACAACCCGCCTTCGAAATGCAGAATAATGAAGGATAGGATGATCCCGATCGCCGTACGTGTGAACACAATCTGATGCAGCGGGTAGCCGCCAGACAGGCGCTTGATCATCATGTCGTTGATCGAAATGGCGAAGACACCGATGCAGATCAAAAGTATCCCGCGTGCGATGCTGGAGTCGGAATTGGACGTCATAGATCACCCTTAGGCTGCGCGGTGGGAAAGGTCAGGTACAAAAACGACATGCACACAGCGTGCGTTCTGATGCACGTCATTCGGGATTGCGTCTGGTGGGCGGTGTATTAGGTATCCGCTCGGTCGTTTGGAAAGGAGGACCGCCATATGTCGATGGTCCAGATCAATAATGTCCGCAAAGCCTACCAGGATGGGTTCGAAGCTCTGAAAGGCGCGTCGCTTGAGATTCACGAGGGTGAGATTCTGGCGCTGCTCGGGCCCAATGGGGCGGGCAAGACGACATTGATTTCCACGATCTGCGGGATCACGCAGCCGACATCCGGCAAGATCACCGTGGGTGGGCACGACGTGGTGTCGGACTATCGCGGCGCACGGTCTCTGGTCGGGCTGGTGCCGCAAGAGATCAATCTTGAACCGTTTGAGCGAGTCATGAACACGGTCCGGTTTTCGCGCGGATTGTTCGGCAAGCCCAAGGATGACGCGCTGTTGGAACGCATCCTGCGGCAGTTGTCGCTCTGGGACAAACGCGACAACCGGATCATGGAATTGTCGGGCGGTATGAAGCGGCGTGTATTGATCGCAAAGGCACTGGCGCATGAACCGCGTGTGCTGTTTCTGGATGAGCCGACCGCCGGTGTAGATGTCGAGTTGCGCCGCGACATGTGGAAGATCGTGGCTGGGCTGAAAGAGGCCGGGGTGACGATCATCCTGACCACACACTATATCGAAGAGGCCGAGGCGATTGCCGACCGGATAGGGGTGATCAACAAGGGTGAGATCCTCTTGGTCGAGGAAAAGACCGCGCTGATGACTCGGTTAGGCCAAAAGGAATTGCGGATTGAACTGCAGGACCCGGTCGAGACCTTGCCCGCCGTTTTGGCGGCACGGGGACTTCGGATCGAAGAGGATGGACAGGTCTTGGTGTATTGCTACGACACCGCTCAGGACCGCACCGGGATCGCGACGCTGGTGCGCAAAGTGAGCGATGCGGGGCTTGTGCTGCGCGATTTACAGACCCGGCAGAACTCGCTTGAGGACATTTTCGTCGGGCTGGTGTCCAAACAGGAGGATGCGGCATGAACTGGCAGGCTATCCGTGCAATCTATGTCTTCGAGATGTCACGTTTCTTCCGCACGTTGCTGCAGAGCTTCGTGTCGCCGGTGATTTCGACCTCGCTTTATTTCGTTGTGTTTGGTGCGGCTATTGGCAGTCGGATCGACCAGGTCGAAGGCGTGTCCTATGGTGCGTTCATCGTGCCGGGTCTGATCATGCTATCAGTGATGACGCAGGCGATTTCCAACGCGTCTTTTGGAATTTATTTTCCCAAATTCATCGGCACCATCTACGAGTTGCTGTCCGCGCCCATCAACTTTCTTGAAATTGTTCTGGGTTATGTCGGTGCTGCGGCTACAAAGGCGCTGTTCATCGGGATTGTGATCCTTGGCACCTCGGCTCTGTTTGTTGATCTGAGCATACAGCACCCGCTGGCGATGCTGTCCTTCCTCGTGCTGACCTGTGTCAGCTTTGCACTCTTTGGGTTTATAATCGGCATCTGGGCCGGGAATTTCGAACAGTTGCAGCTGATTCCTCTGCTCGTCGTGACCCCTTTGGTTTTCCTCGGCGGGTCGTTCTATTCGATCTCGATGCTGCCGCCGGTGTGGCAGACAATCTCGTTCTTCAACCCGGTGGTGTACCTGGTATCCGGGTTCCGCTGGTCGTTCTTTGGGTTGGCGGATGTGCCGATCGGGCTCAGCCTTCTGGCCATCGGAGGATTCACTTTGCTCTGCCTTGCGATCATCTGGCTGATCTTCAAAACGGGCTGGCGCATCCGGGCTTGAGCCAGATGCTTCAGATGGCGGCCGGTTGTCCCCGGCCACCCATGACCAGATCCATGCTCATCCCGCCGACCCACATGCAGAAAAGCGCGAGCCATGCGGTTCCGGCAAAGATTGACCCACCGGTGACGCCCGCGCCGATTGCACAGCCACCTGCCAGCATGCCACCGAAGCCCATCAGAGCTGCGCCGATCATCGCGTTTCGCATTGGTGTTGGTCCTTCGAAGCCCTGGAATTTCAGCTCTCCGGCAAAGAAGGCGGCTAGGAAAGAACCGATCACCACGCCCGGTACCAGACCGATGTCGAACTCAAGAACCGAAGACCGCTCGAGGAAGAACATCAGCGTGTTGGCCGAAGGACCTGTGAAGGTTGCGCTTTCGATCTGCACAGGATCGAAGGCCACAAGGCTAAGTGCATAGGTAAAAGCCCAGCCCATCGCCACGGCGAAACCGACACCTGACGCAAAGACAAGCCGTTGCCACCCGATCTGATTGCGGCGCGACAGCTCCAGTGCCAGCAGCGCAGTTGCGAGGCCGAAGACGAGGCCCGAGCCCTCTGGCAAATGCAGGGCGGTCAGCAAGTCTATGTTCCGACCACCGTACGTGATCCACATGGCCGCCAATTGATCGCGGATGGGGGCAAGCCAGCCAGTGAGGCTCATCTGTGCCACCACAGCAAAGATCAGTCCCGAGACAACGGAACGCAGGTTGCCGGTTGCTGCGAGCACCAGCAGCCTGCCGGAACAGCCGCGGGCCAGAACCATGCCCGCTCCAAACATCAAGCCGCCAATGATCGCGCCGGACCAGCTTCCGGGAACGGCCATCATGCGGGCTTCTGTTGTGTCGATCAGACCGAACATCTGTGCTGCCTGCACCCAGACGACTGCAGTCGAAAAGGTCAGAAGCCACACTGCAACCTTGTCCTGCATCATGCCGCGTGCAAACTCGACGGTCGCTGCGCGTAGGCAAAAGCGCGAGCGCTGTGCTGCGACGCCGAAGGTGATGCCGGTGATCAGACCAAAGAGCGCCGCTGTCGGCGCTTCGCCAATTCGGTCCACAAGCGTGATGAGATCCATGTGACATGTCCTTCTGCGATGCCCATGCATGCTAGCTTGTGAATGTATGCGCTTTGATGTGGATCAGATTGCATGTGTGGTTTGCTCGCAAACCGTATGTTTGCGTCGCAAAAACCGCATCTGTACCTCTGTGCTGCTGTGCACATGAGCTGTTTTAAGCGCGCTTCTCTCTCGCCAAGTGAACAAACCGGGCGTAAAGGAGAAGCATGAAGCGCATTGTCCCCCTTGCTGATGCCCGAGAACTGCCAATCTACCGGCGGCCAATTACGCTGCTTTTTTTGATGGCGATTGCGATGCCATTGTCCTTCGCGACATGGTCGGCGCTCCTGAACAATTTCGTCATCGAGGTCGCTCAATTCGATGGCTCGGACATTGGTTGGCTGCATACGGTGCGTGAGATCCCCGGCTTTTTGGCGGTCGGTGTGATTGCGGTGATTATCTTCATTCGTGAACAGACATTGGCCATGATATCACTCGCGATGCTTGGCGTTGCGACCGCGATCACGGCCTATTTCCCGACGACAGGTGGCCTGCTGTTCGTGACACTCATTAGCTCAATTGGTTTTCACTATTACGAAACGGTGAACCAATCGCTTCAGCTTCAGTGGCTGCCGAAGGACCGTGCACCGCAGATGCTGGGGCTTTTGGTGTCTGCAGCATCTGCGGCGACCTTGGTGGCGTACGGGGTGATTGTGGTCACGTGGCGCGCGTATGAGCTGAGCTATAATTCTGTCTACATGGCATCTGGCGCTCTGACGTTGAGCATTGTTGCGTACTGCGTTGTGATGATGCCGCATTTCGAAGCGCCTAACCCGCAGGTCAAGAAATTCATCATCCGCAAACGCTACTGGCTTTACTACGCGCTGCAATTCATGTCGGGCGCGCGGCGGCAAATCTTCATGGTGTTTGCGGCTTTCATGATGGTGGAACGCTTTGGGTTGGATGTGGATCAGGTGACCAAATTGATGCTGGTCACACTGGTTGCAAATATGGTTCTGGCACCGGTGCTGGGCCGGATTGTCCACCGCTTTGGCGAACGCAACGCGATGGCCGTTGAGTATGTTGGTCTTATCCTCGTGTTTCTGGCCTATGGCGGGATCTACTGGTTTGGCTGGGGCGTGATGCTGGCGACCGGTCTGTACATCGTGAACAACATCTTCTTCGCTCTGGCGTTGGCGTTGAAGACCTACTTTCAAAAGATCGCCGATCCAGGGGATATCGCACCCACTGCGGCTGTGGCCTTTACAATCAACCATATTGCTGCCGTGTTTTTGCCTGCACTGCTTGGCTATATCTGGTTGGTCTCGCCCGGTGCCGTTTTTGGTCTCGCCGCCGGCATGGCGACCGTGTCTTTGATCCTCGCTCTGATGATACCGCGCCATCCCGAACCTGGGAATGAAACCGTATTTTCAAGATATGCCGCACCCGCTCCGGCGGAGTGAGCTTGCGGGGCAGCAGGCTTCATGGCAGAGGGTCCGCATTGCCCCCCTTCCAGAAAGCGTACGCCCATGACCACCTTCACCGCATTTACCACATTGTCCGATAAGGACTCGGCCGAAGCGCTGGGCGAGGCTCTGGAAGAGTTGAGCACCGAACCTTACGGCGTTGGTGTGTTCGAAATTGAAGATGGCAGCGGCATGTGGGAAGTGGGTGGCTATTTCATGGATGCGCCAGATGATGTCGCGCTGGCGTTGCTCGCGGCTGCGCATGGCGCGAAGTCGTTTGTAGTGTCGGAACTTCCCGAAACCGATTGGGTCGCCAAGGTCCGGCGCGAGTTGGTGCCAGTGCATGCCGGGCGGTTCTATGTCTATGGCAGCCATGATGCCGAAACAGTGCCTGATGGCGTTGAACCGCTTCTGATTGAGGCCGCGATGGCCTTTGGTACGGGGCATCATGGGACGACACAGGGATGCCTGCGCGCCTTGGATCGGCTGATTGAAGCGGGCGTGACCTGTCACAACGTTGCCGATATTGGCTGTGGCACCGCAGTTCTTGCCATGGCGGCGGCGCGGGTCTGGCCCGAGACGGTCTTGGCGAGCGACATGGATCAGGTGGCAGTGGATGTGGCCGAGGCCAATGTGCGCGCAAACGATCTGAGCGGTCGCGTGGTCTGTTTGGAAGCGCTTGGGTTTGAACACACACAGCTGCATGCGGCCGCGCCGTTTGATCTGGTCTTTGCGAATATCCTGAAACAGCCGCTGATCGACCTCGCTCCGGACATGGCAAGCCATCTCGCACCGGGCGGATTCGCGATCCTATCGGGAATCCTCAACGATCAAGGCGATGACGTGGCAGAGGTTTATGCACGAAATGGCATCAATACGTGGCACCGCGAAGAGATTGGTGAGTGGACGACGCTAACGCTGCAAAAGGCGGCGTCTTAAACGCGCCGCAATTCCTGATTTGCGTCCGTTTTCGCCGCATTTTGATCGAATTTGCCACGTTTGCCCCATTCTTGCCACATTCTGCCCCTATCTCGGTCACATCCGGTGGGGGCCGGAATGAAGGCTGCTCAACATGACCAAACAACAGGATTTGTTTGACGAACGTTACCGCAAGGTTGTGAAGCGCCACCGCCAACTGTCGCGCGGTTATGTCAACAAACTCGGAAAGAACGGCGTGATCGTTCACCACCCCATTCGTCACACGCGCGAAGCGTTTTCGTTTATGACGCTTCTGTTGCCGTTCAGCATTCTTTTCGTGCTCAAGGCGGCAATTGTGACCATCCTTGGTGAAGACGGATATCGTCAGCAGGTCGATTTGCTGCGCGAAGGTGGTTTTGTAGAACAGATGGGGGCGGTCTTTATGCAGATTGATCCTATCACAGACCCGCTTGCCAAGCTTCTGAGCACCATCATCGGCTGATCTCTCTCGTCCTCTCTCTTGCTCACAAAAAAAGGCCGTGTCAGGTATCCTGACACGGCCTTTTTGTTGGATTTTCGTACAGCGATTTAGAGCGCGTTGATGTCGCCGCGGGTCAGACCGATGTCGTCCAGCTCGTGGTCGCTGAGCTGGCTCAACGCGTTGCGGGTCTGGCGTGTATCGTTCCACGCAGTGAAAGCGGCAATCAGAGATGCAGCAAGCGCGCCAAAGCCTTTGGAGGAGGCGGCGTATGTGGGGCGGGATGTGTCAAATGCGGCCATGGCCATGTTCCTTAGATCGAATGGGGGGAGACGTGTTTCTGACGCGCATCTAGTAGTGGAAATATGCAGCTTCAATTGCCCATTCTGCATAGGATTTATGCGACTTTTGCATGGCTAGCGGCTAAAAGTTTTCGCGTGAATCCGGTGTGTTAAATGCGACATTTCAAGCGTCGCTTTCTGACGCATGAGGGTAAGTTTCGACACCTCATGCACGGTTTTCGACATTCAGCCGAAGTACGGTTTTTGTTTTGAGTGCTTGGCGTTTGTTCGCGTTTCGTGCTAGCCGTGATGCAAAAGCAACAAAGGCACGAGCAGCATGCGTGTTTTGGGTATTGATCCGGGGTTACGGTTCCTTGGCTGGGGCGTGATCGAAGCGGAGGGGAGTCGGTTGCGCCATGTGGCCAACGGTGTGTGCCTTTCAGGTGCCGGGGAGTTGGCGACAAGGCTGCTGACCCTGCACACGGCATTGACGGATGTTTTCCATCGCTACCAACCCGAAACAGTCGCCATCGAGAAAACCTTTGTGAACAAAGACGCTGTCGGAACGCTTAAACTTGGTCAGGCACGTGGTGTGGCCCTCCTCGTACCTGCGCAGTTCGGGGTTGAGATCGGGGAATATTCGCCAAACTCGGTGAAGAAAACGGTTGTCGGGGTTGGGCATGCCGACAAGAGGCAGGTCGAACATATGGTCAAGATGCAGTTGCCAGGGGTCGAAATTCACGGATCTGATGCGGCCGATGCGTTGGCAATTGCCATATGCCATGCGCATCACGTCACGGGGCCGGGAATGAGGATGCGTGCATGATCGGACGGGTTGCTGGACGGATCGAATTCAAAGCGGACGATCACGTGCTGATTGATGTCCGGGGGGTCGGGTATGTCGTTTATTGTTCCGACCGCGTGCTGTCGCAACTGGGACGTGCGGGAGAGGCGGTGGCGCTCTACACGGATTTGCTGGTGCGTGAGGATATCCTGCAGCTCTTTGGATTTCCCACTCTGGTGGAAAAGGAATGGCATCGTTTGCTGATGTCTGTGCAAGGTGTCGGGGCAAAGGCGTCGCTCGCGATCCTTGGTGCGCTGGGGCCAGATGGTGTCAGCCGTGCCATTGCGCTGGGGGATTGGAACTCTGTCAAGGCGGCCAAAGGGATCGGGCCGAAAACGGCGCAACGCGTCGTCAACGAATTGAAGGGCAAGGCACCGGCTGTGATGGCGATGAGCGGTGCAGCGTCCGTCGCAGCGGTCGCGTCTGACGACGACATGGTGCTGGAATCGGTGGCTGCCGCACCCGTTACTCACGCGCCGGCTCCGAGCGCGTCGGCGCAGTCCGAAGCCTTGTCGGCCTTGAGCAACCTTGGCTATGCGCCTGGCGAAGCGGCAAGCGCGGTGGCGCAGGCCGCTGGTGACATGCAAGAGGCTGGGACCCCGGAGCTGATCCGTGCCGCATTGAAACTGCTGGCACCCAAAGGATGAGGTTTGGAGTGGCTCATCGACCTGTCCAGGCTTTTTCGCTTCGGTGCTGCAAGGAACGCCCACCCGGGATTGAGGAGCGCTGATGTCGTCTGATCCGATTGTTCGTCCTGATCCTCTGCCAGAAGATCGAGATCGCGCGCTGCGGCCGCAGATGCTCGATGACTTTGTGGGCCAGGCTGAGGCGCGGGCCAACCTGCGGGTGTTCATTCAATCGGCACGGCAACGTGGTGAGGCGATGGATCACACCTTGTTTCATGGTCCGCCGGGACTCGGGAAAACCACGCTTGCACAGATCATGGCGCGGGAGCTGGGTGTTGGATTCCGAATGACCTCCGGGCCGGTTCTAGCCAAGGCTGGGGATCTCGCGGCCATTCTGACCAACCTCGAAGCCCGGGACGTGCTCTTTATCGATGAAATCCATCGTTTGAACCCGGCCGTTGAAGAAGTTCTGTATCCGGCACTTGAAGACTATGAGCTGGACCTCGTCATTGGCGAAGGTCCTGCCGCGCGCACGGTGCGGATCGAATTGCAGCCGTTTACATTGGTAGGGGCGACGACCCGGTTAGGCCTTCTGACAACGCCGCTGCGGGACCGGTTCGGCATCCCAACGCGTCTCAATTTCTATACCGAGGACGAGCTGAACACGATTGTATCGCGCAATGCGGTAAAGCTGGGTGTTGAAGCCGAGGCGGACGGAGCGCGTGAGATCGCGCGTCGCTCGCGCGGGACACCGCGGATCGCGGGACGGCTTCTGCGGCGTGTCGTCGATTTTGCCGTGGTCGAGGGGAATGGTGTGGTGACCAAGGAGTTGGCGGATGGAGCGCTGACACGTCTGGGGGTTGATGGTCTTGGTCTGGACGCGGCTGATCGTCGGTATCTGCGTTTGATCGCAGAGAATTATTCAGGTGGTCCTGTCGGCATCGAAACCCTGTCGGCGGCGTTGTCCGAGAGCCGCGATGCTTTGGAAGAGGTGATCGAGCCCTATCTTCTGCAACAGGGATTGATCCAGCGGACGCCACGGGGTCGGATGCTGGCGCAGAAAGCGTGGACGCATCTTGGATTGGCGGTGCCTCGAACTCCCGGCCAAAGCGACCTTTTCGGATAGCGGCGCCCTTGTCGCATCGTGCTCCCTGTGCCAGAGGTCGTCACTGCGTAGTTGCAATAAGAAGAAGCAGGGGGTCTGAGCCTCATGATGGACGCCGCCGAAGTTGAACGGTTTTTCACGCGGTCTGGTGGATCATACCTTTTTGCGCGGTGGGGGCGTCCCATTGCTCCGATCGTCTTCGGGGTCGATGATGCAACGCTCGGCGTCGTCAAAGGCGCGCTGGAAGCTGTTTGCGCGATGGCAGGTCATCAGATGGCCGAAACAGATCCCGAGCTTGGCACAAATGTGATGGTGTTCTTCTTCCGGGATTGGGCAGAGCTTTTGGACGTCCCCGACCTGGACCGACTGATTGAGGGTCTGGCACCACTGGTCGCCCAGTTGTCCGAGGCAGAGGCCAATCAATACCGGGTGTTTCGTTTTGATGAGGCGGGCGCCATCAAAGCCTGCTTCGTGTTCCTGCGCATGGATGAGGTGTTGGCGGCACAGCCAGCCGAGACGCTTGCCCTGAGTCAGATCGTGCAGTCGATGGTCCTGTGGTCCGATCTTGCTTTCACCGACCGATCGCCACTCGGGCGGCTTGAGGATGGTCGCGTCGTCTTGCGGCCCGAAATTGGCGCCTTGATCCGCGCGGCCTATGATCCGGTAATGCCGGTGATGTCAGATGATCCGAGCCACGCTATGCGCCTTGCCGCGCGCATGCAGGTCGCGCAGGGGAGTGCGAACTGATGGTCCACGAATTGCCGATCCGCGTCTATTACGAAGATACCGATATGGGCGGGATTGTCTATTATGCCAATTACCTGCGCTACATCGAACGGGCCCGTTCGGATTGGGTGCGTTCGCTTGGTGTTGACCAGAATGCGATGCGCGACGACGATGGCGTGGTGTTCGTTGTGCGCCGGGTCGAGGCCGATTATCTCAAGCCTGCAAAATTCGATGATGAACTTTTGGTCCGGACCGTCGTGAAGGCCGTGACAGGGGTGCGCTTGGTCATGTCGCAAGACGTTGTCCGCGGCGATGATCTGCTGTTTCAGGCCGAGGTGACGGTTGTATGTGTCGGCGAGGGCGGAACACCGGCCCGGCTTCCGGCGAATATCCGCCGTCGCATCCACTAGTCTGGGGTAATGCGCGGGTTTTGACGCCATTGTGTTGGCGTTTCCCCTGCAATTGCGGTAATGAATAGGCTAATCAGAGCCCGGACAATATGGGCCAACCGGCTAAAGAGCAGGCAGATGGAAGCAGAAACACTTGCGCTGGCGCAGGAGATTGATTTCTCCATGTGGGGTCTCTTCGCGCGTGCGACCCTGACAGTAAAGATCGTTATGATCCTCTTGATGCTCGCGTCGTTCTGGGCGTGGGCGATCATCTTCGAAAAACTGATCGCCTATCGGAAGGCGCGGGCTGAAGCTGCAGAGTTCGACCGCGCGTTCTGGTCAGGCGAACCTCTTGATGAGCTGTTCGATGAGATCGGCCCGGAGCCGGGAGGCCGCGCAAAGCGGGTGTTTGCGGCTGGCATGACTGAGTGGCGTCGGTCGCATCGCGATGATGGCGGCCTGATTGCCGGCGCACATGCGCGGATTGACCGGTCCATGGATGTGGCCATTCAGAAAGAGGCCGAAGATCTGCAAAAGAACCTTGCGGTGCTGGCAACAGTCGGGTCAGTCGCGCCTTTCGTTGGTCTTTTCGGCACCGTCTGGGGCATCATGCATGCCTTCGTCGAGATCGCGCAGCAGCAGAACACGTCGCTTGTGGTTGTTGCTCCCGGGATTGCCGAGGCGCTCCTCGCGACCGGGTTGGGCCTTCTTGCAGCGATTCCAGCGGTTGTGTTCTACAACAAACTGTCGGCGGACAGTGATCGCATTCTGGCGGGCTACGAGTCCTTTGCCGATGAATTCTCGACCATTCTCAGCCGCCAGTTGGACAGCTGAGCGATGGGGGGCGGGGTCGTAAAATCAGGCGGAGGTGGTCGCAGGCGGCGTAAGGGTCGCGCGGTTCCGATGTCCGAGATCAACGTCACGCCTTTTGTCGACGTGATGATGGTGCTGTTGATCATCTTCATGGTAGCTGCACCCTTGCTGACTGTCGGTGTGCCTGTGGAATTGCCCAAGACCGCGGCGTCGGCTTTGCCGTCCGAGACCGAGGAACCCCTCACAGTGACGATCTCGGCGGATGGTGCGGTGTCGATCCAGAACACCGAAGTTCCGCGCGAAGACCTTGTAGGCCGGCTGCGCGCCATTGCTGTAGAGCGGTCTGATGATCGTGTTTTCCTGCGGGCTGACGGCACGGTCACCTATGAGGTCGTTGCTCAGATCATGGGAGCACTGAACGCAGGCGGGTTCAGTTCTATTGGGTTGGTCACGGACACAGGTGGTCCCGTGCTTGACGGGTCGGATGGCTGAGGCGCGCAGTGCATACGGGCCATTATATCTCGGGAGGCGCTCATGGGATTCTGATCCTCTGGGCGTTGTTCGGCGGCATGTTTCGGAGTGATCCCCCAGAGGTTCAGGTGGCCGAGGTGTCGGTGATTTCCGAGGCGCAGTTCGCAGCCATGATGCAACCGCAAGCGGCGCCTCAATTGGGCGCGGAACCAGCGGCCTTGCCGCAACCGGATATCGACGCACAGCCTCCAGAACCCCCTGTGAGCGAGGCGCCGCCAACCCCGCGTCCAGAACCAACAGAGCCCGAGCGCGCGGACCCTGATCCGGTACCGCAGCCGGTTTTGCCGGAGCCAGAGCCGGAGGTGGTGGAAACGCTGCCACAGCCGCCTGCGCCGGAGCCAGTGCCAGACGTTGAAGCGCCGGACGTCGCTTTGCGGCCGATTCCGCGACCTGCACCGCGCGTCGCCCCGGAAGCGGTGCCCCAGCCGGAGCCGGAGGCCGAAGTTGCCCCCGAGGTCCAGGAGACCGTGGAGCCGTCTGAGGCGCCTGACGTGACGGAGACTGAAGAGCGGCAAGCAACGGCGCCCGAGGCTGCAACGACAGAAATTGTGACCGAGGCAGAAGAACCGGCCCGCGCGCCAAGTGCGTCCGTACGACCACAGTTGCGTCCGAACCGTCCTGCGCCCGCGCCGCAGCAAACGGCGGAAGCTGCGCCCGAGCCTGCGGAGGAGCCCGCCACGGAACCGGTAGAGGAAGAGCCCTCAGTTGACGCAACAGCATCGGCGATTGCCGGAGCGCTGGAAGAGGCGCTGGCGGGCGCAAGCACGGGTACGACCAGTGGGCCTCCGCTCACCCAAGGCGAAACCGACCGGTTTCGGATTGCGGTTCAGGAGTGTTGGGTGGTGGATGTCGGCTCGCAGGCTGCCAATGTCACTGTCACTGTGGGATTCGACATGGATCCATCCGGGCGTGTGGTGAGTTCATCTTTGCGCATGCTGTCGTCGAATGGGGGCAGCGGCACGGCAGTCGAGACCGCGTTCCAAGCCGCGCGCCGCGCGATTTTGAGGTGTCAGGGCGACGGGTATAACCTGCCGCCGGAAAAGTTTGATCAGTGGAAGGCCGTCGAGATGACGTTCAACCCCGAGAGTATGAGGATCCGATGAAACAGGTTGTGGCATCACTGTTGGCTGTTTTGATCATGGCGGTCATCGCGCCATCCGTTGTTCTGGCCCAGAACGGACCTCTGAGGATCGAAATCACCGAAGGTGTGATCGAACCGCTGCCTTACGCGGTTCCGGATTTTGTTGCTGAGAGCGCAGGTGCCAGAGACATGGCGCAGCAGATAGCGCGGGTGGTCGCGGATGACCTGACCGGAAGCGGACTTTTCCGTGAAGTGCCGCGCGAGGCGCATATCAGTCAGATCACCAGCTTCGGCAGCCCGGTGCAGTTTGCGGATTGGAAAGCGATCAACGCTCAGGCGTTGATCACCGGGGCGGTCAGTTCCGATGGCAACCGGGTCGTGGTCAAGTTCCGGGTATGGGACGTGTTTGCGGGGACCGAGCTTGGACAAGGTATGCAATTTGCAGGAACTGCCGACGGCTGGCGTCGGATGGCGCATAAGGTCGCCGATCAGGTTTACAGTCGGATCACTGGCGAGAGCGGGTATTTCGACAGCCGCGTGGTATTCGTCTCGGAAAGCGGGCCAAAGGATCAGCGGGCCAAGCGCCTTGCGGTGATGGATTACGACGGGGCAAACGTTCAGTATCTCACGGGTGGCAATGCGCTCGTTCTGGCGCCGCGGTTCTCTGAAGACGGTCAGCGGGTCCTGTATACCAGCTACGAGACGGGCATGCCGCGTGTGCATGTGCTGGAGGTTGGGACCGTGCAAAGCCGCATCCTGCAAGGTCAGGAAGGCGTGATGAGCTTTGCGCCGCGTTTTGCGCCAAACGGGCAGACTGTGGTCTATTCGCTGACGCAAGGGTCGAACACTGACATCTGGGCGATGGACATTGCCACCGGTGGTACCCGTCAATTGACAAGCGCACCGTCGATCGAAACCGCTCCGAGCTATTCGCCGAATGGCAGCCAGATCGTGTTTGAAAGCGACCGGTCAGGAACACAGCAATTGTATGTCATGCCGGCGTCGGGTGGCGAGGCGCGTCGGATCAGCTTTGGGCAGGGTCGTTATTCCACGCCGGTCTGGTCTCCGCGCGGCGACATGATTGCATTCACAAAGCAGAACGCGGGGCGGTTTCATATTGGCGTGATGCGGACCGACGGATCCGAAGAGCGGTTGCTGACAGCGTCTTTCCTGGATGAGGGTCCGACATGGGCACCGAATGGGCGCGTGATCATGTTCGCGCGCGAAACTCAGGGAGCCCAAGGCTCATCATCGCTTTACACAGTCGATATCTCTGGTCGGAACCTGAAGCGGGTACGGACACCCGAAGGCGCATCTGACCCAAGCTGGGGGCCGCTTCAGTGACAAATCCGTACATCCCGTTACGCTTTTTTGTTGCGGGTCTCACAACGCTATCGCAGATGGCTAGGCTTGACGTCACGGCTGTGGTAATTTCGGATCAACTATAAAAGAGCAGGATATCCCATGCGACTCTCCGCAAAACTCACAATGCTGATGGCTGGTCTGGCCGTGTCAGCCTGTACCAATGCGAACCGCTTCGACAACGGCGCGGTCGATCTAAACGCGGCCACGGGCAACGCGGGCGGTTTTGTGGCCGGAAGCGCCAGCGACCCAAGTTCCCCTGCGTATTTCCAGCAAACGATTGGTGATCGGGTGCTCTTTGCAGTGGATCAGTCGACGCTAAGCCCCTCCGCGCGGGCGACCCTTGATGGTCAGGTCCAATGGCTGCTGACCAATGCCGACTACAATGGTGTAATCGAAGGCCATGCCGACGAACAGGGCACGCGCGCCTATAACCTTGCGCTTGGGGCCCGCCGCGCGAATGCGGTGATGGAATACCTGATTGCTCAGGGTGTCCCCGCAAACCGCCTGCGTTTCGTCAGCTATGGCAAGGAACGGCCGATTGAAATCTGCTCGGATGAATCGTGTTACGCCAAAAACCGTCGGGCTGTGACAATCATCTCAGCCGGTTTGACAGGCTGACGGAGAGTTTGATGCGTCTTAGGGCACTGCTTTTGGGTTGTACGCTGGCCATGGCTCCTTTTGCCGGGCAAGCGCAGGAAACGCTGGCAGATATCCGGCAAGACATGTCGGTTCTGTTTGTGGAACTGCAAAAGCTCAAGCGCGAGCTGAGCACAACCGGTGCCTCTGCGGTCGCTCTGCCACCCGGCGCGCTCGACCGGATCAATGCAATCGAAAGCGAGTTGCAGCGCCTAACGGCAAAAACCGAAGAGCTTGAGTTTCGTGTAAGTCGCGTGGCGGAAGACGGGGCGCGGCGTCTTGGCGATCTGGAGTTCCGCGTATGCGAGATGGAAGATGGCTGCGATATCGGTGCGATCGGCCAAGTACCGACATTGGGGGGCGAGGGTGGTGCGCAGACATCGCCAACACCAAATCCCGCGCCAGGTTCAGGTGGGACTGAACTTGCGGTTGGTGAAGAAACAGACTTTCGGCGAGCTGAGGAGGCGCTCGCCCAAGGTGACTTTCAATCCGCCGCAGACCAGTTTGCGGCCTTCCGCGAGACCTATCCGGGTGGACCGCTAGAGGCCAAAGCGCTTGTCCGTGAAGGGCGCGCATTGGAAGGTCTTGGCAACACGCGAGACGCTGCGCGTCGCTATCTTGACGCTTACGCAGGCTATCCGGATGACTCGGCCGGGCCAGAGGCGCTCTGGCGTCTTGGAGGTGCTTTGGGAGATCTGGGCAACGTGGCTGAGGCCTGTGTGACGCTCAACGAGGTGGCTGGGCGGTATCCGGGCAGCACAGAGGCCATTGCAGAAGCTGCAGCCGTGAAAACCCGGTTTGGGTGCCAGTGATCAAAGCACCGCTGGCAGAGCGGTTCGCGGAGGCAATGGGCCAACTGCTCGGCCCGGAGTTTCCTTCTGATATCGGCCTTGCTGTGTCTGGCGGCGGGGACAGCATGGCACTGCTGTATCTTGCCCACAACTGGACCCACACCTATGGGTTGCGGCTTTGGGTTGTAACGGTCGATCACGGGCTACGTCCTGAAAGCGCGCGTGAGGCGGATATGGTCGCGCAGGAATGCGCTGCACTTGGATGGCCGCATACAACGGTCCGTTGGCACTGGAACGGAGCCGGTAACGTGCAGGCAGCGGCACGCCACGCCCGATTGTCCCTGATAGATCGCTGGCGCGGTGACCTCCGCCATGTGTTGTTCGCGCATACACAAGACGATCAGGCAGAGACGGTTCTCATGCGACTGATGCGGGGCTCAGGCGTGGACGGGCTGTCCGGAATGTCGAGAGCCCGCAAAGTCGCGCCGCATGCTGTTGACGTTCCCGTGCTTTCATCAGACCAAATGACCGGAGACGCCCCGTCCCGGCACAACGTCAAACCTGGATATCAGGTTCTGCGCCCGTGCCTTGACATGGAACGCGCAGAACTTCGGCACTATTTGACGGTGCTCAAAGGGCGTTGGGTTGACGATCCGACAAATGACAATCGCGACTATGACAGGGTCCGCGTGCGGCATCTGTTAACTCTGTTTCGCGACGAGGGACTGAGCAGTGAAGACCTGTCGAACACGGCACGTCGAATGGCACGGGCACGCGCGGGCTTGACCGCCCGGCTGGTCGATGCCGTCCGAGCTTTGTTATCTGATGCGCCTTTAGGACAGCTGCGCGTCGACCGCGATGGCTTTGCGGCTTTGGACGACGAGACTCGAATGCGATTGCTCGCAGCCGGGCTGCGCTATGTCACGGCGTCAGAATATCGCCCTCGCGCGGCATCCACCGAAGCCCTGCTGGATCAGATCCTGTCCGGAGCGGGTGGCACATTGCACGGAGCAGAGGTCTTGGTTGAGAAGGCGCATATTCGGATTTCGCGCGAACCGGCGGCCATTGCGGATCAGGTTCAACCGCTCAACACACTTTGGGATGATCAATGGCTGTTTTCTGACCTCGGCGGATTCTTTCCCGACGATGCGCAGGTCAAAATGCTGGGCGAGGATGGGTGGCGACAGATCGCTGATCGGTCCGGTCTGACAGTGCCATTTCGTGCTGCCCTCGCTATGCCGTCGGTTTGGTCGGAATCTCGCCTTTTGGCGTGCCCCCAGTTGGGATTTGGGCCGGAAATTGCAATAAAGAGGTTTGTGCTTGGCCAGCCCGATCGCGGATTTGAGGCATTTTGTCTTTCGCATTGAACACGGCCCACGCATGTCTATGTTATACGGCAAGAGACGCGGGCCTGTTCGCCCCTGTCAAATTCAGGAGAAATTTCCTTGGGCAACGCACGAAATATCGCCTTTTGGGTCGTCCTCTTCCTGCTGATCCTTGCTCTGTTCAATATCTTTTC
>JAUIIR010000155.1 GCA_030431485.1 Alphaproteobacteria bacterium
GGGCGGAGAGCGGGCTTTCTCTGCAGGCGCGAACCGCTCATGGATTATCGTCAAAAGCCGACATCCACATTCGCCTGAGTTCGAGATGCTCACTGCGCTGCCGCAAGTCGGCTCGGAGCCCGCCATACCAAATGCTGCACCTTGCAACGAAGGCTGCTATGCCGACTTCGGCGCAGTCGAGTAATCTCAACCTTTGTGGGCGCCGATTTCAGAAAGCAGGACGGGACGTGTCTTCGTTGCGACCGGTGCAGAGATAGATATCATCGCGCCATTCTGACCCAAGTGGGCTGTTGGAAGCAGCGACAGGCTGCTTCCAACATTTTCGATCACTTCGCTTCTTCTTTAGCGCCACAAGCACAGTCGTTTGCACTGCTGGCAAAATCGATCAACACGATCTCGCCTGGCCGCCAGGTCTGGTCGAACCAGGACTCGAGCGGGCCATACAGGCGGAAGATCGTGTTCCAGCCCTTGCCGGGAACGGTCTGGACCCAGTTGCTTTCCTTGCCCTTCGGGGCCTCCGGCGCAAAGTAGATGTCGTAGGAGCCATCGTCATTCTGGGCGACGCTCGTGTCGTTGCTGCCGATCCCAGGGAACTGGGCGTCGGTCTGCAACATCGATCGGGTCTGGTTGTCATAGAGCGTGAACGACCAGAAATCCTTGGCCGGCACCTCCTTTGGCACATTCACCTTGTAGGTCCTCGCACCATCCAGCGGGTTGCCCTTGGAATCGAGATAGGTGAAGGCATATTGCGAACCTTTGCCGACCTTCTTGAGGGCCATCGCAGGCGTGATCCCGGTCGCGTAGAAATGGAAGCCCGCGCGGATGTCGTGCAGGGTCACACCGTCCAGCTCCCATGTGTAGGCGCCGCCCGGGAACGCCGTCAGCCAGTAGCTCTCACCGGGATACCAGTAGAACCGCTCGTCGCGCGGCTTGGAGACGATGGTCTTAACGGTGACCGAGCCGGCGCTTGCTGCGGCCTTGAGGATCGCCTGCATCCGCTCATCGGGCGCAAATTCCTGTCCCTTGACGATCCCGATCGCCGCGAGGTGCCCAAGAAGCTCGGGACGTTCGCCCATCAAGGGTTCGGCCTGAACAACGTCGTTGATCTCGTGGAAGATATTCTCGTCCATCCGGTGGATCGTGTTCATAAACTGACCAGACGCATTCACGAAGGTCATTTCCGGCGGGGTCTCCGCCTGGGAGAGCGGATAAATCTTGAACTTCTCCTTGGTGTTGTTGACCGCGTCATCCGTCGAGCCATCCTTCTGATACCCGCGCCAGATCACCCAGTTGCCATAGGTGGAGGTCGGCGCAACGTGGTAGCCTTCGGGAACATCGCCCTCGTAACCCGGCGGCAGGACAAGGAACTTGCCGCCCTTGCCTTCATCCGGTCCCAGGTTTCCGAAATCGATCACATAGCGGAACCAGTGATCGTTGATGAACCCGAGCACGTTGGGCGGTGTCTCGATCACCATCGGTTCGTCGCCCATCTCCAGCCAGGAGAACATGTAAACGCTGGTGGTGTTGGCGGTCAGGAACAGGGCTTTCGAATCCATCAGCCCCTCGAACAGAACGGCCGTCGTGTTCGCCGGACCAAATTCCAGGATGCCTTTGCGGATTGCGTCCATCGAGGCAATCTTGGTGCCATCAAGAAAGGCTTGGTAGGCGTGGGTGAAGTCCAGCAGGTTGTACACCTTCTGTGCGGACTCCACGTCCGGCACGCCGTCAAAGAAGTTCAGAGCTCCCACGCGGGTCTGGATGTTGTCCGGTGTAGTTATGCCTTCCGGTATCTCCGTTGTCATCTCCATTGCCGGCACTTCCTGAGCCGCCAGCGGAGAGACCCAGAGCCCCCCAGCCATCGTGGCAATTCCGGCTGTGGTAGCCAGTGCCCTTGTGGAAATCATCTTTCGGCCTCCCTTTTTTCGTTTGGCGCAAGCATGCCCTTTTTCAAAAGCACATCTGCCCTTGCGGAATTGGTCGCTATCGTCCGATTTGTTCAATCGATGCGGCTGCGTCGAATGGGTACAGCGTCGAGAGCCAAACTCGCATGATTGCCGAAAGCACCACGTCTTTCGGGGCTTTCTCGCCAGAACCAAACGCCTGAATGAGCATGCCGGCGTCCATTCTATTCAATGCGCGCGCAACCGGCAGCGGTTCAAAGTCTGGCGTAAGGCCCGCAGCCTGATCCTGTGCAATGCGGGCCGAAACCACTTCATCAAACGATCCCAGGAACATCTCCCAGACACGTTCCAGTCGGGCATCACCCGGCGCGGCATCCGCAACGGCTTTCAGGATCGGGCCATGCTGGTGGGCGACATCGACCAGGGTTGTCAGGCTCTGCCGCAGGCCCCCAACCGCATCCCCCTCATTGGAGAGCCAGGCACGCGCCCCTTCGACGATCCCGACTTTCACTTCGTCCAGAAGCGTTTCCATGAATCCGTGGAGATCGTTGAAATAGAGATAGAAGGTGGGGCGACTGTACTCTGTCGTTGCCATGAGACCGCCGACGGTGAGATCGCGAAATGGCCGGGTTTCCAGGAATACGGATCCTGCATCGAGAATGGCGGACCGCGTTATCGCGGCCTTGCTCGGCGGCATGGGCCGAACGCTCTTGGACGCTGAATCGGTGGCGAACGTATCTGACATCCCGTCACTAAATCTGACAGAGCGTCAGAAGTCGAGAGTATTCCTTGCAACTCTTTCGGGATGTCTTTTGCCCGGAGCCCTGTATGAACCTCCGTTCGCTTGTACATTCGCTTCCGGTTTCACCGAGAATTGGAGCAAACCTCTTGGAATCGGAAATTCACCAATACACCGTCAATGCTGGCTATGCGCGGGTTGCCGTTGCTAGCGGTGATTGATCGAAGGACGGCAAGGTCCGCGATCTGAGCGTCGACCCAATCCGGGTGTTGCGCTTGCAGCGAAAGGCGGCTTCGACGGGCCGCACTGCAGCAATATGCAAGGTTGCCGAGGTCGGGATTGGGCCGCTCACGTGGTTGCCGATGCGCCCCATTGGGCAAGCGATCCGTACTCCTCCGTGTCCGCTTTGAGTCGTTCTGACTCGATGTGGCCGGTCGCATTGAACCGCCCCGGGTTTACCGGAGAGTAAAACACTCAAAGGATGAGCCCTATGACGACAAGACGATTCACCCCCGCCTATCCGGCCGAGCTTCGCGAACGCGGTGTTCGGCTGGTTCGTGAGAACCGTGCCGATTACAGCAGCGACAGCGCTGCATATCGGGCAATTGCACCGAAGTTGGGATGTTCGCCGGACAGCCTGCGCGTCTGGTGCCAGCAGGCCGAGCGTGATGCCGGTCAGCGGGCGGGGCTGACGAGTGCGGAG
>JAUIIR010000156.1 GCA_030431485.1 Alphaproteobacteria bacterium
ACGCTTCTCTCGCTATATGAGGACGAGAACCGCGAAAGCATGCAAGTGAAGTCGGTCGCGGAAGAACACCTTCGCCAGATTGAGGAAAAGATCGAAAAACTGCAGTCGATGAGGGCAACACTCTCCGAATTGATCGAAAGATGCGCCGGAGATCATCGGCCCGATTGTCCGATCCTCGCGGACTTATCACCTGACAGTCAGCCTTCAACGGAGTAGAGAAAGAGGACCAACCAAGAAGCCGCGCACCGGGAAAGTCGGGTGCGCGGCTCTTTTTTACTTCTGCAACTCGGTGACTGTCAGCTTTCCGTTCACCCGCTCTGCAAGAAAGCTGATCTGGATTCCTTCCGAAAGCCCCTCGAGCATTCCCGCATCGGCGAGTTCAAAGACCATTTTCATGGCCGGCATGTCGAGGTTTTCGAGCGGGCCGTGGTCGATCGTGATTTTGTTCCATTTGGTGTCGATCTTGGTCACCGTGCCGTTCGACATCAGGTGGTCGCCCTCGGCGATGGCTGCCCCTGCCACAAGCATAAGGGTGGCGGTGAGCGAGAAAATTCTGTTCATGATGGGTGTCCAGTCTTTATTTCGAGGGTTAAAAGGTCAGTCAACGATTAGGCTGCCGTACATCCCGCCTTCGTAGTGGCCGGGCAGAAGGCAAGCGAACTCGAACGTTCCAGATTTGTTGAAGGTCCAGACAATTTCAGCCTTCTCGCCCGGATCAAGGCGCACGGCGTTTGGATCGTCGTGTTCCATCTCGGGAAACTTGGCCATGAGTTCGCGATGTTCGGCATTTTCGTCGATGGTATCCATGACGAACTCGTGGGTTTCATCCCCTTCGTTCGAGATGAGCAGGCGAACCGTTTCATCTTTGGCGAATGTCAGGTCTGAGGGCTCGAACACGAACGGCCTGTCCCTATCGTAATCCTCTCGGAGAATCACGTTAATGGTCCGGGTCGGTTTTTGACTATGCATGGCGGGCATACCAACGGCCATTTGACCGTTCTCATGCCCAGGGCTGGCCAACAATAACGCCGGGGCAATAGACGTCGCCAAGGTCAATCCCATGGCCAGAAGTGCAGTTTTCTTCATGAGCGCGTTTCTCCTGTGCTCGTTGCATCAGCCCCACCGCACGCCGCCGCGCGGCGTGATTACGGTTTGTGGACTGGTGTTGCTTGCGTGTTCGGGTAGCTCGCCCGTCCACTCATAGGCTTGCGTTCCCGGCGGGTTTTCATACCAGCCCGGATCGCCATAATCGTCGGGCGCAATACCCTCGCGGACCTTCACCACACTGAACATGCCACCCATTTCCAGAGGACCGAAGGGCCCCCAGCCGGTCATCATGGGGACAGTGTTGTCTGGGATCTCCATGGACATCTCGCCCATATCAGCCATGCCGGCCGTTCCCATGGGCATGTACCCGGGTTGGTGGCGCCCGATCATCTGCGAAAGTCGCCGTTTGTCCGCTCCGATAAAGGTCGGGATCTCGTGACCCATCGCGTTCATGGTATGATGCGACTTGTGGCAGTGAATGGCCCAATCGCCTTCATGTACGGCGTCGAATTCGTAGGCCCGCATCGCGCCGACAGGGATGTCGATACTGACCTCGGGCCAGCGCGCTTCCGGTCTGACCCAGCCGCCGTCCGTACAGGTCACCTCGAAATCATACCCATGCATGTGGATCGGGTGGTTGGTCATAGTCAGGTTGCCGCAGCGCACGCGCACGCGATCTCCCTTGTTTACGACGAGAGGATCAATGTCCGGAAAGATCCGGCTGTTCCACGTCCACATGTTGAAGTTGGTCATTTCGGCAACGCGCGGAATGTAACTGCCCGGATCGATGTCGTAGGCCGCGAGCAGAAAGGCAAAGTCTCGATCGACGGGCATGAAAGCCGGGTCGCGGGGATGGACGATGAAGAGACCCATCATACCCATGGCCATCTGCACCATCTCATCGGCATGGGGGTGGTACATGAAAGTGCCGGATTTCACCAGATCGAACTCGTAAACGAAGGTCTTTCCTGAAGGAATGGCCGGGTGAGACAGGCCGCCGACTCCGTCCATACCGGACGGCAGGATCAATCCGTGCCAATGAACGGACGTATGTTCTGGCAGGCGGTTGGTGACGTAGATGCGCACGCGCTCGCCTTCGACCGCCTCGATCGTGGGGCCCGTCGACTGGCCGTTGTAGCCCCAAAGCCGAGCGATCATACCATCCGCCATGATCCGTTCGACAGGTTCTGCGACTAGGTGAAATTCCTTGACGTCTCCATTCATCCGGTAGGGCAGGGACCAGCCATTTAGCGTCACCACCGGGTTATAGTCGAAACGGTCGGTCGGTCTTGGAGGGACCTGTGTCCGCGGATCTTCGTTAAAGGCCGCCTCGGGCAGATCGCGAAACCTGGTCTGTGCCGCTCCCGCAGTTGCGAGCACTGCGCCGGCTCCTGCAGTCAAACCCGCTCCGAGAACTTGTCTACGATTGATCATTCCTTGTCCTCCTCATTGCCACTGGCACCTGCTCCGCCAGCGCCGCCCCAGATCGCAGCGGTCACCTCTGTTTCAGCCAGCCAGTAGTCACGTTTGGCCTCTGCCGCTCCAATCTGCGCCTCGAGACCGTCACGTGCGTCCTCGAGTAATTCGAAGGTCGAGGTGATCATCCCACTGTAAGATTTGAGCGATTCTTCATCGATGGTTCTCCGAAGCGGCAGAACCACATCGCGCCAGTGCCGCGCCACGGCATGTCGCCCGGTTACGGATTTGTAAGCCATCCGCGCCTCGGCGCGCGCGTCGATTGCCCGCTGCGCCACGCTATTCGCAGCTCGCAGATAATTCATCTGGCCGCGTTTTGATGACAGTCGCCCGGTGTCATAGAGTGGAATTTCAAAATCTACCTCCAACGCCGGATTTACCTCTGTACTCCCGTCGCTGCCTTCCGCTTCGAGGCCCGCTGCCAAAGAGATATCCGAAATCATGCGTGTCTTGCCCGTCAGTCGATACTCGCGCGCCACGGCTTCGAGCTCCAGCTTTCCGACAGCAAGATCAACACGGTTCGCCAAAGCCAAGCGTTCGATATCAGCGGAAGCGCGCGGTCGACTTGGCAAGCTCGGGAGGGCGTCAGGGACAAAAACCTCGGTCGGACTCCCAAAAAGTCCCATGAGCCTGATCAAACGCTCTTTTGCAAGTTGCGCTTCCAGACGCGTTTCCGAACGTTCCGCAGCTAAGACCGCAGTGAGCGCGTGTTCGCGTGCCTGGTCGGCTTTGCTCATGAATCCAGTACGACCAAGCTGTGAGGCAAGTTCGGACGCAGAGTCGGCAGTGTTCTGCGCTTCTGCAATCAAGGCAGCCT
>JAUIIR010000157.1 GCA_030431485.1 Alphaproteobacteria bacterium
AAGAGACACAATCCTCAGGAACAATTCGGGCGAGGCAATGCGGCGTCTCTCCCAGATTCATGAAGTGGAAGGGACCTCCAAAAGCCTCAACGTGCAAAGACTTGGTCGTTTTTGAACGCCATAAACGCCATAAAGGAGTAACCGTTCCGTGAGAAATATTAGCGCTATCTGGCTGGGTTTGGCGAAGAATGCCTTTCAGGTTCACGGCGCACAGGGGGATGGCATCCCGGTCTTCAATCGCGAACTCTGACGCAAGCGAAGTGATGAAGTCCTGCCAGGATCAGCCGGCTTGCTTTGTCGGGATGGCAGCCTGTGGCAGTCCCCACTATCGAGCGCACAAGATCGCCAAGCTCGGCCATGACGTGCGCGGCATCCCGCGAACTTACGTCAAGGCCTTTGTGAAACGCGGCAAGACGGATGCCGCTGACGCCGAAGCTGTCATCCGCAAGACCATGCGCCTCGTTCCGATCAAGTTGGCCGACCAGCACGCTGCGACCATGGTGCTGAAGGCTCTTGCTCTCTTGGTGCGACAGCGAACAAACAAGCGATCAATGCCCTGCGCGCTCACCTTGCGGAGCTGGGGATCATCGTCGATGGAGGCCTTGATCGGGATTATCCGGGACGACGGGTATGCGCGTCTGCCCGATCCCGCGCGCTTGGCCTGTTACATTCTTGACGAGCAGGGTGTCTCGCAAGACAGGGGTATTCGACCCAGTTTCGAAGCCTGCATATTTTGGACGGTAGCAACATGACATAAATGTCGAACATATATCCAAAGATTTTTATTTGAGGAAATATATATAAAAATATGGTGTTTACAATTTATCTACTCGGACGCATATCTTTTACGCCTAACGGCAATATGATATCTGATAGGGATATCTAGATCTGTGTTGGAAAGGGATATCGAGCAATGAAAAATACAAGTATTCTGCTCGTCGACGATCACCAGTTGATTTTGGAATTGATTTCAGAGAGTCTTGAGGCAACAAACGCCTTTTCTGTCACCTGTGCCGTCTCTTTGGATCAAGCTTGTCAGAAAATAGCTGAAAAAACAAATTTTGACATTGTTATGCTCGATATCACTCTATCGGAAGCCGTGGGACTTCAAGAGGTCAAGAAAATTGTTGATCTAAACGCAAATGGTTATGTCGTAATTTTTTCGGGCACTGTCTCAGAGACTTTTGTGCAGAATTGCCTGGATGTAGGTGTTTCGGGATTCATACCGAAAACATTTTCTGTTGATGCGCTGTCCAGCGCCTTGAAGTTCATAGCAACAGGTCAAAAATTTGTTCCGGCAAACTTCTTCACCTTTGGAGGTGGTCGGATCGGTAAGGACAGCTATGGTATCGGCGAAGGGGAGTTCGAGGTACTCAAGAAGTTGGCGGAAGGCCTGTCGAACAAGGACATCACCAATATTCTCAGTCTACCCGAAACCACTGTCAAAATGCGGGTGCGATCGATCTGTCACAAACTGGGTGCAGAAAACCGGACACAAGCTGTCTTGATCGCTCAGAAGAGCGGATTGGTTTGAGCGTCAGGTGAAGGGCGCCTTTTGGTGCAGACGTCTGATGAAATCGGACAACCCTTTTTGCAGTCACTTGGTAAGTGCTTGAGTCCACGTCAATACTCGCAACTGAGATCGGCTGCATAATGTGCAGTGGGCGCGTGGCTTCAGGCCAACATGACCTGCCACTGAACTTTCATCCAGCCGCGACCGGAGCCCGGTTGGTGTTTACGCCGATTTGCGCAGGTTGAGCAATCGCCCGACGCGCGGAGCTTTCATCTCGCGCAGCGGGTCGGGCGATTGCGGTGGTCAGGGTCCGCGCGTAGTCGGCCGGGGTCTGGTAATCCAAAGCCGAGTGCGGGCGTTGGGTGTTATAGTCGGCAGCCCAGGCGGCGATTACGACCCGTGCATGGGCCAGGTTGCGGAACATGGTCTCGTTGAGCAGCTCATCGCGCATCCTGCCATTGAAACTCTCAACGAAGCCGTTCTGCATCGGCTTGCCTGGCGCGATGTAGTGCCATTCGATCCGATGCTCGGAACACCACCGCAGGATGGCGTTGCTGGTCAGTTCGGTCCCGTTGTCGCTGACAATCATCCCAGGCCTGCCGCGGCGCTCGATTAGGGCCGTCAGTTCACGCGCGACACGTCGCCCCGAGATCGAGGTGTCAGGGATCGCCGCGAGGCATTCACGGGTGACGTCGTCGACCACGTTGAGCACCCGGAAGCGCTGGCCGTTGGCGAACTGGTCATGGACGAAATCCAGCGACCAGCGCGCATTGGGCCGAGCTTCGACCAAGATCGGGGCTCGCGTCCCGACAGCCTTGCGCCGGGCCTTTCGCTTGCGCACCGTCAGCCCTTCCTCGCGGTAGAGCCGATATATCCGGTTGATGCCGGATGGCTCACCCTCGCGGCGCAGCAAGACGAACAGGCGTCGGTAACCGAACCGTCGGCGCTCGTTGGCCAGGTCCCGTAACCGACCGCGCAGCACTGTGTCCGGCACGCGCCGAGATCGATAGCGGATCATCGTGCGATCCGCGCCGACGATGTGGCAGGCCCGCCGTTCCGACAGGCCATGCTCGGCCCGAAGATACCCAACGGCTTCGCGCTTCCCGGCGGGCCCTACCACTTTTTTGAAACCAGATCCTTCATCGCAGCCAGATCCAGCATCTGTTCGGCCAGCAGCTTCTTCAGCTTGGCGTTCTCATCCTCGAGTGTCTTCAGCCGCTTGGCCTCTGACACCGTCATGCCGCCGAACTTGGCCTTCCAGTTGTAGAAGGTGCCTTCCGACATGCCATGCTTGCGGCACAGATCGGCGCACTTCGCGCCCGCCTCATGCTCGGCCAGAATGCCGATGATTTGCTCGTCCGTGAATCTCGTTCGCTTCATTGTCCGTCCTCAAGTTGGAGCGGACTCTAATCGATGGTGGAGGAAAAATCCCGTGGCAGGTCAAACAATATCCAATCAAGCTGGTTACTCCTGTGTACTTTGAATATCGTCTATGACCACGTCATGCCGATTGTATCGTTTGAGTGCATGTGGGGTAGATGGGAGCCTTGAAGGGCCTGTGCCTCACCGGCAGGAATGCCCTGTTCCTGTATGGACGCAGGAGTCTTTTTGCAGTCCAAGCATTATTGTATTGGAACGTCTGATTTACCGTTTTGGCTGCGCCGATTTCCGTGCAATCGGGCTTTGATTGAGCAGACAGGAACCGATTTTGGGCTCGTAGCGCCAGAATTGGCTGTTCTGAGGCCCCCAACGCCTGA
>JAUIIR010000158.1 GCA_030431485.1 Alphaproteobacteria bacterium
GTCCAATGAGAGACACGAAAGAGCCGGGCTCAATCACCAAATCTGTGGCAGCAAGTGCTTCCACCCGGCTGCCACCGGGGGCTTTGAACGTGACCTCCGCCCGTTTGATGTCGATGCGGCCGATATCCGTTTGACCAGTCATCAGGCGTTTTCCCAATGCACAAGACGGCGGCCCAAATAGGCAAAGGCTGCGTCCAGCAACGCACCCAGAATGCCAAGCTGTATCAGCCCCACGAACATGCGATCCGTGCGAATGAACTGGCGCGCATCTTGCAAACGAAAACCAATCCCCGCGGAGGCGCCGCTCAGCTCTGCCGCCACAAGGCTAAGAAACGCGAGAGCGGCTCCAAGGCGCAGGCCCACAAAGATCATCGGCGCGCTGGCTGGGATGATGACCTCAAAGAACTCCCGGGTCCTGCTGGCCCCTAGTGACCGTGCAGCCCGAATATAGGTGCTGGCCACATCGGACGCGCCAGCATGGGTATTCAACCAGACGGCCAGGAATACAGTGTAGGAAATCACGAAATACTTTGACCCTTCGCCAATGCCGAACCAGACGATGGCCACGGGCACCAAAGCGATAGCCGGGATTGGTCGCAGGAGGTTCAGGAAAGGTTCCAAAGCAATGGACACGAGCTTGACACGCGCCGTGAGTAGGCCAAACGCAATCCCAAGGCTCGCACCGATGGAAAAGCCGACCGCTGCCCGGGTGAGCGAGATCCGAAGATCGCTCATCAGAACGCCGTCCTGATACAGATCAATCGCCGCGTGCCAAACCTGCCCGGGCGTCGGAAACAGTTTTTGGCTGATAAAGCCTGAATGCGCGAAAAGCGACCAGATGATCACAACGCCCGAAAGCGAGATCACCAATTGGCCAATTTTCTTAAGTACTTCGGACATATCCGTTTCCTTGTTCAGTTCGGATCAATCTCTCGGCACCTAAAGCCACGGCACATCGCTCGCGCGGTAGCGGTGTGCGCGGAAACAACTGTTGGTCGCGCCTTTGATGAATGCGTTCAGCGGGCTGGGATATTCATCGAAATCGGGAATCACATATTCCCAAACAAGTGTTCCGTCCGGTGTGACCTCAAACAGGCGGCCAAAGGCACTTTCACAGATTAATGTGTTACCGTTCCACAGCCTTTCTGCTCCGCCCATGAAGGGCGAGAAGAAAGAGATCGGTGTGGGGTCGGTGTAGTCCCACGTGACCTCCATAGTCTTGGGATCAAACTCGATCGCGCGGGAGAATGGGTTCGACATGCCTGGGCGCAAATTGCCGTTGTCGAAAACGAGGATCGTGCCGCTTTCCATCTCGATTGGTGTGTGCTGCTGGGCCACGATGTCAGTGCCGGCATGCCAAACAATAGCTCCGGTTGACTTGTTCACCGCGATCACCCCGGAAGTGGTGCGCAAGCTCATCAGAACCAATCCATCACGGGTCTCGGACACACCATTGATCATAGGCCAGTGGCGTCGGTCAAAGTTGGGATGTACGGGTAGGTCAGCTGGGTCGATGTGATCCCAGATCCGCCATTCCCAAACCACCTCGCCCGCGCGGTTGACCTCGCGGACAATGTCGGACTGAACGACACCGTCCGCGCCGTCCTTCGAGGGGTCCCCCCCTGTAACGCGCGCGGCTTTGTCGGCGGGCAGCGGGGCCGCGACAGTATATAGCAGGTTGCCTGACGGCAGCCATTGAGCATCATGATGGTGGAACATGTCTTCGTAGTGCCAGACGACGTCGCCGTCCGGTTTTACTTCATAGAAATCACCGCCGTGCCATAGGTCCCATGCCGGATAGAGGTCCGCCGATGTTGCGTGACTGCCATTATACCCCAGATTGCCATTGGGCAGGATCACCGCGTCCCGGCCTGGGCGCACAGGCATGTCCCAGCGGTGGACCTTCCGGCCTTCGATATCGACCATGTCGACGACGCCACAGCCAGTCTGGCGGGCAAAGAGCGTGTATCCACCAGCAGATCTTGCCGTATCGAGCGCCGTCAAACCGAGCTGGCGGCGGTACATTGTGATCTGACTCGGAAGGCTCCGCGCATCATCAGGCATTTGTAGATCCAATCTATTAAAACGTTTTAATGACGTTACAAACGGATCTTGATTCTGTAAAACGTTTTAACGCCACCTGTTCATTGTCGTCACAAGGAACGCACAAAAATAAGGCAACATGCCATGGCTTGGCTTTCTGAGGAGCATCGAGACGATGACTGAGGCATCTGAAAGACCGACCAAGCGAGTCACTGTCGTGGATGTGGCAAGGGCGGCAGGCGTATCTCCAGGAACGGTTTCAAACGCAATCAGTGGAAAGCGTAAGGTGGACCATGAGACCCAAAGGCGCATTCAAGAAGCGGTTGAAACCCTTGGGTACCGCCCAAATTTGGCGGCACGTCGCATGCGCACCGGGCGCACAAATACCATCGCGATTTACTCATCTATGCCAGTCGCAGTTGCTGCCGGCGCGTCGAAGCTGGGTTTCTTGATGGAAATCGCGGCCTCTGCCGCTGTTGCAGCGCTTGAAGCCAATATGTCGCTCGTCCTGGTGCCACCCGTTAATGACCCTATCGCGACGCTCAAGAACATTTCGATGGATGGTATCATCGTCGTTGAACCTGAAGCCGACGACCCTGTTCTTGCGATGCTGCAAGACGTCGGCGTTCCTACCGTTTCTGTAGGCAAGCCTGTGGGATCACCAAGCGCCTATGTTGACCTGGATTATCACCTGATGGCGGAGATCCTGTTTGACCACTTGCGCGAAACCGGTGCAGAGAAGTTCCCCCTGATCGTCGGCGCAAGTTCGAGGCAAAGCAACCTTGTCTTTCAAGAGGTATACCGAAGGAAAGCGGCCGATATCGGGATGGCAGCACAAGTCATCGCGTTACCCGAACAGTCAGCAGAAGATAGTGCTGCAGCCGCGATCTCAAAACTCCTGAAAGAGCGGGCGCATTTCGATGCTATCCTCGTACCGATTGATGCGATGGCAACAGGTGTCATGCACGCGTTGAAAGCCCAGAGCGTGAAAATCCCCGATGAGGTCCGTGTCGCTACCCGCTACGACGGTGTGCGCGCGCGCACCGAAGTCCCACCACTAACGGCGATTGACCTTGGTCTGGACATAGTCGCAAAGACAGCGACCGAAGTGCTGATTGGGATTATTGATAACAAGGGAACCGTTTCTGTTGCTGGAGCGCCAAGCCCAAAGGTTGTCCCGCGGGCTTCAAGTGTCAGCGGATGTCGTCCAAA
>JAUIIR010000159.1 GCA_030431485.1 Alphaproteobacteria bacterium
GGTGCCCGGACTTTCACGGATATGTTCCACGCTCTCTCGGACATTTGCGACCTCTACTCTCAGGACGAATGTTGGAACTACTTCAAAGCTGCCGGATATGCCTCAGGTTAAAGGTCGGATACTTTAAGCGAATTTGCAACCAAACGCGCCTGCCAACCCGACCCTCTCGACGAGATTGCGCAGGGATGGACACAGTCCTTTTCCATCTGAGCGTTCGGCGGCAGTTGGCAGCCGTTGGTGTGGCGCATTGGCCGCTTCGATCATTTCGGCCAATCCCTTGGCCGAGGACGGTTTCCCGGCTCATTCCGCCGCCGCCTTGTACGTTTTGTCAGGTGTCCCGTAGCCACCGCCACCGGGCGTCTTCATGATGAAAATGTCGCCGGGGGCAAGGTCGGCCTGATCGTTGCCCGAAAGCGTTTCGACCGTGCCATCGGCGCGTCTCACGGTGTTCTCGCCGGGGGCAGCCTGGTGTCCGCCTGCGACGCCGAACGCCCGCGTCTTGCGGTGCGATGACAGCACGGTCACCGTCATGGGTTCAAGGAACTCCAACTCGCGCTCGATCCCTTCGCCGCCCTGCCAGCGCCCCGCGCCGCCAGACCCTTTACGGATGGCGAACCGGCGCACGCGGACCGGAAAGCGGGCTTCAAGCACCTCTGGATCGGTCATGCGGGTGTTGGTCATGTGCGAATGCACTGCCGAACAGCCGTCAAACCCATTCCCCGCGCCGGTACCGCCACAGATGGTTTCATAATTTTGCCAACGGTCGTTGCCATAGACGAAGTTGTTCATCGTCCCCTGGCTGCCCGCGATCACGCCCACGGCCCCATAAAGCGCGTCGGCAATGGCCTGACTGACCTCCGTATTGCCTGAAATCACAGCCGCCGGGTAGCGTGGGTTGATGAAACTGCCCTCTGGCGCGATGATCTCGATGGGCTTCAAACAGCCTTCGTTCATCGGAATGGTGCTGCCCACAAGGGTGCGGAACACGTAAAGCACCACCGCCCGGCAAATTGCCAAGGGTGCGTTATAGTTGAATGCGTCCTGACCAGAGGTGCCAGAGAAATCCACGCGGGCGGTGCGGGCGGTCTTGTCGACCGAAACCGCAACCTCGATTTTTGCGCCACTGTCCAGAGGGTAACAAAAGCGCCCGTCCTCCAACGCGTCGAGCACGCGGCGCACGGACTCCTCTGCATTGTCCGGGACATGGGTCATATAGGCCCTGACCACGTCGCGGCCGAATTGTGCGACCGCCTTGGCGAGTTCTGCAGAACCTGTTGCATTCGCGGCGATCTGTGCGGTCAGGTCCGCCATGTTCTGGTCCACGTTCCGGCAAGGGTAGGGGCCGGAGGACAAAAGTGCGCGTGTTTCGGCGTCGCGCAGTTGCCCTTCGCGAACCAGCTGGAAATTGCGGATCAGGATGCCTTCTTCCTCGATATGGCGGCTGTCGGGCGGGGCAGAGCCGGGTGTCTTGCCGCCAATGTCTGCATGATGCCCGCGTGAGGCGACGACAAAGTCGATTTCGGTTCCGCTTGCGTCAAAGACCGGTGTGACCACGGTGACATCCGGTAAATGGGTGCCGCCGTTGAATGGGTCGTTCATCATGAAGACATCGCCGGGCCGGATCCGGCCGTCGTTTTCGCGCAGGATGGTGCGCACGCTCGCGCTCATGGAGCCCAGATGCACTGGAACATGGGGGGCATTGGCCACCAGATCACCCTCGGCATTGAAAAGCGCACAGGAAAAATCCAGGCGTTCGCGAATGTTGACCGAGGCCGATGTCTTGGCCAGCGTCGCGCCCATCTGTTCGGCGATCGACATGAATAGATTGTTGAAAACCTCGAGCATGATCGGATCGACAGAGGTGCCGACAGCTTCTTTACGGTCGAGCGCAATCACCCGTCTGAGAACCAATGCACCTCCGAACACACCTGTCGCTTCCCAACCATGCTCCACCACGGTGGTGCCCGTTGGTTCGGTGATGATGGCGGGGCCGGCGATGCGCGCATCCGGTCCCATCCGGGTCCTGTCATGGACAGGGACATCCGCATAGCGCCCTTCGCTCCACATCGAGGCAGAACCGCAGCGACCGTCGCCCGGTGGTGTGTCGGGAAGCCGGGCAGAGGCCCCCGATCCGCCGACCGCCTCGACCGAGATCATCTCGGCGATCACCGCATCGGTTTGGGGCCGGAAGCCGAACTCGGCTTGATGCCGGATGCGGAACGTCTCGATCATGGTTTCAGCATCGTCCAGATCGACCGGAAGGGCTGTTTGGGAGGCACCTGCCCGAAGATAGACCCGCGTTTTGATGTCGATCCGCGCCGGATCGACACCTTGGGTGATCAGTGCGTCCCGCGCCTCGCCGGCAAGCGGCTCGGCAGCGGCGCGCAGGGCCGCTGCATCGGTTGCGGGCAGGTCCAACTGTGCCTCGCGCATCGCGATCATGTCCGCCAGTCCCATGCCGAGCGCCGAAAGGACGCCCGCGAACGGGTGCAGATACACGGACGTCATGCCAAGTGCATCGGCCACGAGGCAGGCATGCTGACCACCTGCGCCGCCGAAGCAGTTCAGCGTGTAACGCGTGACATCATGGCCGCGCGCGACGCTGATTTCCTTGATCGCATTGGCCATATTGTCAATGGCGATGCGCAGGAAACCCTCTGCCAGATCCTCGACCGACATCCGGTCGCCGCCGGTCTCAAGTGAGATGGCGTCGGCCATGGCCTCGAATTTGGCCCGCGCGGCGCCTTCATCCAGCGGTTCGTCGCCATTCGGGCCAAACACCTTGGGGAAGTTTGCGGGCTGGACCTTGCCCAGCACGACGTTGCAATCGGTGACCGTCAGCGGCCCACCGCGCCGGTAACTTGCCGGTCCGGGATTGGCCCCCGCGCTTTCGGGGCCGACCTGCAGCCGCCCGTCGAGGAACGACAGGACGGACCCGCCACCGGCGGCAACGGTGTGAATGTCCATCATTGGGGCGCGCATCCGGACACCCGCCACTTCGGTTTCGAAACTGCGCTCCAACGCGCCCGCGTAATGGCAGACATCGGTCGATGTTCCGCCCATGTCGAAGCCTATGATCCGGTCAAAACCATCACGTGCCGCCGTTGCCACCATGCCGACGACACCGCCCGCAGGTCCCGACAACAGGGCATCGCGGCCGTGGAAAAGGTCCGCATCCGTCAATCCGCCGTTGGATTGCATGAACATCAGCCGGTCGACCTTGTCTGCGCCAA
>JAUIIR010000088.1 GCA_030431485.1 Alphaproteobacteria bacterium
GGAGATCTGTCTGACCGAACGAAATATGAAGTGCCAAAGCAGCCTATCCCGGGCAACATTGCGAGATTTATCAGCCCTACACCACCATTGCTCAAGGTCGCCTGACCCCACAGTTTTAAACGGTCCCAATTGCCATACTGTACCCTTTATTAGCATACGGTCGGTTTTGTGGATAAATACCGGCCACTTGGGGCAGGGGATTGGCGTGGTCAGCGAGCGTCTTGCAAAACATCGAGCTTCGGTCCTGCGCCCGATCCTGGAGCTTGAGAAGAAGGGTGAGCCGATCAGTGTCGCGATCGGAGATGCTGCTTGGGAACTGGGTCTGGCGAAAAGCCATACCTGGTCGCTTTACCGCCGTTTGCGCGAGAACGATGGGCGTGCCGCGGCGTTGGAGCTCGGTCGTCGCGGGCCGAAGCCGGGATCAAATCGGATTGCGCAACAAGTTGAAGACCTCATCGATGCGCGCCTGCGGCGCTATTACCTGGTTCGAGAGCGCTCCAGCTTTCTGCGCATTTGGCGAGAGATCCGTTCGGAATGTGAGGCGAAGGGTTTCCAGCCGCCGACACGTAAGACTGTGAAAGCTCGGCTTGATGCGATGGATGAGAAAGAAATCGTGCGAAAGCGCCGTGGCGCAAAGGAGGCGAGCAGGACCTTTGCGGCGCGTCCCGGTCGGTTTGCAGTCGAAACGCCACTTGAGATCGTTCAGATCGATCACACCTTGGCCGACATCATCTTGGTCGATCACGTAGATCGGCGACCGCTTGCGCGCCCCTATTTGACGGTGGCCATCGATGTCGCAACCCGGATCGTTCTCGGGGTCTTTGTCAGCTTTGATGCACCATCTGTTCTGTCGATCGCGCTTTGTCTCGATCACTGCGTGCGTCGGAAATCAATCCACGTTCCCGGGACGCTGGAAGAGCTGGTCTGGCCGACGTCGGGTATCCCGAAGGCAATCCATGTCGACAACGCTCAGGAGTTCCACAGCGACGCCTTCAGAATGGCCTGCGAAGACTGGGGCATCGCCGTCGAATACCGCCCGCCTGGCGCCACACACTATGGTGGCCACGTCGAACGTCTGATTGGAACGGCCATGGGAGCTGTTCACGTTCTGCCCGGGACCACGCAATCCTCCGCCGCCGAGAAGGGCGACTACGACAGCGAGAAACATGCGGCACTGACTCTGGCCGAGTTCGAGGACTGGCTTGATCTGGAGATTTGTCGCTACCACAATACGCGTCACGAAGCTCTTGGGCGCACGCCGCTGGCTGCCTGGGCGGACATGGGCGGGGACACCGCAGGGCGACAGGTCGTCGACGTCGAAGCCTTTCGGACAAGCTTCATGCCTTTCGAGTGGCGCCAGCTCGGGCGTACTGGGATCACGCTCTTTGGGGTGCATTACTGGAGTGATTCCTTTGCGTCGTTGGTCGGACGCGGACAGGGCAAGGTGCAGGTGAAGTACGACCCGCGGGACCTGTCGCAGGTCTGGGTCCTCGTCGATGATGGCCGCATGATCCCGGCGCGGTATCGTGATCTAAGCCACCCGCGAATATCGCTATGGGAAAGTCGTCGGGCACGGAAAGAATGGCAGGACAAGCATGGTGGCCGGATCAACGAGCGGACTTTATTCCAATTGATTGACGCGCAACGACGTCTGGCCGAGGCGGCGCGCCAAAAGACGCGGACTGCCCGGTTGGAAAACGAAAGAGACGCGCGACTTCCCCGGCACCAACCGCGTCGTGATCCGTCGCGCGAGATGTTCGCGATCGACACGGGCAATCCAGATCTGCCAACCTATGAGATTGATGAGTTTAATGACCCCAGACGAAAGAATTGACCGGATCCGCGGCGACCATTAGATCGCATTTGACCGTGCCGCCATTGTTCTCAACCGATTGACATCCTTGATGGAAATGCCGCAGCAAAGCCGGATGCCAGGGCTGATGGTCTATGGAAGTTCTGGCATCGGCAAGACGATGATCGCCAAGCGCATGGCGAGCAAATATCCAACTCAGTACAACGCCGAACTGGGTATCACGAAAACGCCTATCCTGCTGGTTCAGGCGCCGCCCGCGCCGGACGAACGACGGTTCTATCAACACATCCTGGCCACGATCGGTGCCCCGATGTGGGGTCGGCATACCGTGTCGGAGCTTGAGGTGCGTGCGCTAGGTCATCTTCGGGACATGGATCTTAGGATGCTGATGATCGATGAAGTGCATAATCTGCTTGCTGGTAGCTACCGTGAGCAACGCCGGTTCCTGAACATGCTGCGGTTCCTCGCTAACGATCTCTGCGCCTCGCTTGTCGTCTTCGGTGTCAACGAAGCCCTTGAGGCCGTCCGCGGCGATGACCAACTGGCCCGCCGGCTGGACGAACACTACCTGCCGCTCTGGGAAGACGATGTGGAGTTCTCTCGCCTGATCCAGACTTTGATCGCCGCGATGGCGCTCGAGCAACGTTCAGGCCTGACGGTGGCGTCGCTTCGGACGATCCTGAAAGTGACCGGCGGTGTCACCTCGCGTGTGTTCATCATGATCAAGTCCTTGGCCATCGAGGCGATCGAGACAGGTGAAGAGCGGATTACTGACGAGGCGGTTCAGTCCTGGCAGCCAGTATGGGCCAAGCACGCCTGGACCATACCGCGTCAGCCTATGGCCGAGTTCGGGTGATCCTCAAACCCTTGCCACGCCGTCCACCGCGGGTACCAGACGAGCTCCTCTCGAGTTGGGTCAGGCGGCTGGCACGGGCCAATCATTGCTCCGTCGAAGACCTCTGTGGCTATCTCGGATTGGGGCAGGGCAGGGTGCCGGAGCGTAAGAATGATCTCGGCCAGGTGAACTGGGCTCGTCTATGTCTGGGGGTTCAGCAGACCAGGGACGAGATTGAGGCCATGACGCTTCCAGACACGTCGCATCTTCCCGTTCAATGCGTATCGAGCGATGACTTCCAGCGCTGTGCAAACTGCGCGAGCCAAACCATAGATCTGGTCTTGCGTCACTGGCGTTTCTCATGGTCGCTCACCTGCGAAAACTGTGGTCGACCCCTTGTAGCGAAGTATCCGGCCGATGATCTGTCCGACAGACTACGTGTCCGCGCTGCTAGCGGCGCGGCAGTGCTGAAGGCCGCGGTGCATGCTAAAAATCTCAGACGCATGCGCCGGATCAGCCGCACTTTCGATGTTCTGAAAATAGTCGGTTTGGAATATCCCGCTTCGTTCGCATCTCTGTGCCAGTTGCAAAGATCAGAGGCACTCGCAGCAGTCGATGTGTGCACAACCCGTCCGTTCTTGGGCGCAGCAATCTTAATGTGCGGAAACGACAGAGCGTTTTGGGAACTTCGCCGCGCCTTTCCTCAGCACAGGCGGTTGATCGAAAAGGTGCGCAAGCAGTCGCAGGACCTCGAGAGGCGTCTTCCGCGCCAACAGAAAGCAGAGCCTGCGCCAAAGCAAGAAGCGAAAAGAGCGGACCGACCAGTTGCGTCCGAAGGTGCCTTGCGGGCAGCCCGCCAGGCCATCACTGAGCTTGGACCCGATGCAGACCGTCAAGTGCTCTTGGCTCGAGCCGATGCAATCTGGAAGCGCCAAAGGTGCATCAGCCACTGACGCGGGTCTCTGTGGATATATTGCAATTAAGGGTACAAAAACCGCCGAAAAGGCGTCCAATCCGTAGATTCTGATTAATTAGGGTACAGTGACAGTATGTTTGGCAAAATCGATGCGAAACATTTCATCGCCGTAAGAGATCAGCGTTCCTTCGTGCGCGTAACCTTCGGCGTGCAGACGGTCGGCGCACCCGGCCTCTTCCATCAATCCCACAAGGCCCTGTTCCAGAACGCCCGCCCGGATGCGGCCCAAAACGTAGTCACGGGTCTTGTGTTCCAACACAACGCTGTCGATGCCGCGCGCCTGCAATAGCTGTGCCAGCAACAACCCTGACGGCCCCCCGCCAATAATCGCAACTTGTGTTTTCACCACGCCCCCTGTCTGCCGTTGGGGTCAGTCTGATGCAGCAAGCGCATTATGTAAAATGTGAAAAATCTTTTTCCGGTAAGGGGGTGTTTTGTATGAACCCCTGACGGATTACGGGCGTGTGGCCAGAAAATGCACAATCGCCGGGATTGCTGCGTCCATGTCTGTGCTGGCGGAAAATTCCTCGGGCCTGTGACTGACGCCATTCAAACAGCGGACAAACAACATTGATATCGGGCAGAGATCCGCCATCGCTGACGCGCCATGGGTCGGCCCCGAGGGCAGGTGCGGTGTCGGAAATTCAAGCTGCCTTACCGATTTTTCGAGCGCCGCAACCAGGTCGGCATCGCAAAGGACCGCTGGCTGTTCATAGGTCTGCGTCATCACAAAATCGACGTTCCGCGCTGTTGCTGCTTTTTGTGCGATGGACCGTGCGGTTCCTGCAAAATCCCGACGCGCTTGATCATGGATCGACCGGATTTCAAGCGTCAGCTCGACTTGTCGCGGGATCGCATTTACGACATTTGGCCTAAGCGACAGGTCGCCAACGGTCGCCCGAAAATCCGAAGTCCCGCCAGCAGTGTCAAAGATCTCGGAAATGAAATCGGAGGCCGCAACGAGGGCATCCTGCCGTGCATTCATCGGAACGGTGCCAGCATGACCGGTTTCGCCCGTGAAGACCAGGGTGTTGCGTTGGATCCCGCAGATTCCAGTCACAATCCCAAGCGGCGCATCTTCGATTTCAAGGACAGTTCCCTGCTCGATGTGCAGCTCCACCCATCACCGCCAGAACGCCGCATAATCAAACCAAACAGATGAGCCAAACTCTCTCTTAGTTTACGCAGCCATTGGTTCCAAAAAAAACCCACGACGGACACTGGCCACCGGCTTTGGGGAACATGAGATGTCAATACGGCTCTGTAGCAAAATCAAAGACGCGCGGCCTTGGTTTCCTCGTATCCCTGATATGTCTCAATTCTAGGTGCCTCTATAGTTTTTAAATAACCCCTGCTGTATCGAGTTTTTGCTATCCTTATCCCGTCCCTAAAGGACAACAGTATTCCGGTAGTGACGCCGATAGTAGGACGGATCAAATAAGACATGCGGAGGACTTTGCGGCAAAACCGCGTGCAGGTCCTCCGCAGCGATCCGCGAAAAATCTAACCTTGTTCACCCCCCACAAAGATGGCCGTCTCTGGCTCGGCGTTTTGGCAAACAATCGCGCGGTACATACCGGAAGTATTGAACGGCGTAACCGGTCGACCCTTTTGTGCAATGGCAATAACACCCCCTCGGCCGCCAGCCTTTGGCAAATCACCCATGATGACAGCCGTTGTGGCCTCTTCAAGGGATTGGTGCGCGTAAAGCATTCTGGCAGCGATGTCATGCGCCACGGCAAGGCGAATGAAATACTCACCATGTCCAGTACCCGACACCGCACAGCTGCGGTCATCAGCCCAAGTTCCCGCGCCAAACATCGGCGCGTCACCAACCCGGCCTGGGCGTTTGTTGGTCATCCCGCCGGTCGATGTGGCCGCCGCAAGGTGGCCCGCCGCATCGCGCGCGACAGCCCCAACTGTGCCGGTCTTAAATTCGGTTTCATCCGCATGGTCCAACACAACTTTCTGCGCCACCTTGGCACGCGCTAATTGTTCGCGGCGATAAGGTGTGTCGAAATAATCTGCGCTCATTTCGGGCATCCCCATTTCGCGCGCAAATTTTTCGGCCCCTTGGCCGCTTAAAGCAACATAATCAGTCTGGTCCTTGACCTGCCGTGCCAGCGAGATTGGGTTGGCAACCGTCGACGTGCCTGTCACAGCACCTGCCGATCGGTCCGCCCCATTCATGATGGCCGCATCGTGCTCGAACGTGCCGTCTGATGCCAACACCGCCCCACGTCCGGCGTTGAACAATGGATTGTCCTCAAGCGCGCGCACCGCGGCCTCAACCGCATCTTGCGCCGCGCCACCGGCAGCGAGGATGGCACTGCCAGCCGCCGCGCATTCACGCAGGGCGGCATGATATGTGGCCTCTTTCTCGGGTGTCATATCTTTGCGGTTCATCGTACCAGCACCGCCATGCAGCGCCAAAGCCCAACCTTCGCTCATTATACTCACTCCTGTTTTTCTTAGTCATCTACGTTTCCAAAAGCAAAATCCATTCCGGCAGCATCCATGCGTTCTCGCAATGTCGGAAGTCGGCCTCCGTCATACCCCGTGTGGCTCTCGGCATGGAGCATGGCATTCAATATCGCCTCTTCGGTTGCTTCAACCGCCGCGTGGAAAAACGGGTTGATCACAGTTTCCGATAACCTTGGCACAATGCTCTGTTCCTCATCGGCCTCCGCAACGGTGTGGGCGGTGGTAAACGCAAGCGCCACATCGCCGCTGCCATGGCCGACAAAGCTGCCCAGACGTCCAAGCGCGGGAGCCCCGCGACGGGCCAGTCGGGCCAGTTGGCGGGTTTCAAACGGTGCGTCGGTTGCAATGATAATGATGATTGAGCCACGTTCCTGTACGGGCGGCGGGGCTGGCTGGCGCGGCACCGGATCAAGCCGCTGACCAAAGATCCGCATCTCGCCGGGTTGGCCGAAATTCGACAGGACAAACACGCCAACATTGTAGGATGTTGCGGATGAAAGAGTGACTATGCGCGAGGCGGTTCCAACCCCGCCGGCCATTGCGAATGTGCGCATTCCGGTGCCGGCACCAACGGTGCCTTGGGCAAATTCTTCTGAAGCGGCGGCGATGGCCTGTGTGGCGGTTTCCTCAGTGACAGACAGCGTCTGGATGTCGTTGACTGTGCCATCGTTGCATTCAAAGACCAGCGGATTCACCGTTGCGGCATCGCGACCTATTGTTGGGTTGGCCTTGATCGCGGCACGGATCAGGGTGGTGGCGCAGGCCGGAACACCGAATGTGTTGGTCAGCAATATTGGGGTTTCAATCTGCCCCAGTTCCACCTGTTGCATCAGGCCGACACTTTTGCCAAACCCGTTAATCACCGCAGAACCAGCCGGAACTTTGTCGGTAAAAAGATTGCCGGAATGCGGCAAAATTGCTGTGACCCCGGTTCGGGCACCGCCTTCAACTACCGTCGCATGGCCGACGCGAACGCCCGGAACATCTGCAATTGAATTTCTTTGGCCGGTTGGCAAAGCCCACCAAGCATCAGCTTCTTTGATACGCACTTCGATGACCCTTATTTCGTTTCGTCAAGCTTTGGGTCTAACGCGTCACGTAACCCGTCGCCAAAAACATTAAAACACATTACGGTCAGAAAAATCGCGAACCCTGGGAAAAAGGTCAGATGCCATTTACCTGCCATAAGATATTCGCGCCCTGCCGAAAGCATCGCGCCCCATTCGGGCACCGACGGTTCAACCCCAAGGCCGATAAAACTGAGCGATGCTGCCGTCAGAATTGAGGTGCCTACCCGCATGGTAAAATAGACAATCACCGCCCCCAGTATGCCCGGCAGGATATGCCGAAACATGATGATACGGTCAGGTGCTCCGGCTGCGCGGGCCGCTTCAACATAGGTGCTTTCTTTTAGCCCCAACGTGCCACCTCGAACAATCCGGGCAAATGCAGGCACTGAAAATATCGCGACCGCGATAATGACATTCAGTATGCCAGGCCCAAGAATAGCGATGATGCCAATGGCCAGCAGAATGCCCGGAAAGGCAAACAATACATCCGCGATCCGCATCGTCACCGCATCAATCCAGCCCCCGTAATACCCGGCGAACAGCCCAAATGTCACACCGATCACGGCGCCGATCGTGACCGACGAGCTACCGATCAACAACGACAGTTTGGCACCAAACATCAGGCGGGCAAGAACGTCGCGCCCAAATTCATCGGTCCCTGCCCAATGCAAAAAGCTCGGCTCTTTCAAGGTATTGGCGTAATCGAAAGCATCCGGTGTGAAGGGCAGAAAAATCGGGGCGGCAAAGGCGAACACGAACAGCAATCCAAGCAGCCCACCGGCAAAAAGCGCCAAGCGTCGCGCCTTTAGGCGTCGCCAGAACTCTGACAGCGGTGAGCGCATCTTGGTGTCTTTTACGAGAGCATTCTGTGCAGTGTCATTGGTGAGAGTTGTCATTGGTTCTGCCTATTTGTAGCGAATAGCGGGATTGATGAAGCCATAGAGAATGTCGACGAGCAGGTTAATCAGCAGGAACTGCAACGAGAACAACATCAGCTCCGCTTGAATGACCGCGAAATCCCGAAATTGTATCGCCTCGACCAAAACAGAGCCAAGACCAGGCCAGCGAAACACGCGCTCAACAACGATCGAACCACCAATGAGGAAGCCAAATTGCAGGCCGATCATCGTGACAACCGGGATCAGCGCATTTCTGAGCGCGTGTTTCCAGATCACGATGCGTTCAACCAGACCCTTGGCGCGGGCCGTGCGGATATAATCCTCGCGGACCACTTCAATCACCGCCGAGCGGGTGAAGCGGGCCATCACGGCGGCAACTCCAGAACCAAGCGTGAGTGAGGGAAGAATAAGGTCGCTGGCGCTGTTAAATCCCGAAGTGCCGGCCCAACCAAGTTTAAGCGAAAAGAATTGCATAAGCAGAAGTCCAAGCCAAAAGTTGGGCATGGAAATGCCCGAAACGGCGGCAATCATTCCGATGTGGTCGGCGGCTTTACCAGAGTGGACGGCGGATATCACACCGACAAACAGGCCAAAAATAACAGACCACCCCAAGGCGCAAATGGCCAACAAAAACGTCGGCCCAGCCGCGCGTGCAAGCATGTCATAGACTGACTCGCCAGTGCGCAGCGAATTTCCAAGGTCCAGTGTGACCGTGTTTTTCACAAAGGTGAAATATTGTATCAACAAAGGCTCGTCGAGCTTTAGCGCGCGGCGCACCGCCTCGACATCTGCCATTGTCGCCTGCTCACCCGCGATCATGCGCGCCGGATCGCCCGGTATCGCGTGAACGAACAGGAAGACAAAAATCGAGATCATCCAGAGAACTGGCAACATGGCCAGAAGCCGGCGGATCAGGTACAGATGCATTTTCTTCTCCAGCGGATTGATAGATACGGCCCGGCGACACTTCGCCGCCGGGGCGCAGGTTTATCAGATCTTATTCAAAACCTGCGTTGGCATAGGCGAACGTGCCATCGGGCATCGGAAAGACGCCGGACAGATCGGCCCGCGCACCGGCCAATTTGTTTTCAGCCGCCAGCCAAATCACTGGCCGATCCTCCCAGATCAGTTTTTGTGCACCAGCATAGGCCGCCGCGCGCACATCATCATCTGCCGAGTTCAGGCCACTGGCGATAAAGGCGTCAACCTTTGGGTTCGAATAGAAGGCCATGTTATAGATGTTGGGAATGATGCCTTCGGTCGAATAAACCGGACGCAGATGCCAGTCTGCATCACCGGTTGAGGGCGACCAACCGCCCAGAGCCAAACCAAAAGTAGCGGTTTCTCCGGTGACGTCATTGCCAAAGAAGCGCGCCGAACGCGCCGCGGCTTCCATTGGGTTGATCTTTACCTTGACGTTGATCTGCCCAAGCTGTTGCTGCAAAAATTGCAGGGTACGGGTTTCATCCGAGGAGTTGCGCCCCGCAGCTTCGATCGAGAAACCGTCCGCATAACCAGCCTCTGCCATCAACGCCTTCGCCTTTTCAAGGTCAAAGGGGTATGCTTCTTGTGCCGAATAATATGCGGTATTGGCCGCAATAGGCGACGTAGGCACAACACCGTGTCCGGCAAATACCACCTGAATAAAGGCGTTCTTATCAACGGCCAAATTAAAGGCTTCGCGGACCCGCGGATCCTGAAACGGCTTCATCGCCATGTTCATCGACGCTGTGCGCACTGTGATGCCTGGCACTTCAAGAATGTCGAATTGTTCATCCGCTTCAACCGTTTCGAACAATTCTGGCGGCAATGGAAAGACGAATTGCGCCTCATCGGCTTTTAGCATGGCGATTGAGGTGGCGGTTTCCTTGACTGTCAGAAAGTTCACCCCGTCAACTTTGGGCAGACCAGCTTCCCAATAGTTGGGATTTGCCACCACCGAGTAACGCTCGCCCGGCACCCATTCATTGAAAACAAAGGGGCCGGTGCCGACGGGGTGTTTACTCACATCGCCGCCGTCTTCGGCCAGCGATTTTGGTGAATGCATAACGATTGAGGGGTGCGCGAGCGTGGCCAGCATAGCGCCAAACGGCTCTTTCAAGGTCAGGCGAAAGGTGTTTTCATCCACCACCTCTGTTTTTGCGACAACGCGCATCATCGAGTTACGCTTGAGGTTGTTGGACTGGTCGGCCAAACGATCAATATTGACCTTCGCTGCGGCGGCATCAAAGGCGGTGCCATCGTGGAATGTCACACCTTGACGCAGTTTGAATGTGAAAACCGTGGCGTTATCGTTGACGGTCCAGCTTTCGGCCAACATCGGCACCATCTTCATGTCTTTGTCAAAGCCGATCAGGCGCTGCATGACGCCATTCGAAATAGACGCGACGGCGTTTGCGGTGCTGTTGTGCGGATCAAGCGTCTCCAATGTTGAATCTATGGTGATGGTCAACGTTTCGGCATTCGCCTGCGTTGCCAAAAGCGGCAACACCGTAAGTGCCATCGTGGCACCCAAGGTCATGCTTTTAAAAAACTTCATCTTCTCTCTCCTTGCTGTTGTGTGGTCGAATTTTTGTGCGGGTGATTATGTTAGCGGCGCCGACCCTGCCTCTTATTCCAGCGCAACCTGATGTCCTTGGCCAAGATCACGATAGGTCAGAATATGTGGAGGATTATTGATGCCGCGGATCGGGCTTGGGATTTCCCCAGTGATCTGCGCGCGGTCTTTGTTGCGTTGCATAGGGTCGGGTATCGGCGCGGCAGCCATCAAGCGCTGCGTGTAGCTGTGTTTGGGGTTCTCAAACACCTGCCGCCGTGTTCCGCGCTCAACGATTTGACCCAGAAACATAACGCCGACCCGGTGTGAGATACGTTCAACCACCGCCATGTCGTGACTGATAAACAGATATGACAGCCCAAATTTCTGCTGGAGTTCCATCATCAGGTTAATGACCTGTGCCTGTATCGATACATCCAGCGCCGACACCGCTTCGTCGGCGATGATCAGTTTTGGGTTGGTTGATAGGGCGCGGGCGATGGCGACCCGTTGGCGCTGGCCACCCGAAAACGCATGTGGATATCGGCGGGCGTGGTCGGCACTAAGCCCGACTTGCTCCAACAGCCAAACCGCACGATCAAAGGCATTCTTGCGGGTCTCCAACTTGTGCAAAAGCATGGGTTCGCAAATCGAAAACCCAACCGTCAAGCGCGGGTTCAACGACGCATAAGGGTCCTGAAAGATGAACTGGATTTCACGCCGCAATCGCATGAGGGATTCTTTGTCAAAGTCATTTATGACCTGGCCGTCGAACCGCATTTCATCGAAATGAGAGTTCACGAGACGCAGCAGCGAGCGTCCGGTTGTGGATTTACCGCAGCCAGATTCACCGACGATGCCCAGCGTTTCACTTGGCCAGATGTCAAGGTCGAGCTTTTCCACCGCATGGACGCGTTTGCGGACCCGCCCCAATAGGCCCTCAGGAAGGTCGAAGCGGGTCGTCAAACCCCGCACCGACAGCACGGGCTCGGCATCATAGTCCACGACTGGGACCGCAATCGCCTTGCTTTCTGCAGGCTCCGTTTCCGTGGTGGATACTTTAGAAAACGGTGCCGGATGGTCGGTTCCGTTCATCGCGCCCAGCCGTGGCACCGCCGTCAACAGTGCTTTGGTATAGGGGTGCTGGGGCGCAGAGAATACATCCTCCACCGCCCCCTCTTCGACCTTTTCACCGTGGTACATAACAACGACCCTGTCGGCCACTTCGGCGACCACCCCCATGTCATGGGTGATGAATAGAACGGCCATGCCGGTCCTGTCTTGCAACTCACGTATCAGGCGTAAAATCTGGGCTTGGATAGTCACATCGAGGGCCGTAGTTGGTTCATCCGCGATCAAAAGTTGAGGCCTGCAGGACAGCGCCAGCGCAATCATAACACGTTGGCGCATGCCCCCAGACAACTGATGAGGGTAGCGGGCCATGATGCTTGCGGCGTCAGGAATACGCACCGTTTCAAGCATCTCAAGCGCTATTGCACGGGCATCGGCAACTGAATGCTTTTGGTGGGTAACGATGGCCTCGACAATCTGATCGCCAATCCGAAACACTGGATTAAGCGAGGTCATCGGTTCTTGAAAAATCATCGCAATGTCATTGCCGCGCATCTCGCGGGCCGCAGAATCGCCAAGGGCCGCGATATCACAGATCTCATTATTGCGCTGTCGAAACAGGATTTCGCCGCTATCAATAGATCCGCCGCCAAACTCGACCAACCGCATCAATGATAAGGCCGTCACTGATTTACCAGAACCGGATTCACCAACGACGGCGACTGTCTCTCCGGGGGCAACATTCAGATCTATGCCGCGCACCGCCTGAACCGTGCCATTGGCAAATGAGACCTTCAAGTCCTTGATATTGAGCAACAAATCTTGCGCGCCCAATTCGCTTTCGTTCGACATGTCTTCCTCCCCGAGAGACGATCACGATGCAGGAAGCGCCGGTCAGTCCCTTCTGGGCGTCTTACAGGGCCATTTTATTATGGCCTCTATTCAAAACGCTTTTTTTTGGATAGGGCGCATTTTGCACCATAGCAAAAGCCTTTTTGGAATACCCTATTCCGAAACCGCATAACCCCCGGAACCTAGAGGCCAAGCCCCTATGCGATATCTGCATAACTTCGCTTGTCATGAGATTGGGCGCATGGTTAGCTTATCAATATTGCAAAAAAAATGGCTTCGTTATGGACACCAAATGGCTCGAAGACTTTCTGTCGCTCACCAAGACCGGAAGCTTTTCCCGTTCTTCGCAAGAGCGAAACGTGACCCAACCTGCGTTCAGTCGTCGCATTCGTGCCTTGGAAAATTGGTTGGGTGTTGCGCTTTTTGACCGGCGCACTTATCCGGCGGCGCTGACGCCCGCTGGCCAAATATTTCGTCAAAGTGCCGAAAACATTCTTGATGAACTTAATCAGTCGCGGGCTTTGTTTCGGGAAACGCTTTTAAACCGGCGCTCGGACTTGCATATCGCTGCGGCCTCGACACTTAACTTCCATTTCATCCCCCAATGGCTGCGGTCCCTAGAGGCCGAAACCGGGCGTTTGACGACCCATGTTGTTACGCGGAACTTTCACGATATGGTTGATCAGCTGGTGCAGGGCGAAATTGATCTGGTGCTACAATACGCCCATGCAGATGTACCGATCCTGTTTGAAACTCGTCAGTTTGACCAATTCACGCTTGCCAGCGACCCCATGGTGCTCGTTTCGGGGGTTGATCCGAAAAACGGTCAGGCTCTTTATGATCCGAGCCGTGGCGATGGAGTCTCAATTCCCTATATGGGCTACTCCAGCGATGGATATTTTGCCGAGGTCGAGAAGCTTGTGTTTGAACAAAATGCCGCCGCGAAGGTCGGTTTTACGCGCTTGAATGAAAGCCCGACCTCGGAGGTTTTGAAATACATGGCGATGGAAACCGGCGCCCTTGCCCTTGTGCCAGAAAGCTGCGCGCGCAGTGAAATTAGCCAAGGGCAATTGCGTGTTGTTGGTGGTGAGGCCTGGTCAACGCCACTTAGTGTTCATATCTACCGTACCCACAGCGGAACCCGCCCGCTTGTTGCCAAAGTCTGGGATGCTCTCAGCCAAACCGGTCAGATTTGACGCAAAGCACCTTAGGCCATAACAGCCGAAGACATCAGCGCCAGAGCAGCCAGCGTTCCAATAATATCTTTGTGCGACTGGACGGTGAACCGAATGTCGCGCGGTCCGGTGCGGGTGATAGACGGCAGTAGGACGGCGGCATCGGCCTGCATTTGATGCATCAGCTGAACGTCTACGATGAATGGGGCTTGGCAGGGTGCCACCGGTTTCGCAGCCGGTGACGCATTGATAGCTTTACTGACCTCGGCCTCGATCAAACGGCAGGACGCATCCGGTGACAGACTGTCAGAGGCCGCTGCGCCGATGCAGGTTTTAACGGTGATTGTCGCCGCCTCTGGGAACTGCTGTTTCACATGCTGCTCAAGGCGGTCATCGCCACTGACAGCCAGCAAAGGCACGCCGATTTCAGCCGCATAACCGCCAAAAAGCGTGGGCTCGCCGGCCAAGATACCATTGACCTCAATCCTGTGAAACGCGGCCCCGCTGATGGTATGCGACAACACCCCATAGTCATCTGCAGCCGCGTGGTGGCCAATGAGAATGACCCCTGCGTGGTCTGGTGTCACGCCATCGACCATGGTCAGTGGCCTTGGCTTGCCCGCGATCAACCGTGCCCGCGGGTCCAGATCTTCGGCGATGATATTGCGCATCGGCCCGTGTGAATCCGCAACGGTCACCGTCGTGGCCCCGCCTGCGATGGCTCCACGGATGGCAGCACTTGCTTCATTCGTCATCAGGCGGCGTGCCCGCTCATATTCGGCATTTCCCGGCGTGCCCTGAAGGCCCGCGTTGACGCCAGCAACACCTTCAATATCCGCCACAATAAGTATCTTCATCTCATTTCCCTTTGTCTTGAATAAAATGAACAGGGCCTCTGCCCGTCTTGTTGCCGCACGATCTGTGCTAAATTGCGCGCCTCCGGATACCCTCAATGTATTTCTGTCGCAGCTGCTTGCTGACCGGACCGGGCTTTGCATCGCCGATCTGTTTGCCATCGATGCTGACAACCGGCGTGACAAGACCCGAGGAGGATGTCGAAAATGCCTCCGCGGCCTCCAACGCTTCGGTGACCAGAAAAGGGCGTTCCTCAAAGTCTAGGCCCAGATCCGCCAGGGTGTCCATAACAGCCTTGCGGGTAATGCCGTGCAGGATGTCATTGTTCGTCTCATGAGTGATTATTTTACCTTCGGCAGAGACGATATAGGCGTTGTTGGATGAGCCTTCAGTCACATAACCGTCGCGTTGAAACCATACATCGTCAGCCCCTTGGGCCTTGCCGCGCGTCTTGGCCAACGACGGGTACAAAAGTTGTACAGTTTTGATATCGCAGCGCTCCCAGCGTTGATCCTCGACGGTCAAAACGTTCAGCCCGCGCGTCGCAGCGGGTGCGTCCATCAGAGATTTTTTCTGGGTGAACAACACCACCGTATTGGGCACGGAGGCATCCGGGAATATAAAATCGCGATCGGCCGCGCCGCGTGTGACTTCCAGATAAACCAAACCTTCGTCAATATCGTTCAGTTTGACCAGTTCGCGGTGTGCCGCCAGTAAATCAGCATCGGTCATCGCCAAGCTCATGTCGATTTCACCAAGGGAACGGCGTAACCGCGTCATGTGGCCCTGATAATCAACAAGCTTGCGGTCAATGACATAGGTCACTTCATAAACCGCATCGCCGAACAAAAAACCGCGATCAAAAACAGAAATTTTTGCTTTTGTTTCAGGCATATATGCGCCATTTATATAGACTTGTCTCATGTGTTACACATCCCTAGTGACGTTGTGCTCATGGCCATTTTCTATAAAAATACAGCCAGCCAGCAGCTTATAGGTTCAGCGGCTGGTTTCGGTTTTTCAGGGCAGGAACACTCACAAATGATGCGGTGATTTAGCCGGATATCTCAGTCATTCTATTAGGTTAATGTTATCTATTTGCATAATGCCTGTTTCTCATGGCCTATGCAGAACACACATAAAAATTGAAGGTGCCCGGAAAAATTCAGAGAGCGCGCTTAGATGTATTGACCTGCCTGCTGTGCGCCCCAAGGTATCCCCGTTTAAGGCTAGATTTTCTGCACATTGATCACACAGACGGGCTGGATGCGTCTGGTAATTTCATCAGCGATGCTGGGACTTTGTTCGCGATTGCGCTGTGCGGTCGTTCTTCGTTGTAGTCTCTGCGCCAAGCCTCCAACTATCCGGCGGTATCTTCAAGCCCCCATAACAACCGTGTCGGAGCTTGAGGTGCGTGCGCTAGGTCATCTTCGGGACATGGATCTTAGGATGCTGATGATCGATGAAGTGCATAATCTGCTTGCTGGTAGCTACCGTGAGCAACGCCGGTTCCTGAACATGCTGCGGTTCCTCGCTAACGATCTCTGCGCCTCGCTTGTCGTCTTCGGTGTCAACGAAGCCCTTGAGGCCGTCCGCGGCGATGACCAACTGGCCCGCCGGCTGGACGAACACTACCTGCCGCTCTGGGAAGACGATGTGGAGTTCTCTCGCCTGATCCAGACTTTGATCGCCGCGATGGCGCTCGAGCAACGTTCAGGCCTGACGGTGGCGTCGCTTCGGACGATCCTGAAAGTGACCGGCGGTGTCACCTCGCGTGTGTTCATCATGATCAAGTCCTTGGCCATCGAGGCGATCGAGACAGGTGAAGAGCGGATTACTGACGAGGCGGTTCAGTCCTGGCAGCCAGTATGGGCCAAGCACGCCTGGACCATACCGCGTCAGCCTATGGCCGAGTTCGGGTGATCCTCAAACCCTTGCCACGCCGTCCACCGCGGGTACCAGACGAGCTCCTCTCGAGTTGGGTCAGGCGGCTGGCACGGGCCAATCATTGCTCCGTCGAAGACCTCTGTGGCTATCTCGGATTGGGGCAGGGCAGGGTGCCGGAGCGTAAGAATGATCTCGGCCAGGTGAACTGGGCTCGTCTATGTCTGGGGGTTCAGCAGACCAGGGACGAGATTGAGGCCATGACGCTTCCAGACACGTCGCATCTTCCCGTTCAATGCGTATCGAGCGATGACTTCCAGCGCTGTGCAAACTGCGCGAGCCAAACCATAGATCTGGTCTTGCGTCACTGGCGTTTCTCATGGTCGCTCACCTGCGAAAACTGTGGTCGACCCCTTGTAGCGAAGTATCCGGCCGATGATCTGTCCGACAGACTACGTGTCCGCGCTGCTAGCGGCGCGGCAGTGCTGAAGGCCGCGGTGCATGCTAAAAATCTCAGACGCATGCGCCGGATCAGCCGCACTTTCGATGTTCTGAAAATAGTCGGTTTGGAATATCCCGCTTCGTTCGCATCTCTGTGCCAGTTGCAAAGATCAGAGGCACTCGCAGCAGTCGATGTGTGCACAACCCGTCCGTTCTTGGGCGCAGCAATCTTAATGTGCGGAAACGACAGAGCGTTTTGGGAACTTCGCCGCGCCTTTCCTCAGCACAGGCGGTTGATCGAAAAGGTGCGCAAGCAGTCGCAGGACCTCGAGAGGCGTCTTCCGCGCCAACAGAAAGCAGAGCCTGCGCCAAAGCAAGAAGCGAAAAGAGCGGACCGACCAGTTGCGTCCGAAGGTGCCTTGCGGGCAGCCCGCCAGGCCATCACTGAGCTTGGACCCGATGCAGACCGTCAAGTGCTCTTGGCTCGAGCCGATGCAATCTGGAAGCGCCAAAGGTGCATCAGCCACTGACGCGGGTCTCTGTGGATATATTGCAATTAAGGGTACAAAAACCGCCGAAAAGGCGTCCAATCCGTAGATTCTGATTAATTAGGGTACAGTGACACAAGCGCGTCCCAGGGACCGTTCAAAACCACGGGGTAAAATCCAGAAAAAGAGATAATCTTGGTCTTCATAGAACATTGCTGTGGAGGCGCAAATGCATTGGCGCATTACTTTGGAAGCCGTTGACCCAATTGGGGATGA
>JAUIIR010000089.1 GCA_030431485.1 Alphaproteobacteria bacterium
CCATCCCCTCCGCCATAACCCTTCATTTGAATACGTTTCGTGCCATCCGTCGCGATGACGGGTTGTTGTTTGCTATCGCCAACATTTTGGTTGGATTCGCTAATATGATGCGCCTCTCGGGGCTTTCCGCCTTTGTGTAGACGGATTGAAATCTGCCCAAATTTTCGGCGAAGGCTCGGAATCCTGTCCGGTGTTGCGTCAAATTCAAGACTCGCAATTTTCCCTACACGAAAAACATTTGACCCACAGTGTATGTTGGCGCGCCATTACAGCGGTGACGGGACTGGTGCCTGGATGATCCGCCTGGCCCCGGACTTCTTCAGCGTGTGAACGACAGGAACGGGAGATCGATTTGGAACAAGACCTGACAGCATTGGCGGCTATGGTCGCTGAGCTTAAGGCGAACGTGGCCGCAACCAACGGCACATTCGCTGAGACTTTCTATTATATAACCATTCCCCTCATGGTGCTGATCCATGCGGGGTTTCTTGCATATGAAATGGGGGCATCGCGGTCCAAGAACGCGTTGGCTTCGGGCATCAAGAACATCCTCGCTTTTGCGATGATCGTGCCGTTCTTCTATTTCGTTGGATGGTGGATCTACTGGGCCTTCCCCACTGGTATCAACCTGTCCGAAGGTGCCATGGGCATCTCTGGTCTGGCCTACGCCAATGAGGTTGCGCTGCCATGGAGCGAGTTCATGGGGCCGAACCTGGATGATCGCGCGTCTGGCGTGTTCTGGGGGGCATTTGTCTTGTTCGCGGCAACCACGGCGTCAATCATGTCTGGCGGTGTGATTGAGCGTATCAAACTGACCGGCTTTGTGGTGCTGGCCATTGTGTTGGGCTCGTTTGTCTGGATCCTCGCCGCTGCGTGGGGCTGGCATGCCGACGGCTGGTTGGTGACCAAATTCGGCTACCACGATTTCGGTGCGGCGGGTGTCGTGCACATGATCGCTGGCTTCTTTACGCTTGGCGTTTTGATCAATCTCGGACCGCGCATAGGCAAGTTCAATCCGGACGGGACGGCCAACCACATTGCAGGCCATTCGATGCCAATGACACTGATCGGTCTGATGCTGATCATTGCGGGCTTCTGGGGCTTTCTCATGGGGTGCGTGATCGTCCCGGGTGAGGCTTGGTCCTGGAGTGCGACTATCGAAGCGACGATTTACGGCACGCCAATGACCATGGCAGGGATGACCTTCAACACGCTGATGGGCTTTGCCGGAGGTATCATCGGAGCCTGGATGGTGACGCGTGACCCGTTCTGGATGATGTCAGGGGCACTGGGCGGGATTATCTCCTGTGCAGCAGGTCTGGACCTCTGGTATCCGCCCATGGCCTTTGCGATTGGCTTTATCGGAGCCAGCGCCATGCCGTTTGTGGCCACCTTTGTCGCCAAGATGCGGATCGATGACGCCGTTGGAGCCTTCGCGGTGCATGGATTCCTGGGCCTTTGGGGGCTGCTGGCGGTTGGTATCGCTGCCCAAGGCTATCCAGCACTTTTCGGCGAGGACGTGGTGACCACCTCCTTTACGGGCCAGCTGGTGGGCGCGATCGTCATGGGGCTTTTGGGCTTTGTCCCCGGCTATCTGGTGTCGTTGCTTCTCAAGGTCACAGGTCAGCTGCGCGTTCCCGAAGAGGCTGAAATCCTCGGTCTGGACGCTGTCAAAGTGCCGGCCTCTGCATATCCGGAATCCCTTCATCCTTCGGTTAGTCCGGCGGAATGATCCTAAACAGGAAAGGAAGAACTCATGGAAGCTCCATTTGAATCAACAAGCTGGGACGGTATCACCGGGGCCATTTACGCCGGGCACGGCTCCGTTGAAGGCCTCTGGCTGCTGTTGTGCCTAGGGATGATTGTCGCTGCGATCATTTTTGGCTGGCGGCATGAGGAGCACGCCTACAAGGTGACGCAGCGAAAACCCTAATAGGCTGGGGCAGGGGGCGAAACTGCCTTCTGCTCTGCTTCGGTCATGAACATGGCAAGGCGTTTGGGGACATCCGGGCGCCTTTTCAATTGCGGCGGATGACGTGAGGGTATCAGGCACAAAAAAACCGGTGCGATTGTTTCGCACCGGCCTATGGTGTGACCGGAGCAGAGGAACCGCTCCGGTTGCGACCATCAGTTCTGGAGGTAGACCTCAAGGCTGTCATCCAGCGCGTCTTTCCAAGGTGTATGGTGCACCGGGGCCATTGTGCCGGTGATGACCGATTTGTAGCTGTTGTTGCGGAAGCCCATGATGTCCTTGGACTTGTGCTTTTTCCATTCAAAGAACGCTTCGCAGGCGCCGTCTATGTCAAAGCTGGGATAGTCTGTCTCGGCCACCAGTTCCTTGACGTAGTCGGCCTGATATCGAATGGCGTATTTTGTGTCGTCGTCAGCTTCTTCACGCTCTTCGCGTTCTTTGACGTCGGCGAGCATTTCGTCCTTCGAGACCTTTGACAGATCAATCTTGCCCATGATTGCGTCGCGGACCCACCAGGCTTGGGCGTCGAACATGTTGAACGTGAACCACTGGTCCTGCATGCCAAGGTAGAACATCTTGGGATTGTGAACGTAGACGACACCCTTGTAGAGGTCGGCGGTCGCGAGACGGTTGGCGGTTTTCAGGCGCAGGTCGTCTGGCAGGAAATTGAAGAAGTGCTTGTAGCCCGTGCACAGGATGATCGCATCGACCTCTTTGCTGGTACCATCTGAGAAGTGGACGGTGTTTCCGTCGACTTTGACCATAGCGGGTTTCTCTTCCCAATTGTCGGGCCAGTTGAAGCCCATCGGTGCAGACCGGTAGCACGAGGTGACCGTCTTTGCGCCGTACTTCCAGCATTGTGATCCGATATCCTCTGCCGAGTAGGAAGAGCCGACGACAAGGATATCCTTGCCGCTGAACTCCCGCGCGTCGCGGAAATCGTGGGCATGTACCAGCCGGCCATTAAACGATTCAAAGCCTTCGTAATACGGCACGTTCGGGGTCGAGAAGTGACCCGACGCGCAGATTACGTAGTCGAACTCTTCGGAGTAGCTGCTGTCCTTGGTGTGATCATGAACGGTGACGATGAACTTCCCAGTTTCGGCGCTGTAGTTGACCCAGCGCACCGCGGTGTTGAAGCGGATCCAGTCGCGGACATTGGCTTTCAGGACGCGGCCTTCGATATAGTCGAACAGTACAGCGCGCGGCGGGTAGGATGCGATCTGCTTGCCGAAATGCTCTTCAAATGAATAGTCCGCGAATTCGAGACCTTCCTTCGGGCCGTTGGACCAGAGGTAGCGGTACATTGAGCAATGTACGGGCTCGCCGTTTTCATCAAGGCCGGTGCGCCACGTATAGTTCCAGAGCCCACCCCAGTTGTCCTGCTTTTCGAAGCAAACGATTTCGGGGATCTCTTCGCCTTTCGCGGCGGCGGACTGAAATGCGCGCAGTTGCGCAAGGCCGGACGGGCCTGCGCCGATGATGGCAACTCTGGTCTTGGTCATATGTGTCTCCATGCTGGTATGGACCAATATTTGCGTATTGGTGCTTTTGGTCCATGCCAGACTGGTCAACTGCCCCTTGCGTTGTCAATGAATTTTCTTTGAAAGAATATTATTTCACTGCGCGACACTGGCATGCTGCCCCGAAGGTGCTAAGATCCGGGCATGTCCAATTCGAGTTTCGCCCAACGCCTTGCCATCGCAAGTTCTCTTCCGCGTCTGTCCGTCGGCATGACCGAGGCCATCAACATCGGGTTCCTCGCTCCGCTGAGCGGGCCCGCGAAGTCTTGGGGGCTTCCGGGGTTGAATGGGTGCCGGCTTTGGGAGGATTGGCTGAACAGGGCGGGGGGGCTGCTGTTGGGGGGGCGACGATTCCCTGTGCGCATCCATGCGGTGGACTGTGGCTATGACACCAGCCGCGCATTGGAGGGCGCCCGTCATCTGGTGCAGACCCACGATGTGTCGCTGATGATGATGTTGGGGGGTGAGTCGTTTCTTGCGGTGCGCGATTACCTGATGGCAAACAAGGTGCTGACGTCCACATTGCTAACCAGCGACCTGTCGCCGGACACGCCGTACCTGATCGCGCCCAGCGAGTCATTGCCGATCTATACTGTGACGGCGGTGGATTGGATCAGGCGCACGCGTCCAGACATCAAGACTGTCGCGCTGTGTGCGCAGACTGACGCCTTGGGGCTTGCCGCGCTTGCGGCGTATCGCGCCGCCTTCAAGGCGGCGGGTATCCGCATCGTTGAGGAGATTCGCTACGACCCCGAAGCGACCGATGCCGCGTCAGTGGTGGCGCCTATGATGGCGGCGCAACCGGATTTGCTGTGCTGGTGCGCCAGCTATACTCCGATGGTGCATGCAATGACGGAATACGCCTTTCAGCACGGGTTCGAAGGCCAGCTTCTGTCTTGTACAGCGGACAGCTATGACCAGTTGATCGCCCGGACGTCGCCGGATTTCATGGAAGGCTTCCTGTTTCAGTTTCCGGATTTCGATGATCCGGCTTTGGCGGAAAAGGCGTTCTTTTTCAGTCAGCCGCAGACGTTTTTCGACGAGTACAACGCGCGCTTTCCGAACAGCTGGACTGCGGTCAGCTGGGAATACGCAGCGATTCTCGACATCTGGCAATCTGCGGTCGAGCGTGCCGGGAACCCTCGGCCGGTCTCGGTGTTGGCAGCGATGCGGCAACTGGGCAGTGTGATGCACGCCTTTGGTCCAGCACGCTGGTGGGGCGAGGACATGTTCGGCCTGAGCCATACACTGATCGGGGATTGGCCGGTCGTGCAGATCCAACAGGGTAAAGCGCGGATTGTAGAATTCGGATCAATCCCTGACTGGCTGGCGCAGCATGAAACGTTGCTGAAAGATGAAATGACTGCACTTGGTCAGCTATGGCACCAGCGCCACTCCGATGGCACACCGCCGAAACGGCTCGCGGCGCGGTTAGCGGCAGTTCACCCTTCCTGAAGAAGCATCTTCTGCTCTTCGATCAGGTGCAGCTTGATGTATTCGACGGCAGTTTCTACGTCACGCGAAGAGATCGCGTTGAACAGGGCATTGTATTGTGTCTGATAAGCTTCGATCCGCTTTGGCGTCAGATGGCGCCGCATCAGATTGGATCGGAAGGTTTGAAGGCATGCTTCGATCGCCAGTTCATAACACGAGGCCAGAAGCGGATTGCCTGTGCCATTCGCAATCTTCCGATAAAACGCCTCTTCAGCCTTGATGAATTCACTTGAATCGGTGGTGACGGCCTCCAACCGCGTCAAGATATCATCCAGTTCCATGATGTCGCGCGGTGTCATGTTGACGACTGCAAGGCGTACCATCTCGGGCTCGAGGATGCCGCGGACGACCAGGTGGTCCAAAGGGCTGGTATTCTCGGCCAAAGCAGTGCGTGTGTCGGGGCGCGTTGTTTCGGACTTGTAGGTGACAAAGCTTCCACTGCCTGCGCGCCGCCGGATGATGCTGCGGGCTTCCAAAACGTCGAGCGCATCCCGAACTGTATTTCGGGCAACGCCCAGTTCCGACGCGAGCGAGCGCTCTGACGGCAGACGGGCGCCTTCGGGGTATTCCTCGGATTTGATCCGAGCAAAGAGGCTGTCGATCACAACTTGCACCGTCGCACCAACCGAGTGGTTTGTGACGATCTGGGACGCAGTGCGCTGAGTTTGCGGAGCCATGCTGGGCCGATCCTCTGGAAGCATATTGGTCATACGATATGGATTTCACGTCAGGCCGACAAGGCTCGTTCCCGTGTTGGTTGACCAGTTGGCACCTGATTTACCTACTTTGGCCCGAAACTGGTTCAGTAAGCGGTCAATTTTGGTACCGGAAACCACCTGATTTTAGCGGATTTTTCCCCATTTCACCGCTCATGCCGGAAAAATTATAACTATAAGAAACAAATTTTCTTGCGAGGTTGGGTTTGCGTTGCTAGCCTTTTCTCGAAAGTCAGACCAATTTGGGAAACTGGTACTCTCTCGGATTGGGAAAAGCCGAACAAGCCGGTTTTGGCTTCGCTTCCGCGTGAACAGTCGCGGACCCAACAGTAGGAGAAACGCATGATCCCGAAATTTCTGACCTCCGGCCCAAGCCGCCGTACCTTTTTGAAAACTGCGGGTGCCGCCGCCGCCAGCCTTGGCTTCCCGCGCATGACCTTGGCCGCAGGTGAACCGATCAAGATTGGATTTCTTGCTCCGCTCACCGGTGCTGTTGCCGCTTGGGGGAAGCCCGGTCTTGATGGATGCGCTATCTGGGCGGAACGCGTGAATGCGGCTGGCGGCATCCAACTGGCCGACGGCGCCCACCCGATTGAATTCGTATCCTATGACAACGAATACGACCCCGCCAAAGCACGCACGGGTGCGACAAAGCTGATCCGTGAAGATGGCGTGAAGTTCATCATGATGCTTGGTGGCGATACCTGGCCGGGCGTGCAGCCTGTCGCCGAGCGCACGGGCATGTTGTTCTCGACCCTGCTCCCGTCCGACTTGTCGCCAGAGACCACGACGCTGGTCGCTCCGGCCGAGGTGCACCCGATCTACAATGTCACCGGCGTGGAATGGCTCGCTCAAAACAAGCCTGACCTGAAGACGGCCGTCATGTGCGCACAGGATGACGCGCTGGGGCTGCCATCCGTCGCGACCTATCTGGCTGCGTTCGAGGCGGCTGGCATCGAGATGCTTGAAGAGCCTCTTCTATTTGATCCGGCGACAACGGATTTCGCGCCCGTTGTGACACGCCTGATGGCAAAGAATCCGGAGATCATCTGTCTGGATACCTGCTATTCTGACTACGTGCACCCGATCTGCGAACAATTGTTCCAGCAGGGCTTCAGCGGTCAGATCATCAGCTGTACCGCCGACTTCTACGACCAGATGATCGAAAAAACGTCGCAGGAATTTATGGAAGGGTTTATTTTCCAATTCCCTGATTTCGACGATCCGGCCCTGAACAGTGACGCGATCAACTTCCAGGACCCGAATGGATTCTACGCGGAGTACAACGCGCGGCACCCCGGTCAGTGGGGCGCGGTAAGCTGGGAATATGCCTCAATCATGGATATGTGGAAGGCCGCTGCCGAGAAGGCTGGTTCGGCCGAACCTGACGCTGTGATGACCGCGATGAAGGATGGACGCGGTGGGCATGCCTTTGGCGAAGCGGACTGGTGGGGCAAGGACCTGTTCGGCATCGACAATGCGCTGGTCGGCGATTGGCCTGTTGTTGCCATCGAGAACGGAAAAGCAGTCATCAAGGAATTCCGCTCGATCCCCGATTGGTACAATCGTCACGGTGATCTTCTGGTCAAGCACATGGAAGCCTACGGCCAGATGTGGAATCAGCGCGGCTGAGTTCCCAAGCGGCGCCCATACTCTGGGCGCCGAATTTCCAATCATAAAACATCGAGCTGAACCTATGGTCGAACTCCTGGCGCAGACCGGGCTGAATGCCGTGTATGCTGCAAGTTACATATCCCTCGTTGCTGTTGGCCTGGTGCTGATATTCGGGGTCATGGGTGTCGTGAATTTTGCCCATGGGGAATTGTTCATGGCCGGGGCCTATGCTGTCGTGGCGCTCTACGCCGATATGCATGTGCCATTTTTCGTGGCGGTGGCGATCGGGATGGCCTTTGTTGGTCTATTGGGGCTGTTAATGGAATGGGCACTGTTCCGACCCTTGAAAGACAATCCCCTTGGCGGGCTTGTCGCGTCCATCGGTTTTCTGATGATCCTGCAATCCTTGGCGGTCATGGGGTTTGGCGTTCGCATGGAACATATCCCCCCAGTGACTCAGGAGGTTGTCCGCTTCACTGAAAAAGTTGGCCTACCGGTTGCGCGGCTATATGTGATTGTTGCAGCCGTCGTCTTCCTGAGCGCCCTTTGGTACTTTCTCAAGCGCACACGCTTTGGCTGGGCGCTGCGGGCATCGGCCCAAGATCCGGAAGCGGCAGCACTGCAAGGCATTTCGATCACCCAGACAGCTCGGATCGCCATGTTCATTGGCGCGGCGCTTGCCGGTGTGGCAGGGGCCCTGACCGCACCATTGGTCTCGGTCAATCCGCATATGGGGCATTCGGTGATTGTCACAGCGTTTATCGTGATTATCGTCGGTGGTGTGGGGTCGCTTGAAGGGGCTATCCTCGCCTCGATCGCTTACGCCTTCGTGCACACCTTCGTCACCACATTCTGGGATGGCGTTCTGGCGGACATCGTTGGGTTGTCGCTGATGTTGATCGTGCTGATCGTCAAGCCCACGGGCCTGTTCGGGAGTGCGGATCGTGCGTAATCTTCTGATCTTTGTCCTCGGCAGTGTTGCCCTGATTGCACTGCCTTACGGTCTCAGTTTTTCGCAGCAGGAAATCCTTGTTTTTCTTGTGATCAACGTGCTGCTGGTGACGTCCTACCGGCTAATGACCCTGACCGGTGAATGGTCACTGGGCCATGTGGTGATCATGGGTGTCGGGGCATATGCGTCGGCGCTGTACACAAAGGAACTGGGTATCTACGTCCCGGTTTCGATGATCCTTGGCGCAGTTACGGCAGCGCTTCTGGCGGTGCTGCTGTCGTTTCCCTTATTCCGGATGAAGGGCTTCTATTTTCTCATTGGGTCCTTTGCTGCTGGAGAGATCATTCGTCTGATCTGGAAGCGTTTTCGCGAACCGTTCGGCGGAGTGCGGGGCATCTCCGGGATTGATCCGATGCCCGACTTTTCCATCGGGATCTATCAATTCGATTTCTTTGAACCTGTCTCCTATTACTACTTCGCAGGGTTCATCGTGATTGCCAGCCTGTGGGTGCTATGGCGAATCGAGAAATCTCCGGTCGGTCTGACCTTTCATGCCGTGCATTGGCAGGACAAGCTGGCGCAGGCTTCTGGTGTCAACCTCCGTGCCTATCGGACACTCGCTTTCGCAATCGCCTCGGGTTTTGCCGGGCTGGCGGGGGCTTTGCAGGCGCATTACGTCGGCACGGTCAATCCAAACTCGTTTGATATCGAGGTGATGGTCTTTGTTCTGACCTGGGCCATCGTCGGAGGAACAGCTACGTTCTATGGCCCGATCCTGGGCTGTATTGTGTTGACCGTCCTGAACGAAATCGTGCTTCGCGAAATGGGTCTGGAGCAAGCAAGACCGCTGATCTACGGCGCGATCATGATCCTGTCGATTTTGTTTCTGCCAGATGGTCTCGAAAGCCTCGTCCAGAAAGTGACGCGCCGCAAGTCGGCCCCCAAGCCCGAAGAGAAGGCTGCGACATGAGCGATTTTCTAGAAGTCCGGAACCTGACGATGCGCTTTGGCGGATTGACTGCTGTCGACAGCTTGTCTTTCAAAGTCGAACATGGTTCGATCCACGGCCTGATTGGGCCAAATGGGGCAGGCAAAACCACAACGTTCAACATGATCTCGGGCTTCTACACGCCGACAGAAGGCCAAATCCTGTTGCGCGGCGAGGATATCTCGGGCCTCAAGATGCATGAGGTCGCGCGGCGCGGTGTTGTGCGCACGTTCCAGCACTCAACCTTGTTTGCGGAATTGACCGTTCTGGAAAACGCATTGGTCGGAACGCATATGCCGTTCCGCCCGAACATTTTTGCGGCGATCATCGGTTGGGATAAGGAAGACCGCAGAGGCGCAGAGGCGCGGGCGCGTGAGGCGCTTGAGTTCTTTGGGCTGTTGCATCTGTCTGACGAGCGGGCCGGAGACCTATCGCATGGTCACCAGCGGGCATTGGGCATGGCTGTCGCCTATGCCAGTCATCCCGACGTGATCCTGCTGGACGAACCCTTCACAGGGATGAATCCGGAAGAAACAAAACACATGATGGGCCTGATGCGTCGGCTTAAAGAGGATGGCATCACCATCCTTCTGGTAGAACACGACATGCAGGCGATCATGGGCCTTTGCGACACCATCACCTGTATGAGTTTTGGCAAGTTCCTAGCTGAAGGTGGCCCGACCGAGATCCGCAACCATCCCGCCGTCATCGAGGCTTATCTGGGGGGTGCACGTCATGTTGCTTGAGATGAAAGGCATTGCCGTCAACTATGGCAAGATCAATGCGATCCGGAATATCTCGATCGCAGTGCCCGAGGGTAAGATTGTTACGATCATCGGCGGCAATGGTGCAGGCAAGACCACAACGCTGCGCGCCATGTCGGGGATGATCCCAATTGCCAGTGGCGAAATCCTTTTCGAGGGCAAGCGGATTGATCATCTTCCGGCGCATAAGATCGTCGCGCACGGTATTGCTCATGTGCCCGAAGGGCGCCGCATCTTCAAAGAGATGACAGTCGAGGAGAACCTGCGCACCGGTGCCTTTTTGCGCCGCGACAAGGACGCGGTTGAAGAAGATCTGGAGGGTGTGTTCAAGCGCTTCCCCCGTCTGCGGGAACGCCGCACCCAGCGTGCGCAGACCATGTCGGGCGGCGAACAACAGATGCTGGCCATCGGTCGTGCTTTGATGTCGAAACCGCGCTTGTTGCTGATGGACGAGCCGTCGATGGGTTTGGCCCCCGTGATCGTGGAGGAGATCGCCCAGATCGTGGAGGAGATCAATGCCAACGGATTGTCTGTCGTGTTGGTCGAACAGAACGCCGAGCTGGCGTTGGAACTCGCCAACCACGCCTATGTGCTGGAAACCGGAAACTGTGCCATGGAGGGACCTGCAAGTGAGCTACGTGGAAATGAACATGTTCGCGCCGCGTATCTGGGGCTTTGACCGGGACGACGCGGAAATGCGTATGGCGCGCGCGTCAGGCTGGTCGCGGGCAGACCTTGTCTGGGAACGGTTGACACAAGCAGCGCACGGGGCCTTTTCGCAGGGCAACCTGCGCCGGACCGGGCGTCTTTTGCTTGCAGCGCATTGGGTCGCGCGTCTGTGGTTTGATGCGCGCGACCTGCGGTGCGCCAACACCTTGGCAAACCGGTCGCTGCTGGCCCGCAAACGGGGTGACAACGCCCGAGCTGAAACCTTGCAAAAGCGGGCTTTGTCCGTTTGGGCTGGCGCGGCACCTGCAATTGACGGGTTGGAGTTTCGTCCCCGCAGTCGGAGTTCCTTGTTCCATCTGCGGATGGAAGCGCTGCATCGTGACCAGTTTCAGGCTAACATGCGGACCCGCTATCGCCGCATCGCGGAAGAGACCGAGCAGGCGCTGAGAAGGCTGTCTGCCGGAGCACCATCTGAGCGTTCGTTCTTTTCCCGGTGGCGCGGCGAAAAGCCTCCGGTTTTCGATGACAGTCGCAAGTTTCTGGCCGCAGCACTTGCGTTGATCGACGGCTGATCAGCAATCGGAAACACAGGCCGCGCATCCGAAACCGGATGCGCGGATTTTTGTGTTGAATGCTGAATATCCCGGAAAATCCGACGATTTTGTCAAAAAACAGTTTGACCATAGGGAATATATGTTGCCCATTAGGAAAAATTCTGTGGGAGAGTCGCAATGGCATTGGACTCGGAAAAGTCCGGCAAAGGTGTTTGGAGCGCTGGTCGCAGTGGAGGCAAAGGCCGCCACCATCCTAAGGGGCGTCAATACGATGATGCAGCCTTGTCAGAGGTTCGCAGGCTTTTGGGGGATCGCCCGCGCAATCGCGATTTACTGATCGAATTTCTGCACCTCATTCAAGATGCGCATGGGCATTTGAGCGCCGCACATCTGCGTGCATTGTCTGAGGAAATGCGGCTATCAATGGCCGAAGTGTGGGAAGTGGCCACCTTCTACGCGCATTTCGATCCTGTGCGAGAGGAAGAAACCCCACCACCAGACTTGACCATCCGGGTCTGTGAGTCTCTGTCGTGCGAACTGGCCGGGTCGGAGGCATTGCAGGCGGCACTTGAGGCGGGTCATGACCCTGCAAAAGTCCGCGTATTGCGTGCGCCCTGCATGGGCCGCTGCGACACAGCCCCGGTCGCTGAAATCGGGCATCGGCATGTGGACAATGCAACGGTCGAAGCGATCCAGTCGGTGATTGACGCAGGTGATCTGCATCCTGTGATGCCCGATTATCAGGACTTCGATGCATACCGCGCAACCGGCGGCTATGCCCAGCTTTTGGACCTGCGCGAGAGTGGCGATTGGGAAGCGGTTCAGGACACTGTGCTTGAGGCCGGTTTGCGTGGTCTTGGTGGCGCCGGTTTTCCCTCGGGCAAGAAATGGGGCTTTGTCCGGGCGAACCCGGGCCCGCGTTATCTGGCGGTAAACGGGGACGAGGGAGAGCCCGGCACCTTTAAGGACCGCTACTGGCTAGAGCGCACCCCGCATCTGATGTTGGAAGGCATGCTGATTGCGGCTTGGGCGGTCGAGGCTGAGAAGTGCTTTCTCTACATGCGTGACGAATACCCTGCCGTCCTGAAGCTGCTGGCGAAAGAAATTGCGGAGCTTGAAAGCGCCGGGATCATCGAGAAGGGATATATCGATCTGCGGCGCGGGGCAGGAGCGTACATCTGCGGTGAAGAATCTGCGATGATCGAGTCAATCGAAGGGAAGCGCGGGATTCCACGTCTGCGCCCTCCGTATGTTGCTCAGGTCGGTATTTTTGACCGACCCACATTGGTGCACAATATCGAAACTCTGCACTGGGTTGCGCGAATAGTGCGCGAAGGTCCGGAGGTTCTTAACAGTACCGAAAAGAATGGCCGCAAGGGGCTTCGTTCCTATTCCGTGTCGGGGCGCGTGGCAAAACCGGGTGTTTATCTTTTGCCCGCGGGATCGACGATCACGGATATTATTGAAGCTGCTGGCGGCATGGCGGACGGGCATGTCTTCAAAGCATATCAACCCGGAGGCCCGTCTTCTGGTTTGTTGCCAGCAAGCCTGTCCGACGTGCCGCTGGATTTCGACACACTACAGCCGCACGGCACCTTCATCGGTTCAGCGGCGGTGGTTGTGTTGTCCGATCGGGACAAGGTTCGCGATGCGGCGCTGAACATGTTGCGTTTTTTTGAATCCGAAAGTTGCGGCCAATGCACCCCTTGCCGGGTGGGCTGTGAAAAGGCGGTCAAGCTGATGCAGGCTGACACGTGGGATACCGAGTTGCTCGAAGACCTGTGTCAGGTCATGGGCGATGCCTCGATTTGCGGACTGGGGCAGGCTGCGCCGAACCCCATTCGCCTGACGATCAAACATTTTGGCGAGGAGGTCTGAGCAATGGCTGACGGCAATCTGCCCGACCTGACGTTCTTCACTCTGGATGATGAAACCGTGGCGGCACAGCCTGGCGAAACAATCTGGTCGGTCGCCAAGCGACATGGAAAGACGATCCCGCATCTTTGTCATAAGGACCAGAGCGGGTATCGGCCTGACGGCAACTGCCGCGCTTGCGTGGTGGAAATCGACGGTGAACGCACTCTGGCCGCCTCGTGCTGCCGAAACCCGCAAAACGGCATGGTGGTCAAGACCGACAGCCCGCGTGCAACCAAAGCCCGCGCGATGGTTATGGAACTGCTGTTGGCCGATCAGCCAGAGCGGGAAGACGCACATGATGCGGGCTCGCACCTGTGGGACATGGCCGATGCGCAGGGTGTCTCGGAAAGTCGCTTTCCCATGATGGAGTCGGAACGGATTCCGCTTCTGGACGATTCCCACGTAGCCATGCGGGTGAACTTGGATGCCTGCATCCAATGTGGCCTGTGCGTTCGCGCTTGCCGGGAGGTGCAGGTCAACGATGTGATTGGTATGGGCGGGCGTGGACACGATGCCTTTCCGTCGTTCGATTTTGACGACCCGATGGGCGAAAGTTCCTGCGTCGCCTGCGGTGAATGTGTGCAGGCCTGTCCGACCGGCGCGCTTATGCCTGCAACGGCTGTGGATGCCGAGCAGAAAGGCAACAGCAAGGACTTCGACGAAGAGGTCAAGAGTGTTTGCCCGTTCTGCGGTGTTGGCTGTCAGGTCTCGATCAAGCTCAAAGACGGCAAGATCAAGCAGGTCGATGGCATAAACGGCCCAGCGAATGAGGGGCGGCTCTGTGTCAAAGGTCGCTTCGGCTTTGACTACATTCATCATCCGCATCGCCTGACGACACCGCTGATCCGCCGCGAGGATGCGCCGGAAAAAGGTCTGAACGTCGATCCGTCCAACCCGTGGACCCACTTCCGGGAGGCGACCTGGGAAGAAGCGCTGGACAAGGCCGCGCATGGTCTGGCGGATCTCCGCAGCTTTTTTGGTGGACAGTCTGTAGCGGGCTTTGGATCGGCCAAATGCACAAACGAAGAGGCGTATCTTTTCCAGAAATTCATTCGGCAGGGCTTTGGTCATAATAACGTCGATCACTGCACGCGCCTGTGCCACGCCTCGTCGGTGGCAGCTTTGATGGAGAACGTTGGAAGCGGGGCTGTAACGGCAACCTTCAACGAGATCGAAAATGCAGATGTGGCGATTGTGATCGGAGCCAATCCGACGGAGAACCATCCGGTTGCGGCGACGTTCTTCAAGCAGTTCACCAAGCGGGGTGGCAAGCTCATCATCATGGACCCGCGCGGCACCGCGATGAAAAGGCACGCGGCCGAGATGATGCAGTTCAGGCCCGGCACGGACGTCGCGCTTCTGAACGCGATCATGAACGTGATCGTCGAGGAAAAGATCTACGACCGAACGTATATCGAAGGCTTCACCGAGGGCTTCTTCGAATTCCGCGACCATATCCGGGCGTTCACGCCAGAACGTATGGCCGAGCTTTGCGGCATTGAGGCTGAACAGATCAGACGCGTGGCACGTATGTTCGCGGGCGCCGAGGCGGGGATGATTTTCTGGGGCATGGGGGTGTCTCAGCACATCCACGGCACCGACAATGCCCGCTGCCTGATCGCCCTTGCGCTACTCACCGGCAATGTTGGCAAGCCCGGATCGGGTCTACACCCGCTGCGCGGCCAGAACAACGTGCAGGGCGCGTCGGATGCCGGTCTGATCCCAATGTTCCTGCCCGATTATCAAAGTGTCACTGATGGCGAGGTGCGCTCGCTCTTCAAGCACATCTGGCGTGGCACCGAGATCGAGGCCGAAAAGGGCCTGACCGTGGTAGAAATCATGGATCGGGTGTACCGCGGCGAGATTAAGGGGATGTATATCCTCGGTGAAAACCCTGCCATGTCCGACCCCGACGTGGAGCACGCCCGCAAGGCCTTGGCCGCTTTGGATCACCTCGTCGTGCAGGACATTTTCCTGACCGAGACGGCGAACTATGCCGATGTGATCCTGCCCGCCGCCGCACTGCCCGAGAAATCCGGGACCGTGACCAACACAAATCGGCAGGTGCAACTTGTCCGTAAGGCAGCTCAGTCACCGGGAGACGCCCGAGAAGATTGGGAGGTCATCGTCGAGATGGCCCGTCGCGTCGGGCTTGATTGGGATTACGACGATCCGCGTGAGATCTTTGATGAGATGAAGATGTCGATGCGGTCGCTTCATCACATCACGTGGAAACGTCTGGAACGCGAAAGCGCCGTCACCTATCCGTGCAACAGCCCGGAGGACCCCGGTCAGGCTGTTGTCTTCGCTGACGGTTTCCCGCGCCGCGCCGGCCGCGCACGTTTTGCCCCGGCGCGCGTCACGCCACCTGCCGAAGTGCCGGACGAGCGTTTCCCGATGGTGCTGACCACGGGGCGCCAGCTTGAGCATTGGCACACAGGCTCCATGACCCGACGCGCCACAGTCCTGGACGCGGTAGAACCCGAGGCGAACTGTTCCATGCACCCGTCGACCCTGCGTCAGTTGGGTGTCGAACCGGGCGGCATGGTTCGATTGGTTACACGTCGCGGCGAGATCGAAATCATGGTCCGTGCGGACAGAGCGGTGTCGCCCGACATGGTGTTCCTGCCCTTTGCCTACGTCGAGGCGGCGGCAAACATCCTGACCATTGCAGCGCTCGATCCCTTCGGCAAGATCCCTGAGTTCAAATACTCCGCAGTCAGGGTCGAAAAAGTCAACCAAATCGCAGCGGAATAACCCGCGCAAGATACGTCTTCAGGAAGGAAAACGCGTATGTCGTTCAAATCTGACATCGAAATTGCTCGCGAAGCGACAAAGCAACCGATCCGTGAGATTGGCGAAAAACTAGGTATCGCATATGAGCACCTGCAGCCCTATGGGCATGACAAGGCGAAGATCAGTCAGGCCTTCATCGACGAGGTCCAGGACCGTCCCAACGGCAAGTTGATCCTCGTGACCGCGATCAACCCAACTCCGGCGGGCGAGGGCAAGACCACGACCACCGTTGGCTTGGGCGACGGTCTCAACAAGATCGGCAAGAAAGCCATGATCTGTATTCGCGAAGCCTCGCTCGGGCCGAACTTTGGCATGAAAGGTGGTGCTGCTGGCGGTGGCATGGCGCAGGTTGTGCCAATGGAAGAGATGAACCTGCATTTTACAGGTGACTTCCACGCGATCACCTCGGCGCATTCACTGCTGTCAGCGATGATCGACAACCATATTTACTGGGGCAATGAGCAGGAAATCGACGTGCGTCGTGTCGTGTGGCGCCGGGTCGTAGATATGAATGACCGCGCACTGCGCCAGATCACCGCTTCGTTGGGTGGGGTGGCGAATGGTTTCCCGCGAGAGGCGGGATTTGACATCACGGTGGCCTCGGAAGTCATGGCGATCCTGTGTCTTGCGAAAGATCTTAAGGACCTCGAAACACGGCTTGGCGACATGATTGTAGCCTATCGCCGGGACAAAACCCCAGTCTTCTGTAGGGACATCAAGGCAGAGGGTGCGATGACCGTGCTTCTGAAAGACGCGATGCAGCCGAACCTTGTGCAGACATTGGAAAACAATCCAGCCTTCGTGCATGGCGGACCGTTTGCGAATATTGCCCACGGCTGTAACTCCGTGATTGCGACAACCACGGCGCTCAAGCTGGCGGACTACGTTGTAACCGAGGCTGGTTTTGGTGCTGATCTGGGTGCTGAGAAGTTCATGGACATCAAGTGCCGCAAGGCCGGTCTGCGCCCCGACGCCGTCGTGATCGTCGCCACCGTGCGCGCGATGAAGATGAATGGCGGTGTCGCAAAAGCCGATCTGAACGCCGAGAACGTCGACGCGGTCAGGAAAGGCTGCCCGAACCTTGGCCGTCACATCGAGAACATGAAGAAGTTTGGCGTGCCAGCGATTGTGGGGATTAACCACTTTTACGCGGATACCGACGCGGAAATTCAGGCTGTGATCGACTACTGCTCTGAGCAGGGCGTCGAGGCCATAGTGAATAAGCATTGGGCCGAAGGTGGCGCCGGTATTGAGGCGACCGCAAGAAAGGTGGTCGAGATCTGCGAGTCCGGTGAGGCAGATTACCATCCGCTTTATGGCGACGATCTGAGCCTCGCCGAGAAGGTCGAGACGGTCTGCAAGGAAATCTACCGAGCCGATAACGTCGTTATGGACGGCAAAATCCGCGCACAGCTCAAGGACTGGGAAGACCAGGGCTATGGCAACCTGCCAGTCTGCATGGCAAAGACGCAATATTCCTTCTCGACCGACCCGTCACAACGTGGTGCGCCGACCGGGTTTGATATTCCTGTGCGTGAAGTGCGCCTGTCGGCTGGCGCTGGGTTCGTCGTGGTTGTCTGCGGTGAGATCATGACAATGCCGGGCTTGCC
>JAUIIR010000090.1 GCA_030431485.1 Alphaproteobacteria bacterium
CGGGTTAAGCTACGACACTGTGCGCCGCGACGACGCGGGCGTGACACTGCGCGTGATCCAGAACGGAAAGCCTGTCGAAGTGACGGCGGATCACCTCGTTTCGACCGCTGGCAGGCGGGCCAATACCGAAGATATGGGCCTGGACGCAATCGGCGTGGAAACCGACGCGCGTGGGTCCATCGTCGTCGGCGAGGACATGCAGACATCGGTGCCCGGCATCTATGCTGCGGGCGATGTGACCAACCGTGACCAGTTCGTCTATATGGCGGCCTATGGTGCAAAGCTCGCAGCCAAAAACGCAGTGCTTGGTGAGGACCATCGTTACGACAACGCCGCGATGCCCTGGGTTGTGTTTTCCGACCCGCAGGTCGCGGGCGTCGGTCCCAGTGAAACCCAGGCTCGGGACGCGGGCTTCGACGTCAAGACGTCCATCGTGCCGCTCGATCAAGTGCCGCGCGCGCTGGCCGCACGCGACACGCGCGGATTGATCAAGCTGGTGGCGGACAGAAAGACCGACCGGCTGCTTGGTGGCCAGATCATCGCGCCCGAGGGGTCCGATACGATCCAGACCCTCGTCATGGCGCTGAAGTTCGGCATGACAACAAAGGCGCTCGGCGAGACGATCTTCCCGTATCTGACGACCGTGGAAGGGCTGAAGTTGGCGGCGCAAACCTTCGACATGGACGTGGCGAAGCTGAGCTGCTGCGCGGGATGACAGATCGGCAAAAAAACTGGAGGCTCTGGCAACCACTACAGCGTGTTGCAAGATGCCTTAATTGAAAGCAAACCCGCTCCTTCCATCGTCGCAGGATACTTTTTGAACGCCCTTTCCCGACAGGCCCACCAGTCGGCAACCATCGGGTAGACGCACATTGTCGGCAGCGGCCCGTGTAACCGACGGAGGCTCTAACGGACAAATCCCGCCTGACGTCGAGCATCCGCCCAGGACAAGCAGACCGACGATGGTGGAACTGAGGGCCAGACGACGCTTAGCGCGAGCGTGCAATGTCCCGAGCAGGAACCTGTCCATCGCGGAATTCTGCATCCAATGTATCCTCTTGCGCCTGCTCATCTTTTGACCCGTGGCACGACTTTCCAATCAATTTGTGCATCACAACGTGTGCCCCGAGGCAGAGTGCGATCGGCGCAAAAAGCCCGACGTTGGTCCACAGACCGGCAATTGTACCCCCAGCGACAAAGAAGGCCGCGATCGGCAACAGCATGACGGCACAACAGACCACCATGCCATAGTGCATCAGTTTCGATGACCAGGTGGGTTTTTGGCTTTGAGTGTCAGACATGTAGCTCTCCAGACATTCTCGGACGTCTGTGCGACATTCCAGTGAGGTAAGGTCAAGGGTACATTTCGATACACTTGATCAGATGACGGTCTACGAATAGTTGTCCGGGTAAATCAGTCAGGTTGCCGAATTCAGCGCGTAAGACAAGACTGTCACACCGGGGATCGAGACCAGGCTGAAGAGCAGAGCTATATTCCTCGTTTTGGATTTGCTTGTATCAGACGTCTCGCCTGAACGTTTTGTCAGAACGGCCAGAAGCGCGATGAATGCGCCGGGCACAACGGCGTAGAGATACACGCCAGAGATGTTGTGAAAAATGAACGACCGCTCAAGCGTTGGTCCAACCACGCTTACTGCGGTTGCGCGATTGCCGCTGAAGGAGCCAAACAAGTCAGCCGACAGTACATAAACGAGAATGTGAATCGCGATGAAAGTGGCGCTTCGAAGGAGGCCATCCAGAACGATATACCCGATCTCCGAGCGGTCGGGATTATTCAACGTGTTATGTGCGAAGACAAACCCGATATAGTTGACAATAAATACAACCGGCAGCCCGTTTGTCATCACCTGACGCAGAAACCGCCCGAGCGCTGTGGAATTCGTCACGAGCATCGCCGCAAAATTGGGCGTGCTGACGACGTAGACAAACAGAAACGGCAGGATGCTTGCCATGCTCAGAAGGGATACGTTCCAACAAAACCTACCAAATGGCAGCGCGGGAGAATAGCTTTGTCGGAATGTATCGGGAGAAAGCACGTCAGCCGTGTGTCGCGAAAACCCGGGTCGATCCGTCCATAAGCACAAGCATCACATCATACGGATCGCCCCTGGTGCCCATACCGGGCGACCCCATAGGCATGCCCGGCGCTGTCACGCCGCGCGCCGCAGGCTTTTCCTGCAGCAACCGCGCGATGTCGGAGGCAGGCACGTGGCCCTCAACGAAGTAGCCACTCACAGAAGTCGTGTGACATCCGGCGAGCTCTGGCGCGATGCCGTATTTCTGCTTCAACACTTGAAGGGTGTCATAGTCGACGTCTTCAACTGATGCTTTGAACCCGGCAGAGATCATCTCATCAACCCACGCACCGCAGCATCCGCAGGTCGGTGTTTTGGTTACCTGCAACATCGGGGTAGCAGTCTGTGACAATGCGGGACCTGCTGCAATCGCACTGGCGACCGTCAAGACAAATTGGCGTCTGTCCATTTCGAACTCCTTTTTCTCTTGGTTCTGATACTTGACATGCGTTCGGGAGTCGACCGGTAGACGTTGTTACATTTGGCTACAATCACGGGATGGGCGTTCCTGAGCCGGAATGTCTATAAAGACAATATGAAAGAGCAACTACGTATACTGGTCGTCGACGACCATTCAGAGATCAGAAAATCCGTAACAAGTTATCTGGAACGGAACGGACTACGTGCATCTGCGGCAGAGAATGCCGAACAGATGGACAGTAAGCTCGCAGAAGCCAATTTCGATCTCATCGTGTTGGATGTCATGATGCCGGGGGAAGACGGGTTGTCCGCGTGTCGGCGGCTGCGCAGGGAAGGACATACACCGATCCTGATGCTGACCGCATTGGGAGACGATGACGACCGCATAGCTGGCCTGGACGGCGGGGCGGACGACTACCTTGCGAAGCCCTTCAACCCCAAAGAACTGTTGGCGCGGATTAATGCAATTCTGCGACGAACGCAGCAAATCCCGCAGATCGACGACTTTGCCGGGAAGACAGTCAAATTTGCACATCTTGAGCTAGATGTCGACGGTCGCACTCTGATTGACCAAACTGGGTCCCGTACGCAACTCACGTCCGGGGAACTGAAATTGCTAACGCTGTTCCTCAAAAGGCCGAGGGCCGTCCTCGACAGAGACCACCTTCTTGAACTCAGCACAGGACGCATAGCGGGGCCTCTGGATCGAACAATAGACAATCAGGTGAGCCGATTGCGCCGGAAAATCGAGCAGGATGTATTGCGGCCCAGGGTCATCGCGACTGTGCGTAATGGTGGATACAGCCTGTCTTGCGATGTCGAGATATGCGCATGAAGATGTTACCACGGACGTTGCGCGCGCAGATTGCGCTTCTGGTCCTCGGCGTACTGTCCCTCGCACAGGCCCTAAGCCTGTGGTTCTTTGTTGATGAAAGATCGCTTGCCGTACAGGCTGCGATCGGCGCCGAAGCAGCGGCGCGCGCGGCAAACGTCGCTCAGTTGATTGAAGGGGCTCCCCCGGAACTGCACGCGCAGATCATTCGCGCTGCAACCTCACCGCTTGTGCGTTTCGATCTGGCAAATGCTCCTACGGTCCCCCATGGAGATCATGATGAAGGCGGGGCGGTTGAGGCACGGATCCGGGCATTGCTGGGAGAGAGTTACAGCCGTGATATTCGGGTTGAGGTTCATGAAATTGAAGGAGGCCTGCTGCCACTTCCAAATCTGTCACCGGAAATGGCGGAAATGCATGCTGAAATGATGCAAGGCAGCCTTGCTGCCATTGAAATGGAGCTTTCTATTGCATTGGCAGGTGGAAGTTGGCTCAACGTCGGTACGCGATTTGAAAGGCCGCCGCTGCAATGGTCCCTCGCCTCCAACATATCATTTGCTGTGACTGCGGGCCTTCTCTTGGTTGCCAGTTTCTGGTTTCTTCTCTCCAGATTGACCGGCCCGCTCAACAACCTGGCAAACGCATCCGAACGCTTGGGGCGTGGTGCCGGAGAGGGGGACTTGCCGGTTGTGGGACCGAAGGAAGTGCAAGACCTGACCCATGCGTTCAATACTATGCAGGATCGCCTGACGCGTTTTGTCAGTGACCGAACCCAGATGCTTGCGGCGCTTGCGCACGATCTCCGGTCCCCTCTGACCGCTCTTCGCGTGCGGGCAGAGATGGTAGATGATGAGGATACACGCGCATCCTTAGTGACATCGAGCGAAGAGATGCAACAGATGGTCGATGCAACTCTGGATTTCGCGAAGGGTGTGGGCCAGCATGAAGACGTCCAATCCATTGATCTTCATGATCTGATTATCGGTATGGGGTTGGACAAGGTTCAAATGAACAGCGAAGGGCCCCTGATCGCATCTGTGAAGCCAAGTGCGATGGGGCGCGCCATGAGAAACCTGATTGAGAACGCGATCCGCTATGGGGACGAGGCCAGAGTATCTTGGGAAAGGTCGGGCAATGAGGTAGTGATCGCCGTTGACGACAATGGGCCCGGCATCCCCGAAAATCAACTAGAGGCCGTCTTCGGGCCTTATGTCCGACTTGAGACGTCGCGATCACAAGAAACGGGCGGTCATGGTTTGGGGCTATCAATTGCGCGAAGTATCATCCTTGAGCACGGCGGTTCCATTTTGTTGAAAAATCGCGTTGATGCGGGGCTCCGCGCAGAAATCACGCTGCCAATCAGGCCGGGTGCCGGCACCTCACGACAAGAGTCACTTTCGCCACGTATAGCGCATGCTATAACTAACCTCAAAACACAATAAATCCCAAGGTACGAATATGAAACGAAGATATTTTTTGACGTCTGCTGTTGCTCTTTCGGTGTGCGGAAAAACAGCGTTTGCACATAGTGACGCAGAGCATGATCGCCGCATCGGACCATCTGTCGTGCCTCCTGAGCATTTGCCGCGCGAAGTTGAGTATTCCGAGGCAGGGAAGCCGGGAGAAATACATGTCGATCCGAACCAGTTCGCGTTGTTTTGGACTTTGCCGAACCATCGGGCGGTCAGGTACACGGTCGGAATTGGCAGGGAAGGCCTCTATGAATCCGGCGAGTTCTATGTCGCGCGCAAGCAAAAGTGGCCGCGCTGGACGCCGACACCTGCAATGATAAGCAGAGAGCCTGGCCGATATCTTCGTTTTGCCGGCGGCGTTCCTGGGGGACTGAAAAATCCACTGGGTGCAAGAGCGTTGTACCTCTTTCAACCGGGTCGAGGAGACACATACCTAAGGATTCACGGAACCACGGACCCGAAGACGATCGGTCGACGCGTCTCGAACGGTTGCGCGAGGCTTACGAACAACCAAATTGTCGAGTTATACGAGCAAGTCCCGATCCAGACGCGTGTTGTGCTCAAACCTTTCGCCACGTGAGAATAGCAAAAACGCTCGCAGAGCCTTGATAGCGATACATATAGTTACAAAAAACCAACCGCCCAGCTATTCAGGGAAACCATGCGATTGGGTAATCTAACAAGGAAGCAGGTACCCTAATCGAGGTTGGTCCCATGACCCGCAAACAAACAGTTTTGACACGTCGCGCATTCTCTACCGGGGTAGGGGCGGCAGCATTCGCAGCGCCTTCTATTCTAGGCGCGCAAGAACAAGCTCCGGTTCGGCGCAACATGTCTTCGTTCCGAACGCATGCTTGGCAGGATCACTTTGATCGGCTCGGAAATGGCATCATTATTTCGGATACGGTTTCACGTGTTCTGCAACATTGGACCGCAGACGGCGAAATGCGTATCTATCCAACGTCCGTGCCGATGACAGACGAGCTAACGCGGCGCGGATACACCGAAATCGTCTTCAAGGATCCAGAGCCGGACTGGGCGCCAACACCGTCCATGCTTGAAAGAGACCCCACTCTGCCATCCTATGTGCCCCCCGGATCGGAAAACCCTTTGGGCATCCGGGCCATGCATTTGACATGGCAGTATTACAGAATCCATGGGACAAACGATACACGCAAGATCGGGCGGCGCTCATCAAACGGCTGCATTGGTCTGTTTAACGAACAAATCATCGAAGTGTATGACCGGACGCCAGTTGGCACTCAAGTCAAGCTAATCTGATGGCGAGATCCGGCATTTTCATCGCGGCGGTCCTGGTTGTCGGGGGGCGCCTGTGATCTGGCAGCAGTTGCAGCCGGTCGAAAGCTTCATAAACAGCGGCGTGAAAATGGCTGTTGAATATGTGCGGGAACTGCAGCGTGCAAACGGGATCAACTAATGGAGTGCTGGAAATGCGAATAAAGGTTTGGATCACATCCACGGTCATTGCGACGATCGGCGTCGCGGCTTGGGCGCATACTGGGGCAACGGGTGTTGTCCTCGAGCGCATGCAAGGCATGTCTGCGATGGGAGAATCCATCAAGACACTCACCCCGATGATGCGGGGTCAAGTTCCATACGATGCCGATCTGGTACGTCGTGAGGCAGACGCAATGGTCGGGCATTCGGGTGAACAGATGGCACGGCTGTTTCCCGAGGGGTCGGGTGGGGGCGTGTCCAAAGCGTTGCCGTCAGTGTGGGAAGACAGCGAACAGTTCGCGGCCCTCGCGGAAGACCTGAAAACAGCCGCAGAAGGATTGAAGTTAAGCGCAGGTAATGGGCTGGCCACAGCACAAAGCAACGACAGTGGATCAATGATGGGCGGCACAACCGGCGGGATGATGGGCGGTGGCGCTGCCTCCATGATGGGTGGAGGTATGATGGGATCGAACCAGGTCATGACGGGCGAGATGTTTGCCAACATGCCCGCAGACGCGGCGTTCACAATGGTTGCTCAGACATGTTCGGCCTGTCATCAGAAATTCCGCAAAGAAGACGAGTAAGCAAATGCGCTGGTGGCATTGGATTATTGGCGCGGGGTGCGTCGGTGGGATCGGAGTTGTCGCGGCAACGATAGCCTGGCCGATCGGAGCATCCGAGACAGAGATAAGTCTGGCCGGGGATGTTGAACGGGGATCGTATTTGGCACGGGCCAGCGGTTGTATCGCGTGCCACACACACTTTGAATCCGGAGGTGCCCCGCTGGCCGGGGGTGCCCCTCTCAAGACAGACTTTGGCACCTTTTACCCGCCAAATCTCACAACCGACGCGGAACATGGAATGGGAAACTGGACCGTGGCAGACTTCGCAAAAGCAGTGAGGCAGGGTATCTCTCCTGACGGCGATCCCTATTATCCGACCTTCACGTATCCGTTTTATGCAAATTTCACGGATCAGGACATTGCTGACCTGTGGGCCGCATTCCAGACCGTGCCAGCCGTGAACGTGCCAGCGCCAGCCCACGACGTCCCTTTTCCGTTCGATCAACGATGGGGGATGAAGCTTTGGAGAGCGGCGTTTTTGACGGAACCCTTTACGGCACCCGAAGCCGACAAAAGCGACGTCTGGAACCGGGGCAAGCTGCTGGTTAACGGTGCCGCACATTGCTCTGCCTGTCATACGACGCGGAACGTTGTAGGTGCACGCATTGTGGCTGAACGGTTTTCGGGCAACGATGCCCTGCCTGGAGGCGGCAAGGCCCCATCGATCCGTTCCGGCGATCTTTTGTCAGAAGGTTGGACAGTAGACGATCTGGCTTATGCATTGCGATCTGGCATCACGCCTTCGGGTGATGTCTTTGGAGGATCAATGGCCGAAGTTGTACGCTATGGAACGAGCTTCCTAAGCGATGCAGACCTGACCGCGATGGCCACCTACCTTATGGACAACGATATATAGCACTGGAAATCAACAGATGATCACGCTCAATCGACGCCAGTTTCTCGCCACATCCAGCGCATTTGCCGGGATGTCAGCCTCTGCTGGTTTCGCCAATTCACCGCCAACCAACCTGATTGCACAAGAGAGCGACGTGCAGTTGCTGCCTGGTGACTATGGCAAAACTTCGCTTTGGTGCTTTGACGGGAGTTCACCGGGCCCGGAAATCCGTGTCGCCCAAGGTGGTCGGGTGCAGCGCAGATTGGTCAATCGGTTTTCCCAAGGAACTTCAACGCACTGGCACGGAATCCGGATCGACAACGCCATGGATGGCGTTTCGGGCCTGACGCAGGATGCCGTCCAGCCAGGGGATGCCTTCGACTATGACTTTATTGTCCCGGACGCTGGCACCTACTGGTATCACGCGCATAACCGTTCGTTGGAACAGGTGGCCAGGGGACTCTATGGCGCCCTGATCGTTGAAGAAGCGGAGGCCCTCGATATTGATCGGGAGGAGGTTTTGATACTTGATGATTGGCGCATCAATCCCGAAACCGCCCAGATCCAGAATGACTTTGGTGCGCCTCGTGATCTCAGCCACGCGGGAAGGCTCGGAAACCTGATTACGACCAACGGGACTTTTAATCTCGCTTTGTCTGCGCGCAGGAATGAACGCCTGCGTCTGCGGCTCGTCAATGCCTCCAACGCGCGCAATTTCCAGTTGGGCTTGGATGGACTCGACGGGTGGTTGGTCGCCCTTGATGGGATGCCGTTGACTGCACCGTTGAAGGTAACTGACACCATGACCCTTGCACCGGCCCAACGTATTGACCTGATCGTCGATGTAGCGGCAAACGTCGGAGAAACGGCCCATATCGTTCAGGTTGGTCGCGAAGAGACTTTTAGCCAGGTCGCTTTCGAGGTCGAGGAAGGTGGCACCGTAAACCGCAGGGATGCGCCCGCGGCCCTGCCTCCGAATGACCACGCAATGGTTGATCTGCAGGACGCCACAACGCTCAGTCTGAGTATGGAAGGGGGCGCGATGGGCCGTTTGAGTTCCGCTTCTCTTGGTGGGGCAATCAAGCCGATGGGCGAGCTTGTTCAAGCCGGGTATTTCTGGTCGTTCAACGGGAAGGTTGACGGTATCGACGGCGAACCTTTCGCGCGATTGGACCGAGGGCAGAATGTGCGTTTGAAGATGGTGAACGATACGGTTTTCCCACATGCCATGCACCTGCATGGTATGCACTTTCATGAAGTGGCAGAGGATGGCACGCTCGGACCACTACGTGATACCACGCTCCTTGAACGCGGAGAGACGCGTGAAGTCGCGTTCGTGGCGGACAATCCTGGCCAGTGGCTGCTGCATTGCCATATGTTGTCACATGCGGCCTCGGGCATGATGACCAAGATCGTTGTTGGATGATGACCCGATCTGCATATCTCGGGCTTGGACTTGCGGGTGTCGCGGCGGTTGCGGCCTTCCTTTGGACTGAAATCGGCGACGCGCCCCTTTCGTCAAACTCCGCGAGCGCCGGCCCGGTCGACATAGCCGCAGGTGAGATCCTTTACGCGGAAAACTGCGCCGCGTGCCATGGTGCAAACCTAGAGGGCGAGGAAGACTGGCGCACGCCGCGCGAAGATGGAAGCCTGCCAGCTCCTCCGCACGACGCGACCGGACATACATGGCATCATCCTGACAGCATGCTTTTTACCTACACCAAGCAAGGGGGCCAGGCGACGCTCGCCGCGCAAGGCATTGAATTCAACAGCGGCATGCCGGGTTTCGGCGAACAACTGAGCGACGAGGACATCTGGAACATCCTCGCATACATCAAATCAATCTGGCCGGAGCGTGAACGCGCCGCGCAGGCCGATCGAACGGCACAGGACATAGCGTCAAAAGGAGACGGGTAATGAAGAGATTTTTAGCCACCGCTGCACTTGTGATGCTTCCCATAGCTGCGATGGCAGACGGCCTTGACGAAAACCGGATCAAGGAACTTGTGCTGGAAGCCATCCGCGAAAATCCGGGCATTGTATTCGAGGCCGCCCAATTGTTCGAAGAGCAGCAACAAGCTTTGCAGGCGCAAGCCGCAGCGGAGGTTCTCGATACTGAAAAAGCCACGCTTGAAAATGATCCAAACGCACCTGTTCTGGGCAATCCGGAGGGCGATGTCACGGTTGTGGAATTCTTCGATTACAACTGCCCATATTGCCGTAGGGTCAAACCTGAAATGGAGGCACTGCTTGCCGCCGATCCCAACGTCAGGGTCGTGTATCGAGAGTGGCCGATTTTGGGGGAGGGTTCGGTGTTTGCCGCCCGCGCGGCATTGGCTTCGCGCAATCAGGGCAAGTATGAAGAATTCCACTGGGCGATGATGCAGTTAAAGCAACGCGCTGAGGAAGCCACGATTATTCGCGTTGCGGAAGACATCGGCCTCGATGTTGCACAGCTGCGTCGCGACATGACCGCACCGGAAATTGAAGAGCACATTCAAACTTCCATGCGGCTTGCGCAGTCGCTGGGGTTCAGTGGCACACCTTCATTCGTGATCGGCGACAGTCTTGCGCCGGGTCTGATTCAGGCGGACCAGATGATTGAACTTGTCGATCAGGCCCGGGCCGCCGAATAAGGACAAGCCTACGCGGCTGAAGCGTCGTAGCCTGCGTCAACGATGGGTTGCCGCACGGCGGCTTGTTCCAATGTGCTTTGGACAGTGACGAGGCAAAGGTCCAGATCGGTCGCAATGACGCCCGATGGGTCTTTCGCCTTGATACCGCTTTCGATGGCGGATGTGCAGTGTTCACAGGTCATTTTCGGGACGGAAAAAATCATGAGGGTCTCCATTTGCAACGCGACCTGACTGTTGCTGATTCCACTGGCGGGAAGGTCAAGACACTTTTGACCGCAAAAAAAATTCAGTTCCCCTCTTGAGCTTCCCGCAACTGGAAGCCTTAGATTGAAAGCGACTTGGTAGAGGATGCTTTGATGACAGGTTCCAGTTCCATACAGCTTTCAATCACCGGCATGAGCTGTGCGTCATGTGTCGGACGGGTCGAAAATGCCCTGAATGATGTGCCTGGTGTTTCGGGCGCAAGCGTGAACCTTGCCAATGAGACGGCGCGGTTCCAAAGTGATTTTCCTACCGCCACAGGTGCCGCAATCGAGGCCCTGTCAGCTGCTGGCTATCCGGCCAGAACGGCCCGGGTCACGTTGAATGTGGGGGCGATGTCCTGCGCATCCTGTGTGGGTCAGGTTGAACAGGCCCTAAAGGCCGCGCCGGGTATTTTAGACGTGGCGGTCAATCTCGCTGCCGAAACGGCGGCTGTCAGCTATCTGCCAGATGTCATCGCACCTAAAGAAATCGCCGAGTCTAGCACGGCTGCAGGATACCCTGCCGAAGTTGCAGATACAGATGCGCAGGTCAGCCGATCAGAACGCAAGGCCGACGAGGCAAAGGCCCTGGCGCGCCGCGTCGTGTTTGCCGCTATTCTGACCGTTCCGGTGTTCATTCTGGAAATGGGCAAACACACGATCCCGGGCTTTGAGGAGTTGATTGAGCGTACAATCGGCATCCAGACTTCTTGGTTGATCCAGTTCGCGCTTGCGACGGTGGTTCTGTTTGGACCGGGTTGGGGCTTTTTTGCAAAAGGCATTCCGGCGCTGCTCAGACGTGTTCCGGATATGAACAGCCTTGTCGCACTCGGCACAGGTGCGGCATGGAGCTATTCAGTCGTGGCGACGTTTTTGCCCGACCTGCTGCCCGACGGCGTTCGAGCCGTTTATTTCGAAGCGGCTGCGGTCATTGTCGTGCTTATCCTGCTGGGGCGCTTTCTGGAAGCCCGCGCAAAGGGTAAGACCGGTGCCGCCATACAGGCGCTTTTGGGCTTGCAGGCAAGGACGGCGCGGGTTCTGCGCAACGGACAGGCCAGCGAGGTCGAGATCGAGGCACTTCGGATCGGGGATCTGGTCCTAGTGCGTCCCGGTGAAAGGGTGCCCGTCGATGGCGACGTGACAGACGGGTCAAGCAATGTCGATGAAAGCATGATCACTGGCGAACCCCTTGCCGTTCCGAAAACGGCGGGCAATCCAGTGACCGGCGGCACCGTGAACGGCACCGGTAGCCTGACCATCGCGGCCACTCGGGTCGGGGCCGATACCACGCTCGCCCAGATCATTCGTATGGTGGAAGAAGCGCAGGGCGCGAAGCTGCCGATCCAGGGGCTTGTCGATCGTGTCACCATGTGGTTCGTACCGGCCGTTCTGGTTCTGGCGCTCGTGACCGTGGCTGTCTGGCTTCTGGTTGGTCCTGATCCGGCCCTGACCTTTGCCCTGGTCGCAGGCGTGTCTGTTTTGATCATTGCGTGCCCTTGTGCCATGGGATTGGCCACGCCCACCTCAATCATGGTGGGCACGGGCCGCGCGGCCGAAATGGGGGTTTTCTTCCGCAAAGGGGATGCGCTGCAACATCTGGATGAAGTTGATATTGTTGCGCTCGACAAGACGGGAACCGTCACACAAGGTCAGCCAAGCCTGACCGATCTCATTACGACTGATGGCTTTGATCGTGCAGAGACACTCGCCCTCATCGCATCTGTCGAAGCGCAATCCGAGCATCCCGTGGCCGAAGCCATTGTGCAGTCTGCAGAAAACGAAGGCGTGTCCTGGCCGGATGCTACAGAGTTCCGTTCCGTGACGGGCTACGGCGTCGAAGCTCTGGTCCAGGGCCGCAAAGTACTTGTTGGCGCCGATCGCTTCATGGCGCAACGGGGCATCGACATTGGCCCGTTGGAAGATCGGGAACGGGCATTGGCTGACAAGGGACGTACCGCGCTCTTTGCCGCCGTTGATGGATCCCTTGCGGCAGTGATTGCTGTTTCTGACCCGGTGAAATCGTCCAGCGCCGATGTCATCCGTGCCCTGCATGATCGCGGGATCAAAGTCGCCATGATCACTGGCGACAAGAAGGCCACAGCAGACGCGATTGCCCGCGAGGTCGGGATCGACCACGTTGTGGCCGGGGTGCTGCCAGATGGAAAAGTTGCAGCGCTCCAGGAACTGAAGCAGGGCAATCGCAAGATCGCCTTTGTCGGCGATGGCATCAACGACGCACCAGCGCTGGCCCATGCCGATGTCGGCATCGCCATCGGAACCGGCACGGATGTGGCCATTGAAAGTGCCGACGTGGTGTTGATGTCCGGGGATTTGCGCGGCGTGGTGAACGCCATTGAAGTGGCTCGCACGACCATGCGCAACATCCGGCAGAACCTCATATGGGCCTTTGGATACAATGTGGCGTTGATTCCGGTCGCAGCGGGCGCACTCTATCCCGCCTTTGGGCTGCTGTTGTCACCCATCTTTGCCGCCGGGGCCATGGCGCTGTCTTCGGTATCGGTTCTGAGCAATGCGCTTCGTCTGCGCCGTATCAAACCGACGATGGCAGAAGGTGACGCGCCCCAGCAACCCGCAACGAAACTCACAACGCAGCCAGCAGAATAGGAGGCCAAGGTGAATATCGGGGAAGTATCAGAACGCGCGGGCTTGCCACCAAAGACAATCCGCTACTACGAGGATATTGGTCTTGTTCGACCTCTGCGCAGCGATAACGGGTACCGCGCCTTTCGGGAGAGCGACATTCACAAGCTGGCGTTCCTGGGCCGTGCCCGAACACTGGGTTTTTCGATTGAAGATTGCCGCACGCTTCTTGGTCTATATGAAGATGAGACACGGGAAAGCGCGCAAGTAAAATCGGTCGCGAAAGAGCATCTTACGGCCATTGACAGCAAAATCGCCCAACTCAAGTCAATGCGAAAGACGCTATCGCACCTCGTCGAAGCGTGCCAAGGCGATCATCGGCCAGACTGTCCTATACTGGAGGACCTCGCCAAAGGATCCTGACCTTATTTGTCTACGGCGAGCGCGGCGGCGTCCAATGCGTTTAGAACAGCGTCAGATGTCAGGACTTCGGACAATATGATCCCGTCCGGCGCATTCGGCCCATAGACGATGTTAAAGGGTATCCCAAACCTGTTGTGGGCCTCCAGATATCGCGAAATATCGGGATTGGGCCGCGTCCAGTCGGCCTGCATTGCGACGACTTTTTCGTCTCGCAATCGGTCAACGACCGGCACTCGGTCCAGAACAAGCGTCTTGTTTGCCTTGCAGGTGAGGCACCAATCTGCGGTGACGTCGACAAAGACCGTCTGGCCCTGAGAGATCAGTCTTGGGATTTCGGAGCGGTCGAATGTGACCCAATCCTGACCAATCTCTTTTATCGTTGGCGGGGGGGCCATGGTACCCGGAAGTGCAAGGCTGAGAACGGCAACGGCAGCCAGCGCGGCAGGTCGCGTAAATCTCCCTGGCAGCCGGATGGTGGCAAAGAGAACGAAGAACACTGCAAGTACTAGAACCGAGACGGCAACCCGGACTCCCGACACGCCCATCAGGACCCAGAGCAGCCAGATCGCGGTGCCCGCCAAAAGACCGGCAAGCACCCACTTAACGACAAGCATCCATCGGCCGGGCTTGGGCAACAGTCGGACCATGCCGGGCTTCCAGGCAAACAGCAGATAGGGCAGGGACAGCCCAAGGCCCAAAGCCGTGAACACGATGATGACATCAATTGGGCGACCGGACAGGGCAAAGGCCACCGCCGTCCCAAGGAAGGGGGCTGAACAGGGCGTTGCCAGTACCGCAGCAAAGGCACCCGTCGCGAAATCCCCGATGTAACCGTCCCGACCGCTTGATCTGGCCAGCCGCGACTGTAACCCGGAAGGCAGCGAAATCTCGAATATCCCGAACAGATTGGCGGCAAAGACAGTCAGGACCAGAAACATGATTGTCAGGAAAACAGGGTTTTGGAATTGCAGACCCCATCCCACCGTGATCCCCACGGACTGCAAGACCAAAATTCCAGCGGACAGCACCCACATGAACACCAGCACGCCAAGCGCCGACATCAGGAATCCGTTCCGAACCTCGTGTGATGGTTTGTCTCCATGATTGAGAACCGATGTCAGTTTGATGGACAGGACGGGCAGAACGCAGGGCATGACATTCAGGATCAAACCACCGAGGAAAGCAAAGGCGGCGATCGCCAGTATCTGCGCCAGATCAGGCAGGTTCGCCACAAGCTCGAAAGGCGCATCCGGGACGGTATTTGACCACTCAGGCATGGCCGTCACGGCGCGTGACCCGTCTGTCACCGTTACTTGCAACAGTGGCAATTGTTCTTCACTGGCCAAGAGGGGCAATTTCGCCCAAAGTTCCGTTCCCGCGCTATTCGTTCGGATGTCCGGCTTTCCGAAGGTAAATGTCGGTCCCATTTCCGGGAATACGTCCGGGTTCACAAAGGCGTTAGCACTGCGCGCTGTGACGTAGAGCGCGCCATCGGCGATTACAGCCGTCTCGACCTCGATGTCAGCCGCATCGGGACCAAGCGGCACCCGTTCGGCAAACTCGGAGATAAGCGCAGCGGAGGCCGCATCAATTCCAGCGCCAGCCGGGATCGTCAGAGCGAGGTTGAAATCATGGGGCACGCACACGGTCGAGCAGGTTAACAGCGTGACTCCCGCCTGAAGCTCGACCGCCTGTCCGGCTGTTTCAAGAACCGCCTGGATGGGAAGGACAACACGTTTGTTGTACCCGAAATTCTCGATCCCGAATGCTGTGAAACGCTCAGGCGCAGGCCAGAGAATCTGTGCCGTCGCCAGGTTTGTCGATCCATCCCACGAGATTTCAGGCGGCAGACCGACCTCGCCGGGTGAGCGCCAATAGGCTTTCCAGCCCTCGGCCAGCTTGATGTCGAGGCCGAGTGACAAAGTTCCGGAATTCGTCGCAACGCCATTTTCGACAGAGATAAGCCGCGCTGAAATCGCCGTGTTCTCGTAAGTATCAGTTGACGCTGCGACGCTCATGGATGCCCAGAGACACGCCATCAACGCCAAAACAAGACACCACGGGGCTCGCAACATCATTTGGGGCGCTTTCGTCGTTGTTGCTCAAAAGCAGGCGCAGATCCCTGGGCCAACCTATTGGCGGCGGAATTTTTGCGACAGTTCCTAAGGCCCCGAAGGAGACGGGCATGGCAAATCCAATTAGGCTCTACACTGAAACACATACCACGCCCCAACCTTCTTCGCGTTCCAGTTCGACGATCTGTCCGATCATTTTGTCGCTGATCTGGCCTTGAACGACGGTACGACCAATCACAAGCGCAGGTGTGCCTACAAAGGCAAAGACCCGGGCAAGAGCCGCACTATTTTCCAGTTCTTGGGCAATCTCGGCGCTTTCCATGTCGGCAACCAATTGGGTGCCATCAACACCAAGATCATCCGAAAGTCGACGGAGATACTCGGGCGTTGCTTGAAATGGGCTCTTCATCAACCTCTCATGGAACGCGACGTAGGCCCCTTGTCGTTTTGCCGCTAACGCGGCTTTGGCGGCCAGGTTCGAGCTATCTCCGAGCAACGGAAGCTCATGCCATGCGACCACAACCTCGTCATCCATCTCTTGTGACATATCCGCCAGACGTTTGGTTTGCACTCGGCAGAAAGGACAGTAATAATCTGAGAACGAGGCCATCGGAATCTTCGATGCAGTCGTTTCAAGACCCCCATAGAGCGCACCACAAATATCTTCGGAAACCCTCTTCAGGGCCGCGGCTTTCCGTGCTGTCGCCTCAGCACTGTCAACGTTGCCCAAACCTACGAATGGGTCAAATCCGCCTGAAGTCTCTCCCGCCACATATTTTCGAAAACCAATCGGAGTGTCGAGCGGAACGAGTTCGAGCCTTTCGGGCAGCAAAGAGGGCACCTTACGGAGGGCAGTGTAACCCGCTAAGATCGCACCGATCGTCAATAGCGTTGATCGCTTCTTGGTGTCCATCCTCAGCCGTAAATTGGGGTCGCATTTGCGGTCAGTCATACCGTCTCAACTTGCGACGCGTCAACTTTACAAACCGATACAATATTATTCGTGAAAACATAGCATTGCGGAGATAGTCAAGCGATCGGAGGTTGAGTGCAAATGCATCTTCAGCCTCTGGCGATATTGCTGTCATGAACGGATTAAAGCTTGAGCTATTCGGGAAAACAAATTGGTCTTCTCGCGGCTGCTGGGTCGGCGGCTTTGCTCTTTGCAGCTTTCGTGTTTCAGGCTTTGGGCTATGCACCCTGCGCGATGTGCATTTGGCAGCGGTATCCGCATGTAGTTGCAATCGGCATGGGTCTGCTTTTGACGGTGGGGCTACCGATAATTCCACTCTTGCTCATCGGCGCAGCTTCTGCGGCAACGACTGCGGCACTCGGCGTCTTCCACACGGGTGTCGAACGGGATTGGTGGGAAGGGCCTACGTCCTGTACGGGATCCGGGCTCGACATGAGCTCAATGTCGGCCGAGGACCTTTTGTCTACCGATGGGGCATCTAACTTAGTCATGTGCGATCAGGTGGCATGGGAATTTCTAACTTTGTCGATGGCCAGTTGGAACGCATTGTTAAGTCTGGTGCTTGCGGGGCTATGGGTGTTCGCATTCGCGATGCGTCAAAGTAACAGCGCCGGGCCAAGTCTCACTTCACCATGACCCCTGAGGCTCAGTCGCCAAAAACACCATTCAAGTATCCCAATTCTACATAATAAACCCTCTGCGCCGTTTGTTCAATTATTAACATAAACTTCATTACCAGATTTTCAGCGCGTTTTTGGGCAAGTTCAGTTGCGGGTTGGAAACTCTACCTCACCCTATTGCGCCGTTTTTGCAGAGCCGCAACGCTTGCATTAAAGTCCAGCCTTC
>JAUIIR010000091.1 GCA_030431485.1 Alphaproteobacteria bacterium
ACGGCCCAGACCAGACCTTGACGACAAGTACCATCGCCGCAGCGCGGCTTCACCAGACCAGCCGTTCGTGCATCGCGCAGCATTTCAATATGCTGAAGGAGCAGTGTGCGGACAAAGCTGACGTTTGGAATGGAGTATTGAACAGCGGCTTTTCGAATCTGCTTTCGGGATTCGATCATAGCAAAGCCATGGACCAGCGAGATTTCGATGCGCGTCATGATGAGTTAAGTCGTTGATATTGTTGGTGCGGTTTCCAACTGTGCTAGGTCTGTGCTAGATTTGGGCATGGACACGCGGACCACGGGTTTTTTGACCATGGAGCTGCGGAAACCGGCGCAGTTTTCCTGGTTTGACCACTCAACACACGAAGTTTGATCAACTACGAGATAGGGCCTTGAAGCTCTAGTTGCTGTAGGTGCTATCCATTCGGGAGCTGAGCGAATCCGAGGTCCAACAATGGCATCCGAAAACCAAAATCATCACCATGACCACTCACATGATGGGGCACGCTCTGACACTGAAAGCTCGTGTTGTGGCGGCGAAGCGAGTTGCGGTGATATCGCTCCTGCGGCACCGGGTTCTGTCGAAGGACGAAGCTTTCAGGTCAGTGGGTTGGATTGTGCCGAAGAAGTTTCGATCCTGACAAAGGTTGTCGGTCCACAGGTTGGCGGGTCGGACCATTTGGCCTTCGATGTCATCAACGGACGGATGACCGTCCTTAGGTCAGCCAAAAGCACCACGGATGATCAGGTGATCAAACTGGTTGCCAGTACCGGAATGAGCGCGCGTCCGTGGGACGCGAATAGCGCCTCCACAGATCAGGCCGCTCATCTTGCCAGGCAAAGGCGATTTACCGCACTAAGTGGAGCGTTCTGGGCGGCCGGATTTCTGTGGCATTTGGTCGAAACCGGTTTGGGCGGCGCGCTTGGATTGTTTTCTGGGCACGGCGAAGCTCCAATGCCTTTGCCAGAAGTTGGGCTTTTTGCGCTGGCGATCCTGTTCGGCGTGTGGCTCGTTGCGCCAAAAGCGTGGTCATCAGCCCGGCGGTTGTCGCCGGACATGAACCTCTTGATGGTAGTAGCGGTCGCCGGTGCCATTGGGCTCGGCGAGTTCTTCGAGGCGGCGACCGTCGCCTTCTTCTTTTCACTTTCGCTCTATCTCGAAAGCTGGAGCGTCGGACGGGCGCGCAATGCTGTCGCGGCGCTCCTGGACCTTGCACCGCCAACAGCACGCGTGATCAGATCCGACGGCAGCGAAGCGACCATCCCGGCAGAACAGGTCGCCATTGGCGATCTTTTTGTCGTGCGTGGTGGCGACCGTATCCCACTTGATGGAGAGGTGACGGAGGGAGTTGGAGCGGTCGACCAAGCTCCGATCACTGGCGAGAGTGCGCTTGTCCCCAAAGGGCTCGGCGACGATGTGTTTGCGGGCACTATCAACGGTGAAGGCACACTGACCATTCGGGTAACGAAGGTGGTGGCCGATACCGTTTTGTCCAAGATTATCCGTATGGTCGGTGATGCGCATTCCCGGCGCGCTGAGGTGGAACAATGGGTCACCAAATTCGCCCGCATCTACACCCCTGCGGTTATGGCCCTTGCCATCGCCATCGCATTGCTACCACCGCTGCTGGCCGGTGGCACCTGGGGCTTCTGGTTCTACAATGCACTGGTTCTTCTGGTCATCGCCTGCCCCTGCGCGCTGGTGATTTCGACACCGGTTTCCATTGTCGCTGCGCTTGCCTCGTCTGCGCGGTCCGGCGTTTTGATCAAGGGCGGAGCCTATGTCGAAGCTCCAGGCCGGACAACTGCGCTGGCAATGGACAAGACTGGAACCTTGACAATGGGAGAACCCGAGGTTTCCGCGGTTTATCCGCTTGGTGGCAGCAGCGAGCGTGACCTGCTGAGCATTGCTGCCTCGCTCGAGGCACGCTCATCGCACCCACTGGCACGCGCCATTCTTAAACGGGCCGAACGCGACGGTGCTCTGATCACCGCCGCCGATGACACCAGAACGATTCCGGGACGCGGACTGGAAGGTCGTTCCGCCGGTAAAACGATTTGGCTCGGGTCTGATAGATTTGCCGAGGAGTTGGGTTTCGGCGTCGAAATCCCCGCCAATATCCGCGACCGGATCGAGGGAGCGGGCAGCACATTGGTTGCCGTGGGCGACGAAAATGGCGTGACTGGCATTCTAGAGCTGCGCGATCAGATCAGGCCCGACGCCAGAAGCATCGTGGCGAGATTGCATGGCCTTGGTGTCGGCACAGTCGTGATGTTGACCGGAGACAATGAACGCACCGCACGGGCGGTTGCAGCCGAGGTCGGAATCGACGAAGTGCGCGCCGAACTTCTGCCCGAAGACAAGGTCACCGCCATCGAGGAGTTGGTCACCAGCCACGACATGGTGGCGATGATTGGCGACGGTGTGAACGACGCACCTGCCATGGCGCTCGCGCATTATGGCATTGCCATGGGAGCGGTAGGGTCGGACGCAGCCATCGAAACTGCCGACGTCGCATTGATGACCGATGATATCGGCAAGGTGCCATGGCTCATTGCTCACTCTCGACGGACAATGGTGATCATTCGCCAGAATATCGGCATTTCACTGGCAACGAAGGCATTGTTTGTTGGCCTGACCGCGTTTGGCATGGCCTCGATGTGGGGCGCGATTGCTGCTGATGTCGGCGTGTCTCTGATTGTGGTGATGAACACACTACGGTTGCTGAACACCAAACACGATCAAGGGACACCGCACGGGGGCCTGGGAACGGGAGAACAGAGGGCCGCCGGTGCTCTTGCGCACGGGCACTGAAGATTTGCGTAGGATACGCTTTCCAGAATGAATTGGAACGAAGCGACAGGCTGCAGCGGGCCAGCTTTCGAAAACAGCCGTCGAAACAACAGATCGAGTGATGGGACGATGAGCCCTGCTGCGGAGATATCCGCCGCAGATTGGTTAGATACACGCGTCAGGTGAAGCGCCGCCTAAGCGCGACATTCACGGCCTCGATCGCGATAACCATGATGATCACTGCTATCGTTACGCTCGCCGCTTTATCGTACTGGAACGAGCGCACGTATGTCTGAATGTAGAACCCAATTCCGCCGGCCCCGACGATGCCTAGGACGAGTGACTCCCGCAAGTTCAACTCGAACCGGAAAATGGTGTCGCGGGCGATGACCGGCGCCATCTGCGGCCAGATTGCGTGGCGAAGACGAAGAATCGGACCGGCTCCGGCGCTTTCCAACGCAGCGATTGGCGCGCGCTCGACATTGTCGATCGCCTCTGAATAGAACTTTGCCAGCATGCCCGTGGCATGAAACGCAACCGCGATGATGCCAGGCAATGGTCCTAGCCCCACCGCCCCAACCATTAGCATTGCGACAAGTATCAGGGGAATGGCACGAATGAGCGCGAGCAGCGTACGAACCAGTCGATAAACGGCAGGCGGAGCCATCGTGTCGGAGGCAAGAATACCGAGCGGTACGGACAGGATGACGGCGCCGAGCGTCCCGACGATGGCGATGCGCAGTGTTTCTGCGCTGCCGCGCACAATCTCGGACATCACCGTCGGATCCGGGGGGAACATCCGTCCAAGAAAATCAGCAATGCGTGGCGCTGCGGACAGCAACCGGGACAGTTCAACATCGGTTGTCACTAAAGACCAGAGCACGGCACCTGCGATAAGCGCGCTGGCCGCAAAACCGCCGACATTCCGCGCGCGCTTCACTGAACCACCTGCAAAAGAGGGGAAAGCGGATTCTCGGCGTCCTGGTAAAGCTGAACAGTCGCGTCTTCGCTCAAATCTTCAGTGGCCATGTCGAAGACGATCCGCCCATTCCGCATACCGATCACCCTTTCAGCAAACCGGCGCGCCAGTTCGGGCTGATGTGAAGAGAAAACCGTGGTTGCACCGCGTTTTCTTGCAGCCCGGGTGAGAAGCGACAGAATCTCCGCAGCGCGGACGGGGTCAAGATTGCTAACGGGTTCGTCGGCCAGGATCAGCCTTGGTTCCTGTGCCAGACAGCGCGCAATCGCGACCCTTTGGCGTTGACCGCCGCTTAGGCTATCGACGCGCCTTTCGGCGAGATCCGCGATGCCGCAATCCTCCAACGCTGTCCGGGCGATGGTCACGTCATTCGGCGACGGGCGCGCCAGGAGGGCGCGGAAGAACTCCATCCGGGCTAGCCGGCCGTTCAGAACATTTCTCAGAACAGTGGAGCGTTCAACGAGCGCGAATTCCTGAAAGATAAAGCCCGTATCGGCGCGCCGGGCAAGAGGTGGAGCGCGATCGGGATCGAGAGCCGACCCGAGCACCGTTGCGCGGCCATGCCAGCCTCGCAGCCGCCCATCGAGCAGCGTCAACAGCGTAGTCTTCCCCGCGCCAGAGGGGCCAAGCAGCGCGATAGCCGCTCCTTCCGGCGTTAAAAGTGCGACCTCTGCCAATGCGGGCAAGCCCGAGCCAAGATGAGAGAATGCAAGGTCCTCAGTTTGAATTGCGGGTGTCATCGCAGCAACCCATATCGACTGGCCATGGCACGAACGCCTTCAAACGCTGTTGGATCGGCAGTAACATACCCATCGGGACCGTAGAGATAGCGCAGCATCTCGCTGTTTTCATCTTCGTTGAGCCTCAGCATCGCCGCAACAAAACTTGCCTGCACCTCAGCGTCGAGACCCGGGCGGGCGATCACAACATGGCTTGGGATAGTCTCGCTCTCTGCGATCCATGTCACTTGAGACTGCTGGTCAGGTGAAAGGAGCAAATCTGCAAACTGGCTGGCCCCTGCCGCATCGACGAGCCCTTCGGCCATCGCCTGCATCGCCTGCTGATAGCCCCCTGCGAAAAACATTCTGCCAAAAAACGTGTCGGCATCAGCCAAGCTTGCAATCAACCCTGCACGCTCGAACTCGGCCAATGGGTAGAGGTAGCCCGATTCCGAAACAGGATCGGCAAAGGCGATGTCGCGACCACGAAGATCGGCCAGGGTTTCGATGCCACTATCCCTGCGGACGAATACGCGGCCCGTATAGCTCGGCGAACCGCGGTAAATCTCGGACAGGAGCGGCACCGCCCCGATCTCGGCTTCGGCCAGAACGAAGGGCAGTGCCCCCATAAATGAAATGTCAGCGTCGCCATTGCGCAGTGCCTCGACAGCGGCGGCATGGTCGATGGTCACGAAGCCCTCCACCTCCACGCCGATTTCGGCGGACAACCAGCCGGTGATGGCCTCGATATCTCCAAGGAGTTTTTGCGGATTCTCCTGCGGGATGAAAGCAAGGCGAAGCGTTTCAGTTTGTGCCATGGCTGGCACTGCCAGCAAGGCGCACGCTCCCGCAGCGGATTGGGCCAGAAGATGACGGCGGGTCAGCAGTAGGTTCATCAGAACGCCCTTTCTTCGATGGCTTGCGCTTCGCCCTGAAAGGCCGCCCAGCTTGCCTCTGCAGCAGGCCAGTCACCAGCGCGAACAGCTGTGCCAACTTCAGCAAGGTGCGCCGCCAATGAATAGACTTCGGGGCGCGCGGACAGATTGGCCATCGTCCCGGCATCCGCCGCAAGATCCGAAGCGACGCTATCGGTCAGAAGCAGGATGTGGTGGATGTCTCGCCGCAGCAGAAGCGTGTCGAGTGTCGATGCAAAGGTGGTCAACTCAGCGAAAGCCAGCCGGAAGGGGGTGTTTTCGTCATCAAACTGCTCGTAAGGCTCATCCGCGGCACCGACGGCTTCGAGATAGGCGGTCAGATCATCTCTCTCAGCGCCGGACAGTCCAAGCGCATTTGTATCGTCGAACCAGTCCACAACGGCTGCGAGCGTTGGCAACGAGCCGTCGTGAAAATAGGGCGCGGTGTAAACCGTTCCCAACAAGGTCGGCGTGTCAAGCGCCCCTGCGCGCGCGTCCTGATAGGCTGGTGCAACCGATCCGATATCATGCGCCTGCCGGTCGAGGAAATTCCCGTCCGGGACGTGACAACTTGCGCAGGACCTGCCCCCGAGTCCATCGAAAGGCCGGTTGAAAATCTCTTCACCCTGCCGCGCAGCTTCGGAGGCAGCGGCAGTCAATTGCCCATCTCCGGTCAGCAGAGAATTTGGCAGAAAGTCAAACTCCGTCATGTAGGCGACGATGGCATCCAGCATGAAAGGTGTCGGCTCTGCACCCGCGAACTCATTGACGATCACATTGCGTGTGAAGTCGCGGAGGCTGGCGAAGCGACCGTCGCGACCATAGGGGCCAGTGAAGCGAAGACCGCGCAAGCTGGGAATGTCGATCGGGTCATCGCGCCGGTCATTGAACATCGGATTGAAGAAAGCGCCGTCCACATCCACCGCGCCGGGCTGATGGCTGGCACCGGGGATGAAAAAGCGCTGATTGATGTCCGAGCGGTTGTGGCAGGACGAGCAAGCAATCCCAAGCTCGCGTGCTGGTCCGCTGAAAATCTCGGGGCTATCAAACAGCATGTCGCCATATGCAATCAGCGGCAAATCGGTTTCATCGATTCCCTGCTCTTCAAAGCCCAGAACCAGACGTGGCAAGGGATCCTGATCGAATATGTCAGAGCCGGGTGGCAGCGTTACAGGGATGGCAACGGCGTGGCCTCCAAGGGCGACGGTTTCGGGCACAGCGCTCAGCGTGTCACGCGGCGCGAAGGAGTGAATGAGATAGTTAGCAGCAAGGTAGTCTGAAATGACCGCGCGCGAGGCTTGCATGGCGTCGCGGTCCGGCTGAACGACAGCGACACCAAGTACGCCGGCGGAGCCTGTTGCGCTTGCCATTTCCAGCCAGGCAAGGCCGATCTCCCGCGCGGCGTCTGGGTCGGCGGCGGCAATGTGGTCGGCAAATGCCCGGTAGAGTTCCTGTGCCGCGCCGACGGCTTGTTGGGCCGCTGCAGGAGTTTCGGCCGCGAGTGCTTCGTCCAATTCCTCGTTGATGCGTACGGCAATCAGTCGTGTCGCCTCCGAAAAAACGGCCTGGCGATCCTCGCTTGCAATCGCGGCTATCAGTTGATCAGTCTCCACATCGCTTTCAGCCTCAAGCCACTGAAAAGCGCCCTGCGCGAACTGGGACTGGTGATAAGGTTCGAACCACGCCCGCTCCAACTCATCCCACGGGACCGGGGTTAGATTGCCCAGAAACAAGGTCAACCGGTAGGCAGCCGCTTCGGGAATCCAGGGGGCTTCCTGGACCGGAGTTGCCGATGTAGGGCCACTAGCAAGACCAGCGCCAAGCGCTACACCAATCACAAGAGTGGAAAACTTGTGGAACACACGTAATCTCCGATCCAAAGTTAGATGAGGCTAACATATCTACCCGAGGCGAATAGTTGTCAATCAATTGTTGTTCCGGCATTGTCCCCCCATGACGAACCAACCTTCAAATTTTCGTGACGACACTGCCGCTTATGCGCGGGATCCCGAGGAACAAGCCGATGGGTTCGCAACCGTGCGAAAGGCGCATGAGAGCGAAATGGCTGAGGACTACGTTGAGTTGATTGCCGAACTTATTGAAGTTCAGGGGGAAGCACGTCCGGTCGATATTGCCGAGCGTTTTGGGGTGAAACCGCCAACTGTCACCAAGAATATCTCGCGCTTGAAAGCAGCAGGCCTAGTTCGCCGCGAGCGATATCGTTCGATTTTTCTGACTGACGAGGGGCAAGCGCTTGCCGATGCGTGCAGGCGGCGACACAGAATCGTGGTCGCATTCCTAATCAATCTCGGAATTGACCAGGAAACAGCCGAGCGCGATGCGGAGGGGATCGAGCATCATGTGAGCGAGGCGACTCTAGCAGCCTTCCAGCGTGCCATTGATGCATCATCCTGAGCATGGATGATTGGGGAGTACCGTGAAAAGTTAACCGAAAAGCCTTGCTAAAAGGAATACTGCAAAAACGGCCAGCAGGCCGAAGGCTATGGCCGAGACAGCTGCATACTGCGCGATATCGAGCCTGTTACCACCGCGCTTTTTTGCCAACAAGCCTCCCCAGACTGCGCCACCGACAACGCTTAAGACTACGAGCATTAGCTTTCCTCCGGATGCGATCGCCGCTTACCGCCAGCAAGCCAGGCGAACGAAACTCGCGCTCGTCCCGCCAGCCCTTTGATCGTGGATGAGGTAATGCGTTTTCCCCTGCTTGATGTCGAGGGGGCAAGGACATTTCTTCACATCTCGCGCGGAGTTGACTGGACTTTGGTTTTTGCAACCGCTCTTGTTTACTGGAATTTAGTCAGCACATCTGTGCTCTGGAATACCAAATCTTGGAGGGAAGCAGGCTCATGCTGACCAGGCGCCATTTTATCGTGACAGCTGCGGCGATGTTTTCGCCAGCGATTGCCGTCCCAGCACTTGCAACCACATGGCCAACCGAAACGCAACGGGCTGACTGGGATGCACAAGTTACGCCGCCGAACTACGATCCGGCCACAACGAACCCCTGGGGTTTGCACCCACGGTTGCTGCCGCAGCGGGTCGAAGCGCGAGCCGATCTTTCGCCTGGCGACATCCACGTCGATGCAGTGGCTCGGTATCTCTATCACATTGAAGAGGGCGGAACCGCCATGCGATATGGCGTGGCTATCGGTCGATCAGGTCTTTACGAGCCGGGCACCTACACAATCCGTCGCAAGGTTGAATGGCCGCATTGGATGCCGACAGCGGCTATGATCCAACGCGAACCCGAGTTCTATTCTCAATATGAGAACGGAATGGAGCCTGGCCCGCAGAATGCCTTGGGGTCGCGTGCTCTCTATCTCTATGTTGGCGACAGGGATACATATCTTCGCATCCACGGCACTCCCTATCCTCGTTCGATAGGATCTCGCGCAAGTTCGGGCTGTGTGCGCATGGTCATGCCCCATATTAATGACCTCTACGAACAGGTTCAGGTCGGAGTTACCGCCCATCTCTATCCAGCTAATGGAGACGGCCGCGCATCGGCGCATAGTTGATCGGTTCGGATTTACCGGCGTTTCGGAGCCGTGCGGTGGCAAGGCTCGCGAGGGATGTTGGCATTCCGGCAACACGTGAGGTGTCAATCATAGGCCTGACGTTCCGGAAGAAATTGCAGACGAATTTGTCCGCTAATTGGCCGCGGGAAGGTCAGCCTCACGCCTTGTACAAATCGAGCGTCCAGAGGCGGTTAACAGCGGCAGCATTGTCGTCTCGACGGGTCCAACATGTTGGTACCAGTAGCACCCGTCGTCGGGCCGCAGTCGTACGGCCTGAAGATTTTGATAGGATGCGGCAATTGCGACGACCTGCTCCGGCAATTCCTCCATGTAGTTCTGTTGAGTGGCGGACGTGTCGGTAACTGGCACAGCACAGGCCCCGAGCGAAAGGAATACGGCAGCAGACAAGGTCCCCTTGCAGAATGCAGATATCCACCCGCCAACCATTGGGTTTTCCAGACGCCCGCCCGCACAATTCCCAGCCTCTTCTATTAGAGTTCCGTGAATGTTTGTCACTGATATGCCGCCTGATTGTGTGCTGCTCTGCATAGATCAAATTCCTTGATAGCTTGCGAAAATCTCGGTCGATCCGTCCCGGTTTATGAGGAAGACATCGTATGCATCTGCGCGCCGACTCTGATCCATACCTGGCGATCCGAGCGGCATGCCCGGCACAGCCAGTCCTATGGCGTCTGGGCGTTCCTCCAGCAAACGGCGAATTTCTGTAGCGGGAACATGGCCTTCAATAACGTATCCGTCCACAAGCCCCGTGTGGCACGAAATCATGCGCTGTGGCACGCCGTTCTCCAGCTTGAACCGAACCAGAAGCCCCGCGAACATGTCTTGCCCGGTTGGAGCGAAGTCGTTCTCTTCCAAGTGCTCCATCCAGGCAAGGCAACAGCCGCATCCATTGGTCTTGTAGACTTCGATTGGCATCGCCTGTGCAAGGGCTTCCGCCGTTGGGAAAAGGGTTAGGGCAAACGCGAGTGCCGCAAGGGGTCGCTTCATGGATTAAATCCTTTCGATGTCGCTTGAGAAGCCCATGCCGGCGAGTTGCTCGTCGAGCATGGCGCGCGCTTCGTTAAGACGCGAGAGCGCGGCAGCATCCAGCGCTTCACTTTCCACGCCCGTTATGAGGCGTTCGTCGGAGAGAGGATCGGTGGGGCGGCCATCCACACGTACTTCGTAGTGCAGATTCGGTCCCGTTGCAGTGCCGGATTCACCAACGCGGCCAATCGTGTCCCCCGCAGCCACGGACTGGCCGACGGCGAGGCCCTCGGGGACGGCGCTCAGATGGGCATATCGGGTCATGGTCTCGGACCCGTGAGCAATCTCGACGACGCGACCATAGCCACCGCGAAGCCCGATGAAGCTGACTTGGCCAGGGGCAGTTGCAAAAACCGGTGTTCCGTGGGGAGCGGCGAAATCGACGCCTGTATGCATGCGCGTACTACCGTAGATCGGATGCGTCCGGCGCCCAAAGACCGAGCTGAGACGCGCGCCCGCAACGGGTTGGGCGAAGACCCGAATTATTTCTCCGTCACGATAGATAGTTGCGCGACCTGACTCATCCCCGGGCCAAACAATCTCGAAGACTGTGTCACCGAGGTCAAGCGCCACGAAGGTCAGACTCGGCTGGCCAATGATCTCGTTTCCAACCCGTGCCTCCTGCCACATCAGCCGCAAGGTTTCACCGCCCCTCAGATCACGCCGGAAGTCAAATGTTCCACCCAGCATCTGTGCGAGATCGACCGCGAAGCGTGCTGGCATTCCGGCCTCGTCGAGTGCTGCAAAGACAGAACTTTCGATACGCGCCTCTCCCGCGCGGATCACCAGTTCGGGCTGAGGAACAAGGACGCGTGTCTCAACTTCGGTGCCAAAAACCGCTTCAATACGGACGCCGCCATCCAATTCCAGAAGGACGCTGTGCAGACGGGATTCCGGACGGGTCGTCACGACGGTGAGACCATGTCCCGGACGCAGGCGCCGCAGATCGTATTCTGCCCCAAGCGCCAGCGCGACCTCGGCCCTGTCTGTGGCCCCGAGTTCGGCATCTGCCAGCACCCCATCGAGCGTTTCACCCGGAGCGAAATCACGCGACCAGGATAGGAGTGGCGGCTCTATGACAGGGAGCGACTCCTCGACACTCGCGGCGACGGGAAGCGGCGGCGGGGGTGTAAGTTCGGGCCGCGTTTGCACTTGGGAAACACTCAAGTCGACAATCGGCGCCTCAGAAAGCTCAGGAGAAGTGACGGTTTCCGGAACCCACCGAATGGCGGCTGCGAGCGAGGGCGGGACGGGTTCAACTTGCCGGACGCTCCAAATTGCAAAGGCAATGGCTGAAACGACACCCGCTGATGCAACCCCGGAAACCAGATACCATTGTTTCATGTTTCACCTACAGCGTCTGCTTCCATTGCTCTGCGGATCTTCGGCACCGCGAATTCCCTCGGCTCGTGATAGTCGATGGAGCCGGCGAAGCGTCCTTCCGGGTCGAACAAGAACACGCTCGCCGTGTGGTTCATCGTATAGTCGCCACTCTCAGTGGGCACCCGTTCATAGATTGCGCGAAAATCGGCCGCAGCACGCGCGATCTGTGGTTCAGGGCCTGTCCAACCGCGTATTGCGGGATGAAAATAGCCTACATATTCCGCCATCGCGTCAACGGTGTCACGCTCGGGGTCAACTGTGATTAAGATCACGTTCAACCGTTCTGCATCATCTTCCAGGTCGTCCAGCCAGCCGGAAATGTCGGAAAGCGTTGTGGGGCAGATATCCGGGCAAAAGGTGAACCCGAAGAAAACCAACGACGCGCGCCCGATCAACATGTCGGGTCCAACCGGTTGTCTTTCATGGTCTTGCAGACGGAAATCCATTTCCGAGAAGGGCAGCGGGCGCTGCTCCGCCGGATCAGGCGCGACAGGACCGTCTACGCGCCACCAGCCGACAAGAAGTGTCAGCCCGAGTGCGCCGAAACCCGTCGCACCATAGCCGAGAAGCGCCCGCCGCCGCATCAGCCCTCGGGTCCGCGCGCGGCGATGCCGAGGATCGGCACGTCGACCGTGACGTCACCGCCATCCGAGAATGTCAGCGTCAACGGGAAGGAGTCACCCTCGGTCATCGGAGATTGCAGACCCATCAGCATCGCATGCAGGCCGCCGGGTTCCAGCGCCACGGTTTCACCGGCTTGAATCGTGATCTCGCCTGCCGGTGCCATGGAACTGATGCCCTCGGCAGTTACTGTTGTCTCGTGGATTTCAGGCATCATTGCCAATGGCGTTGCGAGCCCAGTGAGGGTCACTGCGACGTCGCCTGTGTTGCGAACTGTTAGGTACGCAGCGCCAGGCCGGCTGGTGGAAATTGAGGCGCGCGCCCAGGCGTTTTCAATCTCCACGTCCTCTGATCCGGCTAACGCCGCGACGGGTGCAGCGAGGACTGTAACGAGGGCCAACGGCATGACAAGAGTCACTCTTTTCATCTCGGTTTCCACTTCAAGTTTGGGTGCTCACGACTCGCTGGCGACTTCTTCAGCCACAAGCGCGCGCAATTCCGCCTCGCCAAATGGGTCGACAGGCCGGCCGTTCACGAAGAATGTGGGCGTCTGGCGCACACCGACGGTTTCGATATCTGTGCGCTCTTGGTTCAAAAGCCCGGTGGTTTGCGGCGCCAGCATCTGAGCCTGCGCGGCCTCGGGGTCGAGACCCGCCGAAACGGCAACCTGCAGGATTAGGTCGGGGCGCATGTCTCCATGGGCCGCCCACCGGGGTTGTTCCTCCATGAGCGCTTCGAGGACCGCTTCGAAGTTCCCTTGCATTCGGGCGGCTTCGAGGACGCGAATGGCGATTTCGGAACCTTCGCCGTGGAACGGCGTGTATCTTAGAACGACCCGGACACTTTCACCATGTTCAGCCATGATGTCCTCTACGATCGGGTAGAAGGCACGGCAGGCTTCACAGGCCGGATCGAAGAACTCGACGATGGTGACAGGCGCTTCCTCAGGTCCCAGGATGGGTGAATAAGGCCGAATGAGCGCCAGTTGCAGTTCGGTCGGAACCTCTGCGCTTTCAGTCGCGGGGGTGGATCGCGTCGTGTACCACACCGCTGTTGCAAACAGTGCAAAGCCGAGAGCGAGAACTCCCAGGACAATAGATCGGCGGATCATAGCTGATTTTCCTTCAGAGACAGGGCCGACAGGCTCGCGGTGAGCGTAAAGGCCAGAAGCGACAGTGCCGGAATCGGAAGTCCGAAGATTTTTTGATTGTCATCGGTACAAGACGGACCTGTCGCGGTGCAGGGTTGGATGGGCTCTGGGATGACACCGACATAAAGACCAGAATGCCAAAGCGCGATAGCCATGCCACCTAGACTGAGCGCGACACCGTAGCGTCCAACGCCAGTGTCCTTCCACCAGAGGCCAAGGCCCAGAATGATTGGCAGCGGGAACATGAACGCGCGCTGATACCAGCAGAGCAGGCAGGGCATTTGGCCCAATACTTCGCCGATGAACAGAACCGACAGCGTTGAGAAAAGCGCAACGATCCATGCGGCCATGAGCGCCGCCTCGCCTCTCAGGCTTGATGTCATCATTCCATATATTCCCTCAATTCCACCAGAATCTCTTCCGCCGGAGTGCCATATTGCCAGGACGTGGTGTATCCCGCGTCAGGGTTGAACAAGAACAATTGCGAAGAGTGGCCCATTGTGTAGCCGTCAGGTGCCGACGCTTCTTCGATACGTTCGAAAAAGATGTGGAAGGTGTCCGACGTAAGGGCAATTTGAGCTGGTGTTCCGGTTAGACCGATTATCCCAGCGTCGAACCGCGGAACGAAATCCGCAAGCACCTCGGGCGTGTCGCGCTCCGGATCGATGGAGATGAAAAGCGGCTGGACTTGTTCCGCATCGTTGCCAAGCAAGTCCATTACTGCGGCGACCTCGGAAAGCGTTGTTGGACAGACGTCCGGACAGTTTGCAAAGCCAAAAAACACGAGCATCCATCGACCTGCGAAGTCCGCCTGCGTCCGTACAATCCCCTGATGGTCCGTAAGCTCGAAAGCAGCGCGGAAGACCTGCGGCTCGTCTGACCCCTGTTCGGAACGGTAACTATCCCAAAGCAGAAGCATAGCAAATGAAAGCGCCGCGACACCGACCAGCACCCAAAGGATCTTTCGTAGAAGCGCCAGATTCACTGCAAGTCGCCCGCCCATATTCGCCAATTTGTCGGGCTGTACATCCTCTAGCAGCTAGAGGTTCAAGTTGTTTCTTCAGCTTCAGCAGTACCATCACGAGGTCGTGACTGAGGTGTTGCAATTCTATCCCCAGCCCTCCAAACCTACAAAGACTATAGCTAGAAGGAGAGGGGAATGCTGACAATAGGTGGCTTGGGAAAGAAAACCGGCACCAAGGTTCAAACGATCCGGTACTATGAACAGATCGGTTTGATGCCAGAACCGGACCGGACCGAAGGCGGGCAGCGCCGTTACAGTCTTGCTGCGCTGGACCGGCTTTCCTTCATTCGGCACGCGCGTCAGTTGGGGTTCTCGCTCGATGCAATCCGAGAACTCCTCGACCTAGGCGACCACCCTGATCGGCCTTGCGAGGAGGCGGACCAGATTGCACGTCGGCAACTAAAGCAGGTTGAGCAGAGGTTGCAGCGTCTGGAAGCGCTTCGGCAAGAACTAAAGCGAATGGTTCACGAATGCAGTGGTGGGAGAACTGCCGACTGCCGCGTTTTGGAAGTGTTGCGCGATCATTCGGAATGCCTGACCGACCACAACGAGATCGGAGCCTAGCTTCAAAATGCAATTTTCCCTTAGCTAGCAGGCGACGTATCGTCATTCGAATTCAAAGGTGCCAGAACAAGCAATACCTTGAGGATTGAGGACACTCAGAAACAACTTGAATCTACAGTCACTGTAGCACCTACATATCTCCTTGAACGATTCGAGGAGACCTTTCATGCCCGACCAAGATCCGCTTCTAGAGCCTACCAGGCTCGTGGATTTCCAATCCCCGTCAATTGCCAAACTGATCCAGGATCACGGATGGGCCGATCTCGACGAACACGAGCGGATCGGAGCAGTCTACGACTTCGTGCGTAATGAAATCGCGTTCGGCTATAATCGAGAAGACGACATTCCCGCTAGTGAAGTCCTTGAGGATGGATATGGCCAATGCAACACCAAGGGAACGCTGCTGATGGCGCTATTGCGGGGCGTGGACATCAGATGCAGATTCCACGGGTTCGCAATTCACAAGGAACTACAGCGTGGTGTTGTTCCAGAACTTGTTTACCCTGTTGCTCCGAAAGAGATCCTGCATTCCTGGGTTGAGGTCGAAACTGAGCGCGGTTGGGTGAATTTGGAAGGGTTCATCCTAGATCAAAGCTTTCTGAAGGTTCTGCAAAGTAGCTTTTCGAGCTCGGACAGCTTGTGCGGATATGGCGCGGGAACAGAAAGTCTGTCGACCCCCCCGGTAACATGGACAGGGGACGATACCTACATTCAGAAGACCGGGATTGCTCGGGACTACGGAACATTTGACACTCCCGATGCGTTTTTTGGTCAGCACCGGCAGGCATTGGGTGTTGTACGAGAATTCCTGTACCGACATGTCATTCGTCATTGGATGAACGCTCGAGTCCGCTCCATCCGCGCTGGCCATGTCCCGGCGATTCCCGGATTTGCCAAACCCAACCATCGCCACCAGGACACCAGCCATGCCGCATGATCACGGGCACAATCACCTTGATCCGCAATCTGGCGATCGCCGCGTTGCCGTTGCGATCTGGGCCAATGCACTTCTTACGATTGCACAAATTGCCGGCGGCATCGTGTCGGGCAGTTTGGCGCTGATTGCTGATGCTCTTCACAATTTCTCGGATATGGCCGCTCTGGTGATCGCTTTCGCAGCCCGAAAGATTTCGCGCAGGGAAGCCGACGAGGAAATGACGTTTGGTTATGGTCGGATCGAGATCGTCGCGGCACTGATCAACTACACCACACTGATAATTGTGGGTGTCTACCTTTGCTATGAAGGCGTCTTGCGGTTGCTCGAACCGCCAGAAGTGGCGGGCTGGACCGTAGTATACATTGGCGGTGTTGCACTGGTCGTTGATGCACTGACCGCACTGCTCACCTACTCGATGCAAAAAGATAGCATGAACATCCGGGCGATGTTTCTGCACAATCTGTCTGACGCGCTGTCTTCGGTAGCCGTAATCGTCGGTGGCATGCTGATCATTCTCTATGACTGGTGGCTGGTCGATCCAGTCATAACCATCCTTATCGCAGGCTACATTCTGTACCTCGCGGGAACCGAAATCGGCGGGCCGATCCGAACGCTGATGCTGGGCAGCCCGCCAGACATCGAAAACGCTGCAGTGGTCGCATTGGTCCGGGATGTGGAGGGGGTGATCGGAATCCACCACGTCCATCTGTGGCAGATGCAGGAACATGCGGTTTCCCTTGACTGCCATATCGTCGTCCATCCGGATCGATGGCACGACGTTGAACCAGTCAAGTCTCAAATCAAAGCGAGGCTCAGCGCCGAATTGGGTATCGAGCATTCGACCCTCGAATTCGAAACCACCGGCAAGGCGCAAGCTGGCACTCAGCTATATGGACACAAGATATGACGAAACTGGAGGCAATCCTTCTAGTCGCCGGGGTAGCGGATGCGGGGCTGCTCATCGCGATATTTGCTTGGTCGATACTGTTTCCAAGGCGACGGCTTTGGCCACCCGCGCACTCTATTGATTGGAGCGCAGTGATTGCTTGGCTACTGACTGTCGCAGTATTTGTTTTGACGATCGCCCTCGGGATCCTCGGATGGGGCGAGATTGGCCTTCCTGGCTGGGTTCGGTGGGGTATTGGCCTCCCATTGGTCTTAGCAGGCAACGCTGTTGTGTGGGCTGGAGTCGCCAGAATCGGGATGAAGGCCACAAGTGGGGCAAAGGCAGAATTGGTGACAACAGGCCTCTACCGCTACTCGCGAAATCCACAATATGTCGCCGACATGGCCATTTTGGTTGGTTTCGTGCTGGTAACAAGCGCCTGGTTTGCAATTCCGGTCGCGGCGGCGGGCGTCTTGGCCCTGGCGGTTGCACCCTTCGCGGAGGAACCGTGGTTGAAGCAGTCATACGGAGAGGACTTTGAGACATACCGCTCCTCAACACGCCGTTATTTCTAACTGATAGGAAAGCGTTATGTTTCAGTTATTTGACGGAGAAAGGATGAAACAAGCCAAAAGGTTATGTTCGTACGGAAATGCTACGCCCGGGGCTCTGGTCCTCCGGTTATTCTGGACAATTATTGGCCAATCTCGAGCGCTACGAGAGTGTCAGATCTTTTGTGTATGACTGATCCGGTTCATGCTTCAACGAAAGGAAGCATGAATGACCATCTCGAAAGCAATCCTGGACGAACTGCTGCAGGGCGTGGAACGCCCGGAAGACCTGC
>JAUIIR010000006.1 GCA_030431485.1 Alphaproteobacteria bacterium
CTGGTCGTAAGCTTTCACCCATGCGTGCGTCCGTGGTTGCTGCGGATTTTGTTTCAACAGCCTGATTCTACAGCGCTTTCTGGCGCACGCAACCTTCCCGAAATGAATTGGATGAATAAGGCGGGATCAAACATGAGAGGGCGCTTTCGTAGGTCGGAGCTCTCCTTTGCGCCATTTTCGTTTGATCTGCAAACCGGTCTGGTTTTGGGGCTGAGCGGGCAGAATATGTAGAATTTCGACGCGATTGGAGGCCTGCCCTCTTCTTGACTGCAATCTCTTGAGCCTCCGCAGAGCGCGCACGGGTTGGCTGCGAAAAAAGGCGCAAACCAAGTGCGATATGACGCTCCTATTCATGGAAAACGTTTGAAAACCGGGCAAATCGCCTCAACAGGGTAGTGTAACGCGGTGTCGCAATTGACCGATCTTGACCCGCACGTTACGTGACCCAGCAGGTTTTCGACACGTGACATTCAGGAAAGAGCCCGACATGAGCGAACACACGCGCGAAGCGATGGAATATGATGTGGTCATCGTTGGTGCAGGCCCCGCTGGCCTGTCCGCCGCGATCCGGTTGAAGCAGCTTGATGCCGAATTGAACGTCGTGGTTCTGGAGAAAGGTTCGGAAGTGGGCGCGCATATCCTGTCCGGTGCGGTTCTCGATCCCTGCGGTCTGGATGCGTTGATCCCCGATTGGAAAGAAAAAGGCGCGCCGCTCAACGTGCCGGTCAAGGAAGACAAGTTCTACATGCTTGGCGAGGCAGGCCAGATCCGCATCCCCAACTGGCCGATGCCGCCGCTGATGAACAACCACGGCAATTACATCGTGTCGATTGGCAATGTCTGCCGCTGGATGGCCGAACAGGCCGAGGAACTGGGTGTCGAGATTTTCCCTGGCATGGCCTGCTCTGAACTTGTCTACGGCGACAATGGCGAAGTCAAAGGTGTGGTCGCTGGCGAATTCGGAAAGAACGCCGACGGCACTCCGGGCCCGGGCTATGAGCCTGGCATGGAGCTGCACGGCAAATACGTGTTCTTAGGTGAAGGTGTGCGCGGCAGCCTCGCCAAGGAAGTGATCGCCAAATATGACCTGTCGAAAGGCAAGGAGCCACAGAAATTCGGCCTTGGCATGAAGGAAATCTGGGAGATCGACCCGGACAAGCACCGCGAGGGCTCTGTCACCCACACCATGGGCTGGCCGTTGGGCAGCAACGCGGGCGGTGGGTCGTTCATCTACCACCTCGACAACAATCAGGTCTATGTAGGTTTCGTGGTGCATCTGAACTACGAGAATCCGCACCTCTATCCCTACATGGAGTTCCAGCGCTTCAAGCACCACCCGATGGTGGCCGAGCTGCTGAAGGGCGGCAAGCGCGTGGCTTATGGTGCGCGCGCCATCTCTGAAGGCGGATACCAGTCGATGCCCAAGATGGTGGCACCCGGTGTGGCACTGCTTGGGTGCTCCGTTGGTATGGTGAATGTGCCGCGTATCAAGGGCAACCATAATGCGATGCTGTCGGGCAAAGCTGCGGCTGAAGCCGCCTACGCCGCCATTCAGGATGGGCGCGGATCGGACGAGTTGACCGCTTATGAGGACGAGGTGCGCACAGGTGCTATCGGTCAGGACCTGAAGAAGGTGCGCAATGTCAAACCGCTCTGGTCGAAATACGGTCTGACTGCGTCTCTGACATTGGGCGGTTTCGACATGTGGACCAACACGCTGGGCTTTTCCCTTTTCGGGACCGTTGGGCACGGCAAGTCCGATGCTGAGGCCACTGGTGAAGCCTCCAAGTTCAAGCCGATCGATTACCCGAAGCCGGATGGAAAACTGTCCTTTGACCGCCTGACAAACGTGTCCTTTGCGGCGACCAATCACGAAGAAAGCCAACCTGCGCATCTGAAACTGAAGGATGCGTCGATTCCGGTATCTGTGAACCTGCCGAAATACGGTGGACCGTCGGCGCGCTACTGTCCGGCGGGTGTTTACGAATTTGTGAAGGACGAGAAAGGCGACGACAAGTTCGTCATCAATTTCCAAAACTGCGTCCACTGTAAAACCTGTGATATCAAGGACCCGAGCCAGAACATCAACTGGACGGTGCCTCAGGGTGGGGACGGACCGAACTACCCGAACATGTAAGTCACAAAGGCCGGGCCAACGCCCGGCCTTTTGCTTTGGTTGCGTGTCTCCGGGTGCCGCGTTACGGTTCGTGAAATGGCCTCATTGAGGGAGACGGGAATGGCGCAGTCCAGCATGAAACGGCTCTTGGGATCAGCAGCGCTGGCGCTCTGTCTGGTAGCACCAGGCGGCGTTTTCGCGAACAGCCTCGCCGGGGATTACCTTGCCGGGCGACAAGCCAGCTTCGATGGCGATATTCAAGCGGCTGCCAGCTACTATGGGCGCGCCGTTATGCATGACCCGGAAAATCCGGTGATCCTTGAACGTGCGGCCCTCGCAGAGATTTCGCTCGGCGACTTGGAAAGGGCGGCGGCGCTCTCGACCAAGCTGGTCAATGACGGGCACCGCAGTCAGGTCGCGCATATGGCGCTCGTTGCCGAGCTTGCGGCGTCCGAGGATTACGAAGGCTTAATCGCGCGGGTTGAAGACGATCGCGGCGTTGGGCCTCTGGTAGACGGGTTATTGCTGGCATGGTCGCAGCTTGGCAAAGGCGACATGTCGGCAGCTCTTGTGCAGTTTGACGAGCTGTCAAATCAGCAGGGCCTGCGCAATTTTGCCATGTACCATAAGGCACTGGCCCTCGCGTCGGTTGGCGATTTTGAAAGTTCCGCAGGCATATTGGAGAACGCTGGCACGGGGGGCATGCAGCTCACGCGGCGGGGGGTCATGGCGCATGTGGAGGTGCTCAGCCAGCTTGACCGCAACGAGGATGCGTTGACGCTCATTGATACGGCGTTCGGTGGTGATCTTGACCCCGGTCTGAGCCAGATGCGCGCTGCTCTGGACGCGGGTGAGGCCGTTCCGTTTACGCATATCCGAGGCGCGCGTGACGGGCTGGCCGAGGCGTTCTACACACTTGCAGCCGCTCTCGCGAATGAGGCCAACGACGAATTTACCCTTCTCTACACACGGGTCGCCGAATACCTGCGCGCCGAACACGTTGATGCAATCCTCCTGACGGCCAGCCTGTTGGATGAAATGGGCCAGTCAGAGCTTGCGGTCAAAGCCTATGCAGAGGTGCCAGAAGACCACCCTGCCTATCACGCTGCCGAGTTGGGCCGCGCCGCTGCCCTGCGCGACAGTGACAAGGTGGATGCGGCGGTCGAAGTGCTGCAACGATTGGCAAAAACTCATAGTGATCAGCCGATTGTGCATTCGACACTGGGCGACACGATGCGGCAGCTTGAGCGGTACGAAGAGGCTATTGATGCCTACACGCGGGCTCTGGACCTGTTCGAGGTCGAAACGCAGCGTCAGTGGTTTCTGCATTATGCACGGGCGATCAGCTACGAGCGGCTGGATCGTTGGGACGATGCTGAAGCGGATTTTCGCGCAGCCTTGGAGTTGAACCCGGATCAGCCGCAGGTGTTGAACTATCTTGGCTATTCGCTGGTCGAGAAACAGATCAAGCTGGACGAGGCCCTGGACATGATCGAGCGTGCGGCTGCAGCGCGACCTGACAGCGGCTACATCATCGATTCTCTGGGGTGGGTCCTCTACCGGCTGGGTCGCTATGAAGAAGCCGTTGGCCACATGGAGCGTGCGGCGGAACTGATGCCCGTCGATCCAATCGTGAATGACCATTTGGGAGATGTGTATTGGGCCGTGGGGCGCAAGACAGAAGCGCGGTTCCAGTGGCGTCGGGCGCTATCTTTTACGATCTATGGCTCGACCGCGGAAGAGGTCGATGCCGACCGTATCCGGGCCAAACTTGAGGTCGGTTTGGATCAGGTGCTTGCAGACGAAGGCGCGCCGCCGCTGCAGGTGGCGAATGACGACGGTTAACGTCTTTGCACCCGCGAAGATCAATCTGACACTGCATGTCACCGGCCAGCGCGACGACGGCTATCATCTGCTCGACTCTCTGGTCACCTTTGCGTCTGTTGGGGATCGGTTGAGTATCGTTTCCGGCAATGCCCTGTCTTTGACGGTTGAAGGCCCGGAAGCAGCGGGTGTTCCTGCGGATTTCGATAATCTGGCTTTGCGCGCGGCATCGCTGATCCAAGAAGACGGTGCGGCGTTGGTATTGGAAAAACACCTGCCTGCCGCCTCTGGTATTGGTGGTGGATCTGCGGATGCAGCAGCGGCTTGGCGGGGGATGATATGTCTGAACGATAAGGCGTTTGACACGTTTGCCCAAGCGTCGGATGCACATTTCAAGACGCATTTGGAGGCCCTGACCCGACTGGGTGCCGACGTCCCGATGTGCATTGCTTGCAAACCGATGCGCGCGCGCGGAGTCGGAGATTTGCTTGAGGTCGTGCCGCTTCCGACGCTTTATGCCGTGCTGGTCAATCCAAGGCTGCCGGTGTCGACGCCATCTGTCTTCAAGGCGCTAAGCTCCAAGACCAATCCACCGATGCCTGATCGCCTTCCTGCGTTTGCTGATGCCGCTGCGCTGATCGACTGGCTTGGAGGCATGCGAAACGATCTGGAGCCAGCCGCATTGGCTGTTCAGCCCGCGATTGCCGATGTGCTTGATGTCCTTGCGGACCAGAAAGGATGTGGTCTGGCGCGGATGTCGGGTTCAGGGGCTACGTGTTTTGGGGTGTTCGACACCGAAGCCTCAGCAAAAGACGCCGCGCGCAAATTGTATCACGCGCATCCCGATTGGTGGGTTGCCGGATGCGTTCTGGGAGACCAGTTCAACGCAGCGCTGCCCAAAATCAGTTGACCCGGGCCACCACGTAATCGGCCAGCTCGTCGAGCATGTCGCGGATTGGATGCACTGGCAATGTGGCGAGTGCAGCGCGCGCCTTGGCAACCCAGTCGTTCGCTTCTGCACGGGTTGCCTCAAGCGTTCCATGCTTGTTCAAGAGAGCAATCGCGTGCTCAAGATCGCCCTCTTCCTGACGGCCCTTTTCAATCGTCCGCTTCCAGAACATGCGCTCTTCGTCATCACCCAGCGCGACCGCTTTGATCACAGGCAGCGTCAGCTTTCGCTCGCGGAAATCGTCGCCCACGTTCTTGCCGGTGGCGTCCGAGCCCCAATAATCCAGCAGGTCATCCACGATCTGGAACGCGATGCCCAAAGCGTCGCCATAGTCGAACAGGGCTTGCACTTGCGGCTCGTCCATCTCGGCGATCACGCCGCCCACTTCGGTTGCGGCGGAAAACAGGGCTGCCGTCTTGCCGCGCACCACTTGCAGATAGATCTCTTCGGTCGTGCGCAGGTCTTGCGCTGCCGTCATTTGCAAGACCTCGCCTTCCGCAATCGTCGCCGCCGCATCAGACAGGATGCGCAACACGCGGATGTTGTTGGTCTCGGTCATCAACTGGAATGAGCGCGCGAACAGGTAGTCGCCGACCAGAACACTGGACTTGTTGTCCCACAGCAGGTTCGCCGTCGGCCGACCGCGCCGCTTTTCGCTCTCGTCCACCACGTCGTCATGCAGAAGCGTCGCGGTATGGATGAACTCTACTGTCGCCGCCAGCTTCACATGGTTATCGCCCTGGTAGCCACACATCCGAGCCGCCGCCAAAGTCAGCATCGGGCGCAACCTCTTGCCCCCGGCCTCAACCAGATGCGCGGTCACTTCCGGGATACGTGGCGCATGTTCCGATGCCATGCGTGCCCGGATCAATGCGTTGACCTCTGCCATGTCACCTGACAGCGCTTCTGCCAGCCGATCATGCGGTTTCTGACTTGGTTTATCCAACATCATCACCATTCCTTCAGGAAGGCTCGACAAAGCGGGCCCGGTGTTCCTACATCTTGGTCATGGAAGAGCTTTTGCGCACCAATGACATCACACTGATACCGCTCGCCCGAGCCGTGCTTGAGGACGAGGGTATAGACAGCTTTGAATTGGACGTAAACATGAGCGTCCTCGAAGGGTCCATCGGCATCTTGCCGCGCCGCCTGATGGTCCGCAGCGACGAAATTGACGACGCAAAACGTGTCTTGCGCGAATACGGTGTCAAGTTTGAGGACTGATCCGTTTGCGCCAAAGGAACTGACCCGCGATGATTTTCTGGGCGGGGCTGTTCAGCTGTGGCAGCCTAGAGACGGGTATCGCGCGGGTGTCGATCCGGTGCTTCTGGCCGCGTCCATCCCGGCGCGGGCTGGTGACACCGTGTTGGAACTGGGCTGCGGAGGAGGTGCGGCACTCGCCTGTCTCGCGCGGCGTGTGCCGGGTATCACGTGTACAGGTGTCGAGATGCAGCCCGCCTACGCCGCACTGGCGCAGCGCAATCTGGATGACAATGGCTTGGACGGAGCTGTGCATTGCGCTGATTTGGCGGATCTGCCCGCCGACGTGAAATCCCAACGTTTTGACCATGTCATCGCCAACCCGCCCTATTTCGAGGATTTCCGCGCGGTCGCTGCCCGGTCTCAGGAACGGGCTGTGTCCCGGTCCGGGGCACTGCCGCTTGAGAAATGGGTAAGCGTTGCGTCCAGGCGGCTGAAGCCCGGCGGCGTAGCCACGTTCATTCAGCGTGCGGATCGGTTGCCCGAATTGATGAGTGCGTTCTTCGCGTGCCTCGGCGCGCTTGAGCTTTGGCCGATCCATCCCCGAAGCACCCGTCCGGCCCGGCTTGTTCTGCTGCGCGGTCGAAAAGAGCGCCGCGCGGCATTTGTGGCGCACCCGCCGCTCGTGCTGCACCGCGGCGAAAGCCATGAAAGGGATGCCGATTCGTATACTGATCTGGTATCGAAAGTTTTGCGGACAGCGCAGGCCCTGCCCTTTCCAGTTGAAAACAGCCGTATGACGCGCCGCAGCCAGCTATAATTTACCTATGATGCGGGTGCAGCGTGACAGAATTGTAAAACTGTGATCGACTGAAGATCCAATCAGTCACAGGAGGACTTCATGAGCTTGACTTCACATCTTCAGGAACTGAAGCGGAAGCACCAAACCCTGTCTGAAGAGGTCGAACAGGCCCAACGCGCACCAGGCACAGATGACCTGATGATCGCGTCGCTGAAAAAGCAGAAACTCCGACTAAAAGAAGAGATTGAGCGTCTCTCATAAGAAGATTGGCCCGGGTCTCCCCCCGGGCTTTTTCATATCTGATCCACAGGAACCAACCGCTTCTCCGGCAGCTGTGACAGCAAAGCTCGAACCTTTTCATCCAGCCAATCCGAGAAGGCCGCGACCTGCGGTCTCTTTTCGTGCCCCACCGGACAGACAAAGCGAAACTGTGCGTCGGTCGATAGCGCAATGTCGAACGGTGCCACCAACTGTCCGTCTTTCAGGGCGCCTGCCGCCAGCGTGCTTCGCGCCATGACCACGCCCCCCCCTGCCAGTGCCGCATCGATCGCGTGATCGGCATGGCTGAAATGCGATCCGGTCAGTTTCGGCCCGGTGATGCCATTGGCTCGGAACCATTGCGCCCAGTCGGCGCGGGGTCGCAGGAAATCGACGCTGTCATCAAAGATCAGCGATGCACTCAGCAGCTTTTCGGGCGTGGTATACACCTCGGCCAGCGCGGGCGTCATCATCGGTGCAAACCAGTCTCGCATCAGAACGCGCGAATACAGCCCTTTATCCGGGCCATAGCCAAACCTGACAGCGGCATCCACGTCATCGCGCACAAAATCGACCAGCCGAAGGCTTGCCGAAAACCGAAGGTCGATATCCGGGTGCGCCTGCGCAAATTCAAACAAGCGCGGGGCCAACACCTTGGCGGTAAAGGCGGGGCCGGCTGTTACCGTGAGGATATTCGACTGCGCCTGCCGCCGCGCGGATCGCCACGATGTAAGGATCAGGTCGAACCCCTCTTGGACGCCCGATTGCAGCGCCACGCCTTCGGGCGTGAGCTCGACCGCGCGGTTGAGGCGGCGGAACACGGGCGCGCCCAGATGTTCTTCAAGTGACTTGATCTGGAAGGACAGTGCGGCGGGTGTGACGTGCAGTTCGGCAGCCGCCTGCGCAAAGGACATATGGCGCGCGGCTGCTTCGAAGGCGCGCAATGCGGTCAGAGGAGGAAGTCGGTCGCTCATCTTCACATAAGTAAAACTTAACTGAGGTGGTGAAAAGTCTCGTTTGTTCGAAAGGCTTTCAAGGCGCATATAAGGATCAGTTAAATTTTGCAAAAGCGAGAATCAGGAAAATGATCGAATATGCTAAAGACGCCCGTCACCGTGATGCCATCCGCGCAGCACATGAAGCCCGTGGCGACATGGTGCGCAGCCTTTTGAAGGCCTTGTTCCGCTGATGGTCAAAAAGCTGAAGCTGGAAAACAGAACGCCCCCGCACCATGATTGGCCGGGGGCGTTTTTCGTTCAGAGCATATTGGCCTGTATGGCGGCCAGTTCGGATTGCACCAATTCATGCCCGCCGGGGTGCCAATGCTCGATCACATCGGCATCTTGCGCACGCAGGTAATCGGTCAGGGATCGGGTCAAAGGTGCCGGGCAGATCGGATCGCGTTCACCTGCCGTGATCAGCCAGCGTGTTGCCGCCAGGCCGGTCTGCGGGGCCGGGGTCCACGGAATCAGCGGGTGCATTGCGATCACATCGGTGAACAGGTCAGGATCTTCGAACGCCACCGCCGCCGCGATGTTCGCGCCATTTGAATATCCAAGCGCGATCACCCGCGTCGCGCCCGTTTCGGCGATCTTGGACCGGACGAATCCCGCCATGGCCGAACGCCGCTTGGCCAGATCGTCCATGTCATAGACACCTTCGCCCGTACGTCGGAAATAGCGGTTCATCCCGTGTTCCGACTCGTCACCGCGTGGGGATACGACATGTGCCCCCGGCCAAAGCTGTTCCGCCAACCCGTGAAACTGGGTTTCGTCCCCACCTGTGCCATGGAAGGTGAACACCAAGGGCGCGCCGGACGTGCCCTTGGTTTGGCGTGTGATGTAATCAGTCAATGATCGGCTCCAGATACCTGTCTTCTAGGATCTTGCGCAGATGCTCGTGCTGTGTCGGCAGCTTGAGCGCTTCTCCCAGATGCGCCGTGTCTTCGTCCCGGTCAAAGCCCGGTTCATTTGTAGCCACTTCGAACAGCACCCCACCCGGTGTTCGGAAGTAGATCGCATAGAAATAATCGCGGTCGATCACCGGAGTCACCTGATAGCCCGTGTCCATCAGCGCCTTGCGCACTTCGAGCTGCTGTGCCCGATTGTCCACGGAAAAAGCGATGTGATGGACCGATCCAGCCCCTTGGTCTGCCGGGGGCGCGTTGACCTGCGTGATGTCGATCACATTGGCCTCATTTCCGCCGGGCACGTGAAAGCGGGTCACGTTGTCCTGACGGTCCAGCTCTTCGTACCCCATGTACTTTAGCAGTTCCGCACTGGCCGCCGAATCACGCAAGCGCATGTCCGCGCTGTGAAAACCACGGATGGCCGCATCGGCGGGCACACCATTATTGGTCCACGGATCGCGGGCATCGTCGTCGGTCTCCACCAACACAAACCCGTCACCATCCGGCCCGTCAAAGCGCAGACGGTTTTCGCCAAATATGGTCTCCGTCTGCATGTTCTTCACATCAAACGTCGCCAGCCGCTCCTGCCAGTAGGGCAAGCTGCCTTTGGGGACGGCAAATCCGGTGATGCCAACTTCACCTGTTCCGGGATTGCCGCGTCGGGCATTGGGGAAGGGAAAATAGGTCATTACGGTTCCCGGGGTGCCGGCTTCGTCGCCGTAGTAAAGGTGATACACCTCCGGGGCGTCAAAGTTGACGGTCTTTTTGATCCGCCGCAGGCCAAGTGTCTTGGTGAAGAAATCGTTATTCGATTGTGCCCCGCTCGCAATCGAGGTCACGTGATGCAGTCCGTTGATCTGATTGATCATGTCTGGTCTCCCAAAAGCCGCGTTTCCGTTTGAGATCATACCTATCTGCAATTACGTGCACATAAATCCCTGTTCGCGCGCCATTTTTGTGCAAATTCGCACCTAAGCGCGGCGGGACGCCATCGCAGCGATACCCGCGCCAACGGTGATCAGGATGGCTGCGGCGACCAATTGCCATGAGGCCTGCGCAAATCCAGCAACGAGCAGGACCAGTGTCGACAACAGCGGTGCGGCATAGCTCGCAACTCCCAGAACCTGAATGTCACCCTTCTTCACACCAATGTCCCAGACATAGAACGCCAGACCGACCGGACCCAGTCCCAGCGCCAGAACCGAAAGCCAACCGAACGCGCTGTCGGGCCAGACAGTTGTCTCAAAAGCCAGATGCGGGGGCACTGACAGCAGTGCGGTGAGCACGCAGAACACTGCGACCGCTTCCGTCGGAGTGGTGCCCAGCCGCCGCGACAGGACGGAATAGCTGCTCCATGTCAGTGCGCAAAATCCGGCAAGGATCAGACCGGGCGTCGCGGCAGCTTCAAAGCTGAACCCGTTTCGCAACACGATCAATGCGGCCCCCACAAAAGACACCAGTGCCCCGACGATATGCCCCGCGCGCAGGCGTTCTCCGGGAAGAAGTCCGGAGAAAAGCACGATGAACAAGGGCCAGAGATAGGCGATCAACCCCGCTTCTGCGGGTGGCGCCAATCGCAGGGCCGAGTAGTAGAGCGCGTGGTAGCCGAACAATCCGACTGTGCCAAAGGCATAGACCGTCCAGGGAACCAATCGCAGAATTGCCAGCCGACTGCGAATAAGAACCCAGATCACACCCACTGCGCCACCCACGGCAAAGGTCAGGGCGTTGAGCTGAAACGGTGGCACCGGTGCAGAACCGGCGGTGAACAGCGCCAAAAGCGCCCAAAGCAGGACGGCAATGAATCCGATGGCAGTTGCGGTGGCGCGGGTCATGTCCTCCGCTAATCCGCGCCGCTCAAAAAGAAAAGGCCCGCGCAACAGGCGGGCCTCTTCAAAACGAATAAACGTGGCCTAGACGAAAAACTGAGCGCCGTTGGCCGAGATGGTCGAGCCGTTGATAAAGCCCGAATTCTCGGAGGCAAGGAACACAACGCAGCGCGCGATTTCTTCCGGTTCGCCCAGACGGCCTGCTGGGATACCCGCGACAATCTTCTGGCGCACCTCTTCAGGGATCGCCATGACCATCTCCGTGGCAATGTAGCCCGGGCAGATCGCGTTGGCTGTGATCCCGGCGCGCGCGCCCTCCTGAGCCAGCGACTTCACGATGCCCAGATCGCCCGCCTTGGTCGCCGCGTAGTTCACCTGACCGAACTGGCCTTTCTGACCGTTGATCGAGGAAATGACGATCACGCGGCCAAACTTGCGCTCACGCATGCCGGGCCAGACCGGATGCACGGTGTTGAACACACCGGTCAGGTTGGTGTCGATCACCTCTTTCCACGCCTCGGGAGTCATCTTGTGGAACGGCGCATCGCGGGTGATGCCGGCATTGGCAACAACAACGTCAATCGGGCCGAGATCGGCTTCGACCTGGGCGATGCCCTCTTTCGATGCATCGTAATCCGCGACGTTCCACTTGTAAGTCTTGATGCCGGTCTCTTCGGTGAATTTCGCGGCTTTCTCATCGTTGCCGGCATAGGTTGCCGCAACTTCATAGCCTTCGGCCTTGAGTGCTTTCGAAATCGCTTCGCCGATGCCGCGGCTGCCGCCGGTGACGAGTGCTACACGTGCCATATGGGGTCTCCTCTTTGTGTCAGGTCTGGTTCAGGGTTTCGAGATAAGATCGACCATCCGCCTCGCCGCAGGACCAAGTTTCGCGCAGCTTGTCGGGGTCGGTGAAATCAATCTTGTCGACCTGGCAGGGCTCGGACGGTTCAAGATAGGTGCGCCCCGGCACGGGACTCAGGCCGCTGTAGTGCCGGGTCAACAGGATCAGGGTTGAGCCTTCGTCAGGTTCGGGCATGGGTGCCTGATCGGCCATGCCACCGTCAATGACTGGCCTGCCCTCCCATAGAGGTGGTTCAAATACTGGTGGGATCACGGCAGCGGCGGTGACCAGATCGACAAGACGGCCCTCGCGCGCCGCCTTGCGTGCATCAACGCGCGTGCTATCCAGCCCAATCTTTTCGGCCCAGTTGAAGTGCGGCGAAGCGACCGTATGCAACTCTGCTTCATAGGCCAAAGTGGCTGCTGTTCCGGACAGCTTGGGCAGACCGGACAGCGGGGGATGACCGATGAGGATGTGGAAGGGTGGACCGTCTGCAATCTGCTGTTGCGCCTCGATGTCCAAAACGTCCTCCACACAGTCGCGATAGAGGCGCTGGTGGGGGGTAATCCCGTCTTCATCAAAGCTGTCCCAAGCCACGTTCGAGTCGTTCTTGGCGAACGCATCGCACATGCGGTCTCGCATTTGTGGACCACGCCGAACGATGAAACAGCACGCCGAGAGTGCTCCGCCAGACACGCCGGTTATGCGCTTGGGGTCAAGGCCGATTTCATCCCGAACCACGTCGAGAAATCCACCTTGCCACAGGCACCGCAGACCGCCGCCGGAAAACACCAGCTGGTCGAAAGGGGGCGTGTTGTCGGTCATGGTGCGTCAGAGGCCCGGACTGTGCAGGTGTTTGTCCGGGCCAACTGGTGTCAGGGACGTTCGACGCAGAGCGCCACGCCCATGCCGCCGCCGATGCAGAGTGTCGCGAGACCTTTCTTGGCATCGCGGCGTTGCATTTCGAACAGCAGGGTGTTCAGGACGCGGGCGCCCGAAGCGCCGATCGGGTGACCGATGGCGATTGCGCCGCCGTTCACGTTTACGATGGCCGGGTCCCAGCCCATGTCTTTGTTCACGGCGCAGGCCTGAGCAGCAAAAGCTTCGTTGGCTTCGACGAGGTTGAGATCGCCAACAGACCAGCCAGCCTTTTCCAGCGCCTTGCGCGACGCATGGATCGGGCCAACGCCCATGATCGACGGGTCAAGACCGGCTGTCGCATAGGATGCGATGCGGGCCATCGGTGTGATGCCGCGCTTGGAGGCGTTTTCTTCGCTCATAAGCAGCACGCCCGCCGCGCCGTCGTTCAGGCCCGATGCGTTTGCGGCTGTGACCGATCCGTCCTTTGTGAAGGCGGGACGCAGTTTCTGCATCGCGTCGATGGTCGCACCGTGGCGGATGTATTCATCCTTTTCGACAACGATGTCGCCTTTGCGGGTCTTGACGGTGAACGCGATCACTTCGTCATCGAACTTGCCCGCTTTCTGGGCCGCTTCCGCCTTGTTCTGCGAAGCGACAGCAAATTCGTCCTGCTGTTCGCGGCTGATCTGCCACTTCTCGGCGACGTTTTCCGCGGTCTGGCCCATGTGGTAGCCGTTGAACGCATCCCAAAGACCATCACGGATCATCGTGTCGATATACTTGACATCACCCATCTTGTGACCGGCGCGCAGATGCGCGGCATGGGGAGAGAGTGTCATGTTTTCCTGACCACCGGCGCAGACGATGTCGGCATCGCCCAGCATGATGTGCTGCGCACCAAGTGCCACGGCACGCAGACCCGAACCGCACACCTGGTTGATTCCCCAAGCTGCGCTTTCCTGCGGAAGACCCGCATTGATATGGGCCTGACGTGCGGGGTTCTGGCCCTGCGCAGCGGTGAGAACCTGACCGAGAATTGTCTCGGATACGGCTTCTTTTTCGACGCCGGCGCGTTCGACCAGAGCGTTCAGCACGGCTGTGCCCAAGTCATGTGCAGGTGTGTTTGCGAAAGAACCGCCGAACGAGCCAACGGCTGTCCGTGCGGCAGATGCGATAACGACGTTGGTCATTGGTCCCTCCACCAAAGTCATGGTCTAGATATGATTCCACAGAGATTATTGCGCTTTTGCGCCTGTGGCCCCAGACCTTTTCTCGCGCTCTCGTAAAGCAACGGTGGACATCCGCATACCGGACAGGGTGTCTCAGGCCCAGGTTGCATGGCGGGTTTGACCCTACGTCATGGGAATTGCCCGACTTTGATCAGTGAACCACCGGCGCTCTTTCTATGGTGTGCCACGGAGGCTCCATAGTCGGCGCGCCAAAATAGTAGCCCTGAAGGAAATCGACACCGAGCTGGTACAAGGCGTGTGCGTCCGGTGCCGATTCGACGAATTCGGCGACAGTGAACATGTCGAATTGCTGCGCGATGGCGATGATCGCTCGTGTCAGCACCTGATTGTCCGGATCCGTTGCAATGCCGCGAATGAATTGACCGTCAATCTTGAGAATGTCGAACTGAAACTCACGCAGATATCGAAGCGCTGTATACCCGGCGCCGAAATCATCCAGCGCAAAACTGATGCCTTGTTTCTGCAATGCGCGCATCGCTTGCACCACAAGCTCTGGCACCAACATTGCGGAGGCTTCGGTGATCTCAAGAATAAGCCGGGAGGCTGCGGTTGGATCGCGCGCCAACCCGCGGTCCAGAACCTTGCGCCACTTTGGATAGCCGATGGACCGTGCTGAAAGGTTGATGGCGAGTCTGACGCCAGGATTGCGCGCTAGGATGCGCAGCCCGTGTTCGAGGGCCAGGCAATCCAGCAAGCGCCCGCTTTCACGCTCTTCGATCTGGGTGATGAATTGACCTGCGGGAATGATACGACCGGTTGGGTCGGTGACCCGGATCAATCCTTCATAAAACGCCACCTGGTCCTGTTGTTGTGCCTGGACAATTGGCTGAAAAGCCAGGCGGACCTCGCGATGCTGCACGGCGTCTTCGACAATTTTCAGGATATTGAGATCCCGTTTCTGAGCTGCGGAATCCAGCGGCGAAGGTTCAAACGATTTGCGAAGGGCACGATGTGACATGGACGTCCTTTTGACTGGGCTCGGCAACTGTGCGGGATCAGTGTTAAACCCGGTTTAATATGGCCAAGGAAATCGTCTGTTGACTCTATGAGAGGCCGCCGTATAAGCGCGGCTTCATTGGTGTTGGTGGCCCCCGCAAGGGGATGCCTGTCATGGGTCTCGACCCAAGAGGACAACGCCCTTCATAGTCGCCTCTCGGGGTGCCGTACCAAGAAGGAGATCAGCCGTGACAAAACGCACGTCTGCCAAGTACAAAATTGACCGCCGGATGGGTGAAAACATCTGGGGTCGTCCGAAATCCCCTGTCAATCGCCGCGAATACGGACCCGGCCAGCACGGTCAGCGCCGCAAGGGCAAGATGTCTGACTTCGGTCTGCAGCTGCGCGCCAAGCAGAAGCTCAAGGGCTACTACGGTGACCTGACAGAAAAGCAGTTCCGCCGCATCTTCGCCGAAGCAGAGCGTCTGCGCGGTGATACCGGCGAACAGCTGATCGGTCTGCTCGAGCGCCGCCTGGACGCGGTTGTTTATCGTGCCAAATTCGTGGCGACGATCTTTGCGGCTCGTCAGTTCGTGAACCACGGCCACGTTCTGGTGAATGGCAAGCGCGTCAACATCCCGTCCTACCGTGTCAAGGAAGGCGACGTGATCGAGGTCCGCGAGAAGTCCAAACAGATCGCCGCCCTTCTGGAAGCTGTTCAGCTGCCCGAGCGTGATGTGCCCGACTATGTCGAAGCCGATCACTCCAAGATGAAAGCGACTTTCGTCCGCACTCCGGGCCTGAGCGATGTGCCGTACCCGGTGATGATGGAACCGAACCTCGTCATCGAATACTACGCGCAGAACTGATCTGGTTCGGCGTACGGGTCAAACGTACGCCTCGACCGTACGAACCGTTCGTTTCAAAGCCGTCCCATTGGGGCGGCTTTTCTGTTGGGAGACGTGACAACCCGCCTTTTGCAAAAGAAAAAGGCCGCGCAATCTGCGCAGCCTTTTTTCCCAATCAGGTGTTTTGAGAACCTTGATTACATCCAGTACAGGTCCCGAAAGACGTGGCGTACAATGTCTTCGCGCTTGATGCCTTTGGCCGCAAGCGCGTCATTGGACAGCGCCTGAAGGCGTTCGACTTCGTGAACACGCGAATTCGCTTCTGCGATTTGAGTAAAGCCGCGTGTCAGGCCATCGATCAGACTGGAAATGAATCCCGGCTTTTGACCTTGGTAGGACTGTGTCAGTGCCATGATTTTTCCTTTGCGTTGCTCAATTTTTGCACACGACACCTAAGTCTTTGAAATCGCGATGAGTACCTCTCGTTTGGAATACCCGACCCGCCGTTTTTGCATATCGCCGCAGTGCAGCATCACTCAAAAAGAGCCCAACTAAAAATTTTACCAGTTGATAAAATTTTTGACCCGTGAGAGCGTTCAGTACCTGTTCAAGCTGATCTTGGAGTGTGAAGATGGACGCCAGAGCATTGAAAGAAGGCATTGTTTCGGGGCGGCTGGACCCCGATGCCCTAAGCGCCGGATTTGCAGACCTGCATGGCCAATTGAGCAATCACGAGGCTCTGGTGGCCGCTGATCGCTGTTATTTCTGTCACGACGCGCCCTGCGTCACTGCCTGCCCGACCGATATCGACATTCCGCTCTTCATTCGCCAAATCGCCACCGGCACACCCGAAGCGGCGGCCAAGACCATCCTGACGCAGAATATCATGGGCGGCATGTGCGCCCGCGTCTGCCCCACAGAGACCCTCTGTGAAGAGGTTTGCGTGCGCGAAGTGGCCGAGGGCGAACCTGTCCAGATCGGCCGTTTGCAGCGCTATGCCACTGATACGCTGATGGCGCAGGGTGTTCATCCTTTCTCCCGGGCGGCTCCGACCGGCAAGCGTATTGCCATTGTCGGAGCCGGTCCGGCAGGGTTGGCCTGTGCGCACCGGCTCGCGATGCACGGTCACGATGTCTTGGTGTTCGATGCGCGACCAAAGGCCGGTGGTCTGAACGAATATGGTATCGCCGCATATAAAAGCACCGAGGATTTCGCCGCGCGCGAAGTCGATTGGCTCTTGCAGATCGGCGGGATCGAGATCCGGAACGGGATCGCGTTGGGCCGCGATATGACCATGTCTGAGCTGCAGTCTGACTATGACGCCGTCTTCCTCGGTATGGGGTTGGGCGGCGTGAATGCCTTGACCGCCCCGGGGGCGGACAAAGAGGGTGTTCTGGATGCGGTTGGGTTTATTGCTGACCTGCGGCAGTGCACCGACCTCAGCAGCCTGCCGGTTGGCCGCGATGTGGTTGTTATCGGCGGTGGAATGACAGCTGTGGATGCAGCGGTTCAGTCGAAACTGCTTGGTGCGCTCAATGTGACCATCGTCTATCGGCGGGGCCGTGACCGGATGAATGCCTCGGTCTGGGAACAGGAATTGGCCGCCGCCAAAGGTGTGCGGATCATCACCAACGCGTCGCCTGTCGCTGTACATGGCAACGGAGCAGTGCGCGAGATCGAGTTCGAATTCACCGATGATGATCTGACCCCCACCGGCCAGACCTTCCGCCTTGCTGCGGATCAGGTGTTCAAAGCCATTGGGCAGACACTGACCGGGGACGACCTTCCCGACCTCGACGGCCGCAAGATCGCTGTGACGGGGCCGGGGCGCACCTCTGTGAAAGGTGTCTGGGCCGGGGGCGACTGCGCTGCTGGCGGTGAAGACCTGACCGTGACGGCCGTTGCCGAAGGGCGTGACGCCGCCGAAGATATCCACGTCGCGCTGATGCGCGCCTGATCCGGGAGGATTGAAAATGGCTAATCTGACAACCGATTTCGTGGGCATCAAGAGCCCGAACCCGTTCTGGCTCGCCTCAGCGCCGCCCACGGACAAAGAATACAATGTCCGCCGCGCCTTTGAGGCGGGGTGGGGCGGTGTCGTCTGGAAAACCCTGGGTGAGGCGGGGCCGCCCATCGTCAACGTAAACGGGCCGCGATACGGCGCGATCTGGGGGGCGGACCGGCGGCTCTTGGGCCTCAACAATATCGAACTGATCACCGACCGGCCTTTGGACGTGAACCTGCGGGAGATCAAAGCGGTCAAACGGGACTATCCCGACCGCGCGATGGTTGTATCGCTGATGGTGCCCTGCGTCGAAGAAGCGTGGAAAGCCATTCTGCCCCTGGTCGAGGAAACCGGGGCGGACGGGGTCGAACTGAACTTTGGATGCCCCCACGGCATGTCTGAACGCGGCATGGGATCGGCTGTCGGACAGGTGCCGGAATATATCGAGATGGTCACGCGCTGGGTGAAGCAGAACACCCGGATGCCCTGCATCGTGAAGTTGACCCCGAACATCACCGACATCCGTAAACCAGCGATGGCGGCGCATGCCGGCGGGGCCGATGCCGTGAGCCTGATCAATACGATCAATTCGATCACGTCTGTCGATTTGGACCTCTTTGCGCCGGAACCGACGATTGACGGCAAAGGCGCGCATGGGGGCTATTGTGGACCTGCGGTGAAGCCCATCGCACTTAACATGGTGGCCGAGATCGCGCGCACGCCCGAGATGGCAGACCTGCCGATCTCCGGGATCGGCGGTGTCACGACATGGAAAGACGCTGCGGAATTCATGGCGCTTGGGGCGGGCAACGTGCAGGTCTGTACGGCGGCCATGACATATGGGTTCAAGATCGTGCAGGAGATGATTTCCGGGCTGTCGCAGTATATGGACGAGAAAGGCATGACATCGACCAGTGAATTGGTCCGAAAGGCGGTGCCGAATGTCAGCGACTGGCAGCATCTGAACCTGAACTACGTGACCAAGGCGCGGATTGATCAGGACCTGTGTATCTCCTGCGGACGTTGCTTCGCTGCCTGCGAGGACACGTCGCACCAGGCGATCGTAATGTCAGAGGACCGCGTGTTCACGGTCAAGGATGACGAATGCGTGGCGTGCAACCTGTGCGTCAATGTCTGCCCGGTCGAGGGTTGCATCACGATGGAACGGCTGGAGGTCGGCGCAATCGACGAGCGCACGGGACGTCCGGTGGCGGCGGAACACGGCGATTGGACAAGCCACCCGAACAACCCGGCGGTGGCACAGGCGGCCGAGTAGAGCGAGAACCATTTTCTGCACTGACTTAACAGAATTTTATAGGGTGGCCTGAGAATCTTCGTACGAAGATTCTCGGTTCTGACCATAAAATTCTGGTGTTTTGCGGATGGAGTAGAGCACTGATCAGTTGAACTGAGCGCTGCAGGTTTGCAGCGGGTCTGAAAATGACTGTTCAGGCCAGACGCTTGATCGGTTGCGAGTGGCACACAATCAGGTAGTCGGTTCCCACGTCAAAGAGTTGAAACCCGCGCGCCTCTATTTCAGCCCGTAACAGGCTTAGACCGACCTCACGGTGGATCGCGCCTTTCTTTTGGCGGACCACTCCTGTTCGACGTACGGCCTCTGCGCTGAACAACCTGTCTCTCCATGCTGGATTGTAGGCGGTGGGAGACTCAAAGGGCGTTTGCATCAACATGTGCCCAATCAGGCCATGTTATGATTAAGGCCCGGTAAACGCCGTTACGGCGTCAGCACTTTCCGAAACATCATCTCCACAAACTGGTCCGCGCCCTTCGCCCGCTTGTCATCCCCGGGCAACAAAACCGCGATCTGTGCCTCGAAATCGGCGTAATGCTGCGTCACCGCCCAGATCGAAAAGATCAGATGCGCGGGGTGCATTTCAGCGATTTTGCCGTCCTTCATCCATGTCGCTATGATCCCGCATTGTTTGTCGAAGAGCGGTTTCAGCGTGCTTTCCAGATGCGGCAGCATCCGTGGCGCACCTTGCACGATCTCATTGGCAAAGAGCCGGGATTCGCGCGGATAAAGCCGACTCATCTCCATCTTGCGCCTGATGTACCCGATGATTTCCTCGAGCGGATCGCCCTCGGCATCCATCGCACCGAGGGGGCTGAGCCATTCTTCCATCAGTGTGTTGAGTAGGTCGATATGGATCGCTTCCTTGCTGTCATAATAGTAAATCAGGTTCGGTTTGTGCATCCCGCAGGCATCGGCGATCTGGTCGAGCGTGGTGCCACGAAAGCCGTGTGTGGCAAAGAGCCCGAGTGCCGCGTCACGGATGCGCTGACGGTTCTCGGTCTGGATCCGGCTCGGCTTGCGGGCGGGGCTGGTCATGGTGGGTTTCCCTCATGCTGCAATTACAGGCACGACCTGCCGCAGGGACCGGCGCGCTCGAACTCATTCCAGATCATACCTTGACAGCTTGAGGGCGCGTTGCAATCGTAACTTTACCAAATGGTAAAAAACTTGCGGGGGCTGTTGTGCCGTTACGCAAGACAGCCAGCGGCGAGGGGAATGAACATGGCAGCACCCGGAGAAAACCTGCGGATCAATGGTGACCGCCTGTGGGACAGTCTCATGGAAATGGCAACGATCGGGCCTGGCGTGGCGGGGGGCAACAACCGCCAGACGCTGACCGACGAAGATGCCGAAGGCCGTGCTCTTTTCCAAAAATGGTGCGAAGATTCTGGCTGCACCATGGGCGTGGATGAGATCGGCAACATGTTTGCGCGCCGCGAGGGCACGGAGCCCGACGCGCTGCCGGTCTATGTGGGATCGCATCTCGACACGCAGCCGACGGGCGGCAAGTATGACGGCGTCTTGGGGGTGCTTGGCGGGCTGGAGGTGATCCGGTCGCTGAATGATCTGGGGATCAAGACCAAGCATCCGATTGTCGTAACAAACTGGACCAATGAAGAAGGCACGCGCTTTGCGCCGGCGATGCTGGCGTCAGGTGTGTTTGCAGGAAAGCATGATCTGCAGTGGGCCTATGATCGCACCGATGCCAAAGGCAAGTCATTCGGCGACGAACTAGAGCGGATTGGTTGGAAAGGCCCCGAAAAGGTCGGGGACCGCAAGATGCACGCCTTCTTCGAGTTGCATATCGAACAGGGTCCGATCCTCGAAGCCGAGGGCAAGGATATCGGTGTTGTCACTCATGGGCAGGGTCTGCGCTGGATTGAATGCACGGTGACCGGCAAGGAAAGCCACACTGGATCGACGCCGATGCATATGCGCAAGAACGCCGGGCGCGGGCTCGCTCTGGTCACGGAGCTGGTGCATGAGATTGCGATGAAGAACCAGCCGAATGCGGTGGGGGCCATCGGGCATATTGACGTCTATCCCAACAGCCGGAACATTATTCCTGGCAAGGTGGTGTTCACCGTCGACATGCGAACGCATCTTCTCGACAAGCTGAACGGGATGGTAGATGAATTCATGGAGCGAGCGCCGAAGCTCTGTGAGGAGATCGGCGTGGAGTTTGACTGCCACATCGTTGGCCAATTCGATCCGCCCGCATTTGACGAGGCCTGCGTCAGTGCAATTCGTGATGCCGCCGAACGGTTGGGCTATAGCCATATGGATATCGTATCCGGGGCTGGGCATGATGCCTGTTGGATCAACGATGTCGCGCCGACAGCGATGGTGATGTGCCCCTGTGTCGACGGACTGTCACACAACGAGGCGGAGGAAATCTCCAAAGTGTGGGCGACAGCGGGGACGGATGTTCTTTTCCATGCGGTTGTCGAGACTGCGAAGATCGTCAGCTAGATCGGGGGCTCTGCCCCCGTCGCGCGCTGCGCGACTCCCCGAAGTATTTTTGAACCAGAGAAGATCAGGACCACGGAGTAGACCATGACCACAGTCATCAAGAACGGAACGGTTGTTACAGCGGACCTGACCTATGAGGCGGATGTTCTCATTGAGAACGGCGTGATCACCGAGATCGGACCAAACCTCAAAGGAGACGAGGAACTGGACGCCACAGGGTGTTATGTCATGCCTGGCGGGATCGATCCGCATACGCATCTCGAGATGCCGTTCATGGGAACCTATTCCTCAGACGATTTCGAAAGCGGCACGCGGGCCGCGCTGGCGGGGGGCACCACGATGGTGGTGGATTTCGCGCTGCCGGCGCCCGGTCAGGGGCTCTTTGATGCGCTGCAGATGTGGGACAACAAGTCGACCCGCGCGAACTGCGATTACTCGTTTCACATGGCGGTCACCTGGTGGGGTGAGCAGGTGTTCAACGAAATGAAGCCCGTCATCGAAGAGCGCGGGATCAATACGTTCAAGCACTTTATGGCTTATAAGGGCGCGCTCATGGTCAATGACGATGAGCTGTATGCCTCGTTCAACCGTCTGGCCGAGCTGGGCGGCATTGCGATGGTCCATGCCGAGAATGGCGATGTGGTGGCGGAACTGACGGCAAAGCTGCTGGCCGAAGGCAATACCGGGCCGGAAGGCCATGCCTATTCCCGACCTTCGCAGGTTGAAGGCGAAGCGACCAACCGCGCCATCATGATCGCGGATATGGCGGGTGTACCGCTCTATGTTGTGCACACGTCCTGCGAAGAGGCACACGAGGCGATTCGGCGGGCCAAGATGCAGGGCAAGCGGGTTTGGGGTGAGCCGCTGATCCAGCACCTGACCTTGGATGAGAGTGAATACTTCAACAAAGATTGGGATCACGCCGCACGCCGCGTGATGTCGCCGCCGTTCCGGAACAAGCAGCATCAGGACAGCCTGTGGGCCGGTCTGCAATCGGGGACGCTGTCGGTTGTCGCAACGGACCATTGTGCCTTTACCACCGAACAGAAGCGCTACGGCGTGGGCGATTTTTCAAAGATCCCGAACGGCACGGGTGGGCTTGAAGACCGGATGCCAATGCTTTGGACCCATGGTGTGGCGACCGGGCGGTTGACGCCGAACGAGTTTGTCGCCGTGACGTCGACTAATATCGCAAAGATCCTGAATTGCTACCCGAAGAAGGGTGCGGTTCTGGTTGGGGCCGATGCCGATCTGGTGGTCTGGGACCCGGAGAAGGAAAAGACGATATCTGCCAGCACACAGCAGTCTGCCATCGACTACAATGTGTTCGAGGGAAAGCACGTCAAAGGCTTGCCACGCTTTACGCTGACGCGCGGTCATGTTGCGATACATGATGGCGAGGTGCGTACCCAAGAAGGACATGGCAAGTTCGTCAAGCGTCCCGGAAACGGTACGGTGAACCGGGCGCTGTCGACCTGGAAGGAGCTGACCGCGCCGCGTCCTGTCGAGCGGTCCGGCATCCCTGCGACGGGGGTTTGATGCAAGACCAAGCAGACGCTCCGGTCGCTGAGCGGAGCACAACAAAGCCGGTGATCTCCGCGACATCGCTGGACCTGACGTTTCAGACCAATGATGGACCGGTTCATGCGCTGTCCGGTGTTGATCTTAATATCGGCAAAGGAGAGTTTGTCAGCTTCATCGGGCCATCCGGATGTGGCAAGACCACGTTCTTGCGGTGCATTGCGGCGCTTGAGACGCCAACGGGTGGGACGCTGACCGTTAACGGCATGACGCCAGACGAGGCGCGGCGGGCGCGGGCCTATGGTTATGTCTTCCAGGCGGCGGGGCTGTATCCGTGGCGGACGATCGAGAAGAACATCGCGCTGCCTTTGGAGATCATGGGCTATTCGAAGGCCGAGCAGGACGAACGGATCGCGCGGGTGCTCGACCTCGTGGAGCTGTCGAATTTCGGCAAGAAGTATCCCTGGCAGCTTTCGGGTGGGATGCAGCAACGGGCGTCGATCGCGCGGGCTTTGGCATTCGATGCCGACATTCTGCTGATGGACGAGCCGTTTGGGGCGCTGGATGAGATTGTACGTGATCACCTGAATGAGCAATTGCTCGACCTGTGGGCAAGGACGGAAAAAACCATCGGGTTTGTCACACACTCGATTCCCGAAGCGGTTTATTTGTCGACAAAGATCGTCGTCATGTCTCCGCGTCCGGGGCGGATCACCGACGTTATCGAGAGCCCGTTGCCGAAAGAGCGGCCTCTGGACATCCGGGATACTCCGGAATTTCTGCAGATTGCGCATCGGGTGCGCGAAGGACTGCGCGCCGGGCATGCCTATGATGATTGATCCGCGATGAGAGCAGCTCTACCGATCCTGACGGTGCTCGCCACCATAGTTGCACTGTGGTACGCTGCGGTTGCCCCTATGAACATCCGGGGGGCGTTGGATGTTGCGGAACGGGCTGGTGAAGATGTTGTACCTGCCGAGTCCCGTGCGCGGTTCGACCAGTCCGTCTGGCGCCTTATGTTCAACAATGCCGAGTATATCCCGTTGGGATATGCTCTGGACCGGCCGCGTCTGCCGACGCCGGTGCAGGTCGGCGCTGAGCTGTGGAAGACAACGGGCGAGATGGCATTGCGCGGACGTCCGATGTCAAAACGCTCGTTGATCTATCACGGTTGGATCACGCTGCAATCAACGCTGTGGGGGTTTGCCCTTGGCACCGTACTTGGCATGGCGGGGGCGATTGCCATCGTCTACAGCCGTGTTGTGAATATGAGCCTGATGCCCTGGGCCATCATCAGCCAGACCGTGCCGATTGTCGCTCTGGCACCGATGATCATCGTGCTGTCCAGCCAGGTCGGGATCGAGGGACGTGGTGTGCCGAAAGCGATTATATCCGCCTATCTGTGCTACTTTCCGGTGCTGGTTGGTATGGTCAAGGGCCTGCGGTCGCCGGGTGCAGCACAGCTTGATCTGCTTAAGACCTACTCGGCGTCCGGTTTGCAGGCATTTCTGAAGCTGCGTTTGCCTGCGTCGATGCCGTATCTCTTCACCTCTTTGAAAATCGGGATTGCTGCGGCGTTGGTCGGGACCATCGTTGGGGAACTGCCGACTGGGGCGATATCCGGTCTCGGGGCGCGGATCCTGATCGGGGATCAGTTTGGAACCCCGCTGGCGATTTGGGCAGCTCTGTTTGCAGCGGCAATTCTGGCCGGTGTTTTGGTGACGCTTTTGGATGTGATCCAGAGGGTCACATTGCGGCGCATGGGGATGCAGACATGAGCTGGTTGATCTTTGCCATGGTGTTCTGGCTTGGTGCCTGGGCGTTGAACACGTGGCTTGCGAATTCAGCTTTGCGAAACACTCTGGAGGTCAGAGTGTTGATACCGGTCTTGTTCGGTGTGACGCTGATCATCTTATGGGAAGGCATCGTGCGCGGATTTGGTGTGTCGCCTGTGATCCTGCCGGCGCCCTCTACCGTGGCAGAAACCTTTGCAGCATCAACCGATACGCTTTGGGAGGATTTTCAGCAGACTGTACTGAAGGGCGCGCTGTCCGGATTTGTCATCGGCGTGCTCGCGGCTTTCGCAACAGCCATTGCGATTGACCGGTCTGCCTTTTTGACACGCGGTCTCTTGCCCATCGGGAATTTTGTTGCGGCGCTGCCGATCGTCGGCATCGCGCCTATTCTGGTCAGCTGGTTTGGGTTTGACTGGCAGTCCAAAGCCGCCGTTGTGGTGGTCATGGTGTTCTTTCCGATCCTTGTAAATACGGTGCAGGGCCTGCGGGAAACGGATGCGATGCAGCGGGATCTGATGCGCACATACGCGGCCTCTTATCTCGACACTTTGGTCAAGTTGCGCCTGCCTGCTGCGCTTCCTTTCGTGTTCAACGGGCTGAAGATCGCAACGACACTTGCCTTGATCGGCGCGATTGTCGCTGAATACTTCGGATCACCGACGCGAGGCATGGGGTTTCGGATTTCGACCGGTGTGGGAAGCCTGTCTATTGACCTTGTCTGGGCTGAGATCGCTGTTGCTGCAATGGCGGGTACTGCGTTTTACGGGCTGGTGGCGTGGATCGAGAAACGCGTGACGTTCTGGCACGCGTCCCATCCTGGATAGAAATAACGACTGAAAACAACATGGAGGTAATAACATGAAAACGAGACTTCTTGGTGCTTTGGCGGCTGTCGGTTTGGCGGCACCTGCATGGGCTGCAGACGATGTGACGCTGCAACTGAAATGGGTGACGCAAGCGCAGTTCGCAGGCTACTACGTGGCGCTTGAAAACGGCTATTATGAAGACGCCGACCTTGACGTCACAATCAAACCAGGTGGGCCTGACATTGCCCCAACACAGGTCATTGCGGGTGGCGGCGCGGATGTGACCGTCGAATGGATGCCTGCCGCGCTGGCTGCGCGTGAAAAAGGGCTGCCTCTGGTCAATATTGCCCAGCCGTTCAAAAGCTCTGGCATGATGCTGACCTGCTGGAAGGACGCGGGCATTTCGTCTCCGGAGGACCTAAAGAACCGGACGTTGGGTGTCTGGTTCTTCGGCAACGAGTTCCCATTCATGTCCTGGATGAGTTCCATGGGGATCTCTACAGATGGTAAGAGCGAGAACGGCGTGGAGGTGCTCAAGCAAGGCTTCAATGTTGATCCGCTTTTGCAGCGTCAGGCGGATTGCATCTCGACCATGACATATAATGAGTACTGGCAGGTAATTGATGCCGGTGTCAGCCCGGATGACCTTGTTACGTTCAAGTACGAAGATCAGGGCGTTGCGACGCTTGAGGACGGCCTCTACGTACTTGAAGACCGGCTCGATGATCCGGCTTTCGTGGACAAGATGCAGCGATTTGTAGCCGCCTCTATGAAGGGCTGGAAATGGGCCGAGGAGAACCCCGAAGAGGCGGCGATGATCGTTCTAGACTATGATGAGACAGGCGCGCAGACCGAAACGCATCAGAAGCGTATGATGGGCGAGGTCGCCAAACTCACCGCAGGATCGAACGGAACTCTGGATCCGGCGGACTTTGAGCGCACCGTCCAGACTTTGCTCGCGGGTGGCTCTGATCCGGTGATTACAGCCGATCCCGGCGATGCTGCCTGGACACACGCCGTGTCTGACGTTCTGAACTGAACGCTTTGAGGCGAACAAAGGAAAGGGGCCGCAGCATGCGGCCCTTTTTATCGTCGCAGCGTGTCGCCGTAGCTGATCTTGGGGGTTAACTCGACAGTCTTGGGTGTGTCTGCTTCGGGGCTGTTGACCCGCTCTGAGATGATTTCTGCCGCTTTGCGGCCAATCTCGGATCGGCAGGCGTCCATCGTCGCAAGCTGTCTTGGCAGCCCCTCAAGCAGCTCGACCCCATTGAACCCTGCCAGACCGATTTCACTTGGAATGTCGACGCCTTTCTCAAGCAGCGACAACAACCCACCGGCCGCGATCATGTCGTTGGAATAGTACAGGAAATCCAGTTCCGGATCGCGCGCCAGCAGTGTCTCCGTCATCTCGCGACCCTTGGCGAGTGCTGATCCCCCCGAATAGAACTCCTGATCAGCTACTTCGACACCGCTCTTGGCCAGCGCTCCTGTAAAGCCTTCGAAGCGTTTGCGCGCGCGGTGGTCGAGCGGCATCTTCGTGCCCAGAAAACCGATGCGTTGGTATCCGGCTTTCAAAATCGCCTCGGCCATTTTGCGCCCTGCGCGGCGATGTGAAATGCCAACCATTGCATCGATTGGCGTGCCGTCCACATCCATGATTTCAACAACAGGAATGCCGCTCGCCTTAAGCATCGCGCGGGACGCATCGGTATGTTCGAGCCCCGCAATGATCACGCCGGAGGGACGCCAGGACAGCATCTCGTACAGAACCCGCTCTTCTTTCTCGGGAAGATAATCCGTCACACCGACAACAGGTTGCAGCTCAGTTTCCTCAAGCACCGAGCTGATGCCCGACATCACTTCGGGAAACACCATGTTCCGCAGACTGGGAATGATCACTGCAACGAGGTTCACCCTTTGGCTGGCCAATGCACCGGCGATTTTGTTGGGCACATAGCCAAGTGACTTGGCAGCTGAAAGGACGCGCTCGCGTGTTGCAGTTGACACGTCACCACGATTGCGCAGGACGCGGCTTACGGTCATTTCGGAAACGCCGGACGCTTCGGAAACGTCACGCAGCGTCAAAGGGCGGGTATCGTCATTTGCCAAAGGGATAATCCTATTCTGTCCCGAGGATGTTACCGCAATCCTTCGCATCCCAGCAAGCGGTTGTGCATAATGCGAAAACATGAAGGAACTGATGACAAAGCAAGATCGGATCAGTATGCCTGTGTCGCGCGGTCCCGTGGCTCAACTGGATAGAGCAGCCCCCTCCTAAGGGGCAGGTTGCAGGTTCGAATCCTGCCGGGATCGCCAAATCAATATATGCTGCCAAAAAAAGGGGATCTCTGCGCAAAAGAAAGCAATTGTCTGCGCAAAACGTTGTAAAAAACGCATGCGCGACGAGATAAAGTGTTTTAAATCAAATTCTTAGGTCCTGAACGTGGTTGTTGGTCTTTTTGAAGTTCTGGGGTTGCCGCCGTCTATCTTGGTCGCTTGGGCAACTATGGGCTATTCAAAGTTATCAGCGCTATGGATCATCTCGAGCAACACCGACCGGATACTCCTCACTCCAGATGCACATTGTACGTGGCGGGCGCCATACCGTCCAAGGTTTCAACCGTTCTTGTCGATACAGCCAAGTGCGAGATTGGAAGCGCAATTTTTCTGCAGGTTTGGTCGGAAAGCGGGCTTTCGCCGCGCGTGGGACGAGCGGCAGCAATGCGCAGAAAGGCGCTTTTAATACTGTGCGATCAATTTCCTCGCGGCGTAACTCGGTGCTCTGCCGCCATCAAGTCTGACGTCAGTTTGATCGATGCCAGCAGTTATTGGCAGTGCGACTTGGAAGCTGAATTCGGATTTCGGACCGCTTGCTTAGGCTCAGGACTCATAGCCAGTAAATGACGAGTGCTGCGAGGGCGATGGCTGACAGGAAGACCTTCGGACATCTGTCGTGTCGGGTTGCGACGCGTCGCCAGTCCTTTAGCCTGCCGAACATGATCTCGATGCGGTTTCTCCGTTTGTATCGCCGCTTGTCATACCGGACGGTTGTCTTGCGCTGTTTCCGGCCCGGGATGCAGGGGCGTATACCCTTGTCTTTCAAAGCTTCTCTGAACCAATCTGCGTCGTAGCCGCGATCTCCGAGTAACCAGTCAACATCAGGAATACTGCTCAGCAAAGCTCGCGCTCCGATGTAATCGCTGACCTGACCTGCTGTGACAAACAGGTTGAGCGGGCGGCCCTGGCTGTCGCAGATGGCGTGCAGCTTGGTGTTCATACCACCTTTTGTCCGACCGATCAGGCGGCCGCGCCCCCTTTTTTGACGCCCAAACTGGACGCTGTGCGGTGAGCTTTGAGGTAGGTCGCGTCGATCATCGCAGTCTTTTCCTCACCGTGATTGGCGGCTAGACCGACCATCATCGAAGCGAAGATTCCTTTGTCGCTCCACCGCTTCCAACGATTGTAGAGCGTCTTGTGCGGCCCGTATTCCTTGGGTGCGTCGCGCCAACGCAAGCCATTGCGATTGATGAAGATAATGCCGCTCAGAACCCGTCGATCATCCACGCGGGGCTTGCCATGGGACTTCGGAAAAAGGGCTCAAGGCGCGCCATCTGCGCGTCGCTCAACCAGAAAAGATCAGACATGTTTACCGCTCGTTTTTCGAGTCGTGAATCATGCCGCCAACCGGAAATCAACGGGTCCTGAGCCTAAGTTGAGGTGTAGGTTTTGTGCAGTCATATGCTTTCGTTGGCAAAACGTTCTCATTCGAGCCGGATATCGGCGTTGCGGCCAGCCAATTCGACGCTGATCTCGTAGGCTTTTTCAGGTGTCATCCCGGCCATGATCCTTGCTGCGCCATCCGATGGCATGCGTCCCAAAAAACCTGCTGCAAAACCTGGATCCATGTGTTCAAAAAGAGCCGCTGCTTGTTTGGGTTTCATGTTCGCGTAGACACTTGTCAGTTGTGTAAGATCGTCTTCAGCAGCGGCGGCGGCCAGATTGATTGTTTCTCGTAGGCTGTGTTCGGCCTGTTCAAGTTTCTCGAGTTCTGCATCTATTGCATCCTCTGCAGCAGCCAGTGTCGTTTCCCGCTCTTCTATTTCCTTTTCGCGCGCGGCCAGCTTTGCTTCGCGCGCCTTGATCGCGTCCAGCGCAGCCGTAAGATGTTCAGGACGCGCCAAGTCAAGCGACGACGATTGCAAAGACGTCTCTATCGAAGCGGCAGTCTTCACTTCCTCTGCAATGACTTGCCCGGCTTCCGTGACAAGACGCATCGCAGCGGAAAGCACAAGCAAGCTTCCAATGATCGACAAGGTACCTTTTCGGGTCTTTGATTTTTGCGAGGCATTGGAGTTTCGTATCATCGCGCGACTCCGTTATGGCGAGAGAATACCGGGCCTTCGGGTGCCTGCGGCGAGGAGTTTTCTGCAGTCGCCGGTGGCAGATCATGCATTGACGCAACCATCAGTTCCAGCCGTTTTGCGGCATCTTCCGCACGTTGCGTCAGGTCTTCCAAGCTGTCGTTGGAGTGAGTGGCAGTTTGTTGAGCTGATTCTAGCGCCAGCTGTAAATCATTCACTTGCGCCGACAGAACCGCGACTGCTGCACCGACGCCATTCTCAAGATCAGTAAACCTTGCTAGGCGCCGCGACAGAGTAAAACAGTAAAAGCCGGCTCCGAAAGCGCCAGCAACCAGAAGAATGTCAGCGACCAAATCCATCATGGCTCCTTAGTTCAGAATAAATTCTGTCACGAGAAGGCTGCTGGCCTTGCCCAATCCAACAACCATTGCGATCCGTCGAAAAAGGTGCAGCCGGATTTTGAAGAGCGCACCAGGCCCTTCGATATCCTCAGCCGTCAATGCGCGAAGGTAGCCATTCAGTATATCCTGAATGCGCGGCATCAGAAATTCGACATCTTTCTGATGCTCCCGTGGCACCTCGATCAATGCGGTGAAACGCAGATGATTGTTCTTGGCATTTAGTGGCAGTGTGACAATCAGTGTCGGTATCTCAACAAATGCAACGTCTGGTCGCGTTTGAGACGCGGCCTCAACCCGCCCTGTCAAAGTCGCGTTGCGATTGAAATCCAACGCGCCGCTGGATTGAGCAAAAAAACCTCCGCCGGCTCCGATAACACACAGGCAAAATGACAAAAGTAGCAACCGCTTAGACGGTTTTCTGGAGTTTTGAGACGCGTCGATTTCTGGTGTGTTCGTGTTCGCCATTTTGCCCGTCTTTCCGGTACATGGCAGTCTTTTAGCGGTTAGGCACTAACCGATTGTTAATACGAACACGCAATAAAAGCTCCATCGACGAAACAGAACGTTTTGGCTTCGGAGGGTAACAGTGCAGCACATCTTGCCTGTCTGGCGAAATTTGAGCAATGCGCGTAAAATAATCGTTGTCGGATCAACTTTGGTTGCGTTCCTCGCGATCTTGGGCGTGTCGAGGATCGTCACACAGCCCCGAATGTCTCTTTTGTATGCCGGCCTTGATGCTGCGGCCGCAGGAGAGGTCATTCAGGCACTACAGCAAAAGGCCATTCCGTTTGACGTTCAGGGGACATCGATTTTTGTCCCGATCGAAAATCGCGATCAGATGCGTCTCACGCTTGCGACCGAAGGCCTGCCCGCGTCTTCCGGACTGGGATATGAATTGCTTGATTCATTGTCCGGTTTTGGCACCACATCACAGATGTTCGATGCCGCTTATCTACGCGCGAAAGAATGAGAATTGGCGCGTACGATCGTTGCGTCGACAAAAATCGCTTCGGCCCGTGTTCACATCGCAAGCGGCAGCGAGAATCCGTTTCGCAGGGACGTGGTCCCAAGTGCCTCTGTTCATGTCACTGCTCGTTCGGGCTCAATTGACCGTTCGCAGGCTCAGGCGATCCGGCATTTGGTTGCCTCAGCGGTGTCGGGCCTCGTGCCGGATCAGGTGTCACTTATTGATTCACAATTTGGGTTGCTGACGGATGACACCGACCTCACAAACCCAATGAGGGATCTGGATCGCGGCGATCTTTTGCGCGACCGGGTTCTCAGACTGGTCGAAGCACGCGTTGGGCGGGGAAACGCGGTCGTCGAGGTCAGTATTGATACGGTCACAGATACCGAAGCCATCACCGAACGTCGGTTTGATCCGGATAGCCGTTTCGTAATCAGTTCCGATAGCGAAGAGCGTTCGGACCAATCCGAGAATGCTGGTCGTGCTGGCGTGACAGTTGCCTCAAATCTGCCCGACGGCGACGCAAATGGTTCAGAAAGTGAGACACGACAGACCGCCGAAACGCGGGAAAGGTTAAACTACGAGGTTTCCCAAACGACGCGTGAAATCATCAAGGCTCCGGGTGCAATCAGGCGGTTGACCGTTGCCGTCATGGTCAATGGTCGCATGCGGCCGAACCCGGAAGGTGTCCTCGAGTTCGTTCCGGTGCCCGATGATGAATTGGAGGCGCTTCGTGACCTTGTTTCTTCCGCCGTCGGATTCGATGGCACGAGGGGCGATGTTATTACTTTGAAGTCGCTATCCTTTGAACCGGTTGAACAGGAAGGGTCAACGCCATTGACTCCCGGTTGGTTCGACGGGCCACTGGATATCATGCGCCTTGTGCAGATTGGGGTTCTGGCAACGGTTGCTATGGTCCTCGGCCTCTTCGTTGTGCGACCATTGATGATCGCGGCGGCACAAGCGGATCTTCCGCTCCAGCGGGGCACCCGCAGTGAAACAGAGCTTTCAGCCGATATTCCGGTTTTAACCGGAACAATTGAACCCGAGGGCGTTGAATCCGACCTTCCTGTTTTGGCGGAACACGGGATGGTCAACAATCCGATGGTCAAAGAGGATGCCGTGGCACGTTTGAAAACCCTGATTGAAGAGCGGCGAACGGAGACCGTGGAGGTTTTGCGCAGCTGGCTGGATGAGCCCAAGCCGGAGGATGCACGATGACTTCAATTGCTTCCTTCCTGGAAGATTTTGGAACGCCGCGTGCGCTCGGCGGGCAGCAGATTGTCTCGGACGACGTTCTTGAAAATGAGCGCCTTGAAGCCTTCGACAAGGGATATCGGGCTGGTTGGGATGATGCGATCAAAGCGAAGAGCGAAGAAGGAAACGCCGTTTCTGACGGTATCCTCCGGGCATTGCAAAACATGTCATTTACCTACCACGAAGTGCATGCGCAGGTGTTTTCGAATTTGGGGCCACTCTTCGACGAAATCTTACAAAAGACACTGCCGCGCGTCGCGCTGGACTCACTGGGCGCGCACATTGCCGATCAACTTGCTGCACTGGCATGCGACGTCGGAACTGTTCAAATCGAAATCGCAGTGGCGCCGGGGGCTTCCGGACAGGTGGTTCAGCTTGTGAACGGAACTTCGTCAAGTTTACCGATTACTGTCGTTGAATCTCCGGATGTGCCCGATGGGCGGGCGGACCTGAGATTGGGGCGGAAAGAGTTTACAGTCGATCTGAACGCAGTGACGGAGCAGATCGCGGAAGCCGTTCACGCTGTTCTGTACGACTCAGCGGAGACAAGCGCATATGGCTGATCCACTACAAACCTCGGAAAGCCCAAAAGCGGATGTCGCCTTCACGAATGTTCCAATCGAAATCATGGTCTCCGTCGGACGCGCGCGCCCACTGGTAAGGGAGCTTCTCCAGTTGGAAGAGGGGTCAGTTCTGCTTTTGAACAAACGCGTGGAAGATCCGGTTGAGCTCTATGTTGGTGATCGGTTGATCGGGTTGGGCGTTCTTGAAATCTCTGAGACCGGAGAAAACCTGGGCCAGTTGAGCGTGCGCCTGATCGAAGTAAATTCATTCGGAGCACCCGGTGTCTAGGCGATGAAGGCGCTGGGGTTTTTGGTTCTGCTTTTCTCCGCGGCATCGTCAGAGGTGTCGGCCCAAGCGCTTTCGCTGGATTTTGGCGAAGGTGGATCGGTCACGGCGACAACCCTACAACTTATTGCCCTGATTACTGTTCTCAGTGTGGCTCCCGGGATCGTAATTACGGTGACATGCTTTCCTTTTATCGTCACCGTTCTGTCGATACTGCGCCAAGGGATTGGTCTGCAGCAATCACCGCCGAATATGCTCATCGTGAGCATTGCATTATTTTTGACCTATTTCGTTATGGAGCCAGTTCTCATTCAGTCTTGGACCGATGGCATCCAGCCGCTTCTTGATAACGAGATCGAAGCCGCAGAAGGTTTTGATCGTGGGTTTGAGCCTTTTCGCGTTTTTATGGCGTCTCAGATTGATCCAGATACCTTTGCCACGATGGCGCAGATACGTTCAGATCTCGTCCTCTCTGAGCCGACTTCTGAAACACCGCTTTCGATCCTGATCTCGACCTTCCTCCTTTCCGAGCTGGCGCGGGCGTTTCAGGTTGGCTTCCTGATATTTTTGCCGTTTTTAATCATTGATCTGGTCGTCGCGGCGGTTCTGATGTCGATGGGCATGATGATGGTTCCACCGGCCATCGTGTCGCTCCCGTTCAAGCTCGCGTTTTTTGTGGTCGCCAATGGCTGGTCGCTCGTCGCCGCGAGCCTTGTGCGATCTTACCAGTAGGGTCAGCGGCAGAAGGATCCACTGCGGTAACGAGCTGTGTCGAAGTGAAAGTGGTCTTTGTGAAACCGGTCCGACTCGGGGCCCAGAACAGTGCCAAAGATTCCGCAGGCCCTAGCATGCATCTTGCGAAGTATGGCCCCCGTGTCGCGTCGGGACCAATCCTTCAACAGCGTGATCTCTGTTCCATTTCGCAAGCGAAATCCGGATATATCAATTGCCCTGCCTTTGCCATGTTCACTGACCTTGGCACCCGGCTGGTTGTTGCGAGTGCGGCACGCGTAATGCGCTGCAACCTTGATTTGGGATACACCTCCACCCGTAGTCCCAATTGCGGGTTTCATCCCTTTCACAACCCATTTCTTCAAGGCTTTGGCTGTTCTGCAGTCGATGACAGCTTCTTGGCTCAGCGGAATCCCAGAAACTGATTTGACACGCACACCGTCTTGGATGCCGCATGCTGAAATACGTCCAGGAACATATCCTACGATTTCGCCCTGAATATCCGGATCACCACAAACGGCGCCTTTCGCACGAGCGCGGCGCTGCGCCATTGCCTTGTCCACCAGACTGCGTGGGCGCAGAGTTGGCCGTGTTGAAAGCCACGTGGCCTGAGGTGACAAAGCAGCGAAGGCGCGGGTGCTCAGACCCATTTGGCTGGCAAGTGCACGCTGAAAACCTTGATCTGCGCCGGCCTGAATTTCTGCGGAAAGCTGCTTAATTAACCGCGCTTCATGTACGGATGGCCGTGCGACAGGACGTGTCCCGACTCGCTGAGCCACATCTGCCTCTGATCCGATACCACGAGCGACTGGCCTTAATGATGTCTCTGGCGCCGTGTGACCAGCACCTGCGATGGACATGAAAACCAAAACCAGAACACTCATTACCCGCGTCATGTGTCCTATCCAGATCGCCCGAAATTCGGAGCCGCCGTGTCCTGACCCGCTTCAATGATACCACGTCGGATGGCTCGTGTGCGGGTAAAATAGTCATGCAGGAACGGGCCATCGCCCTGTCGGATCGCGCGCTGCAGCGCGAACAGTTCTTCGGTGAAGCGACCAAGAATTTCCAGAGTAGCATCCTTGTTCGTGAGAAAAACGTCCCGCCACATAGTGGGGTCTGACGCCGCAATGCGGGTGAAATCGCGGAAACCTGCGGCCGAGTATTTTATGACCTCACTGTCCGTAACGCGCCGCAGATCATCTGCAACTCCGACCATTGTGTATGCGATAAGGTGCGGACAATGTGAGGTGACGGCGAGCACGAGGTCGTGGTGTTCCGGCTCCATGATATCCACATTGGAGCCCAGCGCCCTCCAAAAACGGGATAACGTATCAATGGCCTGTTGGTCGCTTCCCTCGGCGGGGACAAGCAAACACCACCGATTGTCGAAAAGCGTCGCAAAGCCGGATTCCGGACCAGAGTGTTCCGTGCCCGCAAGCGGGTGCGCGGGTACAAAATGCACGCCATCTGGAATGTGAGGCGCGACATCGTGGATCACCTGCGCTTTGACCGATCCAACATCCGTCACCGTTGCACCCTGCTTGAGATGTGGAGCAATATCTTTGGCCAAAGGCCCCATAACGCCAACCGGTACCGCAAGGACGACGAGGTCGGCATCTTTTACGGCGTCAATCAACGTGTCGCAGACGGTATCGCATAGGCCGATCCGTCGTGCTGTTTCACGCGTTTCCGCGCTGCGGGCATAGCCCGTAACATGCCCAGCCAATCCGCCGCGTTGCATTGACCAGAACATCGACGATGCGATCAATCCCAAACCGATCAGGGCAACTCGGTCATAGATTTCGGTCATCGCGCACCTGCCTTGAACTGGCCGACTGCGTGCGCCACGCGGCGACAGCTTGCTTCGTCTCCGACAGTGATCCGAAGTGCGTGAGGCAGGTTGTAAGAACCCACCTGACGGACAATCAGGCCCTGTTTCTGCAGGTAGAGATTGCAGGCTTCAGCCTCAGCTTCATCCGTAAAGCGGGCGAGGATAAAATTTGCCATGGATGTGTCGGATGGCACACCATGCTCTGCCAGTGCCTCGGCCAACCATGCGCGCAAGCGTGTGTTCTCCAGCCGGCATTTTTCAACATATGCCGTGTCACGGACGGCGGCCTCGGCGGCCGCAAGCGCGGTGCCTGACAAGTTGAAGGGGCCACGAATGCGGTTGAGGACGTCAATCACCTCTTGAGGTGCATAACCCCAACCAATCCGCAAGCCGCCCAATCCGTAAATTTTCGAAAATGTCCGCGTCATGACAACGTTGTCACGCGCTCTTACGAGGCCAGCGCCACCGTCATATCCGTCGACAAATTCCGCATATGCACCATCAAGGACCAGAAGTGTTTGCGGCGGAAGGTTTTCGGCGAGCCGTTCAACCTCCGCCAATCCGATCATTGTCCCGGTCGGATTGTTGGGATTTGCGATGAAAACCAGTTTGGTTTTGTCGGTGCACGCGGCAAGGATGGCGTCAACATCTGTGACGCGCTCGTGCTCGGGCACTTCGATCGGCGTTGCGCCAGCGGCCAAAGCACAAATCTTGTAGAGCGCAAAACCGTGCTCGGTGTGGATCACTTCATCGCCCGGCCCGGCGTAAGCTTGGCATAGAAAGGTGATGATCTCATCCGAACCGACGCCACAGATGATCTGAGCTGCATTCAACTCGTGAATCTCGGCAATCGCGGCGCGCAGAGCGGCGTGGTCTGTAGACGGATAGCGATGCAGATCCAATACAGAGCGGCGCACGGCTTCCTGAGCCGCAGCGCTTGGGCCGAACGGGTTTTCGTTCGAGCTGAGTTTCACCACGTTTGACACACCGTCGATGTGCGATTTGCCGCCGACATACAGCGCAATATCCATGATGCCGGGTTGTGGGGTGATCTTCGTCATCTGAGCCTCCGCTATGCGACACGGTTTAGCGGCGTGGGCGCGCAAGGGAAAGCGACAAACCACCCCATTATGCGACGGGTTCAGCTGTGTGATGTCAAAAGGATATCTTGCAGGATCGAGTCATATAGATCGGGTGGCCCTTCATATTCCGGGCCGCGCGGGAGATTGATCACGTGCACGTCTCGCAACCCGTGCAGGTCAGGCGCGACATCTTCGGCCAGGCTAAGAAAGGAAAGCGTAGTGTCCGGCCCAAACAAATTTTTCGCGAGTTGCGTGACGCTTTCATAGTGGGGTTCGGTAAGTTTAAAGTCTGCCCACGGCGTCACGTTTTCGACCGTGTCAGGTAGGTTCGGCTGAATATTCGACCAAAACAGATGCGTCCGCCCTGCATAAGACGGCGCAAGAAACGGCGCGGCCTGATGGGTCAATTTGCTGACAAGTATGTCCTTTTGACTTGGCTCTTCAAAAGACTCTGCGATGTCCTGCTCGTGGAACAGGCACAGCCCGGGGAGTCGTTTGTGAAACAACAGAACATCCCATTCAACGGCGTAGTCTGATTTTGCCTCAATCGCATCCTGCAGTGTTCCGGCCACGGCGTGTTGCAGAACAGCTCGAGTGCCAACCAGTGAAGTGATGTTCCAATCAAACAGCGATCTCACGAATTGTGGAGCCGTGGCTGGATGGCGGGCTTGAAAGAAATCGAACTGGAACCGATTGATACAACTGCAACCGATTGTCAGAACGCGGGTCGGAACTTTGCCCATGAGCCCAGCATCAATCAGACGTCATATGTCGGATGGAACCGACCCGCGGGCGACGGTGTGAACACTTCACACCCGTCTGCGGTGATGCCGATCGAGTGCTCGAATTGTGCTGAAAGGGATTTGTCCCTTGTCACGGCCGTCCAATCATCTGCCAGCACTTTGGTCTCAGGGCGACCCAGATTCACCATGGGTTCGATTGTGAAGAACATGCCTTCTTCAAGCCTTGGTCCGGTTCCAGCCCGCCCGTAGTGCAGCACGTTGGGCGGCGCATGGAAGACGCGACCAAGCCCGTGCCCACAGAAATCGCGAACGACCGACATGCGATTTGCTTCAACATAACTTTGGATTGCGTGTCCAATGTCGCCGAACGTATTGCCGGGTTTCGCGGCATCGATGCCCTTGAAAAGTGCGTCATGTGTGACCTGTATCAGGCGTTCTGCCTTTCGGCTCAGCTTGCCAGCCACATACATGCGGCTTGTGTCCCCAAACCAACCATCGACGATGACCGTCACGTCTATATTCAGGATGTCGCCATCCTTGAGCTTTTTATCGCCAGGGATGCCGTGGCAGACAACATGATTGACGCTGATGCAGCTTGCATGCTGGTAGCCCTTGTATCCGATCGTGGCCGACGTTGCTCCTGCGTCTTCGACCCGATTCCTGATAAAATCGTCCAGAGCTTCGGTGGTCTGGCCGACGAAAACATGCTCTGCCACTTCGTCCAGAATCGTGGCAGCCAGTGCCCCGGCTTTGCGCATGCCTTCAAAGTCCGCGTCGCTATGGATGCGGATACCTTCGCGCGTCATGCGGCCATCGTGATTATTGTTCACAAGGGAACTCCACTACTGCTTTGGTGCGTTTTAGCCCCGTGCATCGGTTTTTGCCAGTGGCGCATCATTGAGGCTCGGATCAGAAGCTCATTCTAAGCGGCTTACCGATCCGCACCGCCTCGGGTGTGATCTGGCAATCCAAAACCAAGGTTTCAACTCCAGCAGCGGTCGCGGCACGCCAAGCCGATGCGTAAGCTGGATCAATGTCCTGTGCCAACGTCATCCGGTCGCAATCTGTTCGTTGAACCAGATACAACATCATTGCGCGGTGCCCTTGGTCAACCATATTGGCAAGCTCTTGCAAGTGCTTTGTTCCGCGCTTGGTTACACTGTCCGGAAACTCTGCCAAGCCGGGGATGCGGCTTAGAGTGACCGACTTGACCTCGATATAAAGATCGCTCTGGCCCTCGCTTGTGATCAGAAAATCAATGCGGCTGTTTTGGCCGTAGGGCACCTCGGCATGCAGGGTGTCAAACTCTTCCAAGCCCGGCACGGAACCGGTTTCTAACGCCTGCCGCAGCATACGGTTCGGAACGGCAGTATCTACACCGGTAAAATGCCCGTTTTCGTGATCGACAAGGCGCCAGCCGTAGTTCAATTTTTTCTTCGGATCATCATTCGGCTCCAGCCAGACCCGCATGCCAGGTTCCGCCAAGCCCATCATCGACCCGGGATTGGCGCAATGTGCCGTGACGTCCTGCCCATCCTCAAGCGACACGTCCGCGAGAAAACGTTTGTATCGTCGGATCAGTGTGCCCGGGATAAGAGGGGTTTGAAAGCGCATGACCCCCGCCTATACCTGAGAAAAAATCGGGATCAAGGAGGCAGCGCATGCCCAACCCAACCGCAGCTATGCTGGTGATCGGCGATGAAATCCTGTCCGGACGCACGCGCGACGCGAATATGCATCATCTGGCGCAAGAATTGACGAAGGTTGGCATCAACCTGCGCGAAGTGCGAATTGTCAGCGACGACCACGATGCAATTGTATCAGCGCTGAACGATCTGCGGGCCGGGCATGACACCGTGGTCACCTCTGGTGGCATTGGTCCGACCCATGACGATATCACGGCGGATTGCGTCGCGGCGGCGTTTGGCGTGACCATTGATGTGCGCGATGATGCGGCGGCCCTATTGCAGGCGCACTACGACAGCCGCGGCATGGAGTTTAATGACGCCCGCAAGCGAATGGCGCGCATTCCAGAGGGTGCGACCCTGATCGAAAATCCGGTTTCCATCGCGCCCGGTTTTTCCATTGGCAATGTTCACGTCATGGCCGGTGTCCCATCCGTTTTCCAGGCAATGGTCGCCAGTGTGATTCCAACATTGACAGGAGGCGCGCCAATCTTGTCGCAGACCCTGCGCGTGGATCGCGGCGAGGGCGATATTGCTGCGCCTCTTGGGCAAGTGGCCGCAGAATTCCCGGACCTCTCGATTGGCTCTTATCCGTTCCAGCAGAACGGCGCATATGGGTCAAACATCGTTGTACGTGGCAGCGATGGTGCGCGCGTGGATCACGCTATCACGCGGCTTTCCGAACTGTTCCCAGCATGACCCCCACTGCTCAAGACCTGTATGCTGTGACCGAAGCGACATGGCCTCCGGCTGACCGAAGCCCTGCCGGCCCGTGGATGCTGCGAAACGGTGCCGGTGGCGGCAAGCGGGTCAGTGCTGCCACGGCCGAGGACGACTGGCGTCCTGAGGACCTGTCAGCTGCAGAAACCGCCATGCGCATGTTGGGCCAGGATGCGCTGTTCATGATCCGAGAGGGCGAGGATGCTTTGGACTCCGCCCTTGCTGCTCGCGGGTACGAGATTGTTGATCCGGTAAATCTGTGGCTTTGCCCTATTGGCGACCTGACAGATGTTCGCGTACCCCGCGTCACGGCCTTTTCGATCTGGGAGCCGCTCGCCATTATGCGGGATATCTGGGCAGCTGGCGGCATAGGCCCGGCCCGTGTCGCCGTCATGGAGCGGGCGTCAGTGCCCAAAACCGGAATATTTGGACGCATCACGGACAAACCTGCCGGCGCTGCATATTGCGCAATCTCAGACGAGGTTGCGATGGTGCATGCACTTGAAATCGCCAAGGCACATCGTCGAAAGGGCATGGGTGTCTGGTTGATGCGCCAGGCGGCACACTGGGCCAAAGCAAATGGCGCCGAATGGATGTCGGTTCTCTGCACGCAAGCAAACGTTGGGGCAAACGGTCTCTACGCTTCCCTAGGAATGCAGGTTGTGGGACAGTATCACTACCGCATCTTACCCAACACAAGCGACACCGCATGACCAAAGATAAACTTCCCACGGCGCTCAACCTGCCGATGGTCGATCCTCTCCCGCCAGAGACCCAGAAATATTTCGACATCTGTCAGGACAAGCTGGGCATGATACCGAATGTGTTGCAGGCTTATGCCTTCGACATTGAAAAGCTCAACGTCTTTACCGCAATGTACAACGACCTGATGCTGGCTGATAGCGGACTCAGCAAGCTTGAGCGTGAAATGATCGCGGTCGTGGTGAGTTCAATCAACAAGTGCTTTTACTGCCTGACGGCTCACGGAGCAGCTGTCCGTCAGTTGTCAGGAGACCCGCAGCTTGGCGAAATGCTGGTGATGAACTGGCGCGTGGCCGACCTGCCGCACAGGCACCGTGCGATGCTGGCGTTTGCTGAAAGGATGACCAAATCCAGCGCCGAGATCGCCGAATTCGACCGGGAAGCGTTGCGCGATGCCGGCTTCAGTGATCGTGATATTTGGGACATCGCAAACGTTGCCGGGTTCTTCAACATGACAAACCGAGTGGCCAGTGCCACCGACATGCGGCCCAATGATGAGTATCACGCGCAAGCGCGCTAGTTGGCTTGGGATACGATTTGCGCCGGTGTTGATCGCGTCTCATGTCGCTGCACTGGACCTCGCTTTGCCTACAAGCGCGCGGGAAACCGTGTCGCGGAGCAGCCCGGCTGACAGCTATGATTTACCCATTGGTGCCTGGGTCGAGGGCAGTGGTGTTCCCGTCGCCAGTCTCGCAGGAGAGATCAGACGTACTGCGTGGCGTATTCCCGGCGCGGGAATCACGACCGGTCAGGTCTTGGGCCCGATCCGTGAACAACTCATGTCTGATGGTTTCGACATCATCTTTGAATGTACCGCCCAAAGCTGTGGTGGCTTTGATTTCCGCTTCGGTGTCGAGGTGTTGCGCGCACCGAATATGTATGTCGACCTATCTGACTATCGGTTTCTCTCGGCAAAATCGGCCGATGCCAGCCAGGCCCTGAGCGTGATGGTGAGTCGCGACAGCGACACGATGTTCCTGCAGCTGATTGAGGTTGGTCCATCAGGGCGTCCAGCGGTCACGATCACACCCGCTCCGAGGGTGCGCGTTCCCGAAACGGCGGGAGACGTGGTGAGCACACTTGAAACCGTCGGGCATGTGGTCCTTGCTGATCTCGAATTTGCCAGCGGAGCTGCTGCGTTGGGCGACGGTCCGGTTCAGTCGCTTGACGCGGTTGTGGCCTATCTCATCGCCAACCCGACACGCCAGATCACATTCGTCGGTCACACAGACGCGACAGGGTCGCTGGACGCCAATATCGCATTGTCGCGCCGCCGTGCCGAAGCCGCCAGGAGCTACGTCATCGCGCGCGGTGTATCAGAGGGACAGGTCGCTGCGGATGGTGTCGGCTTTCTCTCGCCACGCGCAACCAACCTGACGGCTGCTGGACGAGAGTCCAATCGCCGTGTCGAGGCAGTTCTCATTTCCGTTGAATGAAAAGGGCCGGAGATCACGTCCGGCCCGTTCATCATAGTGTCAGATCCCGTCTTCAGGACGGCAACTTCGCCTTCCGAAGATACGGCAGCACAGTTTCAATCTGACCGTATTTTGCGATTGCGTCTTCGTCACTGACCGCGGTTGGCACAATCACATCCTGACCAACGGTCCAGTTCGCCGGCGTCGCCACATTTTCGCGTGCGGATGTCTGCAGTGCATCAAGCGCCCGCAGAACTTCGGCGAAGTTGCGACCGACCGTCATGGGGTAGGTCATCGACAGCTTCAGCTTCTTGTCCGGGCCGATGATGAATACCACGCGAACGGTTGCGCTGTCCGCCGGCGTGCGACCGTCGGGCAGGACATATTCCGCAGGCAGCATGTCGAACGCTTTGGCAACGGTCAGATCCTCATCAGCAATGATCGGGAAACCGGCTTTGGAACCGGAAGTCGTCTCAATATCGCCCTTCCATTTTTTATGGTCCTCAACGCCATCGACGGAAATGCCCATCACCTTGGTACCGCGCTTTTCCCATTCATCTGCCAGCTGCGCGACCGCGCCGAATTCCGTAGTGCAAACCGGGGTGAAATCTTTCGGATGCGAAAACAGGATCGCCCAGCTGTCGCCGATCCAGTCGTGCAGTGAGATTGTACCCTGATCCGTTTCAACGGTCAGGTTCGGAATTTCATCATTGATACGCAGGCCCATATTTGCCTCCTTGTGCGAGTTGCCGGTTGGCATCAGACATAGGCAGGCATACCGCGAGTTACACCCCCTTGCGGGCTCTCATTGGGGGTGACACAGTGTCGTCTGCAACACTCTGAGGGGAGACAATCAGATGATCGAAAAACGCCAGTTTTACATCAACGGAGCATGGGTCGACCCCATTGATGCGCGCGATCATCACGTCATTGATCCGTCCACCGAAGATCCGTGCGCGGTGATTTCTCTCGGCGGGCAGGCCGACACAGACGCCGCAGTGGCCGCGGCCAAGGACGCGTTCCAGTCGTGGATGGCAACGCCTCCCGCAAAGCGCATCGCGCTGGTGGAAAAACTGCTTGAGATTTACCAGTCGCGTGGCGAGGAAATGGCGCAGGCGATGAGCCTCGAAATGGGTGCGCCCATCGACATGTCGCGCGCCAGCCAGGTTGGTGCGGGCACGTGGCACCTGCAAAACTTCATTGCCGCTGCCAAGTCGTTTGAATTCGACCGTCCGCTGAACGATCGCAGCCCGCAGGACCGCATCATATACGAAGCGGTTGGCGTGTGCGCTCTGATTACCCCCTGGAACTGGCCGATGAACCAGGTCACCCTGAAAGTCGGTGCGGCGGCAATCGCGGGCTGCACGATGGTTTTGAAGCCGTCGGAAGAAAGCCCGCTCAACGCGATGCTTTTCGCTGAAATGATGCACGAGGCCGGTTTCCCGCCGGGCGTGTTCAACCTCGTGAATGGCGATGGCGTCGGCGTCGGCAGCCAACTGTCGGCTCATCCCGATGTGGATATGGTAAGCTTCACCGGCTCCAGCCGCGCGGGCAAACTGATCTCCAAGGCCGCCGCCGACACGCTCAAGCGCGTGCATTTGGAACTGGGTGGCAAAGGCGCGAACCTGATCTTTGCCGATGCCGATGAAAAAGCTGTCAAGCGTGGCGTGCTGCATATGATGCAGAACACCGGCCAGTCCTGTAATGCACCTTCACGTATGATGGTTGAAGCGCCGATCTACGACCGGGTTGTCGAGGAAGCGGGCGAGATCGCGTCCAAAGTCAGCGTTGGTCCGGCTTCTGCCGAAGGCCGCCATATCGGCCCGGTGGTGAACGCCACGCAATGGCAGAAAATCCAGGACCTTATCCAGAAAGGCATCGACGAAGGCGCGCGCCTTGTTACCGGCGGCACTGGTCGCCCCGAAGGTCTGAACAAGGGCTTCTACGTGCGTCCCACGGTGTTCGCCGACGTGACCAATGACATGACCATAGCCCGCGAGGAAATCTTCGGCCCGGTCCTATCGATCATGAAGTTCGACACCGAAGAAGAGGCGGTGCAGGTCGCCAATGACACCGTCTACGGCCTGACCAACTATGTCCAAAGCCAGGATGGCGCGCGCCGCAACCGGCTGGCCCGCCAGCTTCGCTCGGGCATGGTGGAAATGAACGGCGTTGGCCGTTCTGCAGGATCTCCATTCGGTGGCATGAAACAGTCGGGCAACGGGCGCGAAGGCGGTGTCTGGGGGATCGAGGACTTTCTCGAAGTAAAAGCCGTCTCTGGTTGGGCTGCCGAATAAACACGGCATAGGGCAGGGGGCGCAGGTCCCCTGCTTCTTCTTTTTTTAAATATGCAAATCTGGCAGCCGAATGCTGCGCGGGTTGGACGCGGCAGCGTCCGAAGCACCTCAAAACGGCGCTGCCACCCGAAATTTCATACCTTCCCCACCATCCGGATGCCGCAGTCTCAACTCCTCGGCATGCAGCATCATGCGCGGATATCGGTCCGCGGTTTCTGGTGCGTAGAGCGGATCACCAAGAATTGGATGCCGCAGCGCCAGCATATGCACCCGAAGCTGATGACTGCGGCCCGTTTGGGGATAGAGCTTGACCCGGCTTTCCTTATCTGACGCCTTCATCACCCGCCAATTCGTCACCGCCGGTTTCCCGGTCTCATGGTCGACCTTCTGCAAGGGACGGTTCGGCCAATCCACGATCAGCGGTAGGTCCACCGTCCCGGTCTTTGGCTCCAGCCGTCCGACAACGCGCGCAAGATAGGTCTTCTTGGTTTGCCGTTTCTCGAACTGCAGCCCCAGATGCCGTTGAGCGTGAGGCGTGAGGCCAAAGACCATCACGCCGGACGTGTCCCGGTCCAGCCGATGTACCAGAAGCACTTGCGGATACACTGCCTCCAACCGTGCGATCAGGCAATCGGCCAGCTCTGGCCCTTTGCCCGGGACTGAAAGCAGGCCTGCAGGTTTGTTGACCACGAGGATCTCGTGGTCTTCGTGAAGAATGTCCAGCGGCGTATCAGGAGGGGTGTAAGCGGTCATCCCCACCGTCTATGCAGCTTGGTGTTCTTGGGCAAGGGCAAGGGTTTCCGACCGACGATTCTGCCGCCTCAGAAACTATGTGTGAAGTTTCCGACTACTCTCGGACCCGCACCGAGGTCGGATCGTACATCGGCTTGAGCGACGCCTCAGCCTTAACCCGTGTGCCAGCCACGTCGATTTCATAAGCCGACGCCAGCACCTGCTCAGGGCTTTCGCCAGCGCAGGGCACATAGCCCATACCGATGGCACGGCCCAGATGGTGTCCATAGGCACCCGAACTCAGATAGCCCACGATCACCCCGTCCCTCAGGATCGGTTCGTGGTGGTAAAGCAGCGGTTCCGGGTCTGTCAGGCGGAACTGCACCATACGGGTTTGCAAACCGGTCTCGCGTTTTTGCAAAACTGCATCACGCCCGATGAAATCAGGTTTCGCGGTTTTCACCGCAAAGCCCAGACCTGCCTCCAGTACGTGATCCTCGCAGGTGATGTCATGACCAAAATGCCGGAAGGCCTTTTCGATGCGACACGTGTCCATCGCGTGCATCCCGCACAGCGTCAGCCCGTGATCCTGCCCTGCCTCCCAGAGCGTTTCGAACACATGGCCCGCCTGATCAGCCGAGATGTAGATCTCCCACCCCAATTCCCCGACATAAGACACGCGATGCACCCGCGCTGTGCCGAGGCCGATCTCAATCTCCTGAGCCGTGCCGAACGGGTTGGAGTTGTTCGAGAAATCATCGGGCGACACTGCCTGCATGACCTTGCGTGCACGCGGCCCCATTACCGCCAGCACCGCTTCGCCCGCTGTCACATCGGTGATGACCACCCTGTGGTCGCCGACATGGCGCTGCAACCATGCCTGATCCGCAGCCGGTGTCGCGGCAGGGGTCACCACCATATAGCAGGTCTCCGACAGGCGCGTGACGGTTACATCCGCCTCGATCCCGCCGCGCGTGTTGAGGAACTGCGTGTAGACGATCTTGCCCACAGGCACCGACATGTCGGCCCCGCAGACATGGTTCAGGAACGCCTCAGCCTCGGGCCCTTCGACCCGCAGCTTTCCGAAGGAGGACATGTCGTACATGCCCACAGTCTCGCGGATCGCCGTATGTTCGCGGGCGACGTTGTCGAAGAAGTTCTGCCGCTTCCAGCTATAGGCGTATTCCGGCGTCTGGCCTTCGGTCGCATACCAGTTGGCCCGTTCCCACCCCGCGATTTCGCCCATCACCGCGCCGCGCTCAAGAAGCTGTTGATGGAACGGCGTCCGCCGAACGCCGCGCGCAGTGGCTTTCTGCCGGTAAGGGTAGTGGTCGGCGTAGAGGAGACCCAAAGTCTCGGTCACCCGCTCTTTGAGGTAACGCCGGTTGCGTTGGAAAGGCTGGGCGCGGGCGATGTCCACATCCCCTAGATCGAACGGCTTGGCCCCGTCTTCCATCCATTGTGCCAGTGCCATGCCCGCACCACCCGCCGACTGGATGCCGATGGAGTTGAACCCAGCGGCGACCCAGACATTGTCCATCTCGCGCGCTTGCCCAAGATAATACGCATTGTCCGGGGTAAAGCTTTCCGGTCCGTTGAAGAACGTATGTATCCCCGCCTCGGCCAGCATCGGCATTCGGTTCACCGCCGCTTCGAGAATTGGCTCGAAATGGTCGAAATCCTCGGGCAATTGGTCGAACTCGAAGCTTTCGGAAATGCCGTTCATGCCCCAGGGCTTTGACTTGGGCTCGAATGCGCCCAGCATCATCTTGCCAGCGTCTTCCTTGTAATACGCGCATTCATCCGGCACCCGCAGCACCGGCAGGGCCTCCAGCCCGGCGATGGGTTCGGAGACGATGTAGAAATGCTCACAGGCATGCAGAGGCACGTTAACCCCGAGCATCTGCCCCACCTCGCGCCCCCACATCCCGGCGCAGTTCACCACGTGATCGCAGCTGATGGTGCCACTGGTGCCATCCTCCGATGCCCAATCGACTGAAATGATCCGCCGCCCGTCGCGGTTCACGCCCGTCGCCTTCGTGCGCTCGAAAATCTGCGCACCGCGCTGTCGCGCGCCTTTGGCCATCGCCAGCGCGATATTGGCCGGATCGCCCTGTCCATCGCTGGGCAGGTAGACGCCACCAACGACATCGCTGGTGTTCAGATGTGCGTATTTCCGTTTGATCTCGGCGGTGTCGATTTCCTCTACCGGCACCCCAAAAGCGCGGGCCATCGCGGCCGACCTGCGCAGCTCTTCGTGCCGTTCATCAGTCAGCGCGACCGAAATGGACCCAACCTGGCGGAAACCTGTCGCAACCCCTGTTTCTGCTTCGATGGTCGAATATAGATCGGCGGTATATTTCGCGAGCTTCGTCATGTTGGACGAGGCCCGCAACTGTCCGATCAGACCCGCCGCATGCCATGTCGTGCCCGAGGTGAGCTGCTTGCGTTCGAGTAGCACCACATCGGTCCAGCCCAGCTTGGTCAGGTGATAGGCGACGGAACAACCGACGACACCGCCGCCGATGATGACGGCGCGGGCATGTGTGGGGACGCTCATGACGGAACTCCTGAATGGGTCATGCGGTGGAAACAGGCACACGGCTTCGTTCCGCGCCTGAACAAGGTCAGCCTGTGCGGCGGGTTGGTCGTGTGCATATTTGGATAAAGAAGAAGCATGGGGCCGCGCGTTAACCTTAATCCGGGTCTAAGCGTGAACGGGGAGTGCGGCCGCCTTTTGGTCATGTCTGTCAGGCCTTCGCGAAACGCCGCGCGAGTTCGGCGATATGGGCCGGGGTGGTTTCGCAGCAGCCGCCAAGGATCGTCGCGCCGTGATCGACCCATGTCGCAGCCTGATCGGCATAGGCTTCGGGCCCCATGTCACGGCGGGCGGTGAGCGCATCGACAGTGGGTTTGTCGGCAAGAAACTCTTTGGTGATCTGTGTGAACGCGTTGGCGTAGGCACCAACCGGCTTTCCGCTGGTCTTGAGTACGTCAATTGCGGTTGGCATCGCCTCGGGCGCGGAACAGTTGGCGAGTAGCGCTGCGGTCTCACCGCAGAGCGCAACCGCATCGGCCAGCGGCTCACCCGAGCGCAATAGGGTGCCGTCCTCGTCATCGACTGAAAACGCGACCCAGATAGGTTTGCCAAATTCATGCGCAGCTTCCAGCGCAGCACGGACTTGTGCTGTGGAGATCACCGTCTCAAACAATAGCAAATCGCAGGCCGGGGCGAGTATCCCCGCAACCTCGGCCATCAATTCGACCGCGATCTCGTGCGGCGATTGCAGATCGGCGCGGTAGGACGCGCCAAGCGGCCCAATGCTGCCCGCGATCCTGCCGGATCCATGCGCCTCGCGCGCTTCCAGCGCCATGTCGAGAGCGATCTGGTGCAGCTCTTCAAACCGGCCCTCATGCTCTGACCCCGCCAATCTGTCGCGATGGATGGCATACGTGTTGGTCGTGGCGATCTCGGCCCCGGCGGCAAAGTAATCCGCGTGAATCTCGCGCACCAGATGCGGCTTGTCGATCATCACCTGCGTGGACCAAAGCGGAGTGGGCGGAGTACCCGAACGGTGGATGAGTTCCTGCCCCATTCCACCGTCCAGTATGGTGATCGTCATGCGCGAAGCCTTTCGTTTTGCGGATCCCAGAGGGGTTCATCCTTCTGGACGACCGCTTTGCGCATTTCGCCATAGATGTCGATCTCAAGTTCCGTACCGGGCACCGCCAGATCTGCCCGCAACATACCCAAAGCGATGGACGCGTTCACCCGGTAGCCCCAATCGCCGCTGGTGGTCTCTCCGACAACCTGCCCATCATGCCAGAGCGTTGACATGTAAGGCGCGTCATACTCGCCCGCATCGACGATCAGCGTCACAAAGCGTTTGGTCACACCCTGCTGTTTTTCGGCCAAAAGCGCGGCCTTGCCGGGGAAATCCTGTAGCTTGTCGAGATTGACAAACCGGTCCAGTCCACCTTGCAGCACCGTGTAGTCGGTCGAAAGATCGCCTTTCCACGCGCGATAGCCCTTTTCAATCCGCAGGGAGTTCAGCGCGTACATGCCAAAGGGCTTGAGGCCAAATTCCGCCCCGGCTTTGATCAGCATGTCATACACAGCGGACGTGTCCTTGGTTTGGGAATGCACCTCCCAGCCCAGTTCCCCGGCAAAGGACACGCGCACCAATTGCACCCATGTGTCACCAAGTTGCGCAGACTGGTGGCTCAGCCAGGGCTGTGTCAGGTCCGCCTCGGTCAGCTTGGCAAGGATCTCGCGTGACTTTGGCCCGGTGAGGATCTGGCAGCAGAAGTCGCGGGTCATGTCCGTCAGTTCAAAGCCTGCATCGTCAGGCATGTGGCGTTGGAGCCATTCCAGGTCGTGCCATTGTGCTGCCCCCGCGGTGATGAGGAAAAAGTCATCCTCTGCGATGCGCATGGCTGACATTTCGGTTACGATCCGCCCGCGATCATCGGCGAAATACAGCAAGCCAATGCGCCCCACCTTCGGGATGCCACCGGTGCACAGCCCGCGCAGGAATTCAGCGGCACCGTCCCCTTTAAGCCGGTAGCGCGAAAACCCCGGCAGATCGAGGATGCCAGCCGCATCGCGCACAGCTTCGCATTCTTCCTTGATCCGCTGCTGCCACGGGCCTTTCCGCGCCCAGGTTTGGGTCGCCTCCTCAGAGGTATCATCACCTGGCTTCGCAAACCAATTGGCGCGTTCCCAGCCGTTATATGCCCCCATCACGCCGCCCGCCGCGATGATCTTGTCATGTATCGGCGACAGTTTCTTGTCGCGGCCGGCTGGCCAGGCATGCCGCGGGAAGTGCATGGCGTACTCGTGGCCGTAGACCTCGACTGCTTTTTGATCGCAGTAGTCCTGATCGGTGTAGTCGGTGTACCGGCGCGGATCGACGGCCCACATATCCCATTCAGTCTGGCCCTCTGTGACCCATTCCGCCAGCACCTTGCCCGCGCCGCCACCTTGGGTGATGCCAAAGGTGAACACGCAGGCCTCAAACGCGTTCGGCACGCCTGGCATCGGACCAATCAGCGGCAACCCATCCGGCGCATAAGGGATCGGGCCGTTGATCACCCGCCCCACACCTGACGCCCCAAGGAGCGGCACACGTGCCATCGCGTCTTCGATATACCATTCGAGACGGTCTAGGTCGTCGGGGTAAAGCTGGAAGCTGAAATCTTCAGGCATCGGATCGTCTGGTGTGACCCAGTGCGCCTTGCAGTTCCGTTCGTACGGACCAAGATTCAAACCATATTTTTCCTGCCGCAGATAGTAAGAGCTGTCCACATCCCGCAGCAATGGCAGTTTGCCGTTCTCTTTCGACCACGCCTCAAGCTCGGCCACGGGCTCGGTCAGGAAGAACTGGTGGCTCATCACTGTCATCGGAACCGTGCGCCCGCCATAGGGCTTGAACCATTCGCCGACGCGCTGGGCATAGTAGCCCGCCGCGTTGACCACCTTCTCGCAAGTGATGTCACCCTTCTCGGTATGCACGATCCAGTCATCGCCTTTGCGGGTCACACCTGTGGCGGGGCAGAACCGTTCGATTTTCGCGCCCATCATGCGCGAGCCCTTGGCCAGCGCCTGTGTGAGTTGCGCCGGATCAATGTCGCCATCGTCAGGATCATACAAAGCGCCGGCCAGGTCATGGGTCTCGATGAAGGGGTATCGGTCCTTGATGTCGCCCACCGCCATCATCTCGAGGTCCATGCCTTGATAGCGCCCCATCGACCGGGCGCGTTCGAATTCCTGCATCCGCTCTTTGCTGTGCCCCAAACGGATTGACCCGGTGATGTGGTAGTTCATCGGGTAATCGACTTCGTCGGCCAAGGTCCGGTAAAGGGACAGCGAATAGCGCTGCATATTCATGATCGCCCAGCTTGTGCTGAAGGATGGGCAGTTCCCGGCGGCATGCCATGTGGAGCCAGCGGTCAGCTCGTTTTTCTCCAGAAGCACGCAGTCCCAGCCTGCTTTCGCAATGTGATACGCGCAGGACGCGCCAACGACGCCGCCACCAATAATGACGACACGGGTGGTGGTGGGGAAATCGGACATGTGTGGTCTCCTCAGTTCCAGGCAAGGCGGAGGGCAAGCCCGCCGAACACGATGGCGGACAATTTGTTGATCCAGCCAGAGGCGCGCTGAATGCGCGCGGCGGCCATCCCGGCGAAACCGCCCAGCACGCAGTAGACGGCCAGTTCCCCGACTGCGAGAAGGGTGCCGAGGATCAGGATTTGCTGCCAGACCGGGCCGATATCGGGGTTGGCAAATTGCGGTAAGAAGGCCAGCACGAAGAGGCCGACCTTGGGGTTCAGGATATTGGTGAGAAAGCCCCGTCGGAACGCCCGCCACGTATCGCTGCGGCCTTCGCGGTGGGCGGGATCTGAGTGCTCGGTCCAACTGTGCCACGCCAGCCAAAGCAAATAGGCCGCTCCGGCATAGCGCAATGCGTCATAGGCGATAGGGTAGGTGATCAAGAGAACCGCAAGACCTGCTGCGGCGATGATCACGTGGCCCATGACTCCAAGTCCGATACCCGCGGCGGCGGCTACACCCGATCGGGCCCCACCACGCGCGCCGCTGGCCAGCGTGAACATCATGTCGGCCCCAGGCGTGATGTAGAGAACCAGCGCAGCGCCCATGAAGGTGACGTAAGTCCAGATCGGTATGGCAAGCGCAACATCAAGCATCGGTCAGTCCTCGCGCTGCGGGTCTTTGGGGTTGATCTCGTAATAATCCCCCTTGGATTTGGTGTAGATGTGCCCGCGCAAGCTCAGTCCCGTTGGTCCGTCGATAGAGCCGGTTGAGAAGCAGATGAAAGGATCGTCTTCATGGTCCCAGAAAAGCGCTGACCCGCAGGTCGGACAGAAACCGCGTCTTGCCTTCTCGGACGACTGATACCAGCGCACCTCGCCCCGGATTTCGAGCGTGCCGTCCGGCACATAGGACGAGGCCCAAACATGCCCGGACTGCTTGCGGCACTGGGTACAATGGCAAGCCGCAGGCGCGCCAGCCGCACCATGTGCGGTATATGTGACCGCACCGCAGAGGCAGCTTCCCTTCAGGGCAACCGGGCCAGTTTGCAAATCGTCGCTCATCAATACACCGGTGGGGCTATGACCCAAATCGCTACGGCGGGGTTGTCGTAAGGGTTGATCCATTCGAACGGCTCGGCCTTGATCCGGAAACTGTCGCCCGGGGTCAGGGTGAAGCGTCTGTCGCTGATGATCAGGTCGAGTTTGCCGGACAGCAGATAACCCACCTCTTGTGTTGGCCGGGTGACGACCTCCCCGATGCGGCTATGGGGCTGAAATGTCGAATGCACCACTTCGAAATCGTCTGACAAGTCCGGCGAGAGCAGCTCTTCAACAAGCCCGCTATCACCGCTGCCGATGGGGCGACGCGCACCAGCGCGGACGACATATCCTGCCTCGTCTGCCGCGGCCTGTGGGGTACCGAAGAGCAATGATACGGGAACGTCGAACACCTTGGCGATACGACGCAGATCGGTGATTGACGGCTCTGACAGGTCACGCTCGATCTGACTGACCCAGCCGACAGAACGGCTTAGTCGGTCAGCAATGTCTTGCAGCGTCATCCCACGCGCCTTGCGCAGCGCCCGTAGGTCGGCTCCAAGGGTTTTGCTGTGAAGTACCGGATCGTGTTGCACGACTCGCCCGTGAAAATTTCGATAGGATTTTCATCGCACGGATTTGTGAAAATTCAAAAAGAATTTTCACGGTCGAGCATGCAAAAGATCAGCGCCCAATCCCGCATCGGAACCAAAACCGGAGCAGATGGATAAATGGCTACCAAATTCAAACCAAGGAAAGAGCTATGAACCGCATCATCTATCTTGTCGGCCTCGTTGTTATCGTGATTGCCATCCTGTCGTTTATCGGCCTCGCGTAACCGGCTGGTTCGCAACGAAACAGCCAACCGTGTCACAGGACATTCACAAAGGTTACTTGCAGGATATCACCCAGCGCGGCCGCATCTTCTTCCGTGAAAGCATCCGGTTGATCGCTGTCGATGTCGAAGACGCCAAGCAACCGGCCTTTCGCGTTCCAAACCGGAAGCACCAGTTCCGACCGTGTCGATGACGCGCATGCAATGTGACCGGGGAACGCTTCCACATCTGGCACAAGGTGTACCTCGCCGGTGCGCGCTGCCGCGCCGCAAACACCGCGCGAAAACGGAATTGTCAGACACCCGTGACCACCTTGATAGGGTCCGATCTTCAAAAGTTCTGGCCCGGCCACGCGGTAGAAACCCGTCCAGTCGAAACGCGCATCGGAATGATGCACTTCGCAGGTCACCGTGGCCATCAGGCTGACAGGATCAGTTTCCCCCTCCGTCAAAGCAGCAATGGTTTTGGCAAGAGTCGGATAGTCGACCGTCATGGCGATACCTTTTTGATCGGTGGAGAGAGGGGACGCTACCCCCTCGGACTGCCGCCTCTCCCCATATGTATTAGTGAAACAAAGAAGGCTAGAGACGCTCAATAGCGATCGCCGTTCCTTCCCCACCCCCAATGCAGATCGCCGCGACACCTCGCTTTAAGCCGCGGGTCTCCAATGCGTTGAGCAGTGTGACCATGATCCGGGCGCCTGACGCGCCAATGGGGTGTCCCAAGGCACAGGCGCCGCCGTTGACGTTCACAATGTCCCGGCTCAAACCCATCTCGTGCATGAAAGCCATCGGAACAACTGCGAAAGCCTCGTTCACTTCCCACAGATCGACGTCATCCTTGGTCCAGCCAATCTGTTGCAGCAGTTTTTGCGCAGCGGGCACCGGAGCTGTGGTGAAAAGCCCTGGCGCCTGAGCGTGGCTTGCATGTCCGACGATGCGGGCTCGGGCGTGGTCTCCGGCAGCGTCTCGGGTTGTCAAAATCAGCGCCGCAGCCCCATCCGAGATCGATGAACTGTTGGCCGGAGTAACCGTTCCGTCTTTGCGGAACGCGGGCTTCAACTGAGGAATTTTGTCAGGACGGGCATTCCCGGGTTGCTCGTCTTGGGTCACCGTGACGTCACCCTTGCGGGTGGACAGGCTGACTGGGGTGATCTCGCGGGCAAAGGCCCCGGAGGTCTGTGCATCAAGCGCATTGGACAATGAGCGCAGCGCGTATTCGTCTTGCGCTTCACGGGTGAATTGGAACGCCTCTGCGCAATCTTCAGCGAATGTGCCCATCAAGCGGCCTTTGTCATAGGCGTCTTCGAGGCCGTCGAGAAACATATGGTCGATCACCTGGCCATGCCCGATCCGCGCACCGCCGCGCATCTTGGGCAGCAGGTAGGGCGCGTTCGTCATCGACTCCATGCCGCCGGCGACAATTGTTGTGGCGCGACCCAATGCGATTGCGTCAAACGCCATCATTGCAGCCTTCATCCCGGATCCGCACATCTTGTTGAGAGTTGTTGCGGGGACCTCTTCGCCAAGGCCGGCGGCGAACCCGGCTTGCCGCGCAGGCGCCTGTCCCTGGCCTGCCGGGAGAACACAGCCCATGAGCACTTCGTCAACATTGGGGGATCCTGCCTGTTCCAGGGCGGCGCGAAGGGCAGCGCCGCCAAGATCTGCTGCCGCAACTTCGGAAAATGCGCCTTGGAACCCTCCCATCGCCGTACGCGATGCTCCTGAAATCACAACGTCAGCCATGCCTCGTCCTCTTTGTCGGATGTCGGGACGTGCATACCGGATGGTAAGGATTGGCGTCTAGGGTGTCCGGACATCAAATGCCGAGGACTTATGGAACTGATCGCTGAACAGCATGACGTCGCAACTGTCATTCGGGTCAATGCCACCCGGATCGATGCGCCGACGGCCCTTCAATTCAAGGAAGAGATGAGGTCTCTGACAGCGCAGGCGGTCGAGCGTTTTATCCGCGATTTACAGCAGGTTGATTTTATCGATTCAAGCGGGCTTGGCGCCGTTGTGGCGTCAATGAAGCAATTGCAGCCTGGTCAGGCGCTTGAATTGGCCGCGCTGCAGCCGATCGTCGACAAGGTGTTTCGCCTGACCCGGATGGACACCATCTTTCGGATCCACGGTGATGCGGATGAGGTCATTGCGTCAAATACCGGCTGAGCACGAACTCCTTATCGCGATGTGTGTCCCAGCCCTCGACGCCGTGACGCCGAATGTGCTGTATCGCGTAGACAGCGTGCTCGCCTCGGACCATGCACGCGGCATCCGCGGCGACGTACAACTTGCTCTTGCAGAGGCGATGAATAACGTCTGCGAACATGCATATCCTGCCACGGTCCTCGGAGCTGTGGCTGTAAGTGTTTCCCGTATGCACAAGTCCATCAGTGTGACCGTCACAGATTGGGGATGCGGGTACACTGGCGATCTCACATGTCTCACTCAACCAGATCCGCAAACCCTTAGTGAAGGGGGGTATGGATGGTTTCTGATTCGGGAATTGACCGCCTCATTTCATTATACCCGTCAGGCTGGTGAGAACCGGCTGCATATGGTGTTCAAACCACCTGTGGTAGAGCGTAGGTGACCAATTCCCGCCATGTTTGCCGGATTGTTCCCAAATTGGAAATGGTCTTATTTTTAAGGGTATATTTACCAGTTTTTCGATGTGGTGCGCCGCAGAATGGTCGCAATCACTTCGAAATGTGGCCGTTGTTGTCCGGCATAACGTAAGGGTAGCTGCATAAAGCTTCACCTCGGCGTCGTGCCGTTAACAGCCCCCACCCAGTGTGCGGCGTCGAGGTACTCACTTTCCCAACATCATCATCTGATTGACCTGACTTCCCGGCTGCCTATTTTGAGCCACAAAAGGGGAGGGACACAACATATGCGCGACTTTCAAAAGCCGGGCCGCTCTGCGGTGATGGCAAAAAACGGTATGTGCGCAACATCGCATCCATTGGCCGCTCAGGCAGCGATCGACATTCTGAAGCGCGGTGGCAATGCCGTGGATGCGGCCATCGCAGGTGCCGTGATTCTGGGTCAGGCCGAACCGGCCATGACAGGAATTGGCGGTGACTGTTTCGCGCTGATCTCGCCAGCAGGTGGCGACGACGTGATCGCTGTCAACGGCTCTGGTCGAGCGCCAGCCGGTGCAAAAGCAGACGATCTGCGCGGTCGGGGTGAGGCAACCGTACCGCTTTATGGCCCCGAAGCCGTGACCATTCCGGGTGCGGTAGATGCGTTCTGCACCATGTCGGAACAATGGGGGCGACTTGGTATAGCGGACAGTCTTGCTCCGGCAATTGAATACATGGAGAACGGTCTTCCGGTTGCGGAGCGTGTCGCTTGGGATTGGAACAAGAATGCGCATCTTTTGCAGGGCCATGCGCGCACGCATTATCTGATGGGCGGTGCAACACCGCAGCGCGGTCAGGTCTTCCAGCTCCCCGGCAATGCCGACGTGCTGCGCCGGATCGCCAAAACCGGACGGGACGGCTTTTACAGCGGAGAGGTTGCAGAAGACATGCTGACAACGCTTAACGCGTTGGGCGGGGTTCATACGGAAGCCGACTTTGCGAATGCCGCAACCACAATCGGCGCGCCGGTCAGTGGCACCTACCAAGGGCGCGAGCTACTGGAGCACCCGCCGAACGGTCAGGGCGCGACAGCGATCCTTCTGCTCAACATTCTATCGCAATTCGATCTGGCATCGCTTGACCCGTTTGGTGCCGAACGCGCGCACATCGAAGCGGAAGCGACCAAACTGGCCTATGACGCCCGAAATCGGTTTGTCGCGGATCCCGATCACATGACCAAGCTGGATCATATGCTGGCAATGGACACAGCAGAAAAGCTGGCCGCGCTGATCGACCCGAAAAAAGCGATGGCGGGTCCGGCGGCGCTCAGCGAAGCGGTTCATAAGGATACGATCTACATCACCGTGGTCGACAAAGACCGCATGGTGGTGTCGTTGATCTATTCGATCTTCCACAGCTTCGGGTCTGGCATCGCGTCCGAGAAATTCGGCATCCTGTTCCAGAACCGCGGCGCGGGTTTCACGCTGCAGGAAGGACATGCAAACGAGTATGGCGGCGGCAAGCGTCCGATGCACACGATCATTCCGGGACTCATCCGCGATGCGGGTCGCGTGTCCATGCCGTTTGGTGTGATGGGTGGACAATACCAGTCCTGCGGTCATGCGCGTGCGGTCACCAATATGACGGATTTCGGCCTTGCGCCACAGGAGGCGCTCGATGCGCCGCGCTGTTTCGCAGAGAACGGCAAGTTGATGGTGGAACGCGGCTATTCCGATGCGGTCCGGGCGCAACTGGTCGAGATGGGGCACGATGTGGAAACACCCGAAGTGGCCATCGGTGGGGCGCAGGCCATCCTGATCCACGAGAACGGCGTTCTCGAAGGGGCGTCTGATCCTCGCAAGGACGGCTGCGCCATCGGCTACTGATCAAAAACGCTTGGCTTTGCGAAAAGCCGGGCGCACCCCTTCGAAGGGGTGCCGCGCCTCAATAGCTGTATTCGCCGTAGATTCGACTAATATCGCCATTCCAATCGCCATGATAATGGTCGATCAACTCGTCCGCCATGGTCTTGCCGGTCTCAACGCTTTCCTTCAGCGCGTTCAGGAAATGGGTTTCGTTCGGCACCAGTCCGCCGGCACCGGGCCGCGCGCGCGCCACAAGACCTGCTTCGGAAATGGCCAACGCTTCTCGCGCCAGATCGTGCATATTGATCCCGTTGACTTCGGCCTGCAACCCGTCGATGGAGGCGGCCACGCGCAGCCCTTCGCGTGTCTCGGCATCCCAGCCCTTCACCAGATCCCACGCCGCATCCAGCGCTGATTGATCATAGGTCAGTCCAACCCAGAAGGCAGGCAGAGCGCACAGACGCCGCCACGGGCCGCCATCCGCACCGCGCATTTCAATGAATTTCTTCACGCGAGCTTCGGGGAAGATCGTCGTCAGGTGATCCGCCCAGTCAGACAGGGTCGGGGTTTCCCCCGGCAAAGCGGGCAATTCGCCCTTCAGGAAGTCGCGGAATGATTGTCCCAGCGCGTCGTGATAAACTCCGTCGCGATAGACAAAATACATTGGCACATCGAGCGCGTATTGAACCCAGGCCTCGAACCCGAAACCGTCTTCGAATACGAAGGGCAGCATGCCGGTGCGCGCATCGTCCAGATGTCGCCAGACCCGTCCGCGCCAGCTCTTGTGCCCGTTCAGTTTGCCTTCGAAAAACGGCGAGGTGGCAAAGAGCGCGTTTGCCACCGGCTGCAACGCCAGCGCCACCCGCATCTTTTGCACCATGTCCGCCTCGGATGAAAAATCGAGGTTCACCTGCACCGTGCAAGTCCGCCGCATCATGGTTGTGCCGGCTGTGCCGACTTTCTCCATGTAGCTGTCCATTAGCTTGTAGCGGCCCTTCGGCATCAGCGGCATATCCTCGTGCCGCCAGATCGGCGCGGCCCCAAGACCAATGAATCCCACACCGATCTTGTCGGCGATGTCCTTCACGTCGCGCAGGTGGTCATTCACTTCGTCGCAAGTCTGGTGAATGGTCTCAAGCGGCGCGCCCGACAATTCAAGTTGCCCACCGGGTTCAAGCGAAATGTTCGCACCGTCTTTGACCAGCCCGATCAGGTTGTCGCCTTCCATGACAGGGTCCCAGCCATGAGCGTCCCGCAAGCCCTGCAGAACAGCCAGAATCGACCGTTCGCCTGCATAAGGCAGTGGGCGCAGCGAGTCCTTGCAATAGCCAAACTTCTCGTGCTCGGTGCCGATGCGCCAGTCGTCCTTGGGTTTGCACCCCGAGGCTAGGTACTCCGCCAGCTGATCGTGATGTTCGATGGGCCCGCCGCCGGATTGGGGGATGGACATGGCGCGTCTCCGGTCTGTCTGATCGTCAATCGGGGTCAGCCTTGGGCTGATTTCACGGGGCTGTCAATGCAGGCTCTGGATGCGTTTCTGAAGATCCGGCCTGCGCCAGAGCACAATTGGCGCGGTGCCTTCGTGTTTCAAGGTCGATGCAACACGGCCCGGACTGAGGCCGGGCAGGCTGGCGAAGGCATCGAAAAGCACATCCGCGCCTTCCGCGTTCACGGGAATATGCAGTGCTGGCCCGCCCTCATGAGTGATGACCCAGTGGCGCGGGTGCTCTGTAGGATCAAGGCTGAGCGACGTCACCGCGTCCAGATCCACCAGACCACCGTTCAACGGTCCAAAATACCCGATCCGCCGCTCCACCACCTGCACAACACCGGGCCCGCCGCCGCCCATCCGTGCACGTCCGCGCTGCAGCCCTGCAAAGAACAACGCGGCTCCCAGGAACATCGCCAGATACCCGATCCAGACCAGCAAACCGGGGGTCACGCCAAGCACCCAATAAAGCCCAAGCAACAGGACCGCTGCCCCCACCAGAGCCTCGCGCCAGCGCAGGATCGCTGCGTGCACTTCGGGCCGGATAAAGCTCATCGCAGGCCACCCACTGCCGCACATCCCTCGACGGATGTGCGATTTTCGGTCGGCCGAAAATCCGTCACGCCCAGTCCCCCAGCGTGCTTTGCCACAGCGTCAACGCCGCCACAGCCGCCGTATCGGCCCGCAGGATACGCGGTCCAAGGCTGATCGGGCTGGCGCAGGCCATCCCTCGCAGCCGCTTGCGCTCGTGCTCGGAAAACCCGCCTTCCGGTCCGATCAGGATCGCCCAGGGCCCGGGTGCGTCAGGCAGGCGACCAGTTTCCCCGGCCAATGCTTCGTCGCAAAACGCGATCCGCCGCCCGGTGTCCCAACTGCCAAGCACTCGGTCCAACTTGATCAACTCAACCACCTCGGGCACAAAGACCCCGCCGCATTGCTCGGCGGCCTCAACCGCATGCGCCTGCAGCCGGTCCTGTCGGATGCGTTCGGAATTGGTGTGTGCGGTGTGCACCGGCATCACCCGCCGCACGCCCATCTCGACCGCCTTTTCCACAATGAAATCGGTACGTGCCTTCTTGATCGGCGCAAACATCAGCCAGATATCCGGCGGCATCACCTGCGGTTGGGATTGCTCGCGGCACACAAGGGTGCCGCCACGTTTGCCCGCCTCGGCAACCTCGGCCTGCCATTCGCCATCTTGCCCGTTAAACAGTGCCACGCTGTCGCCGACGCCCATCCGCATCACGCCAAACAGGTAATGTGCCTGCTCCCGCGTCAGAGGAACCGGTTGTACCGCACCAAGCGGCTGCTCTACAAAAAGCCTAACTTTCGCACGCGCATTCGAACTCATGGAGCAACACATATGCCCGGCCCGCAGATTTCACCAGACCAGAGCGGTCAGGTCGCTGATGCCGTCACGGGCAATTGGGTCGACACCCGTGCCCCGGCATGGACGCGACCCTACCTGAGACTAAGCCGCGCCGACAGGCCTATCGGGACATGGCTGCTCTATCTTCCCTGCGTCTGGGGCACGCTGCTGGCGATGTTTCACACAGGCGACGCCCGGCTCTTTGATGCGTGGATCATCCTTGGCTGCGGTATCGGCGCATTCCTGATGCGCGGCGCAGGCTGTACCTGGAACGACATCACCGACCGCGACTTTGACGGCGGTGTGGCGCGCACCGCCTCCCGACCAATCCCCTCCGGTCAGGTCACGGCAAAGCAGGCGCTGGGCTGGGCGGTGATCCAGTCGCTGGTGGCCTTTTGCATCCTGATCACATTTCCCATGCAGGCCATCCTGCTCGGGATCATCGCGCTGGCGCCGGTGGCGATCTATCCTTTCGCCAAGCGGTTCACGTGGTGGCCACAGGTCTTTCTGGGCATCGCCTTCAACTGGGGCGCATTGCTAGCATGGACGGCCCATACCGGCGAATTGCAGTGGCCTGCGGTTTGTCTTTACCTGGCCGGCATGGCGTGGACGCTGTTTTATGACACGATCTACGCCCATCAGGACAAGGAAGACGACGCGCTGATTGGTGTTAAATCAACAGCCCGGCTATTTGGCGATGAAACGCCCAAATACCTCGCGTGGTTTCTTGTCCTCACCGTCGCGTTGATGGGCTTTGCCATCATTCTTGCCGCGCCGCGAGGCGAGATCTTCGCCCTGGTGATTGCCCTGGGTGGCCCTTGGGCGATGGGCTGGCACATGATGTGGCAGATGCGGCGGCTCAAGCTCGACGACATGGACGGACTGTTGCATCTCTTTCGTTCAAACCGCGATGCCGGACTGATCCCTGTGCTGTTTTTCGCCATCGCGGTTTTCGTGTGATTGCCATCCGGACCGCTGCGGCGTATCGCTTTGCCAATCTCAACTGACGCGGACCCTGGATGCGCCTGTCTTCTGTTTTCATTGTCTTCTGCGCCTTTGCCGTTGCGGCGGTGCTCAGCATCGGAGCGGCCTGGGTGGCCGCTGGCGCGGTCGAGGAAAGCTCAGAGCGGGCCGTACGCACGGAATTGGATCGCGACGCGCTGACATGGGCCGATGTCGATACGGATGGTCTTTTGGTCTTCCTGATCGGCACTGCCCCGACCGAAGCCGCGCGATTTCAAGCGCTTAGCGCTGCGGGGCGCGTGGTCGACTCTGCCAGGGTAATTGATCAGATCGACATCGTGGACAGCGAAGGCATGACTCCGCCACGGTTTTCGATTGAACTTCTGCGCAGCGACGATGGTGTGTCGATGATCGGTCTGCTCCCGTCAGATGTGGATCGCGATCAGCTTGTCGATGATATCTCCCGCGCTGTGCCCGGGGAGTCCGTGGCGGACCTGCTCGAAGTGGCGGATTATCCCATCCCGGGTGGGTGGGACGACGCGATGGACTACGCGGTTTCGGTTCTGAGTGTGCTTGACCGGTCAAAAATCTCTGTCGAGGCGGGTCGCGTGGCGATCAAAGGTGCTGTTCAGAACGAAGATACCCGCCGCCGTGTCGAGGCAGATCTGGCCCGCCGCGCAGATGATGACTTGCGACTCGCGCTTCAGATCACAGCCCCCCGGCCGGTGATTTCCCCCTTCACTCTGCGTTTTCTCAAGGACGCCGATGGGGTGCGCTTCGATGCCTGTGCGGCACCCACCGAAGAGGACCGGAGCAAAATTCTCGCCGCAGCAACCGAGGCGGGACTTGACGGCAAAGTGGATTGCCGACTGGGGCTAGGTACGCCAACGAATGAGTGGGGCAGCGCGACTGCGCTCGGCATCCGTGCGCTCAATGCTTTGGGTGGTGGCAGTGTGACCTTCGCGGATGCTGACGTGACCCTCTTCGCGCTCGAAGGCACCGACCAAACTTTGTTCGACCGTGTTGTAGGCGAGTTCGAAGCCGAACTTCCGGATGTCTTTTTGCTCAACGCAACGCTGCCAACGCCACCCGAGGACGCGCCCGAGGGCATCCCAGAATTTACCGCGACACGCAGTCCGGAAGGAGACGTGCAACTGCGGGGTCGGATCAACAGCGAAATCGCGCGCACCACTGCAGACAGCTTTGCCCGCGCGGCCTTTGGCTCGTCTACCGTCCGAACCACGGCCCGGGTTGACGAAACCCTGCCAGCAGCATGGTCCAGCCGCGTCCTTGCCGGTCTCGAAGCTCTGTCGCGGTTGTCGAATGGCGCTGTGGTCGTGACACCGGATGCGCTCTCGATCACCGGCAATACCGGCAACCAGAATGCCAGCTCGGAAATTGCGGGCCTTCTGGCGGACAAGCTCGGGGACAGTGAAGAGTTCAATATCGACGTCACGTATCAGGAAAAGCTCGACCCGCTTTTGGGCATCCCGACCCCGGAAGAATGCGAGGCGCAGATCGTCGAAATCATCGGCGACCGCAAAATTACATTCGAGCCGGGATCGGCCACGCTCGATGCCGCGACGCAGGACATTATGGACGAAATTGCGGAGTTGCTGCAGCTCTGCGGCGATATTCCGCTTGTGATTGCCGGGCATACCGACAGTCAGGGCCGCGAAGTGATGAACCAGCAGCTTAGCCAGGAGCGCGCGCAGGCGGTTGTGGATGCGCTCCGCGCCCGCCGTGTTCTGACAGCCAGCTACGAAGTGCGCGGCTACGGCGAAGAACAGCCCATTGCGAGCAACGACACCGAAGAGGGCCGCGAAGCCAACCGCCGGATCGAATTCAAACTGCGCCGCCCGGAACCCGTCGAAGAGACGGAAACAACGCTGGAAAGTATTGAAGATTCCGCGCCAACAGACGAAACATCACAAAGTGACGGCGCAGGGGACAACGGCGATGGACAGAACTGAATTTGTCATCACGACGGCAATCATTCTTTTTGTGGCATTCTGCCTTGGTTGGTTCACCAACTGGCTAGTCCACCGCTTCACCCGCGTCAGTCAGGCCGACATGGATCAGCTCGAACGCATGAGCCAGGAGCTGCACGAGGCCGAGGAAACCCGTGATCAGGCGATCACTTACCTGCAGCAGCGCGAAGCCGAACTCACCAACCAGCTTGCCCAAACCGAGGCAGAACTCGCCGCCGCGATGGAGGGCCTGCGCGACGCGCGGCACGAGGCCGAGGAAATGCGCGCCTACGTCGAACGCATGAGCGCTGGCTGAACGCCCCCATACGCGAGACAGGACGCCAGCATGCGACTCAGTCAGATGATCCCGCTGGCGCTCAGCGCGGCGTTTCTCGCCAGCCCGGTGCTGGCTGAAGGCGACGTCCCGCCTGGAACAGTCTATGTCTGCGACCCAGGCAGCAAGACCTTGCCGCATGTTCAGGTGGTGCTGCCGACGCAGCCCGACGGGTCAGCGACTCTCATGCTGGAAAGCGAAGCGCTGGAGATGGCACCGGTACCCGTCGCCTCTGGGTTTGGCTACGATATCGTCCTGCCCGTCGGTCATTTCCTCGTGCGCGGCAAAGGAAAGGATGTAACCCTTCTGGTTGGCGATGCAGAGCCCAAACCCTGCGTCCTGCAAACCGCATTTGATCCCACCGAAAGCCTGTCACATGCCAAAACCCTCTCGCTGGGTGGCAATGTTCGCATCGGGCCAGGCATCGACTTTGCGCGCTCGGATGGGGTGCCTTATGGCGAACCCGTGGTGATTGTCTCGGCAACTGGCGTTCTTTTTGATGGCTACGAATGGTTCGAAATCGAATACGCCGAAGGACTGCGGGGCTTTCACTGGGGCGGCATCATGTGCGCCACAAACGCGGCCATCCCCGGCCTTTACGAAGACTGCCCCGCTGACCTGAGGTAGGCTCAACCAACTTGGGAACCATCAGCAGGACATGTCCGCTGCTGCGTTGCCCACTTGGTTGCGCTAAGCTGGTGGCATGACAGGCAACATCTCCACCCAGGAAGACCAGACCAAAGCTGCAGAGCGCCGCGCCAAGGGCGAATTCGTGCGTGGCGTCAGCGGCTTCCGCCACGCCATCGGCGATCCCGAGTTTCCGCCCGAGCCGGGTCGCTATCATCTTTTTGTTGCACTCAACTGCCCTTGGTGCCACCGCGTGACTCTGGCCCGCAGCGTTCTTGGTCTGACCGACACGATCAGCATGGACGTCGCCTTTCCCAACCGCACCGGCGAGGAGGATCCGGCTGGTCCCAATCTCTGGGAATTTGCGCCCGGCCGCATTGCGTCACTGACCGGAGAGACGTTGCCCGAATGCACAATCGAAACCGGCACCGGAGCGGGGCTCAGGCTGGCCAAACAGATCTATCAGCGAGAAGGCTCCGATGAGCAATCACTTCCCGTCCTCTACGACAAGACTCGCCAGCGGATCGTCAACAACGAAAGCGCCGAGATTCTCCGCATGCTTGATGCGCATGCAGCGGCTTTGCGGGGCAACGTTCCGAGCGCCCCAGCGCTTTTCCCCGATGATCCTGCCCTGCAAGCCGCGATCACCGATCTGAATGAACGCATCTACGTCACCATCAACAATGGCGCGTACAAGGCGGGGTTCTCCTCGGATCAAGAGGTCTACGCCACTGCCTTCGCCGCCTATTTCGAAACGCTTGAATTCCTGAACACCCTGCTGTCAGACGGCCGCTCATTCCTGACGGGTGACACCTTCACCGAGGCCGACCTGCGTCTCTTCCCCACGCTCTATCGTCACGATCCGGTGTATTACCTTCGGATGAAACTCAACGGTGCAAAGATCGTCGATTATCCGCATCTGTGGCGCTGGCTGTGTCGGGTCTACGCGCTTGATGGCGTGGCGGGGGCGGGGTCACTGGTGCATTGCAGACAGGGGTATTTCGGCCGGTCGTGGAACAACGTGGTGCCGCTCGGGCCAACGCACCCGATGCCTTACCCCCAAGCCTATCGGCATCCGGAGCTGGCCCGCTCCCGGTAACAGGATCACCGATCCGGGAGGGGGATGAATTCAGCATCATCGCCTGGCGGCAATTGAAACCGACCCTCGGCCCAGTCCCCGGCGCGCCACGCTTCCTTGGCTTCGTCGATCCGCTCCTTGGACGACGCCACGAAGTTCCACCATATGTACCGAGGCCCCTCAAGCGTTTCACCGCCCAAAAGCATCACCCGCGCACCCATCGGTCCGGCCTGAAGAGACAGCTTGTCGCCGGGACGGAACACCATCATGCGACCCGCCTCATATGTCTCGCCGGCGACTGTCACCGATCCATCAACGACATAGATTCCGCGATCCTCGTGATTGTCCGGCAAGGGAATCGCGGCGCCCGCCTCAAGCACCGCGTCGGCATAAAACATCTCGGACGCGGTCTTGACCGGCGCGCGTTCGCCCCAGGCATCGCCTAGGATCAGGCGCACGGATTTCCCGTCCCCTTCAAGAAAAGGCAGCGCGTCTGCGGGTGCATGCTCAAACTCTGGCGCGCGGTCCTCATGGTCTTTCGGCAAAGCGACCCAGGTCTGGATGCCAAAGAACGGCATCGGGTCGGTCTGCGTCAAGTCATCGGTGCGTTCGGAATGCGTGATCCCATGCCCCGCGACCATCCAGTTCACCGCTCCGGGTTCGATCCACGCATCTGTGCCCAGACTGTCTCGATGATGCATCCGGCCCCGGAACAGATAGGAAATCGTCGCCAGCCCGATATGAGGGTGCGGGCGCACGTCGAGCCCTTTGGTCGGCAGGAACTCAGCCGGTCCCATCTGGTCGAAAAAGATGAACGGTCCCACCATCTGACGGCGCGGCGCAGGTAAAGCACGCCGCACTTCAAAACCGCCCAGATCACGGGCGCGGGGAATGATAACTGTGTCGATGGCGTCGACATCGTCGCCAATGGGGCAATGCGGGTCGAGGGCAGGGTTCCAGCTCATCTCGGTGCTCCTGTTTCTGAGTGTTGATACCAAGATAAACCGGATGCAAAATTGCACAATTAGTGTAAAATGCGTAAATTATGCGCGGATACGCACAATTCCGGAAACCGAGTTAACAAATCCTTTATAGGTCCGATTCGGACCCAATGTTTCGCGCGCGAAACATTGGGGTGCAAAACCTGACCTATCTCCGCCTCTTCCGCGACCGCTGCTTGCGCAGGCTACTGCGCCCGCGGGCATGAAACTCTGGCGGGCGTTTCGACACCCACTCAAAGAAGGTTGCAAGATGTGGATGGGCTCTCAGAGCCTCCGGCGAGTTGAACTCCCGCGCCAGCTCCGCCTCGGTCAAGGTTGCATGGATTTCCTGATGGCAGATGTGATGCACCAGCACCGTCGGACCACCCTTGCCACCCTTCAGCTTGGGAATCAGGTGATGCACGCTTTGTTTCACGCCTGGCGGGATTGGGCGCAGACACAGTGGGCAGATCGGATCGGTTTCGGTCAATGATCTATTGCTCCGGGGACGAGGCTTGTGCTGCGGTACGGCTCAAGGCATCTAGCTGTCATAACGAGTGCGTATTTCAAGGAGTCGTCATGGAGTGGGACCTGTCCGCGCAACCGCCCCTCGTCCAGAACGCGGCCGAGCTGGTACTTCAGGGCTATGAAATTGCCTTGAGATGGGTGGTTTCGCCTGCAGCGTGGTCTCAGTTTGCCGTGCTCGTGGTTGCCTATCTTCTGGCGACAGTCATCGCGCGGCGCCTCCGAACCCCGCTGTCCCGCCTTCTGACTCCTGCAGAGGACAGCACCAGCGTACTGGCGCAGGCGCGTCGGTTCCTGCTTCTGTTCCTGCCACTCCTGATGCCGGTGATCGCATATGCACTTGCAGGGATCGGAGAACAGGTCATCCGGTCGGTCTTTGGAACGGGCAATGTGATCGCCTTCGGCAAACGTCTGTTCCTCTTTCTCGCCGCGCGTGCCCTTGTCCGTGACATCGTTTCTGACCCGTTCCTCAAACTGCTCGGGCGCTACGTCCTGCTGCCAGCGATGGCGCTCTATGTGTTCGGCATCCTCGACCTGATCACCGACCGCCTGAACACAACGATGGTTTCGCTGGGAAACATTTCGTTCTCGGTCATGGCCCTGATCCGCGGCGTGATCGCCGGTGCAATCCTGTTCTGGCTGGGGCGTTGGTCCAACGACCAATCCGCCGCCTATATCGACAGACAAGAAGCCATGCGCCCGGCCACGCGGCAGCTTGCGGCCAAGGCAGCGGAGCTTCTGATCTTCGGCCTCGCGTTCATCCTGCTGATGAACATCATGGGCATCCCGCTCACCTCACTCGCGGTTCTTGGGGGTGCGATTGGTGTGGGTCTGGGCTTTGGTCTTCAGAAGATCGCGTCGAACTACATCTCGGGTGTGATCCTGCTTCTTGAAGGGCAGGCAACCGTCGGCGACTACGTGGAGTTGGCCAACGGCGAGGCAGGAACCATCGTCAAAACCACCGCCCGTGCGATGATCCTTGAAACCTTTGATGGGCGCTGGATCGTGGTGCCGAACGAGGATTTCATCACCACGCGCGTGATAAACTATTCCGATCAGGGCAGCGCCAACCGTCTCGAAGTGGCATTCGCGGTCAGCTACGACACCGACATCAATCTTGTGCCCGACATCATCGTGGATGCAGTCTCAAGGCATCCCGGGGTGCTGCAATCGCCCGAACCGCCCGATGTGGAGCTGCGCGGTTTCGGTGACAGCGGTATCGACTTTGGAGTAGAGTTCTGGGTGAACGGCATTGATGACGGTAAGAACAAATATGCCTCGGACGTGCTGTTCCTGATTTGGAACGCGCTCAAGGAGCACAATATCGAAATCCCCTATCCCCATCGTGTTGTCGAGCTGCGCAACGCGCCAACTGCAGAGTGACGGACGCGCTGGTCATCGGCGGCGGGCCGGCTGGCCTGATGGCGGCAGAGGCACTGTTGCAGGCCGGTCGCACGGTGACCTTGGTCGAGGCAAAGCCGTCGATTGGCCGCAAATTCCTGATGGCCGGGAAGTCGGGATTAAACCTGACCAAGATGCAGGCCTTCGGGCCGTTTCTGGCCTCCTACGGCACGGGTTTGCATCCGACCATGCGGGCCTGTCTCAAGGCCTTTGGCCCGGACGAGGTCAAGGCGTGGACCGAAGGATTGGGGCAGAGCACCTTCACCGGATCGACCGGGCGGCTGTTTCCCGATGTCATGAAAGCATCACCCCTGTTGCGCGCGTGGCTGGCGCGGCTGGATGGGGTGGGGCTTGAGCGACACACCCGCTGGCGCTGGCTTGATTGGGAGCGGAACATCCACCACTTTGAGACACCCGAGGGCGCGCGTGTTCTGACCCCGCGCGTCACGGTATTTGCCCTTGGCGGTGCCAGCTGGGCGCGGTTGGGGTCGGACGGGCAATGGGCAGAACGATTCGCAGCGAACGGGATCGACGTCACGCCGTTCCAGCCGTCAAATGTCGGCCTGCTGGTCAACTGGTCCGAGCATATGACCCGCCACTTTGGCGTGCCGTTGAAGGGCATTGCGCTGCATGCGGGCGATCAGGTGTCACGGGGTGAAGCCGTGGTCTCGAAACGTGGATTGGAAGGCGGGGGCGTCTATCCGTTGGCTCCGTCGCTGCGCGAGGGCTCTGATCTGACTCTGGACCTGTTGCCGGACTTGACGCTTGAGGCAGTGGCTGACCGTCTTGCTAAACCCAGAGGCAAAGCCAGTCTGTCGAACCACCTGCGCCGTGTGCTGAAACTGTCGCCTGTGGCACAGGCTATTCTGCGCGAGTTCGTACAGCCCTTACCGGATGATCCGACCGCCTTGGCGCAGGTGATCAAGGCCATTCACATCCGCCACGCCGGGTTGCGCCCGATGGACGAGGCGATCTCGACTGCAGGGGGTGTGTCCTTTGATGCGCTGGATGAAACCCTCATGCTCAAGGACCGGCCCGGGACGTTCTGCGCGGGGGAAATGCTTGACTGGGATGCACCGACGGGGGGCTATCTGCTGACCGCCTGTTTCGCCACAGGGCTTTGGGCCGGGCGTCACGCTGCGGAATACGACAGGCCGTGACGTGACGTTGGGGCGTGACACGTCAACTTGGGACGTGTCAGTTGGCAGCAACGGAGGAGTTCTGCCATGACCACATACCCGCATATGCTGGCCCCGCTCGACCTTGGGTTCACCACACTGAAAAACCGCGTGCTGATGGGGTCGATGCACACCAATCTGGAAGAGACCGGCGACTGGAACCGCGTGGCTGAGTTCTATGCCACCCGTGCGCGGGGTGGCGTGGCGCTCATGGTCACGGGCGGCATGGCCCCGAACCGCGAAGGCGGGGTGTTTCCGGGGGCCTCAGGTCTGTTCACGGATCAGGACATCGCGAACCACCGGATCGTCACCGACCGGGTGCATGAGGCGGATGGCAAGATCGCGATGCAGATCCTCCATGCAGGGCGGTACGCTTATGGTAAGGAATGTGTGGCCCCGTCTGCGGTGAAATCCCCGATCTCTCCGTTCCCGCCGATTGAGTTGGATGAGGACGGGATCGAGAAGCAGATCAGCGACATCGTGACCGCTGCGAAACGCGCGCAGGAGGCGGGGTATGACGGGGTCGAGGTGATGGGGTCGGAAGGGTACTTCCTCAACCAGTTCCTTGTGACCCACACCAACAAACGTACGGATAGGTGGGGTGGACCGTACGAAAACCGCATGCGCCTACCGGTCGAAGTTGTGCGCCGCGTGCGCGAGGCGGTGGGGCCGGAGTTCATCGTGATCTACCGGTTGTCGATGATCGACCTTGTGCCGAACGGCTCGACCCATGAAGAAGTCGTTCAGCTTGCGCAGGCGATTGAAAAGGCCGGGGCCACGATCATCAACACCGGCATCGGTTGGCATGAGGCGCGGATTCCGACAATTGCCACCAGCGTGCCGCGCGCCGCGTTTGCGTGGGTGACGAAGAAGCTGATGGGCAAGGTTGGTATTCCGGTGATCACGTCGAACCGGATCAATACGCCCGAGGTAGCGGAGGAAGTGCTGGCGACTGGATGCGCCGACATGGTGAGTATGGCGCGCCCGTTCCTAGCCGATCCGGATTTCGTTGCGAAAGCGGCGGCAGGCAAGGGGGCGCAGATCGCGCCGTGCATTGCATGTAATCAAGCCTGTCTGGATCACACATTCCAAATGAAAATCTCGTCTTGCCTTGTGAACCCGAAGGCGTGTTTCGAGACAGAGCTGAAAGTTGAACCAACCGTTAAGGCAAAGCGCGTTGCGGTGGTGGGTGCGGGGCCTGCGGGCCTGTCGGCGGCGATCACGGCGGCAGAGCGCGGGCATCAGGTGACGCTGTTCGACAAGGCCGACGAGATTGGTGGTCAGCTCAACATGGCCAAGCAGGTGCCGGGCAAGGAAGAGTTCTGGGGGCTGGTCGATTGGTTCCGGACAATGCTGGAGGAAGCCGGTGTCACGGTAACCTTGGGCAAAGAGGTGAGCGCGGATGATCTGTCGGGCTTTGACGAGGTTATCATCGCCACAGGTGTTTTGCCGCGCGATCCGCAAATCCCCGGTCAGGACGGGCCGAATGTTGTGGGCTATGTGGATGTGTTGCGCGGCAAGGCGGCTGTTGGAGAGCGTGTTGCGGTTGTGGGTGCGGGCGGTATCGGGTTCGACGTCTCGGAATACCTTGTTCACGAGGGCGAAAGCCCGACCGAGAGCCTGCCAGACTGGATGAAGGAATGGGGTGTCACCGACCCTGCCGACCAGAGGTCTGGACTTGACCCCGCCGGACCACAACCCAGTGCGCCTGCGCGTCAAGTTACACTGCTGCAGCGTAAGGCGGAAAAGCCGGGTAAGCGTTTGGGCAAGACGACGGGCTGGATTCATCGCATGAGTCTGATGATGAAAGACGTGCAGATGAAAGCGGGGGTGAATTACGAGCGCATCGACGCCGAAGGTCTGCACATCTCTTACGGCGAGACGCGGGAACGGCCTGAAGTGATCGCCTGCGATACCGTGGTTCTGTGTGCCGGTCAGGTGTCGGAACGATCTCTGGCCGATGCGCTGGAGAGTAAAGGCGTGACTTGCCATGTGATCGGCGGTGCCGATGTGGCGGCGGAACTGGACGCCAAGCGGGCGATTGATCAAGGCACGCGGCTCGCGGCTCAGTTATAAGGAACAGTTGGTCTTCTGTTGCGTTGAGCGGTCAGACGGCGGGGCGAGAGGCCCCGCTTTGACACTCATTTCATCAGGAGGCCTATTATGCCTGCAATCAGCGACGCAAAAATTCTTCTCATCTCAACGCATGGTTTTGAGCAATCCGAACTGGAATTCCCACGCGATCAATTGCGCGCCAAGGGCGCAAAGCTGCATGTCGCAACGCCGGATGGCAACGCGATCAAAGGATGGGAAGGCAGCGACTGGGGTCGTGAAGCCGAGGCAGATGCCAAGATCTCGGACGTGTCGGTTGAGGACTACGATGCGCTGGTGATTCCCGGCGGTCAGATCAATCCGGACCTTTTGCGTGTCGATGAAGACGTGCTGGAATTGGTCAAGAGCTTTCACGATCAGGGTAAGACCGTTGCCGCTGTCTGTCACGCGCCGTGGGTTCTGGTCGAGGCCGGTATTCTCAAGGGTCGTGATGCCACGTCCTACCATTCGATCAAGACCGATGTGATCAACGCTGGGGCCAATTGGACAGACGCGGAGGTTGTTGTCGATCAGGGGATCGTGACAAGCCGTCAGCCCGAGGACCTTAAGGCGTTTGTGTCGAAGATCGTCGAAGAGATTGAAGAGGGTAAGCATACACGCAAGGCGGCGTAAGGCGTACCCTTAGAACGCGCTGGAAAGCCGGGCTTTGCGCCCGGCTTTTTCTATTCGGTGACGGTGATCGTCATGACTTCGCTGACAACCGGCGGGTTATGCGGAACATGAAAGTGATCCCCCAAAACAAGCTGGATCGTGTGTTCCCCCGGAGGCAGGTCGAGCGTGGCTTGGGTTTGCCCGCCGCCGAAGTGAATGTGGTTGTCGTCGGCTGGAATGCCGTTGGCGATCAGGTCGACATCTTCGGCCCCTTCGCCGAACGGCGCGCGGTTGAGCAGGATGTGATGGTGCCCGGTGCCGTCCTTTTCGACACCTGCAGGGGCGACACCCATTCCGGCCAGACCAAATACCACGGTCACCGGAGATTGCACGGTTGCGCCATTTTCCAGATTGACGACATAGGCCATAGAACTTGGCTTTGACGGCGTGTCGCCCGCATGAACCAAGGTTGCGGATGCGATGGCAACGGCTGCGGCTAGGATATTGCGATACATGAGGTTTTCTCCCTGTCAGGGAAGCCTGCCTTCCCTAGCGTCAAAGATAGAGTGCTTGAAGGGTGTTGCGCAATCAAGGTTCTGCCATTGGTTGTCGCAATCGCCGTTTCCGTTCGCATAACATTGCCCAACAAAACCCAGATATTGTCTGCGGAGTGCCCAAGTCGCGCCTGATTTGACGGTCATAGCTGTGTCAACGAAACACGAGGAAAACTATGGACCGTCTTACCGAAATGGAGGCCTTTGCCACGGTTGTGGATCAGGGTGGCTTCACCGACGCGGCCAAGAAGATGGGGATTTCAAAATCCGCTGTCTCAAAGCATGTGTCCTCTTTGGAGGCACGGCTGGGTGCCCGCCTGTTGAACCGGACAACACGTCGTGTCAGTCCAACCGAGATTGGCCTTGCCTACTACGATCGCGCCCGACGGGTGCTGAACGATGCCGGTGAAGCGGATGCGTTGGTGACATCCATGCAATCGGCACCGTCTGGACTGTTGCGGATCAGCGTAGCGACCGATTTCGGGGTGAACCACCTGTCACCTGTGCTGGGCGAATTCCTGTCGGATTTCCCGGACATTACGGTGAACATGGTTCTGAACAACCGGTATGTAGAGCTGATTTCCGAAGGCTTTGACATGGCGGTGCGCATCGGTGAGCTGGAAGACAGCACGCTGCGGGCGCGCAAGCTGACCGAGACCACCAAGCGGATGATCGCGGCACCGTCCTATTTCGAGAAATATGGCCGCCCGCGCCGGATCGACGATCTGAACGAGCACAAGCTTCTGCATTACTCGAACCAGTCGAGCGGCAATGTGTGGAAGGTGACTGCGCCATCGGGCGAAAAGCGCCAGATCCGCACTGCCGGCTGGCTGTCGGTGAATGACGGGCAATCGTTGCTTAACGCCTGCGTGGCAGGGCTCGGCATCGCTTATCTACCGTCGTTCCTTTACGCAGACGCGATGGAGCAGGGTCTGGTTGAGGATGCAATCCCGGACTTGCCGATCGACACGCAAGGCATCTACGCGGTGTACCCGCCGGGGCGGTTTACCCAGCCCAAGGTGCGGGCCTTCATTGACTTTCTTGTACATCAGTTCGCCGACAAAGGTCCCAAGGACTGGTAAGACACTCCTCCCTCGTCTGTTCGCAGACAACCTCTGCGCCCCGGATGCCATAGCCGGGGCGTTTTTTCGTGTCGGTTTCCGGGTTGCGACCGGGCGCTGGCGGGGGCAGTGTCTGGCGACCTGATCCCCTGCCGGAGCGTTGCCATGCCCTTTACCCTTGCCACCTGGAACATTAATTCAGTCCGCCTGCGCGAAGGACTGGTGGCCAAGCTGATGGCGGAGGAAGGGCCGGATGTTCTGTGTCTACAAGAGTGCAAGAGCCCAGTCGAGAAGATCCCGATGGAGCAGTTTCAGGCGCTGGGCTATGGCCACATGATCGCGCGGGGACAAAAGGGGTATAATGGCGTTGCGATCCTGTCGAAGCTTCCGATCGAGGACGTGGGTGACAAGGATTTTGCCGGTCTTGGCCATGCGCGCCATGTGGCGGGTCGGCTGGAGAACGGGGTGACGATCCACAATTTCTACGTGCCAGCGGGCGGCGACGTGCCGGATCGGGAGGTGAACGAGAAGTTTGGGCAAAAGCTGGATTACCTGACGGATATGCGGGACTGGTTTCATGCGGACCGGCCGGAGAAAGCCATTCTGGTTGGTGATCTGAATATTGCGCCGCGTGAGGATGATGTCTGGTCGCATAAGCAACTGCTGAAAGTGGTGAGCCATACACCCATCGAGGTCGAGCATTTTGCCGAAACTCAGGACGCGGGTGGATGGGTTGATGTCACGCGACAGGATATTCCTGAGGGATTGCTGTATTCGTGGTGGAGCTACCGCGCCAAGGATTGGGATGCTGCGGACAAGGGGCGGCGGTTGGATCATGTCTGGGCCACGCCAGATATCTCGAACGCGGCGCATTCCAGCCGGATTCTGCGTGATGTGCGCGGTTGGGAGAAACCCAGCGATCACGCGCCAGTCTTCGCGACATTTGATTTGTGAGCGGTTTCGGGGTGAAAAAATTTCCCACTGTTCTCTTCATTTGGGTGAGAAATTCTCAATAATTGGCTGGTCGCATCTGAAAATTGGGAAACGCGCTTTGTTGGTGTCTGGCATGTTCTGTTCAGGCATCGAAACAGGGAGCATCTCATGGCGATTCAGGACTTCGATACAGCAGCGCGGCCCGGCTTTTTGCGCGGGTTCGTTGATCACCCCGCCAGCGTGAACGAAACCTATCTGCAGCATGCGGGCTTTGCGTTTGGCTTTGCCGCACGCCTATTTCTGGCGTCGATGGCAGCGCTGATCCATGCGGTGATCCCGCCGTTGTTTGAGACCACGGCCAGCCGGATGATCCGCCAGATGCATGCGCGGATAGAAGCGCGTCACACCAGCGCCGGACACTGAGCGTGTGTCGCCTTGCAGCCTATCTCGGGCCGGCTGTTCCGATTGCTCATGTTGTTGTGGACCCGGCGCATTCGCTGCTTGAGCAAAGCCAGCACGCGAACGAGGCCAAGCTGGCCGTGCAGGGTGATGGGTTTGGATTTGCCTGGTATGGTGACGACGGGCAGGGTCCTGGTTTGTACCGTGATGTGCTGCCAGCTTGGTCGGATGGGAACCTTCTCAGCTTGTGCCAAATGATCCGGTCGCCGCTGTTTCCAGCGCATGTTCGGGCCTCAACCACAGGTGAGACCACTCGGCTGAACTGCCATCCCTTTGCGCATCGGCGTTGGTCCTTCATGCACAATGGGCAGGTGCCGGATATTGACCGCATCCGGCGCAAGCTTGAAGCATTGTTGCCGGATGAATTGTATCTGGCGCGGCGCGGGACAACTGATTCCGAGCTGATCTTTCTGTTGCTGTTGGCGCATGGGTTGGAATGCCATCCTGCAGAGGCGGTTCGGAGCGTTGTCGATTTGTTGCGGGTGCACAGTTGCTATGGTCATGGCTGCGACGAAGCAGTGCGTTTGACCTGTGTTATCTCGGACGGCGCGTCGATCTATGCATTCCGTCATTCGAGTGATGCGCGGGCGCCCAGCCTGTATGTGGCGGAAACGGGGAATGGCGGCTGGATTCTTGCGTCGGAGCCTTTGGACGCAGAAACGCTGGTCTGGTCTGCGATTGAGCCCGACAGTCTTGTGAGGCTGTCGCAGGAAGGGCTGACCCGACTGGAGCTTGATTTGGCCTTGGAGCGCGCGGCCTAACTCCGCATATTGAGGAGCGCGCGGCGGCGGCGCGACACGGTTTCGCGCCGATCCTGTGCGAGCCCGACACGGAAGCTGCGTGCGACAAAAGCAATGTGATCCGCCGCAGCATCAGCGGCTTCTTCGGGTTTCCCCCGGATGATAGCGTCGGCGATGCTTTTGTGTTGCTCCAGCAGCATTTCCCCGGTGCCATCAATGGCGCGCAGGAAGTCCCGGTTGTAGAACACGTTGCGCGCCATCAGTTGGTAAATCGCGGCCATCGTGTGCACCATGAGCGAGTTGTGACTTGCATCGACGATGGCCGCATGAAATCGCACGTCGGCGTCGCGCGACGCTTCGGCATCGCCGCTGGCATGGGCGTCGTCCAGCTTTTGCACAATGTCCTTGAGAGTGTCCCGGTCTTCTTCCGTGGCGCGCTCTGCGGCGAGCATCGCGGCAAAGCTTTCCTGTTCGCGCCGAAATTCGAGGTAGTCTTCAAACGCGGTCACGTGACGGGCATAGAGATCGACCAAAGCAGGAGACATGGCCGAGCCGACAAGCGGTGCAACAAAATTGCCCTCGCCGTGTCGGACGATAATCAGGCCGTTTTCCTCGAGCCTTTTGAGAGCCTCGCGCACTTTGGGACGGGAGACTTTCATCTCTTCCGCAAGCGTGCGCTCGGAGGGGAGGCGGGTGCCATCCTTGAGCACACCGGACACGATCAGCTCTTCAATGTGATGAACGATGGAGTCTGCGACCGATTCGTGACCGACGGGTCCAAAGAGGTTTGCGACGGAATTCGGCATTGGGTTTTCCATTTCCTTATGCGGTCTAGTGGTAAAATAAGTGGTCCTTTTTGGGGATCAACGAAAATGTCGCAGCTATGCGTTTCCGATCGGTCTGAGTTGCGCTGAAAGCATATAAAAATCATATGTTTGGTCAAATGTGCCTTTTTGGGGCACATTTTTTAGTTGCTCGGTATGCAACCGTATTCCGTGGCTTGAGAAGTGTCGGTGGTCACGAATTTATTGATTTTGGAAGGTGGTAAATAATATGAACCACTGCATCCCGGGTGGTTGTCCCGGTGATTTTCCCCGGCGCAGGCCGGACGACCCCGAGGAGGAAGACATGAAAAACGTACTCACCAGCCTTGCCGTTGCAGCGGCTGTCTTGACGGCCCCGGCAGCACATGCTGCTGACAAACTCTTGCTGAAGACGCCAATCGCGTTCTCGACCGCGCTGCCGGGTCTGGGGTCTCCGATTCCCCGTGTTGCAGAGCAGCTCGATCTGATGTCTGGCGGAACTCTCAAGATGAAGGTCTATGAGCCGGGCAAACTTGTTCCGCCGTTTGAAATTCTGGATGCGGTCAGCACCGGCAAGATCAACTCTGGTTACACGACGGCAGGGTATTGGGCTGGCAAAATTCCCGCAGCGCCCCTGTTCTCGGCTGTTCCGTTTGGTCCGGAAGCGGGCGAATACATGGCGTGGCTCTACTACGGCAACGGCATGAGCCTGTACCAAGAGATGTATGATCAGGCCGGGTACAACGTCAAAGTCATGCCGTGTGCGATCATCGCGCCGGAAACCTCCGGCTGGTTCGCCAAGGAGATCAACACCCCTGCCGATCTTGAAGGCCTGAAGATGCGCTTCTTCGGACTGGGCGGCAAAGTCATGCAGAAGCTGGGTGTGGCGACATCGCTGCTGCCGGGTGGTGAGATTTTCCCAGCGCTGGAAAAAGGCGCGATCGATGCAACCGAGTTCTCGATGCCAGCGATTGACGCGCGCCTCGGGTTCCACAAGCTGGTCAAGTACAACTACTTCCCCGGCTGGCACCAGCAGGCGACAGTGTTCGAGCTGATGATCAACAAGGATGTCTGGAACGAGGCGTCCGAGCAGCATCAGGCGATTATCGAAAACGCCTGTAAAGCGTCGATGGCCGACAGCTTTGCTGAAGGGGAAGCGATCCAGCATGATGTTCTGATCGACAACGTCGAAAACAACGGTGTCGAGATCAAGCAGTGGTCCGACGAGATGTTGGCGACGTTCGAAGCGACGTGGGACGCGGTTGCCGAAGAGGAAGCTGCGAATAACGCCTTCTTCGCGAAGGTTCTGGCAGATATGAACGACTTCCGGGACGGATATACCCTCTGGAAAGAAAACGCGTTCTTGCCGCGCAAGTAAGCTGCGTGCTGGCGGCGTCCCTGATCTGGGTCGCCGCCTTTCCATTCGTTTTTCACTTTTTACGGATTTGGACGCCGGGACATTTCTGCCCGGTGAGGGACAGGAGGCACCGCCATGTCAGAGACTGTTAAAGCCATAGACGACCCGATTGAAACCTACGAACACATTCTTGAGCACGAGGATAGGGACACGCAGTCCATTGCCGTCGGGATCGACAAGATTGTCAAGGGTGTGGGGCATGTGGTCATGTGGGCGAATGTCCTGCTGATTTCTGCCATCGTGGCGCAGGTTTTGTTTCGCTATCTGCTGAACCAAAACTTCCCGAAGCTGGACGAAATTCAGTGGCATTTCTACGGGCTGTTGACGATGATCGGCATTTCCTATGCGCTGGTCACTGACAGCCACGTGCGGGTGGATATCCTGCATCTGCAACTGAGCCGCCGGGCACAACGGATCATCGAGGCTCTGGGTATCCTGACCCTTGTTGCGCCATTCCTTTATCTGATGGTCGATCAGGGATGGGATTATTTCTACGAAAGCTGGCGCGTGAGCGAGCGGTCGTCTTCGCCGACAGGTTTGCCTGCCCGCTGGGCGTTCAAGGCGATCATTCCGATCTCGTTTGTTCTGCTGTCTTTTGCGGCCTTGGCGCGTCTGATCCACGATGTGCACGCCCTGTTCACCGCAGGGGAAGAAGAACGTCAGGGGCGCGATCTGCGTTTGATCCTATGGGCGCTTGTCAGCTTTGCCGCCGTGGCGACCGCACTGACTTTCCTTGTGCACACCACCGAGGAAAAGTTGGTCATCGCGATGTTCCTGACCTTTATCGCGCTCTTGTTTACGGGGTTTCCAGTGGCCTGGACGCTTGCCGGGACGGGTGTCGCCTATTGTGGGGTCGCCTATCTGTTTGACAACGGGATGATGAATTGGACCGGGCTTGAGGAGACCCTCATCGGCCTGGACTACCTGAGCCTTGGTGCGGTGGTGAACCGCGTGTACGCGACCATGTCGAATGCGGTTCTGGTGGCCTTGCCGATGTTCATCTTCATGGGTCTCATGCTGGACGAGTCCGGTGTGGCCGAGAAGCTCATGTCATCTATGCAGCGGCTGTTTGGCCGGACACGCGGCGGGCTGGCGATCACGGTGACGATGATCGGGATTATCCTTGCGGCCTCGACCGGGATCATTGGCGCGTCCGTTGTTCTGCTGGGGGTTTTGTCACTACCGTCGATGATGGAGCAAAAGTATTCGCCGATGCTGGGCACCGGTGTTGTCGCGGCATCGGGGACGCTGGGCATCCTGATCCCACCGTCGATCATGCTTGTGATCATGGCCGACCAGATGGCACTTTCGGTGGGTGATCTGTTTATGGCTGCGATGCTGCCGGGGGTTCTGATCGGGGTTTTGTACCTGACCTATATCTTCGTTGTCTCATATCTGAAGCCGTCGGTCGCCCCTGCGCCGGAGGGAGCAACGCGTCCTGATTGGGCAGCCGTCAAGGATGTATTGATTGCTGTAATTCCAACATTGGGTCTGATCCTCGCTGTGCTGGGGTCGATCTTCGCAGGGATCACCACGCCAACAGAAGCCTCTGGAATTGGGGCAATCGGCGCAACAGCACTGGCGCTGGGATATCGCAAGCTGACGCTGGCGAAGCTGGTGAACGTGCTCAAGTCCACCTTCAATACCACTGCTTACATCTTTGCGATATTTCTTGGCGCCACGGTGTTCTCTTACGTTCTGCGCGAGATGGGTGGTGACCAGTTGATCGAGGACATGATCCTTGGCACCGGATTCGGGCCGAATGGTACCGTTATCGTCATCCTCGGGATCGTGTTCCTGCTGGGCTTTGTTCTGGATTGGATCGAGATCACGCTGATCGTGTTGCCACTTATGCGTCCGATCATCAACGCGCTGGGTCTCGATATTCCGGGATATGGTGTCGTCGATGAGGCTGCGCTGGTCTGGTTTGTGATTCTTGTCGCGGTGACCTTGCAGACCTCGTTTCTGACGCCGCCGGTTGGGTTTGCGCTCTTTTATCTCAAGGGCGTGTGCCCGCCCGAAATCAAACTCGGCCATATTTACAAAGGGGTGGTGCCATTTGTCCTGTTGCAGTTGACCGGGTTGGCGTTGGTATTCTTCCTGCCGTGGCTTGCAACGTGGCTGCCGTCGGTGGCCTACTAGGCTCGACAAGAAGGAGAAGACCGATGACGGACGACGACCTTCTGAATCGCTTGCGCGCTGTGGTTGGGACGCGCCATGTCCTGACCGGTGCCAAGCCGACCGAGCGGTTTCGCAAAGGGTTCCGCTCGGGCGAAGGCGATGCGCTGGCAGTGGTGCAGCCAGCGACCATCCTTGAACAATGGCAGGTCCTGCAAGCGTGTGTGGCTGCGGATAAGATCGTCATCATGCAGGCGGCCAATACCGGGCTGACCGAAGGATCGACGCCGAATGGGCCGTATGATCGTGATGTGATTCTCATCAACACGCGGCGGATGGATACCATCCACACATTGCGGGATGGTGAGCAGGTGGTGAGCCTTCCCGGCGCGACGCTGTTTGCCCTGGAAAAGCTGCTGAAGCCTTTGGGGCGGCAGCCGCATTCGGTGATCGGATCATCATGCATCGGCGCGTCTATCGTCGGCGGTGTGTGTAACAATTCCGGCGGATCGCTGATCGAGCGGGGGCCGAGTTATACTGAGCTGTCGCTTTTTGCGCGGATCACGGAAAGTGGCGAACTGGAGCTGGTGAACCATCTTGGGATTGCGCTCGGCAACACGCCGGAAGAGATCCTGACACGGGTTCAGATGGGCGACTTTGGCGATGCCGATCTAGAGCCGACCAACAAGCGCGCTTCGGATACGGAATATCATCGGCGTGTGCGCGATGTAGATGCCGACAGCCCGGCGCGGTTCAATGCGGATAAGCGCCGACTTTACGAGGCGGCGGGGTGTGCTGGCAAGCTGGCGGTCTTTGCAGTCCGGCTGGATACCTATCCGATCAACGAAACAGAACAGACATTTTATATCGGAACGAACGACCCCGGAGCGCTGACCGATCTGAGGCGGCACATCCTTTCGCAGTTCGACAGCCTGCCTGTCTCTGGCGAATATATGCACCGCGAGTGCTTCGATATTTCCGAGACCTACGGCAAGGACACGGTGTTGATGATCGACAAGCTTGGGACCGACAAGCTGCCGATGTTCTTTGCCTTGAAAGGCGCCGTGGACGCGCGGTTGAACAAGCTGGCGCTGACGCGCGGGTTCACGGACCGGTTCATGCAGCTGGTGTCGCGCATGGTGCCCAAGCTGTTGCCTCAAAGGTTGACAGATTACCGGGACCGTTACGAACATCATCTGATCCTCAAGATGCGGGACGGTGGCGTGAGCGAGGCGCGCGCGTTTCTCAAGGCGTTTTTCGGTGAACGCGAGGGAGATTACTTCGAGTGTACGGCGCGCGAAGGCAAAATGGCCGGATTGAACCGATTTGCCGCTGCTGGCGCTGCGATCCGGTATCAGAATGTGCATCGGGACGAGGTCGAGGACATTCTGGCGCTCGACATCGCGTTGAAACGGAACGAGCGCTCATGGCTTGAACAGTTGCCTGCGCACATCTCGGACAAGTTGGTGCATCGGCTCTATTACGGGCACTTTTTCTGCCACGTTCTGCATCAGGATTACATCGTGAAGAAGGGTGTGGATGTTTCGGCTTTGAAGGCCGAGATGCTCGCATTGCTGGATCGGCGTGGCGCCGAGTATCCGGCTGAACACAATGTTGGTCATATTTACAAAGCCAAACCGGATCTTGCCGATTTCTACAAATCCATTGATCCGACCAACTCGTTCAACCCCGGCATCGGCAAGATGTCGCGTTGCAAACACTACGCATGATGCATTGTTTAGCCTTGAACTATATTGCCATGCGCCTGATGCATGGACGATATGACGTAGCCTTACTGCCCCTGGGGAACCGGGCATGCTAGGAGCGCGTTACTTGGTTGAGTGAAGTTGCGTCCAAGCAATTTGTTCAACGATAAACTAATGGCCGCTGGCCAGACCAAGGGAAGAGGGATTATGAAAGACAGCCCCCAAGATATTGACCCGGTCGAATCCCAGGAATGGCAAGACGCGATTGAAGACGTCATCCTTCGGGATGGCGCGGATCGCGCGCATTTCCTGCTCGACAAAGCCGTGCAACAAGCACGTGCAGCGGGCGCAAAGCTGCCGTTTTCGGCGACCACCCCCTATCAGAACACCATTGCGCCGGACGACGAAGTCGACATCCCCGGCGATACCGAGATGGAATGGCGTATCCGCACCATCAACCGATGGAACGCGATGGCGACCGTGGTCAAGCGGAACAAGGTCAGCAGCGAATATGGCGGGCATATCGCGTCCTTTGCATCGTCAGCGGCGCTATATGATATTGGTCTCAACCACTTCTGGCGCTCGAAATCCGCGATTCACGGTGGCGACCTAGTTTTCTTCCAGGGGCACGTGATCCCCGGCATTTATGCCCGGTCATTCATGGAAGGCCGCATCAGCGCCGAACAGCTTGAGGCGTTCCGGTCCGAGGTTGATGGCGGCGGTCTGAGTTCTTATCCGCATCCGTGGTTGATGCCCGATTATTGGCAGTTCCCGACCGTTTCGATGGGTCTGGGGCCGCTCATGGCGATCTATCAGGCGCGGTTCATGAAATACATGCACAACCGCGGTCTGATCGACATGGGCGACCGCAAGGTTTGGTGTTTCCTTGGTGACGGCGAGATGGACGAACCGGAAAGCCGGGGTGCTATCGACTTGGCTGTGCGCGAAGGTCTCGACAATCTGATCTTTGTTATCAACTGCAACCTGCAGCGTCTTGATGGCCCGGTGCGCGGTAACGGCAAGATCGTGCAAGAGCTTGAGGGCGACTTCCGGGGTGCCGGTTGGGACGTGATCAAGCTTCTTTGGGGCCGTGGCTGGGACGAGCTGCTGGAGCGGGATACGTCCGGCAAGCTGCGCCAGTTGATGGATGAAACCGTCGATGGCGACTACCAGACCTTCAAATCCAAGGATGGCGCGTATATCCGCGAGCATTTCTTCGGCAAATACCCGGAGACAGCGGCTTTGGTCGAAGACTGGACTGATGACCAGATCTGGGCGCTGCGCCGTGGCGGGCATGATCCTAAGAAGGTCTACAACGCCTTCCTGCGGGCCAGCAAAGCAAAGGGCACGCCGACCTGTCTGCTGGTCAAGACCGTCAAAGGCTATGGTATGGGGACTGCCGGCGAAGGTCAGAACACCACGCACCAGCAGAAGAAGATGCAGTTCGACCAGCTCAAGGCGATGCGGGATCGTTTCCAGATTCCGGTCACTGACGAAGAGCTGGAAAAGGATGTACCGTTTGTCAGCTTGAACAACGCCCAGAAGGCTTATCTGGCGGACCGCCGGAAAGAGCTGGGTGGATCATTCCCCAAGCGCGATTGGAAGGATGCGCCGAAGCTGGAAATTCCGGCGCTGGAGCAGTTCAAAGGTCAGCTTGAATCCACGGGTGATCGCGAGATTTCCACCACGATGGCGTTCGTGCGGATCCTGACGACGCTGCTGAGGGACAAAAAGATCGGCAAGAACGTTGTGCCGATCGTGCCGGATGAAAGCCGCACCTTCGGGATGGAAGGGCTGTTCCGGTCTGCGGGCATCTACAACCCGCTGGGGCAGAACTATACCCCGCAGGATAAAGACCAGATGATGTTCTACAAAGAGAGCCTGGATGGTCAGGTTCTTCAGGAAGGCATCAACGAGGCGGGCGCTATGGCGGACTGGATCGCGGCGGCAACGTCGTATTCCAACCACGGCGTGCCGATGATCCCGTTCTTCATCTACTACTCGATGTTCGGCTTCCAGCGGATCGGCGATCTGGCCTGGGCCGCAGGGGACAGTCGTGCGCGGGGCTTTATGCTGGGCGGGACAGCCGGGCGGACCACGCTGAACGGTGAAGGCTTGCAGCACGAGGACGGGCATTCGCACATTCTTGCGGGAACGATCCCGAACTGCATCAGCTACGACCCGACCTTCAGCTACGAAGTGGCGGTGATCGTTCAGAACGGTTTGCAGCGGATGTTCGTCGATCAGGAAGACGTGTATTTCTACCTGACGCTGATGAACGAGAACTACAGCCACCCCGAAATGCCGATGGGCGCCGAGGAAGGGATCATCAAAGGTCTTTATCGTCTGCACAAGACGGCGAAGCCGGGCAAGAAGCACGTGAACCTGATGGGGTCTGGGACGATCCTTGTTCAGGCGCTCAAGGCGGCCGAGATGCTGAAGGAAGATTTTGGTGTCACGTCTGACATCTGGTCAGCCACGTCGCTGAACGAACTGGCGCGGGATGGTCAGGATTGTGCGCGTCACAACCGTCTGAATCCGTTGGCCGAGCCGAAGGTGCCGTACGTCACGCAGCAGCTTGAAGGTGCGAAAGGCCCGGTGATTGCCGCGACCGACTACATGAAGAACTACGCTGAACAAATCCGCGCCTTTGTGCCGGGTCGGTTCACGGTTCTGGGTACCGACGGCTATGGCCGCTCGGACAGCCGCGTGAACCTGCGCCGGTTCTTTGAGGTGGACGCCAACCATATCGCCGCCGCTGCGATGGTCGATCTCTTCCGCGACGGCGCGGTGACCGAGAAAGACTTGCAACTGGCTTTGAAGAAATACGACATCGACGGCGACAAGCCGAACCCGCGTCTGGTGTGAGCGGGAGGAGACCAAGATTATGACCGTAGAAGTTAAAGTACCCGATATCGGCGATTTTACCGATGTGCCCGTCGTCACCGTTCTGGTGAGCGTGGGCGACTCGATTGCTTTGGAAGACCCGATTGTTGAACTTGAGTCCGACAAGGCGACGATGGAGGTGCCATCCTCTGCCGCCGGTGTGGTGAAAGAGATCAAGGTGTCTGAAGGCGACAAGGTGTCAGAAGGATCGTTGATCCTGATCCTTGAGGCTGATGGCGCGGCTGATGCGCCAAAGGATGCGCCCAAGGAAGAGCCGAAAGCCGAAGCGCCGAAGGCGGCGGCACCGGCTGCTGCGCCTGCACCGGCACCTGCCAAAACCGATGCCGGATTCGGCAAGATACACGCATCGCCTTCGGTGCGGGCCTTTGCCCGGACTGTGGATGTCGATCTGGCCACGGTGAACGGAACTGGCCGAAAGGGGCGCATCCTGCGGGAAGACGTGATGAAGGCGCTGAAAGCCACAGCGGCCCCGGCTGCTGCGGGTGGCGCTGTGTCTGGTGGGATGGGTATCCCGCCGATCCCGGCTGTGGATTTCTCGAAGTTCGGGCCGATCGAAGAGATCGAGATGCCCCGGATCAAGAAAATTTCCGGTCCGGCGCTGCACCGGTCCTGGCTCAACATTCCCCATGTCACGCATAATGACGAGGCGGACATCACGGATCTCGACCAATACCGCAAGCAAATGGACACGATGGCCAAGGACAATGGCTATCGCGTGACCCTCCTGTCCTTTGTCATCAAGGCGTCGGTGTCGGCTCTGAAAGAGCATTGGGAGTTCAATTCGTCGATCCATCCCGATGGCGACAAGCTGATCAAAAAGGATTTCTACAACATCGGCTTTGCGGCAGACACACCGAACGGTCTGATGGTCCCGGTGATCAAGGACGCGGACCGGAAAGGTCTGGTCGAGATTTCCAAGGAGCTGATGGAGCTGTCCAAGGCAGCGCGGGAAGGCAACCTGAAGTCCAAGGACATGCAGGGCGCGACCTTTACCATCTCGTCGCTGGGCGGCATTGGGGGCACCAGCTTTACCCCCATCGTGAACGCGCCTGAAGTGGCGATCCTGGGACTGACCCGATCCAAGATGGCCCCCGTCTGGAATGGCGAGGAGTTCGTTCCGCGCCTGATGCAGCCGCTGTCACTGTCTTACGATCACCGTGCTGTCGACGGTGCCTTGGCCGCGCGTTTCTGCGTGACACTCAAGACCCTGCTTGGCGATATGCGCAAGTTGATGTGGTAAGGGGGACGATCTGATGGAACTTAAAGTACCCGATATCGGGGATTTCAAAGACGTACCCGTTGTGACTGTTCTGGTCAGCGTGGGCGATACCGTATCCGCAGAAGACCCGCTGATCGAACTGGAATCCGACAAGGCCACGATGGAAGTGCCATCGCCTGCGGCTGGCAAGATCACCGAGATCAAGGTGTCCGAAGGTGACAAGGTCTCTGAAGGCACCGTGATCATGGTTCTGGAAAGCGCGGACGCCAAAGCGGACGAGGCTCCGAAGGCAGAAGAAACAGCGCCCGAAGCGCCGAAATCTGTCGCGGCCACCGGCACAGCTTCCGGCAAGGGCGATGTGCACGCGGAAGTGGTGGTTCTGGGCTCTGGCCCCGGTGGCTACACGGCAGCATTCCGGGCGGCCGATCTGGGCAAGAAGGTTGTCCTGATCGAGAAGTACCCGTCGCTGGGTGGTGTGTGTCTGAACGTGGGCTGTATTCCGTCCAAGGCGCTGCTGCACGTCGCCAAGGTGATCACCGAGGCTGAGGAGATGTCCTTGCACGGGATCAGTTTCGGCAAGCCGAAGATCGACCTTGATGAACTGCGCGACTTCAAGAACAGCGTGGTTGGTCAGTTGACCGGCGGTCTGAGCGGGCTTGCCAAGGGGCGCAAGGTTCAGGTCGTTCAGGGCTATGGCACCTTTACCGGGCCGAACATGATCGAAGTGATCGGTGACAGCGGCAAGACCAATGTCAGCTTTGACCAGTGCATCATCGCGGCTGGCTCTGAGCCTGTGAACCTGCCGTTCATTCCGCATGACGACGAACGTGTGATCGACTCGACCGGCGCGCTGGAGCTGCGGGATATTCCGAAGCGGATGCTGATCCTTGGTGGTGGCATCATCGGGCTTGAGATGGCTTGTGTCTATGATGCGCTGGGGTCCAAGATCTCGGTCGTAGAGTTCATGGACCAACTCATGCCGGGCGCGGACAAGGACATCGTCAAGCCCCTGCACAAGCGGATCGAGGGCCGGTACGAAAACATCTGGCTCAAGACCAAGGTGACGGCTGTCGAGTCGCAGAAGAAGGGTCTCAAGGTCACGTTCGAGAACGACAAGGGCGAGACCTTTGACGATACGTTCGACAAGGTGCTGGTTGCTGTTGGCCGCAAGCCGAATGGCAAGCTGATTGATGCCGAAAAAGCAGGTGTGGCTGTGGATGATCGCGGCTTCATTGCCGTGGACAAGCAGCAGCGCACTGGCGTGCCGCATATCTTTGCGATTGGCGATGTGGTCGGCCAGCCGATGCTTGCGCACAAGGCGGTGCATGAGGGCAAGGTCGCGGCCGAGGTTTGTGCCGGGCACAAGCGGTTCTTCGATGCGTCGCTGATCCCGTCGGTTGCCTATACCGATCCCGAAGTGGCGTGGTGCGGCGTGACCGAAACGCAGGCCAAGGCCCAGGGTATCAAGTACGAAAAGGGCGTGTTCCCTTGGGCGGCCTCTGGCCGGTCCTTGGCGAATGGGCGGAACGAGGGCATTACAAAACTTCTCTTCGATCCCGAAGATGACCGCGTGATCGGGGCCTGCATCGTGGGTACCAATGCCGGTGATCTGATCTCGGAAGTGGCGCTGGCCATCGAGATGGGCGCAGACGCGGTTGATCTGGGCCACACGATCCACCCGCACCCGACGCTGTCGGAAACGGTGAACTTTGCCGCCGAGATGTTCGAGGGCACGATCACCGATCTGATGCCGCCGAAGAAGAAAAAAGCCTAAGCACAAAAGAAAAGGGGGCCGACCGGCCCCCTTATTCGTTGGTCTGTCTGTCGACTTATATGCCGAGGAACGGCTGCGCAATGCGTGGCACCAGACCCTTGAACTTGAGCGGCGCGTCTGTGACCGCAAGGCAGATGCAATCCTCGGAGATGTCCGCGACCGGCGTATGGTTCAAGTCTTCGCTGGCGACCTCGATATCGCCGCGGCCGAAATATCCGCCTTCATCCTGAAACGCGCCTTTGAGTACAAGGGTCAGTTCCAGGCCGTGGTGGCCGTGATCGGGGATCGCTGTGCCAGCGGGGATGTAAAGCAACCGCGCAGTCGCGTCTTTTGACGTGGGCAGGATCGCCTGCTTCACACCCATTCCGGCAGAGCGCCAGCGTACGCTGTCGAGGCCGCCGCCGATGTAGTCAATCAGAGGCGCCGGGAGCACATCGTCCTGAACCGTGGTTGACACAGGTTTGTCCTGAACCTGACTGTCCTGCGCGTGGATCATATCCAATACAGAGTTCAGGCTATTCTTCGACATCTCGACGGTGTCGCACGTGTCCAGAACTGCCCCACCAACAGCATCATAGCTGCCAAGTGCAGCGCGGCATTCGTCACATAAAGAGATGTGTGTCGCGACTATCAAATTGACGGCTTCGGGCAGGTCACCCGCCGAATAGGCCATCAAGAGTTCGTCTGTAAGGTGATGTTTCACTGTCATATCACTGTCACTTCATCGAGTGGCGCAAGCGTTCGAGCGCCAACCTAATCCGGGATTTGATTGTGCCCAGTGGCAAACCCGTTTGATCTGCAATTTCGCTATGCGAAAGGTCACCAAAATAGGCTTTCTCAATCAACTCCCTTTGTTTCTCTGGCAGGTCGCGTAAGGCACGACCCAATTGTTCGCTCTCCTGTTGGAGCCCCAGCACCTCGGCCTGATCGGGCTCTGCTTCCGGTCCCCAAGGCAAATCTTCAGGTTCCGGGCGCCGCTGTTTGCGCAGCACATCAATCTTTTTGTTTCGGGCAATGGTGAAGATCCATGTCGATGGACTTGCCCGACTTGCATCGTAAAGATGCGCTTTGTTCCAAACCGTCACGAGCACTTCCTGAGCGCACTCCTCGGCCAGAGCGGCGTCCATTCCGGTCCGCATCAGAAACGCTTTCACGCGTGGGCCAAAATGGCCAAAAACCCGTATAAAGGCCGTCTCGTCGCGGTCATCACGAACAGCGATGAGGTCGTCCACCCACGGCACGACTGTGTTTCGTAATCCTTCAGTCAACGTTTTCGTTCCGTTCGCGTGTTCTTTGCAGGAATCGCGCATTTTCACCCCATTGGCAACGGGGGAGGCTGGGCAAACCGACGAAAGCACATTGGTCGTGAACATGTTGAAGGTACGGCGTTATTGCAGCTTTGGATCAAAGAATATTTTCTTTTTTCTTTCATCCGGTCGGCGGCTAGGAGCGTAAACAAAACTAGACACACCACAGAAAGAGACGACTATGCCATTTGAAGCCCGCGCCAGTGCCCCCAAAAAGATTGCCGTGATCGGGGCAGGGATTTCCGGGATGGGGGCGGCGCATATGTTGTCCGAAGACCATCACGTCACTTTGTACGAAGCCGAACCGAGACTGGGCGGACATGCTCGGACTATTGTAGCAGGCAAGAATGGCGATCAACCGGTCGATACAGGCTTTATCGTTTTCAACTATGCCAATTACCCGCATCTTGCCCGCCTGTTTAAAGCGCTCGATGTGCCGGTGACCAAGAGCAACATGAGCTTTGGGGCAAGCCTGGATGGTGGCCGCATCGAGTATGCTTTGGCGACGGTGGGTTCGGTTTTCGCGCAGAAAAAGAACCTCGTGAACCCCAGGTTCCTACGAATGCTCGCAGATATTGCCAAGTTCAACAAGCGTGCCTTGGATGCGACCCGTGACCGGAGCCTGAGCCTTGGTGACTTCCTTGAGCAGATCGGCACAGGTGAATGGTTCCGCGAGTATTATCTGCTGCCGTTGACAGGCGCGATCTGGTCGACGCCGACTGAAAAGATCATGGATTTCCCGGCGCATGCTTTGGTTCAGTTTATGGAAAACCACGCTTTGTTGTCGGTGTCAGGACAGCATCAGTGGTACACAGTCGATGGCGGCTCAATCGAATATGTGCGACGTCTTGAGACGTCGATGACGGAACGGGGTGTGACCTTCCGTCTTGGAGTGCCGATTGACGCTGTGCGCCGTGACGTGATGGGGGCCGAGATCAAGGCCCGTGGCGGCGACTGGGAACGGTTTGACGAGGTGGTGTTTGCGACCCATTCCGATGACACGCTGCGCCTGTTGTCCGATGCGACGCCGATGGAAAAGCGCGCCTTGGGCGCAATCAAGTATCAGCCTAATCGGGTTGTCCTGCACGCGGATGCCAGCATCATGCCGAAAAAGCGGATTTGCTGGTCGTCGTGGAACTACACCGAGAGTGTGGCTAAAGAGCTGAATACCATCGATCTCACGTATTGGATGAATAGCCTTCAACCGATTCCCGAAAACGATCCGCATTTCGTGACGCTGAACACCACCCGTCCGATCCGCGACGAGCTGATCTATGACGAATGCACGCTGCGCCATCCGGTCTACGACCTTGAAGCTTTGGCCGCGCAGGAGACTGTGCGGGACATGAATGGCACGAACCGCACGTGGTTTTGCGGCGCGTGGATGAAGAATGGGTTTCATGAGGACGGTCTGGGCAGTGCTGTCGATGTAGTCGACGCGATCCGGGCACGCAGCGCTGTTGCGGTGGCAGCAGAATGAAAGTTGTCGATCATATTGTCGGCCACACCTATCATGGCCGCAAAGGCAGCACGGACAATGCATTCCGGTATTCCATCGACTACGTGATGCTGGATGCCGAAGCAGAGCCGAAGACGCCTTGGTTCTTTTCGCGCAATAAAGGAAATGTGGCGAGCCTTCACGACACCGACCACGGCGGAGCGCCGGGCGCAGGTCGGGGTGCGGTGTGGGCGCGCGAGGTGCTTGCCGCGCATCAAGTGCGGGCGCAAGGGCACCTGATGCTATTGGCGCAGCCGCGGTTTCTTGGCCATGTATTCAACCCTGTGTCATTCTGGCTGGCGCATGATGAGAATGACAATCTGGTTGCCGTGATTGCTGAAGTGACAAACACATTTGGGGATCGTCACTCGTATCTGTGCCGTAAGCCTGACAATTCGCCGATTACCGCTTGCGACCGTTTGCAGGCGACCAAGATTTTCTATGTCTCGCCGTTCCAGCCGGTCGAGGGTGGATACGAATTCCGCTTCGACATCCGGCCCAACAAAATTGGGGTCTGGATTGATTACTCCCAGACATCCGGAGGTTTGATTGCCACGCTGACGGGTCCGCGTAAGACAATCAGCAATTGGTCGATCTTAAGATCCATTCTGCGTCGTCCCTTTGGGTCGCGCCGGGTGTTGGCTTTGATCCACTGGCAGGCGTTGAAGCTTTGGTGGAAAGGCTCGCGCTACCGCACGCGGAGCGAACCGCCAATGGAAGAAGTCAGCCAATAATGGTGGTGGGTCGCCAGAATCTTGGTGGCTACGCGGTTTTCGCGGGCGTTCTCGCGGCGGCAGGTCTGCCGATCTATATCCATGCGCCAAAATTCTACGTCGACGAATACGGGGTAAGTCTGGCGGCACTGGGCTCCGTGCTGTTCGGTTTGCGGCTGCTGGATGTGGTGCAAGACCCTCTGTTGGGAAAACTGGCTGTCGCTGTCCGCCAGTTTCAGGGCGCGGCCGTTGGCGTGACCTTAGCCATCATGGGGGCGGCAATGGTGGGGCTGTTTGCGGTGACGCCGCCGACGAGCCCCATTCTGTGGTTCGCGGTGATGCTGACGCTTGTGTTTTCGGCGTTCAGTTTTCTGACGATCAACTTCTACGCGCGGGGGGTCCAGAAGGCCAAGGCGCTTGGTGTGGGAAAGGGGTATCTGCGCGTTGCGCGCTGGCGTGAAACGGGCGCTTTGTTGGGCGTTTGTGTGGCGTCAGTCATGCCATCCGTTTTCCTTGCGCTCGCGTGGCCGGAATTCGTGGCCTATGCGGGTGTCTTCGCGGTGGCGTGCCTGATCGCCGGGATTGCCATGCATAACGAATGGCGCGGAACAACTTTGGAGCCGTCCGCCGGATTTGGGGTTGTTCTGAAAGATCACATTTCGCGCCGATTGCTGTTGATCGCTTTGGTCAATGCTGCGCCAGTCGCCGTTAGCTCGACCCTGTTTCTGTTTTTTGTCGAAAGCCGTCTCAATGCGCCCGGTTGGGAAGGGCCATTGCTGCTTTTGTTTTTTGTGGCCGCCGCCGCCGCCGCGCCTCTTTGGGCCGTCATTGCGGAGCGGGTTGGTGCAAAATCCGCGCTCTTGGCAGCGATGGTCCTCGCGATTGTCGCGTTCAGTTTCGCGATGTTGCTGGGCAGTGGAGATACAATCTTGTTCTCACTGATCTGCGTCGCGTCTGGTGCCGCAGTCGGAGCGGACCTGACACTGCTTCCTGCCGTCTTTGCGCGTCGTATGGAGCAGGTCGCGCCCGAGGCGTCCGAGGGGTTTGCACTGTGGGGATTTGTTTCCAAGTTCACCCTCGCATTCGCCGCCATCGCATTGCTGCCGATCCTTGAAGCGAGTGGGTTCACGTCAGGAACTGAGAACTCCGACGCCGCTTTAACGACTTTGACTTTGCTCTACGCAGGGGTGCCCTGTGTTTTGAAACTTGTGGCAATCGGGCTTTTGATTGTCACGCCTATCGGAAAGGAATGACGTTATGGAAGCTGTCCTTCTCGTCTTTCTCGGAGCAAGCCTGATGCTCATCCTTGGCTACCTGAGAACCCGGTATTTTGGGTTCTTCGGTCAGTCTCCCTCTGACTACGCGACGGCAGCAGGAGAAGCGTTTGACTTGCGCACTCATTTGAATGGTCCGATTGCATGCGAGGGTGTCATCTATGGCCCGACCGGGCGCGTGACCTCGCGATTTGTGGGCGATTTCTACGCTCAATGGGACGGCAACAAAGGTGTAATGACCGAGCGGTTCACCTATGACAGCGGTGACGAGGTGCTGCGTGAATGGAAGCTGAGTCTGGGCAATGATGGTCGGATTCGGGCGTCTGCGTCGGATGTGGTCGGCGAGGGTCAGGGCATACAGAGCGGCCCAACGGTTCAATTGAAATACAAATACCGGCTGCCCGAGGAGCAGGGTGGGCATGTCCTGGACACGACGGATTGGATGTATCTCGCTCCGAATGGAACCATCGTGAACCGCAGCCAGTTTCGCAAGTATGGAATCAAGGTGGCCGAACTGGTGGCCACGATGCGCAGGAATGAAGCGGTGTGAACGATTGGGCGGGCAAGCGGTATTGGTTGGTGGGTGCGAGCGAGGGACTTGGTGAAGCGCTGGCGCACAAGATGAGCGCGGCTGGCGTTCACCTCATTTTGTCGGCCAGAAGCGAAGACAAGCTGAACCAACTTGCTGATGCCCTGCCCGGACGTGCAGACGTTGTCACAGTTGATGTCTCCGATGCTGCCTCTGTCAAGGAGGCCGCTGAGGCAGTCGGCGATATAGATGGTGTCGTACAGATTGCGGGTGTTTATTGGCCGTTCGGCGCGAAGGCTTGGGATGCCGAGCAAGCCGTGGCGATGGCTGACATCAATTTTACAGGTGCCATGCGTCTTATGGGGGCCGTTGTTCCTAAATTCGTCGAGCGCGATGCCGGCCACATCGTTCTCACCGGGTCACTATCGGGTTTTCGCGGATTGCCGGGGGCGGCTGCCTACACGTCGTCCAAGGCGGGGGTTATGACCCTGGCCGAGTCGCTGTTTGCGGACCTTCACAAGACCAATGTCAAAGTGCAGCTGGTGAACCCCGGCTTCGTAAAGACCCGCCTGACTGACAAAAACGATTTCAATATGCCGTTCATTATGGAACCTGAAGAGGCTGCGCGTGAGTTCTTCGAGCACATGAATAGCGACAGTTTCAAGCGAAGCTTTCCGACACTTTTTTCGTGGGTGTTCCGAGGTAGCCAATTCCTGCCGGATTGGCTTTACTACCGGCTGTTTGCTTAAGATCAAAGTCAAAGATTCCTTTGTCCCCCATGTTTGATCAACGGCATGGGAGATTCGACATGGAACATATCAGTGCAAACAAGGTGGCCGCTGTCATCGTGATGGCCCGCGAACTTGATCGTGCAGAGGGCGAAATGCGTGGTTTTATTGACCGGATGACCGAGGAAGAGCAGGCAGCGCTGGTCTCGGTTATGTGGATCGGGCGCGGTGCATTTGAGGTTGATGAGTGGGGTGAAGCCTTTCAGACAGCTGTCAACGAAGCGACCACACCCACGGCGGATTATCTGATTGGAACGCCTCATCTGGCAGACCATCTTGAAGCCGGTCTTGATGCCTTGGGCATTTCTGCTGTCGACGAGGAAAACCAGTTGATGTGACGATTATCGCAGGGCGCGTCCTTTCAGGATGGCGTCGGGCCCAAATCGTTCGCGGATGGCGTCAGTGGCGCGCTCGGCCTGAGCGCGCTTTGTTCCTTGCGGATCGAGAAGATCTCCGGACACATCAGCGCCGTCGGCTGCACTCAGGTCGTTGAGGCCAGCACCCAGCAGCCGATAGGGACCTTGGTCACCAACCTGATCAAACAAGGCTCGGGCCGTGCGGTATATTCGGTCTGCGATTTGTGTCGGATCACTGAGCGACGTCCGCTTTGTGACAAGCGTAAAGTTTGACTTCTTAAGTTTGAGCGTCACCACGCGGCCCGCAAGTCCCTTTGCTTTGGCACGATCCGACACCTTTTCGCACATCCGCCAGAGATGGCCATCAAGGAGATCAGGATCATTTGTGTCTTCATGAAATGTGGTTTCGTTCGAAATGGATTTCATTGGACTGTGCGCTGATACCCGCCGCTGATCCTGTCCACGTGCCAAGTGCCAAAGGCGATGGCCCATACTTCCAAAACGGTGTGTGAGATCGTCCAATTCCCACCGCAGAAGATCATCAAAGGTCCGAATGCCTGCACGCTCCAAGGCGTCTTGCGTCGCGGTGCCGACTCCCCAGATCATGCGGACAGATTTCGGTCTCAGAAAGGCTTGTGTCTCAGCCTGACCAATGACCGAAAATCCGCGTGGCTTGTCGAGGTCTGACGCAATCTTGGCGAGGAATTTGTTGTGGCTAAGCCCAATGGACCCTGTCAGGCGCAACTCTTCTCGCATCCGTTTCACAAGGCGCGCCAGCATGACTGCGGGGGGGTGCCCATGTAGCCGCGCGGTGCCAGTGAGATCGATAAAGGCTTCGTCCAGCGAGAGTGGTTCAATGGAAGGGGTGAGTTCTTCCATCAGCTGACGGATTGACCTAGACGCTTCGACGTAGGCGTCCATACGTGGCTTGACGATTATCGCGTCAGGGCAGAGTTGCAGAGCTTTGAACATTGGCATGGCTGATCGGACACCTTTGATCCGCGCCACATAACATGCGGTCGAGACCACGCCGCGCCGCCCTCCGCCGATGAGCACCGGTTTGTCGGCAAGCTCAGGATTGTCGCGCTTTTCGACGGACGCGTAGAATGCGTCACAATCCATATGTGCGATGTAGAGGTCGAACAGCTCTGGATGCGAAATGACGCGCGGAGATCGGCAGGCAGGACACCGCGCGCCGGAGTCGAATTCGGTAAGGCAATCTCGGCAGAGGGCGGGCATGGGATGTATTTCCGAACAAGCCTTCTAAAGATACACCTGCAGCTGAGCAGAAAAAAGGTCGGATGATGGATGACTTCGCTGGCGCAAAGTTGCTTCTGTTTTTAGGGCCGCAAATCGTTGTGCTACGTCGGGATGAGACGCCGGACATACCCTGGCCGGGTCGGCTTGATCTGCCCGGCGGTGGTCGTGAAGGTCGGGAGAGCGCCGAGGCATGTGTCTTGCGTGAGACGTTTGAGGAGATTGGTTTGGTTCTGGGTGTCCGCGATCTCGTGTGGCAGGCACGGTTCAAGAGAGGCGTGTTCTTTGCCGCGCATTTACCCGAGGAAACAAAAAAGAAGATCGTCTTCGGGACTGAAGGGCAGGGCTGGTTGCTGATGACTCCAGCTGAGTACGTCCAGCACCCCAAATCCATTCCCCATTTTGTAGACATGGTCGGGCGTTATTTAAATCAGGCGTTGGGCTGAACCGCTTGAGGAGACTGCATTTCGGACACGATCGAAATTGCGGCGGCACGTGGATCAGTTGCTTGCCAGACTGGGCGTCCGACCACGATATGATCGACGCCATTCTTGACGGCATTTGCAGGTGTCGCGACGCGTTTCTGATCGCCCAGCTCCGCCCCAGCCGGCCGAACGCCGGGCGTTACGATCAGACGGTCCGACGCCTCTGGTAGTGCGCGGATCATCGCGGCCTCATTTGGTGAACTGATCACGCCGTCGGCGCCAGCTTCGAAAGCGCGGCCCGCGCGTTCGACAACAAGTTCCGGCACAGCGCCGTCTTTGATGAGAGAGTCGTCGAGGTCGCTGCGTTCAAGGGATGTCAGGATGGTGACCGCGAGGATCTTCAGGTTCGAACCAGCCGCACCTTCCTTTGCCGCGCGGACCACGTGCGGGTCGCCATGTACGGTGAGAAAATCCAGATCGTATTGCGCAAGGCCGCGCACTGCAGCTTCGACTGTCGCGCCGATGTCGAACAGTTTCATATCCAGGAAAATGCGTTTCCCGTGTTCCTGCTTCAACTCATTCGCCAAAGCCAGTCCGCCGCCGGTGAGCATGCCTAAACCGACTTTGTAAAAGGACACGCTGTCACCAAGTGTCTCTGCCAGTTGCAGCCCCTGCAGCGCGTTGGGGACGTCCAAGGCTACAATCAAACGGTCATCGGACATTGCAGGCATCCTTTCCTGAGTTGGGCCTGTCTTAGCCGCGTGCGACCAGAGGTCAAGGAACATCGCCGACGACGATGCGTTCGTCTTTCAACAAGGAGATGAACATGAGCACGAGAACAGAATCGTCGACACCCAGACCAATTTTCCGGCCGATCGGGGTTATCGTAGCCGTAGCCAGCGTCGCAGCTTTTGCAATATGGCAAATCGGGCCTGCACCTTACAGCAAAACAAACCCTTATTTGGATGACCTGTCGCAGAACCCAACAGGCGCGGGAAGTACCCCGAACGGCGCAGCCGCAGTGATTGACGGCGGTGTTGTTGTGGGACGAGATGCTGGAGAGGTCATTGATGGCAGCGCAGATGCCACCGATCTGACAGGCATCAGCAATTCCAGTGTCTCCAACACTGCACCTGACGAAGGGCGGCGTATTCTTTCGCCTGCGGATGTCACCGCACCCAAGACTGGAAACGTGAGCAATGAGACCGGCACGGTGAACGCGCAAGGTGACTCCTCATGAAGAGGTGGATTTATGTATTAATTCCATTGGGTTTTGTGCTGATTGTGGCGACAATGGTGCTTATCGGTCGCCCGACTGGAGGCCCTGTCGCCCCTGCGCCACAGCAGGTTGAAACCGAGCCTTTGGACACGGGCGAAGCGCCGGAAGCGGATCTAAGCGACGTGGTGGATCCAGACACTGACAGCGCCGGTGTGCCATCGCTGTCAGGTCCCGAGTACGGCGATAATGAAACCATTTTAGACGAGGTTCAGAACTGAGAGTTCACAACCTCTTGAACGGGGGCCACGGTGCCCCCATTTCTTTGTCGAAGGCCCCGCCAAAGAACGTGCCGCTTTAGGGCGTTTTTACGAAGGGGTGCTTAGCGAAAGGAGAATGCCATGAACTTAGAAAAGTTCACGGAACGGTCGCGCGGATTCATTCAGGCGGCCCAAACGATTGCAATGCGGGAAAGTCACCAGCGGCTTGCTCCCGAACACATCCTCAAAGCGTTGATGGGCGACGAGCAAGGGTTGGCCTCCAACCTGATCCAGCGTGCAGGCGGTGCGCCTGAGCGTGTTGTGCAGGCGTTGGATGGTAAGCTGGCCAAAATCCCGCAAGTCTCGGGCGATGCGGGGCAGGTTTATCTAGACAGCGCGACGGGCAAAGTGCTCGACGAGGCGGAAAAAATTGCCAAGAAGGCGGGGGATAGTTTTGTTCCCGTTGAGCGTATTCTTATGGCGCTGGCAATGGTGAAGAGCCCGGCAAAAGAAGCTTTGGATGCAGGGGCTGTGAATGCGCAGGCACTGAATTCCGCAATCAACGATATCCGGAAAGGTCGTACCGCCGACAGTGCAAGTGCTGAGGATCAGTACGAAGCGCTGAAGAAGTACACGCTTGATCTGACTGAGCGCGCACGCGAAGGTAAAATCGACCCAATCATCGGTCGGGACGATGAAATTCGTCGCGCCATGCAAGTGCTCAGCCGCCGGACCAAGAACAACCCGGTTCTAATCGGTGAGCCGGGCGTTGGGAAAACCGCGATTGCCGAAGGTCTTGCGCTGCGCATTGTGAACGGAGATGTTCCGGAAAGCCTGCGCAACAAACGGCTCTTGGCACTGGATATGGGCGCTTTGATCGCTGGTGCGAAGTATCGTGGCGAGTTTGAGGAACGTTTGAAAGGCATTCTGTCCGAGGTCACAACCGCTGCTGGCGAAATCATCCTGTTCATTGACGAGATGCACACTCTGGTCGGGGCTGGCAAAGCCGATGGTGCGATGGACGCATCCAATTTGCTGAAGCCTGCTTTGGCGCGCGGAGAATTGCATTGCGTCGGCGCAACGACGCTGGACGAGTATCGCAAGCACGTCGAAACAGACGCGGCTCTTGCCCGCCGGTTCCAGCCTGTAATGGTGCAGGAACCCACTGTTGAGGACACGATTTCGATCCTGCGAGGCATTAAGGAAAAGTACGAACTCCATCATGGTGTGCGTATTTCAGACAGTGCGTTGGTCTCGGCTGCGACGCTATCACATCGGTACATCACAGACCGATTTCTGCCGGACAAGGCCATCGACCTGATGGACGAGGCCGCGTCGCGTCTTCGGATGGAAGTGGACAGTAAACCGGAAGAACTCGACGCTTTGGATCGCGATATTCTGCAAAAGCAGATCGAGGTTGAAGCTTTGCGGCTTGAGGATGACCAGGCGTCTAAAGACCGGCTGGAGAAGCTTGAGAAAGACCTGTCCGAACTGCAGCAGCAATCGGCTGAAATGACGGCCAAATGGCAGGCTGAACGGGATAAACTCGCCTCGGCGCGTGAATTGAAGGAACAACTCGACAAAGCGCGGGCAGAACTTGAGATCGCGAAGCGTGAAGGCAACCTCGCGAAGGCCGGTGAGCTGTCTTACGGGGTAATCCCGCAGCTTGAGAAACAATTGTCTGAAGCCGAAAAAGCAGAAGACAATGGCATGATGGTCGAAGAGGCGGTGCGCCCTGAACAGATTGCGGCCGTTGTCGAACGTTGGACCGGCATTCCAACCTCCAAGATGTTGGAGGGCGAGCGCGACAAGCTGCTTCGTATGGAAGAGGGCTTGCACAAGCGGGTCATCGGACAGGATCAGGCAGTACGTGCTATTGCAAACGCGGTGCGTCGTGCGCGGGCAGGTCTGAATGACGAGAATCGCCCATTGGGATCGTTCCTCTTTCTGGGGCCGACCGGTGTGGGTAAGACCGAATTGACCAAGGCTGTGGCCGAGTTCCTGTTCGACGATGACAACGCGATGGTCCGCATTGACATGTCGGAGTTTATGGAGAAACACGCTGTGTCACGGCTGATCGGTGCCCCTCCGGGTTATGTTGGCTATGATGAAGGCGGTGTCTTGACCGAAGCCGTTCGGCGTCGTCCGTATCAGGTTGTGCTGTTCGACGAAGTCGAAAAGGCGCATCCGGATGTGTTCAACGTGCTGTTGCAGGTGTTGGATGATGGTGTTCTGACCGACGGTCAGGGCCGTACGGTGGATTTCAAGCAGACGTTGATTGTGTTGACGTCCAACTTGGGATCGCAGGCGCTCAGCCAATTGCCGGATGGCGCGGACCCAAGTCAGGCAAAGCGTGACGTGATGGATGCTGTGCGGGCGCATTTCCGCCCAGAGTTCCTCAACCGTCTGGACGAGACTGTCATCTTTGACCGTCTCAAGCGTGAGGACATGGATGGGATCGTGGACATACAGATGTCCCGTCTGCTGAAGCGGCTTGCGGCGCGCAAAATCGACCTCGAGCTGGACGACGCCGCGCGCAAATGGCTGGCAGAAGAAGGCTATGACCCCGTGTTTGGTGCGCGGCCTTTGAAGCGGGTGATCCAGCGTGCTTTGCAGGATCCTTTGGCAGAGATGTTGCTGGCTGGAGATGTCGCTGACGGCGACCTTGTGCCGGTGACTGCGGGTGCTGATGGTCTCATCATTGGCGACAGGGTTGCGGCGTCCAATCGGCCACGCCCGGATGATGCTGTGGTTCACTGAGGCGCGAAACAAGATCGATCTGAGAAGGCGGGGGCAACCCCGCCTTTTTCATTTTGAGGAGCGGATACAAACGCGTTTTCGGTGTGTTAAGGCTGGGTGGTTCATATTGGCTGTGGACAGGGCGTGATCTTTGTTTGCCCGATACCAAATATTGATCTAGACAGGTGCAAGCCCACAATAAGAGGTGAGTCATGACAGCTGCGGACGATCTGCGCAAATTCCTTGGCGACGACCGTTTTGGCTGTGTCATGGCGGACCCGCCGTGGCGTTTTCAGAATCGAACTGGAAAAGTTGCCCCCGAGCACAAACGCTTGGCGCGCTATCCAACGATGGAACTTGATGAAATTTGTGCGCTGCCGGTGGAGGAGCACCTTGAGGACCGTGCGCATTGCTACCTTTGGGTGCCCAATGCTTTGTTGCCTGAGGGCCTGCAGGTGCTGAGCGCGTGGGGCTTTGAGTACAAGTCCAATATTGTCTGGGAAAAAGTGCGTAAGGACGGTGGGCCAGACGGACGAGGTGTCGGATTTTACTTCCGCAATGTGACCGAGATTCTGTTATTTGGTGTTCGGGGGAAGGATGTGCGGACGCTCGCTCCGGGCCGTTCTCAAGTGAACTACATCGAGGCAGAGGAACCGGACGGCGACGTGCTTAAGACCCGCAAACGCGAGCATAGCCGCAAACCTGATGAGCAATACAAGATCATCGAAGGGTGTTCTTGGGGGCCATATCTTGAGCTTTTTGGTCGCGGCGTCCGTGACGGATGGACTGTTTGGGGCAATCAGGCCAGTGACGATTATAAGCCGACATGGAAGACCTATAAGCACAATTCAGGTGTCGCTGCGGAGTAGCATCGTTTTGGTCACTCGAGACTGATCTTACGTTGAGTGACCAATGCAAACGGGAATGTGTCACTCTTCGATGATCGTCGCGGGCAACCCTATCAGAAGCAGCGGGCAGGGATTGCCGACCCCGCGGTCGATCCGGTCTTTGAGCTTTTGCCAGTGCGTTGTTGCAGCACCGAATTTGTCACTGACAAAATGCTTTGCAAATGCTTCGGAGAATGGCGTCTGTAGGTCTATCAAGCGCTGAACCACATCACGTTGACGTTTGGTGCGATCTTTCATGCCAAAGCTTTGCACCATATCCGTTTCATCCACCAACCCATGTTTTTCAATGCAACGTTTGATGATGCCGCGCATGTCGTCCTGCAGGCTGGCGCCTCGGGTGATAAGGATCCCGACGGATATCGCGGATTGTGCGTGCAGACGCTGGAAGTTTTCGAGGTCGCGGTCAAAGAACGGGTCTTTGTTATTCCATTCAATCTCCAGCGCGACCTTACCTAATGGCGTGGTGCGAACGTGATCGATTTCATGGCTGTTTGAGACGGTTTCTCGACCATCGACGATCAAACGAAAATCGAAGGTGTGTTTCGGCCAGCGCTCTTCGTAAAGCCTTTTTCGCAGCCGTTGCGTTGAAGGTGCTTCGCCGCCACCAGAACCGATCAGTTCTTCGGCGGGAATTGAAATGGCAAGAAGCGCTGCTTCAAGTTCGCCGGCAATGTCGGGGAAATCTACGGACAGGATGGCACCCGCATGGTTGCGGGTTTCAACATCAAATCCTTGTTGGAGGAGCCGTTCGAACATTCCCGCAAAATACTGGAATGGTGCGGCGTCACAAGCGGCCTTTGTACCGTGAGTTTGCAAAGTCGTCCGTCGGGTTTGCAAACTGTACTGAAAAAAAGGGCGGCCCTGACGCCGCCCTTATTTGGCTTAAGAGTTTTAGCCTTCCGGCATGATCACTGTGTCAATCACATGGATCACACCGTTCGACGTTTCGATGTCTGCAGTGGTCACATTGGCGTTTTCGACCATCACGCCATTGTCCAGGTCGATGGTGACGGAGGAACCCTGAACGGTTTCCGCTTCCATGTCATCCATGAGATCGGTCGACATGACTTTGCCTGGGACCACGTGATAGGTCAGTATAGCGGTCAGTTGATCCTGATTTTCCGGAAGCAGAAGATCTTCAACCGTGCCTTCCGGCAGCGCGGCAAAGGCTTCGTCTGTCGGCGCGAATACTGTGAAGGGACCATCGCCCTTCAGCGTATCTACCAGTCCGGCTGCTTGTACGGCGGCAACTAGGGTTTCAAATGTTCCTGCTTCGACGGCTGTGTCGACGATGTCTTTGGAGTGACCGCCGGCGAATGCGGTGCCTGCCAGAAGGCTTGCGACAGTAGTGAGGGCGATCGTTGTCTTACGAAACATGTTAGTCGTCCTTTGATGTCATACGTTGCGATGCGTCTCACGCATCTGGGGTTTTAACGCGGGCAAAAGGACTTTGGATCTGCGGGTAAATCCGCCGATGCTCCTTGACTGAAAAGGCGCGCCGCCTAAGCTGCAAGCCTTTGGTTCTTCAAGTGAAATTCTTGTGATCTGTCGTTAGGATCCTGTTATCATTCAAGGCCGATCGCGGCCTTTGCGATGTTATGCAAAAGGGTTTCGATCGTCTTCATTGCACCTTCTGGATAGGTGCGAAATCCAATGGTTGTGACATCAGGAGTTTCGGGGCGGACCATGACGAAGATGTCGTAGGGACAGAATACGATATTCATCGGATCCGCCTCCATCACTTCGCGTGACAGTTTAGCTGAGCAGAAGCTGTAGACATCTGCATTCAGAAAGAGCGTGACGTCCGAGCCAACGTCAGCCTTCGTGCGTTCCAGCATCTCACCTGCGTGGCTGACGCTGTCAATAACGAGCCCTGCATCAAGAATTGCGTTTTCCAGACCGAAGACAACGTCATCAAAGGATTGATCCGTGTCGTAGGTGATCATGTCCGCAGCCAAAGCTGTGGATGCCATTATTGTTAGAGCGAGTGTGGCGAGCAGGCGTTTCATGGGGCCTCCTTTTGTGGCAACGTGTTCACGTGCCGGGACTTGATGGGACAACCTAGCCCGAACGTGTTTATAAATGCAATGATTTGAATGTGAGGGAGTGATGGGCGTCGCCATGTATGCTTTGAATTTTCTGGCGGTTCTTCTGGTCACGCTGTTGGGGTTGGCTTTGTTGATTGCC
>JAUIIR010000092.1 GCA_030431485.1 Alphaproteobacteria bacterium
CCATCGGTGGTCTATGCGAGCGAAACGCCGGATCGCCTTGACGATCAGTATGAAGGCCGGGTTGACGGCTACACATACGCCCGTGAAGGACATCCCAATGCCGACGTGCTGGCCCGTCGCATCGACGCGATGGAACACGCGCCGCAACCGGGGCTGGTTTTGGGATCGGGCATGGCCGCTGTGACGGCGGTTCTGTTGGGGTTGTGCAAGGCCGGAGATCACGTAGTGGGCGGCGATCAGTTGTATGGTCGGTCGCTCCGGATGATGCGGGATGACCTGCCCCGTTTGGGGATCGAGACCACCCTTGCCGATCCTACGGACGTTGCTTCCGTGGCGGCGGCGCTCCGACCGAACACCCGTCTGGTTTTGATCGAAGTGGTGTCAAACCCGACATTGCGGGTTGCGGATGTGCAGGGCATCGCAGATCTGTGCCGCGAAAAGGATGTTCTGCTGGTGATCGACAACACCTTCACCACACCACGCGCTGTGACACCGTTCGAGTTGGGCGCTGACGTGGTGCTGCATTCGGTCACCAAACTGTTGGCCGGACATTCCGATGTGACCCTGGGTTGGGTGGCGGCGCGCGAGGCGGAGCATGCCAAAGCGATTTATGATTTCGCCGTCACAACCGGCATGACGCCCAGCCCGTTCGACTGCTGGCTGGCTGAGCGGGGATTGATGTCTTTTGACCTGCGCTTTGATCGTGCGGAGGCAACAGCGCAGCGTCTGGCCGATCATCTTGCGACACAGCCGCTGGTCAAACGGGTGCTTTATCCGACGCGGGCCGATCATCCCGACCGCGCCCGGGCCCAGGGGCTGCTTAAAGGGCGTGGGTGCAATATGGTGAGTTTTGAGCTGAAAGGCGGACGCGCAGAAGCGAATGCCTTTACGAAGGGTGCCGATCAGATCGCCTTCGCGCCGACGCTTGGCGATGTCGGAACAACTTTGTCGCACCCGGCCTCTTCCTCGCACCGGGGTTTGACGGCGCAAGCGCGAGAGAGCCTGGGCATGACCGAAGGGTTTTTCCGCGTTTCCGTTGGATTGGAGGATCCGGATGCCTTGATCGCCGCGTTCGATGCAGGTCTTGATGCGGTGGCAGGATTGAAATGACCGCAACGCCCGGCGATATTCTGACAGTTCTGGGCATTCCGGCGGTCTTGATCGCACCGGATGAACGGATCTTTGCGGTCAATGCGGCGGCGGAAAAGCTGCTGGGGCGGAACATTGCCGGACGCCATTTCATCACCGCTTTGCGCCAACCAAGCCTGCTTGAAACCATTGAACAGGTTCAGCGCGACGGAACAACACGCGAGACACGCTTCCTGACGACAGAAGATCAGCACGACATCACCTACAGGGTTACCTGCGGTGCAGTCCCAATGCAGGGCCGTTCGGGGATTCTTGTGTCTTTCGAGGATATTACTCCTGTCGAACAGGCTGGACAGATGCGCCGGGATTTTGTGGCCAATGTGAGCCATGAGCTGCGCACGCCGCTGACAGCCTTGCTGGGGTTTATCGAAACACTGCAGGGGCCCGCGAGCAATGATCAGGCCGCGCAGGCACGGTTTCTGGGTATCATGGCCGCCGAGGCGGAGCGGATGAACCGTCTTGTCGCTGATCTGCTGTCCCTCAGCCGTGTCGAAGCAGATGAACGGGTGCGCCCGGTTGATCCTGTGGACCTGCAGGCATTGATCGAGCAGACGCGCCACAGCCTTGCTCCATTGGCGGATGATGCTGGGCTGTCTTTGACGGTCGAGTTGCCGGAGCGAACTGTGGTGGTGCCCGGTGATGCGGATCAGCTGCGTCAGGTGCTGACCAATCTGGTTGAGAACGCGATTAAATATTCCGGGCGCGGCCGCTCTGTGCATGTGCGGCTTGCCGAACCGGGATATGAAACCCGGCTCCGGGGCTCAGGTGTGCGGATCGAGGTCAGCGACACGGGCCCCGGAATTGATCCTGTCCATCTGCCACGCCTGACCGAACGCTTTTACCGTGTTGACAGTCACCGCTCACGCGAGCTGGGGGGAACGGGGCTTGGCCTTGCCATTGTCAAACATATTCTCAACAGGCATCGCGGGCGACTGCAGGTTTCCAGCCAACTGGGGCAGGGCACGACGTTCACCGTGATTCTGCCTCTTGAAAGCCGATCTGATTGAAACCGTCGGGCGTTCTCCGAACGTCACCCCAGCGAATAGCCAGCGCCGCGCACTGTGCGCAGTGGATCCGCACCGCCTGTCCCGGTCAACGATTTGCGCAAGCGACCGACATGGACATCGACGGTCCGCGTATCGACATAGATGTCCCGGCCCCAGACACGATCCAAAAGCTGTTCCCGTGACCAAACACGCCCGGGCTTTTCCATCAGAGTGGACAGTAGGCGAAACTCGGTGGGGCCGAGCTTGATTTCAGTCCCGTTGCGAGTCACACGATGGGTTTCCGCATCCAGAACGATGTCATCGAATTCGAGACGCTGTCCCGCGGCCGCCGGGCGGGTGCGCCGTAGCTGCGCACGCACCCGCGCCATCAGTTCCAGCACGGAATAGGGTTTGATGACGTAGTCATCGGCTCCCGTTTCCAGGCCACGCACCTTATCGACCTCTTCCGAACGGGCAGACAGCATGATGATCGGCACGCTGCGTGTCTCGGGGCGGGTCTTGAGCTGGCGGCAGACTTCTATGCCCGAAACATTCGGGAGCATCCAATCAAGGACGATTATGTCCGGCTGTTCCTCGGCGACGAGAAGCAACGCCTCTTCGCCGTTTTCGGCTTTGGCGACGCGAAACCCCTCGGCTTCCAGATTGTAGCCAAGAACTTCGCGTTGCGCAGGCTCGTCTTCTACCACAAGAACCGTCGGCTGGACGCTGTTCATGGTTTAGCTCCCTTGGCCCGGCGTCGGGGCCAGATCGGCATCCGTCGAGGTCAGATCCTCTTTCTGGCGCGGCTCTTCCGGCTTTTCACCTGTGACCAGGAAAACAACCTGTTCGGCGATAGAGGTCACGTGGTCCCCCATGCGCTCCACGTTCTTGGCGATGAAATGCAGGTGCATGCACGGCGTGATGTTGCGCGGATCTTCCAGCATGAAGGTAAGAAACTCGCGGAAGAGCGTGTTGTACATCTGGTCGATGTCTACGTCGCGTTCGATCACATCGCGGGCCAAAACTTCGTCGCGCTGAATATAGGCGTCGAGCGCGTCCTTGAGCATGATCTGAACGTCACGCGACATGCGGCGCAGCTGGGCTGCGGAGCCGTTGATCGCGGGCATGCTCATCAGCACGGCATTGCGCTTGGCAAGGTTCTTGGCCAAATCTCCGATCCGTTCGAGATTGGCGCTCATGCGCATCACCGACAAAATCACCCGCAAGTCGATGGCGGTGGGGGCGCGCAGGGCGATGACACGGGCCGCTTCTTCGTTGAGCAGTTCTTCCAGCTCGTCGATGACCTTGTCACCGGCCCGAACTTTGTCGGCCAATTCCTGATCGCGGGTTTCCAGTGCCTGCGCGGAATCGAGGATGGCCTGCTCCACCAATCCACCCATTTTCATGATCCGAGCCTGAATGCCTTCCAGATCACGGTCGAACGCGCTTGAAATGTGTTGCTGGGTCACGGGCTTATCCAATCCGTCCGGTGATGTAGCTTTCGGTGCGGCTGTCTTCGGGGTTTGTGAAAATTTCGGACGTGTCGTCATATTCCACGAGATTGCCGAGGTGGAAGAACGCGGTCTTCTGGCTGACCCGCGCAGCCTGTTGCATTGAGTGCGTGACGATCACAACGGCGTAGTTCTGGCGCAGCTCGTCGATCAGTTCCTCGACCTGTGCGGTTGCGATCGGATCCAACGCGGAGCACGGTTCGTCCATCAGCAGCACTTCCGGCTCAGTCGCCACGGCGCGGGCGATGCAGAGGCGTTGCTGCTGACCGCCGGACAGCCCGGTCCCGGGGGCCTGCAAACGGTCCTTGACCTCGTCCCAGATGGCGCCGCGGCGCAGGGCACGTTCCACGATTTCGTCGAGTTCCGCCTTGTTGCGGGCCATGCCGTGAATACGGGGACCATAGGCGATGTTGTCATAGATCGACTTGGGGAAGGGGTTTGGCTTCTGAAACACCATCCCGACCTTCGCCCGCAACTGCACCGGATCAACACGCTTATCATAGATGTCGTCACCGTCGATCAGGATATCACCTTCGACCCGGCAAATGTCGATCGTGTCATTCATGCGGTTCAGGCAGCGCAGGAAGGTCGACTTGCCGCAACCGGACGGGCCGATAAAGGCGGTGACCGTATTGTTCTCAATCTCGACCGACACGTCCTTGATGGCGTGGTTATCACCGTAATAGACCTGCACGTCTTTGGCTTTGATTTTGACGTCCGTCACGGCGGTCTCCTGTATTTGGTGTGGTATATCGTACATGGGGCAGGGTCCTGTTTACCAGCGGCGCTCGAAGCGACGGCGCAGAATGATGGCGATGATGTTCATCGTCAGGAGAAAGATGAGCAGGATAATGATCCCACCCCAGGCTTTTTCGTAGAACCCCGCATCTGCGCGGGCCGCCCATGTGTAGATCTGTGCGGGCATCGCTGAGTTGGGGTCGATAAAGCCGGACACAACCCCTTCCGGGTAGGCCCGTGCGATGAAGCCAACCATACCGATCAGCAGAAGTGGCGCGGTTTCGCCAAGCGCCTGCGCCAGACCAATGATCGTGCCGGTCAGGATGCCTGGCGCAGCCAGTGGCAACACGTGGTGAAACACGGTCTGCATCTTGGAGGCGCCCACGCCCAGAGCTGCTTCGCGGATTGACGGCGGTACCGCTTTAAGCGACGCGCGGGTCGAGATGATGATCGTCGGAAGGGTCATCAGTGTCAGCACCAGACCGCCCACCAGTGGTGCAGACTGCGGCAGGTGCATGAACTGGATGAACACTGCGAGACCAAGAATACCAAACACGATGGAGGGCACCGCAGCGAGGTTTGAGATGTTTACTTCGATCAGGTCGGTGAACCAGTTCTGCGGGGCGAATTCCTCAAGATAGATCGACGTGGCGACGCCGATGGGCAGTGACAGGGCCAGCACCACAAGCATCATGAAGAAGGAGCCGATCACCGACACGCCGATGCCAGCACCACCAGGGTTGTCCACACCGGAGTCCGATCCGGTGATAAAGTTCCAGTTGAACGCGCTGACGATGATTCCGGCGTCGGCCAAAGCGTCGACCAGATCAAGGTCTGACACTTCCAAGAATCGGCTGTCGACCAGGGTGTCCCGAGTGACGCGGCCTTTGAAATAGCCATCCACGCGTGAGGATGCGGCAAGGTTGAAAAAGACGGGCGTTCCGATCTGGTTCGGGTTCTCGCGGAAATGCTCGCGGATCGTACTGCCTGTCTTGCCCAACAGGCGTTCAATAGCGGCAGGGTCGAAGCTCACCTCCAGACCGCGCTCTTCAAGCTGGCTTTGCAGCGCGGCGATAAAGAGGTTCTCGTAAGCCTTGGTCTTGAGCATCTGGCTTTCGGCTTCGTCGAACTGCTCTTGGGTCAGAGTGAACTCGACACGCACTTCGGCCTGCGTGAAGGCCGGGATGCCGGACCGCAGGATCGACACAGCCAGCACAACCAGAAAAAACAATCCGATCATGATCGCGACAAGACCATAGGCCTTGAAGCGTTTTTCGGCGGCGTTGCGCTTTCTGGTGCGGGCGTCGACGGTTGTGAGGCTTCCCTGGACGGGTGCGCTGTCCATGCTTGCGTCGGTCATTCGTACTGCTCCCGGTATTTGCGCACGATGTAGAGTGCTAGGACATTGAGCCCGAGCGTGATGACAAAAAGCGTCATCCCGAGGGCGAAGGCCACCAGTGCTTCGGGGGATGCGAAGTCAGAGTCGCCCGTCAGCTGCGACACGATCTTGGCGGTGACGGTGGTCATTGCATCGAATGGGTTCAGCGACAGGCGCGCGGCTGCACCTGCGCCCAGCACCACAATCATGGTTTCGCCAATGGCGCGGCTTGCGGCCAGAAGGATTGCACCGACGATGCCGGGCAGGGCGGCGGGCAGGACAACCTGCCGGATGGTTTCGGATTGCGTGGCACCCAGACCGTAAGAACCGTCGCGCATCGCCTGCGGTACCGCGTTGATGATGTCGTCCGACAGCGACGACACGAACGGGATCAGCATGATGCCCATCACCAGACCGGCCGTCATCACGGCGGTGCCCGCCTGCATCCAGCCCAGACCGTCATCGCCGAACACCTGCACCAGCAGCGGGCCGACGGTAAGAAGGGCGAAAAGGCCGTAAACGATGGTCGGGATACCCGCCAGCACTTCGAGCATCGGCTTGGCAAAGGCGCGCACCTTGGGACCAGCATATTCTGACAGGTAGATCGCTGCAAACAGACCGATCGGCACGGCCACGATCAGCGCCACGATGGAGATGTAGAAGGTGCCCCACAGCAGCGGCAGGATGCCCAGATCGGATGCACCGCCACGACCTGAAAAGCTTGGCGCCCAGTTGGTGCCGAAGAAAAACTCCGACGCGGGATACAAGCGGAAAAACTCGATGGTGTTGAACACCAAAGACAGCACAATGCCCAGCGTCGTCAGAATAGCAATCGAAGCCGCAGCAATAAGAAGCGCCCGGACACCTTGCTCCACAACGTTGCGGGCGCGAAAATCGGGTTTTGTCTCTCTGATCCCCCAAAGCGCGCCAGCGGCCGCAATCAGCAACACCACAACCGACATGATCCGGTATCCGGCGCTGTTGAGCACGCGGTACTGTTGTGCGGCGTTCAGGACGGGCTGCGTGATCTGCGATGTCACGATGGCGCCAGCCTCGGACAGCCGGTCTGTTACATCTGAAATATCCGCCTGCGTGTCGCGGGCGGCTGCTTCGGTCATCTGCCCGGTGGCAACCGCAAGGTCCAGCCCGTCTGCCGCCCGACGCACTTCTGCCAGCACAAGGCTGCGCGATGAGCTGTCGCCGATGGCGCTGTCCGGGATCATGCCCGAAACCGAATTGTTCACGTAGAAAGGCTGCGCGAGAAGCCACAGTACCAGCACCAACAGGGCAGGGATGGCGGATTTCATCGCGGCATTGCTGCCGTAGTAAATTGGAAGGGAATGCAGGGTGCGCCGGTCCTGACCCGACAATGCCAGAACACGTGTGCGGGCAAAGACAAATGCGCCAGCCGCAATCGCGAGTACGAGCAGGAAAAGCCAAAGAAGTGGCATGGAGCCCCCAGTATCGTCAGTCGAAAATCAGAACAAAAAGGAGGCGGCGATGTGTGCCGCCTCCTGAGCTTTCAGGTTTTGCGACGCTTACATGTCTGCGCCCATGACCTTCTCGTCCGCAACCATCTGCTGGGTCTTTGCCAACTCGGGATCGGACACGAGGCCGTAGTTGGCGAGCGGGCCGTTCGGGCCTGCCAGATCGTCAGAGATGAAGAACTGTGCGTATTCCTTGAGGCCCGGGATCACGCCGATATGGGCTTTCTTCACGTAGAAGAACAGCGGGCGGGACACCGGATACTCACCGGAAGCGATGCTGGCGGTTGTCGGCTCGACGCCGGACATCGTGGCCACTTTCAGTTTGTCAGTGTTATTTTCGTAGAACGCGAGACCGAACACGCCGATGCCGTTGTTGTTGGCGTCGATGCGGGCGAGGGTTTCGGTGTAGTCACCGTCGATGTCGACCGACTTACCGTCCTGACGCACGTCGAGGCACGCGTCTTCTGCGTCGTCTTCCGACATGCCGCCGTCGATCATTGCCTGCATTGCACCTGTTTCTTCACAGCCGATCAGCAGAACTTTTTCTTCGAACACTTCACGGGTGCCGTGCTTGGTTCCCGGAATGAACATTGCGATTTCCGCATCAGGCAGATCAGCATTGAACTCGGACCAGCTGTTGTGGGGGTTGTCAACGATCTGACCGTCCTTGAGAACCTTCGCGCCAATGGCGTTGAAGATGTCGGTCGGAGTGAAGGCGGTGAACGCCGGACCAGACTGCTGCGATGCGAATACGATGCCATCATAGCCGATGCGCACTTCGATGATATCGGTCACGCCGTTTTCCGCGCAGGTCGCGACTTCTTTTTCGCGGATCGCGCGAGATGCGTTTGCAACGTCGATGGTGTTTTCACCAACACCTTCGCAGAAGCGCTTGAGGCCAGAGGACGAACCGCCGGATTCAACAACCGGTGTCGGGAAGTCTGTGTTGTCGCCAAATGCCTCGGCCACGATGGACGCGTAGGGCAGAACGGTCGAAGACCCGGCGACCTGCACGTTGTCACGCGCTGCGGCAGCGGTTGCGGATACGGCAGCAATGGCCAGTGCCGATACAGTGATTTTGACAGACATTATGTCAGCTCCTTGATTGGATGTCCCTCGGCCACCCTCGTGATGACCGTTGGCGGCGGGTCTAGCTGTGTTCGGACATGCTTTTGTGACAGTTGCGTAACGGTTTTATGACAGATGGAGATGAGCGGAATTTATTCGGATGTGACGGGTGCAAAGCATTGATAATAAATAATTTAAATTCTTCTCGTGACGTTAAGTCAGTTAAGGCACAGAGACGAATTTCTAAGTTCTGACGCCGAGTTTCGGGCATTTGTGACACAGGAACATACGAGAGAAGACCACGCGATTCCCGGAGATATGTTCAAAGCCTCAAATGCTCTGAACTTGAAGAGCGTAGAACCACCCAGATCCGCTAAGAGCGAGAGGGTTTATTACTTTAAGTATGAGGCTTAGGAATTTGATATTTCTAGCTTAATTGGGTTTCGCGTACACCTTAATTCGTATAATGAAGATTATGTAAATAATGGGTGCGTGCAACTATGGACAAAACACGTCCAAAAACTTTACACACCCCTGTACCATAAAGTCCGAGTGTCCCATGTCACCCAAGCAGAATGCAGCGCTTCTTGACCTGACAAATGCCAACAGCATTGAAGAGCTGTGGGACCTGCATTGTCGGTGCATGGCGCAGTTTGGCTTCGATCGGCTGCTTTACGGCTTCACACGATTCCGCACAGCGACGTCTCTGGGTGATCCGGATGATTTTATCGTGCTGTCAAATATCGACACGGATTATGTGAGCGCGTTTATCAATGACGGGCTGTACCGATCCGCGCCAATGGTGCGCTGGTCGCTGGAAAACGACGGTGCGGCCAGCTGGACCGTGCTACGCATGATGATGGAGAGCGGTACCGTCACCGACGAAGAGCGCCGCATCCTTGAGTTCAATGCGCGGCACAAAATCACGGCTGGATACTCGATCAGTTTTCGGAGCCTGTCAGATCGCGCCAAGGGCGCCATTGCTCTGATCGCTGAAGACGGCACATCGCAGGACGACGTTGATCGTTTGTGGGCAAGCTCGGGTGAGTTGATCCAGTTGATGAACAACATCGTCCATCTCAAGATTCTGACCCTGCCCTATACGCCTCCACACCAATCACTGACCAAACGCCAACGTGAGGCCCTTGAATGGGTTGGCGGTGGCAAGACCATGCAGGACATTGCGACGATCATGGGTCTTACCCCGGCAACGGTCGAAAAACACCTGCGACTGGCGCGAGAAGCATTGAACGTGGACACAACGGCACAAGCCGTTCTCAAGGCGGCGCTACAAAATCAGATGTTTATAAGCGACCGGTGATCCGAGGCGTGAAAAAACTGTGAGGTCAGGAAATCCCTACTTCCTTGACCCAGGGTAAATTGGCAAACTGTGGGTGTTCCGTGAGTGGTGGCAATTACGGCCAAGGAACATGGGGTCCGCACCCTTGCGATTTTCTCGGCTCTGCGGATCCCGCCTGAACGACACTTGGTAGCGTGTCAGTTTTAGTGGCCTGTCCCGGTTGTCTGGCGACACCTGCCAAGGGATCGCGTCATCCCCAAATGACGCTGGTCCATTGCTCCCATAAAAAAGCGGCGCTGTTTATTTCAACAGCGCCGCTTTCATTTATCTGTTTTGAAATCAGTATCTTAGCCTTGAGCGGCTTTCGCCACTTCAGCTGCGAAATCTTCGACTTTCTTTTCGATGCCTTCGCCAACTTCAAGCCGCACATAACCAGTGATGTCGACGCCTGCTTCTTTGGCGGCCTGCTCAACGGTCAGGTCCGGATTGACCACAAAGGACTGACCCAGCAGCGTCACTTCGCTGAGGAACTTCTTCATGCGGCCTTCGATCATCTTTTCGATGACCTGCTCCGGCTTGCCCGACTCGCGTGCGATGTCGATCTGCACCTGACGCTCTTTTTCGACAACTGCTGGATCGAGATCATCTGCGGACAGCGAGCTTGGATTTACAGCGGCGATGTGCATCGCAACCTGCTTGCCAAATGCTTCGTTCTCGCCGGACAATGCCACCAGAACGCCGATCTTGCCCATGCCATTTGCGGCGGCATTGTGCACGTAAGACACAACCTGAGTGCCTTCAATCTTGACCATGCGGCGCAGCGACATGTTCTCGCCGATTGTGGCGATCTTGTCGGTGATCATGTCCTGAACGGACTTGCCGTCGATGTCCTTGGACTTGAGCTCTTCGACATCGCTTGCATCAAGTGCAGCACCGGCGATGGCGTCAACCATTGCCTGGAATTCTGCGTTCTTGCCGACAAAGTCGGTCTCCGAGTTCACTTCGACCGCGACGCCTTTGCCACCATCCACTTTAACGGCCACGAGGCCTTCGGCCGCAGTGCGGTCGGATTTCTTGGCGGCTTTCGCCAAACCTTTGGTGCGCAGCCAGTCAACGGCGGCTTCCATGTCGCCGTCGTTTTCGACCAGGGCTTTCTTGGCATCCATCATGCCTGCGCCGGTCATTTCGCGCAGTTCTTTCACGAGTGCAGCTGTGATCGCCATCTTGGCTCTCCTCATTTCAAATTCGGGCGGTGGGCCGTTCTAATGCAACGGCCCTGCCCTGACATATTGATGTAACGAAGCGGTGTCGCTTAGCTGGCGGCGGCGTCTTCTGCTGTCGCGTCGGCAAGCACTTCTTCGACCGGCGCTTCTTCAAGCGCACCAAGGTCAACACCGGCAGCACCCATCTGGGCCGTCATACCGTCAAGGGCTGCGCGGGACACCAGATCGCAATACAGGCTGATCGCGCGCGCGGCGTCGTCGTTGCCCGGGATGATATAGTCCACACCTTCCGGGGAGCAGTTGGTGTCAACCACAGCCACAACCGGGATACCGAGCTTGTTGGCTTCGGCAACGGCAAGCGCTTCTTTCTTGACGTCGATGACGAACAGCAGGTCCGGCACACCGCCCATTTCGCGGATACCACCCAGAGACGCCTGCAGTTTGCCCTGCTCGCGCTCCATGCCGAGACGCTCTTTCTTGGTCAGGCCCTCAGCACCGGTCGCCATCTGCTCGTCAATCTGCTTGAGGCGCTGGATCGACTTCGAGACAGTCTGCCAGTTGGTGAGCGTGCCGCCCAGCCAACGGTGATTCATGTAGTACTGTGCGCATTTCTCGGCGGCGTCAGCGATCGGCTGCTGTGCCTGACGCTTGGTGCCAACGAACAGGATGCGGCCGTTCTTGGCCACGGTTTCGCGGATCACGTTCAATGCTGCGTCGAGCATCGGAACGGTCTGCGTCAGGTCCATGATGTGGATGCCGTTGCGCGCACCATAGATGAACTCGCCCATGCGGGGGTTCCAACGCTGCGTCTGGTGGCCGAAGTGAACGCCGGCTTCAAGCAGCTGGCGCAATGTGAACTCTGGAAGAGCCATTATCGTTTTCCTTTCCGGTTTCAATCCTCAGCGGGGGTATCAGCCTGTTGGCCAACCGGTGGACGTTTGGGGATGTCTCCCCCAAAGGCCCGACCCCGCCTGCGGTGTCAGTGGCGCGCGTATAGCGGGGGTTGGAAACAAGCGCAAGACAGTCTTGCCCGATACGGGAACCAAATGGTTCGAAGGCAAGAGTTCACTTCACAGGCGTGCAAAAAAGGTTAATGATTTTAGTATTCCTCGCATGAAGCATTTAACGCAACATATAGGTGAAGTATGTCAAACCCCGTCCGCGATGTGATAGCCAGTGTATTTCTATCGAATTTTCCGGAGCTTTTTTCTGACACGTCTGGGTGGCGTAAAGTTGCGACAAAAAATTGGGCAGTTGCCGGCGGTCGCAGCATGGGATCAAACTTCAAAGTGATTTTTGGTGGCGAAGCCAAAATTCTGATTTTTACGCATCTGGACCTTAAGAAAAGTGCGGGACTTCTTCTGACTTCAGCATCAATCGGTTCTCAATTGGGCCTTCACTTAGAAACAGAACGCATCACGCGCATTTTGGATCGCGGTAGCAAAGCGAAAGACTTTCAAAGCGCAACAGGTCTCAATCCATTGGATTTTTCGCCCGACGCAAAGGTGCATGTTGATCAACCGTTTTGCTTTGCAGACCTACATGGCGCGATTTCCGGTGGCGGCAGTGTAGGAGCAACTTTCGGAGTGGAAGCTGGGGTGGCCATGACAAGCTTTCACGGCGACGGAGGCAAACAGCTCTTCTCGATGGACGAGGTGACAGTTAAAGCCACCTTGGGTGCGGAGGTGAACCTGATCACCTACACGGCAGGCTTGTTGACGGACCTGCGGGGTCTTCCACCAGAAGAACGAGTGCAAATCCGTGCTCAGAGTGAGAAACTGCCATACAAATACCGTCCGTCCACTCGACCTGCCGGTGGTTTCTGATGACCAATTCACTACTCAGGTGTTGCTGACACCCAAGAAGCTTGTTCAGCGTTAAGTTACTTATTTTACAAGAACACCCGCTCCACGAACCAGTATGCACCAACCAGAGCAATCGCGGCCGATGCTGGTACAGCGACGTAGCGACGGTATGCGTCGAGCTGTTCGACCAGCGTCGCAGATACGGCGCAAAGCAACGACACAGCCGCCAGTGGCCAGAAAAAGACCATTGCGGACCCGCCCATCATTTCCTGGAACCCACTGGTGTTCATGGCAAATCCAAGTCCGACAAACACCACGGTCAGCACGCCGTAGAGGCCTTGCGCGGGGGCCACATCGGCTTCGCCTCGATCAACACGGATGGCATACCACACAAGGATGAAAGCCAGTGCGATAACCGTCAGCTGGCCCAGCTCCACACCGATATTAAATCCGATCAAAGCGGGAATGACCTGACCGTCGGGCAGGCCGAATTCACCAAGCACGCTCGCGAATCCCAGACCGTGCAGTAGCCCGAAGCCAAAGATAATAACCGGGCGCCATCGATGAAGCTTGTCCGAGACGATATTTTCAACCGCAACATAGACGATCGAAAGGGCGATCAACGGCTCAACAATGCTACCCGAAACCGACACAATGCCCAGCACGGCCATCGCCAGCGTGATTGTGTGCGCCAGCGTAAAGGCCGAGACCTGCCACAGCAGTGGTGTCATGCGTGTCGACAGGAAAAATAGGCCCAGCACAAAAAGGATATGGTCGAGCCCTTTGGGCAGAATGTGATCGAATCCGACCGGAATGTAGGTTGCAAAGGTCATCCAGCCGCTGGCTTCGTCGCCGCCGCCCAGTTGAATGTCGCCAGTGTTCTGGCCGCCTTCGAGATAACCAGTATACGGCTCTTCGACGCCTTGTTGCCGCAGGACCAACGCGCCGTAGGCAGCGGGCCAGGTCAGGCTGATCGTGTCGCTGCCGTCGGGCAGAGGCCCGGACAGTTCAATGACGGTATCTCGTGGCAGGTCGGTGTTTCCCACCTCGTCAACGCTTGTCACGGTCGCGATCAACGGAACAGGTGTGCCGCTCGCTGTCATTTCAAGGCGGTTTGCGAACCCCGGCAGTTTGGGTTCAAGCTCGGCCCGTAGCGCCTCTGGTTCCAACGCGCGTAATTGGTCGACGTCCTCTGACGCATCAAGAGCATCCGTATTGTCGATGCCTTCAAGACTGACATCCGCTCCAAGCGCCTCTCCATTGAGCGTGATGGTCAATTGGACCTGCCCTTCGACCACCTGGAGGTCGCCGATCGCCGGTCGTACTTCATGGGCTGCAGCCCAAGTTGCCGTCACCAACAAACACAAACCAATCCAAATTGCTTTCATTTCACGCATCCCTTTGACCACTGACAGAAGCTGATGCAGCCACGCGCGGCTTCAAGTGAAAGTTTCAGGAAATTTCGACGCTTAGGACGCTTAGAGCGACGACAACCCGTCACGGAAGCGGCGCATATTGGCTTGGTATCCCAGCGCGCTCTTACGCAGACCGTCAATGGCGGCTTCATCCAGTTCGCGCACCACCTTACCCGGAACCCCCATCACAAGCGATCCATCGGGGATTTCTTTGCCTTCGGTGATCAAAGCCCCGGCCCCGATCAGGCAATTCTTTCCGATTTTCGCTCCGTTCAGAACGGTGGCTCCCATGCCAATCAGGGAGTTGTCCCCAATCGTGCAGCCATGAAGCATAACCTTGTGGCCGATGGTGCAGCCTTTGCCGATGGTCAGCGGATAGCCCATATCGGTGTGCAATACGCAGTTTTCCTGAATATTGCTGCCGGCACCTACCGTGATGGCTTCGTTGTCACCACGCAGGGTTGAACAGAACCAGACGCTTGCTGCCTCTTCGACAATGATCTGCCCGATCAGATTTGCATCTGGCGCGATCCAAGTGTCTTCCGCGATCTCGGGGGCCACTCCATCCAAAATGTAAAGCGTCATGTCAGATCCTCGAATTCCTGTTGAAGCTTGCGGACATGCTCTACGAGGCTCGGCTGCTGAAGGCGGCGCAGGCGTGTCGCATCCACGATGATCTTCAGCTTTTCAAAGGTCGCATCCAGGTCATCGTTCACAAGAACGTAGTCATAGCTGCCCCAATGGCTGATTTCGTCCCAACTTTTGAGCATGCGCTTGCCGATGGTCTCGGCACTGTCTTGGCCCCGACCTTCCAATCGCCGCCGTAGCTCTGCGATGGACGGCGGCAGAATGAAGATCGACAGCGTATGCGGGCCAAGAGCCGAGTTCACGATCTGCTGCGCGCCCTGCCAGTCGATATCGAACAGAACGTCATTGCCCGCGTCGATTGCGGTTTGCACGGGTTTGCGCGGACTGCCGTAGAAATTTCCGAAGACATGCGCATGCTCCAGCATATTGCCGTTGGCCACATCATGCTTAAACGCGTCTTCCGTCAGGAAATGATAGTGCTCCCCGTCAAGCTCACCGGGGCGCGGCGCGCGGGTGGTGGCGGACACCGAAAAGCTCAGGCTCGAGTCCCACTCCAAGAGCCGCCGCGACAAGGTCGACTTGCCTGCGCCTGATGGGGAAGACAGAATGATCAGCAATCCGCGCCGGTTGGTCATGTCTTACTCCACATTCTGAACCTGTTCGCGCATTTGTTCGATCACCGTCTTCAATTCGAGGCCAATCGTCGTCAGCGCGGAGGATTGCGCTTTTGAACAGAGCGTATTGGCCTCGCGATTGAACTCCTGCATCAGAAAGTCCAACTTGCGGCCCACGGCACCGGAAGCAGCAAGCAACGCCCGAGCAGCCTCAACATGCGCGCGCAAACGGTCGATTTCTTCGGTGACATCCGCTTTGACCGCAATCAGCGCCAATTCCTGTGCAACGCGTTGTTCATCCACGGACTCTTGCGCATCCATCACGCGCGCCATCGCCGCGCGCATTTTCTCGGCCTGCTCGCCTTTTCGCGCCTGCGCGACGTCTGCGGCCTGATCCACGAGGTGCGAAATCTGGTCGACCTGACCCGTCAGCACATCGACCAGAGCGGCACCTTCGGTTTGGCGTGACACGATAAACTGATCCAGCACCGACGCAAAATCCGTGACCAGCGTTGTGCGCAACTCCGCCGGATCGGTGCTTTGTTGCGGCGCGTCCATCACGCCACGCACGGTGATCAGGTCGGCGGCAGAAGACGCCGTCAGCGACAATCCGCGTGCCATCGCCTCGGCTTCGATCCGCAGCATTGCGGTCAATACCCGGTCCAGCTGAGCTTCGTTCAACTCCTGAACGCTGTCAGTCATGGTGGATTGCAGACGAAGGGACACGGTCACATTGCCCCGGGCAAGACGTTTCGAAATCGCTGCGCGCAGGGCTTGCTCCAGACCATCGACCCAATCAGGCACCCGCACCCGGATGTCAAGACCGCGCGCATTGACGCTGCGCAGGTCCCATGTCCACGTCAGCCCCAAAGCTTCACCCTGCCCCGAGGCAAATCCTGTCATGGATTGGCGCATTCTGTGCTCCCCGCTCCCCGATCTTGAATTTGGGTTACGCTGTGCGTCGGTCTGATGCAACCCGATGCAAGGAGTTGGTGGCATCATCAAACTGGGTTAACCAATGATTAAGATTTGCGCCCGCTTTGCGGCGGCGGTGTGGTACGACCGGACCCGGAGACTGGGATTGGACGTCGTGAAATGAAAATATCATCACTTCTGCAGGAAACGCTTAACCGTCATGGT
>JAUIIR010000007.1 GCA_030431485.1 Alphaproteobacteria bacterium
GCCCGACCTTGGGCATCATGTTTGGCATCATCGGGCGCAGACCTGCCCACGGGATCGCATGTTCGGTACTGACACCGGGGAAGAACCGTTCGCACCATTTGACCAGCGGCCGGATGCGATCATCGCGAATGTCGAGGTTGTAGCCGTTGAATTCCGCCGTCCCCGCGATGCGGAATCGGTCCTTGCCCAGACGGCTGGTGACCACCTTGGCCTCGTCATCGAGCAGGCTGATCCAGGGTGCCGCTCGCTGACTGTCCTCGTCATCCAGACGGACGGTGATCGAATAGCCTTTGACCGGATAGACATTAACCCGGTCCCCGAGTTGCGCACCGATCCGTCGGCTTTCGACACCGGCGCAAACGACAATCGCGTCAAACGCTTCGGTCTGGCTTTCGTTGTTCCGGCTCCAGGTGATGCGGACGCCGTTGTCATCAACATCGATGGCATCGACATCGGTGCCGAACCGCAGGACCGCGCCTCCGGCTTCGATGGATTTGGCGAGACCCGTGGTGTAGCGGTGAATATCCCCGGTGAAATCGCTTTCGGTGTAGTAACCGCCATAGAAGTCGCCGCTCAGTGCGGGTTCGATCTGGCGAACCTCGTCTGGTGCCACCGCGCGACGGTCCAATCCACCCTCTGCGAGCAGCTTGTTCACCTCGGTCGCATGGTCGAACTCGGCCTTGTTGGTATAGATGTGCAGGATGCCACGGTTTTCGCAGTCGAAGTCGAACCCGTGCCGTTCCGCCTTTTCCCGCAAGAGCCCCCGCGCGGCGATGGCCATGCGTGTAGTCTCAATAGTGTTCGCCCGGTATTGCGGGATCGACGCCACGAATTCGGCCATCCAACTGTATTTGTGCCAGCTTGGCTTCGGGTTGACGAGCAAGGGCGCGCCGCGCGTCATCATCCACTTCATGCCTTTGAACACGGTGGACCAGCGGTTCCAAGTTTCGGCATTCGAGGCGGACAACTGCCCGCCATTGGCGAAGGACGTCTGCATCGCGGCATAGCGGTTGCGGTCGAACAGCGTTACGTCATAGCCCCGGTCCATGAGGCTGGATGCGGTTGTCACGCCGGTGATCCCGGCGCCGATTACGGCAAGTCTGGTCATGGTATCCTCCCGCGACCCAAGGTTTCGTCCTGCCGGATGACAGGTCCAATCCCCTCTGTCGCGGGTCGCGAACAGGGTCGCGGCGCGCTTCAGACGCCCGTGCCGGTCACAGTCCTTTTGCCTGAGAGGTTCCGGGGGGTTGCTCCTTCGGCGCCGATGCGATCGGCCTCTCCTGTGTCAGCTTGGTAGGCGATATCAGGTAAGTCAGATTATATTCTCGCGTCAAGACTGTTTTACAATGATGCTTTATCGGCTTCCTGGGTAAGAGCCTGATTATACTCTTCTGACGTGACCCAATGGCCAAGACGTTCGAGGATCTCGTTCAAGGCCTTCAGCTCCTGCGCTGACAGCGGATCGGTCAGAATGACCTCCAGCCGGTCGGACAGACGCCGCGCCACCTGCCGCACCTCTTTGCCCTTCTCGGTCGTGGACAGCAGGAACACCCGCGCATCTTCGGTTGAGTTTTCGCGGGTGATCAGCCCTGACCCGATGAGGTTCTGAAGGATTCGCGAGGTCAAACTCCGCTCAAAACCAGTTATTTTCGCGATTTCCGCAAAGGTGGTGCCCGGTGTGTCGTCGATCAGACGCAGCACGCGCAGGTCGCGGATGTGGCATCCAGTCTCTTTAAAGAAGATCGCGTCATTGGCGGTGATCGCCTGCTGGGCCACGATGTTCAGCTTGTAGGTCAACCGCTCGTTCTTGAAGGGTTTGTCCATCTGCGCCTCGTCAATTCACGTCTGGTCGATACCGAAAAGGTATCACCTGTTACCCAAAACTTCACACAAAACAGTCTTAACAAACAACTATTCCGAGGTACAAGTATCAACATCAGATAATCTCATCTTACAACTAAATTAGGCGACTCATGGATGTTTACCAACTGGTACAATTCGCAGCAGGCGACCTCTTATGACTGGTTGCACACTCTGCATCGTCACCCGGAAACCGGCTTCGAGGAAATTCGCACCGCCGCCTTTGTCGCAGAGCGCCTGACCGAGTTCGGCTATGACGTCAGCACAGGCATTGGTGGCACCGGCGTGGTTGGCACGCTTTATGGCATCAAGGCGTCGCGAAACGCACCGGGCCGCATCGTTGCCTTTCGGGCCGAGCTGGATGCGCTGCCGATGCAAGAGGCGGCCAAGCTGGATTATGCCTCTACAGACCCTGCGCGGTTTCACGGCTGCGGGCATGACGGGCATATGGTCACCGCGCTGACCGCTGCCGCGTATCTGGCGGAGCACCGCGAGTTCGACGGAACGGTCCGGTTCATCTTTCAGCCAGCAGAAGAGCTGCTGACCGGCGCCCGTGCCATGATCGCCGATGGCCTCTTTGACCGCTTCCCCTGCGACGAGATTTACGCCCTGCACAATTCCCCTGACCTGCCCGCTGGTCAGGTGGGCGTGCCGACCACCGCCGCTCTGTCGTCGGCAGACAATATCGACATCACCATCCGCGCCAACGGGGCGCACGGCTCCATGCCGCATACGGGTCAAGACGCCATTACGGCCGCCGCGCATCTGATCACATCGGTGCAACAAGCCGCGACACGGTTGGTCGATGCCCGCGCCGCCGGAGTGATCTCCTTCGGCCTCCTGCACGGCGGAACGGCACGAAACATCCTGCCTGACACCGTACGGATCGAGGGCACAATGCGTACAACTGCGGAGACGGTGCGCAATCGTCTGGCAGACCTGCTGCAAGAAGCGGTGCGCGCCACGGAACTGCTGTTCGGCGTCCTGATCGAGATTGACATCGAAACCGTCACCCCTGTCACCGTCAACAGCCCGTCCTGTGTTGCCGCCGCAGTATCTGCCGCAGCACGCGTGGTTGGTGCAGACCGCGTGACCGAGAACGCCCGTAGTCTGATGGCGTCCGAGGATTTCGCGGAACTCTCGGCCCGCGTGCCGGGCGCCTATTTCTTTATCGGGCAGGCCGGCCCTGCCCCGCACCATCCCAATTTCGTCTTCGACACGGACATCATTCCCGTCGGAGCCGCCATCTTTGCCGATCTGGCGAAGCACCGCACGAGCGTTTCGCTCAACTCTCACCACCTGACCTGACACAGACATCATCCAAGGGAGGATACCCATGTCGTTCTGTTCCACCACCCTGCTGAAAGGCGCCGTTGCCGCCAGCGCCCTTATTGCCGCCTCGGCCCAACTTGCCAGCGCCGAAATGCTGACACTGTCGTCTTGGGTGCCGCCAACCCATTTCGTGCACACCGATTTCCTTGTGCCCTTCACCGAAAAGGTCGCGGAAGTGACCGAAGGTCGTGTGACCGTGACGATCCTTCCGGCGCCTCTAGCCAGCCCGCCCCAGCACTGGGAACTGGCGCGCAATGGCGTGGCCGACATCACATGGGGCAACTTCACCTATGAGCCCGAGCGGTTTGTGTCGCTTTGGTTTGCCGAATTCCCGAATGCGGGCACGAACGCCGAGGCGCAAAGCCGCGCGCTGTGGCAGACGTTCGACACCTATCTGGCCGACAATGCCGCGTTTGACGGTGTGAAAATGCTGGGCGTCGGCATGTTCGGCGGTGGCCAGTTGCACCACGGAACCAAGGCAGTGACCACGCCCGAGGACATGGCGAACACCAAATTCCGCATGGGTGGCCCGATCCAGGAAAAGCTATTGACCGCGCTGGGTGCGGTTCCGGTCGCCGCTCCGGCCACCAAAGCGTACGAAATGCTGGAAAGCGGCGTCATCGACGGGTCGCTGCACACGATGGAATCGGTGGTGAACTTCCGTCTCGAAGACAGCCTGAAGCATCACACGATCTTCCCGAACGGCTTTTACGACGCGACCTTCTTCGTGGTTATGAACGGCGCCAAGTGGAACGGCCTGAGAGCCAAGGACAAGGCCGCGATCGAAAGCATCAGCGGTGAGACCCTGTCAGCCGCATGGGGCCGCAACTTTGACGCACAGAACCCGGCTGCCGTCGAGAAACTGAGCGCCGCAGGGCACGAGATCGTCGAAGCCTCGCCCGAACTGATCGCTACCGTCGATGTCATCTATGGCGAGATGGTGGGCGACTGGATCGACGCAGCCAAGGCGGCGGGTGTCGAAGATCCACAGGCGATGCTGGATTTCTACGGCTCAACCTATCAGGCGCTCACTGCGGAATCTGCAGCGCCCGTTTCTCAGTAAGCAACATCGCGGGGGCCGCATACCGGCCCCCGATTTCTTTGGGAGGAGATCCGTCATGCTGCCTTTGGCATGGAAAATCCGCCGTGGCGTCGAAACGGTGATGGCACTGTTTCTACTAGCCATGGTGGCGCTGACATTTGCCGACGTGATCGGACGGCGATTGATCGGCAAACCGATCTACGGCGCGAATGACATCACCGAACATCTGATGGCGCTTGTAGTCTTTGCCGGTCTGCCATTGGTGACCGCTGCCGGCGCACATCTGACAATCGACCTTCTGGACAAACTGGTGAGCCAATCATGGATGGCTTGGTGGCGGGGTCTGGTCGCCCTTCTGGTGACGATCGTTCTGGCTGTGATCGCTTGGCTCTTCGTCAAACATGGGCTGAACGCCTCGCGGATCTCCGAAGTGAGCCAGGCGCTCCGCGTACCGCGCGCGCCGCTATATTTCTTCATGGCGCTCAGCTGCGCCCTGTCAGCTCTCGCAGCCCTTATCGTCGCAGTCACCAGGCCGATGATCGACCCCGAGGACACCCACGAGGAGGAAGCGCTATGATCGTCGGAGCCATTGCCATGATTGCGGCCATTCTATTGGCCTTTCTGCGCGTCCCTTTGGCATTTTCGCTGCTGGCAGTGTCCGTCGCCGGGATCGGGTTTGCCATCAACTGGAACATCGCGTTCCAGCTTTTGCCGCTGACGATCTCGGACGCCGTGCTGTCTTATGATCTGGCGGTCGTGCCAATGTTTATCCTGATGGGCAACGTCATTTCAAAAACCGGTATCGCGCATGATCTCTTCCGCGCTGCCTATGCCTTTGTGGGACATGTTCGGGGTGGGCTGTCGCTGTCGACCATGGTCGCTTGTTCCGGCTTTTCAGCGGTCTGCGGATCAAGCTATGCAACGGCCGCGACCATGGCCAAGGTCGCCTATCCGAGCATGAAGAAATACAACTACTCGGACGAGTTGGCGTCCGGAACCATCGCGGCGGGTGGTACATTGGGTATCCTGATCCCACCGTCGATCATCATGGTGGTCTATGGCATCCTGACCCAGACCAATATTGGCGATCTGTTCATCGCAGGTGTTGTTCCCGGATTGATCGGACTTGCGCTGTACATGCTGGCGATCCGGGTCGTTGCCGCCCGCAATCCCGAACACGCGCCGCAGGGCGAAACGACCGAGTGGTCGGAGCGGATAAAGGCGCTATCCGGTATCTGGCCGTTTGTCCTACTATTCGGGCTGATCATCGGCGGGCTTTATGCCAAGCTGTTCACTCCGACCGAAGCGGCAGGCATGGGCGCAGGACTCGCCATTCTGATCGCGACGTTTCATGGCCGCCTGACGTGGAAGGTTCTGCGGGCCGTGATCATCGACACGGCCTACACCTCGGTCTCGCTTTATGCGGTGCTGTTCGGGGCGCTGATGCTGTCGAAGCTGCTCACTCTGTCGGGTCTGGCGGCGGGCGTTCTGGCACTGGTTCAATCGACCGGACTCGAGGGCTACGCCCTGATCTTCGCAATCATGCTGGTGTTTCTGGTGCTGGGATGCGTCATGGATTCCATGGCGATCATCCTGATCTTCGTGCCACTCTTTGCACCCATCGTCGTGTCTCAAGGCTTTGATCTGGTCTGGTTCGGCATCATCGTGATCGTGGTGACCGAAATCGCGTTGGTGACACCACCAGTGGGCATGAACGTATTTGTCCTCAAGGCTGTGCTGCCGGATGTTCCAGTGGTCCGCATTTTCAAAGGGTTAGTGCCCTTCATCGCCGTTGACGTTGTTCGTTTGGCGCTGTTGGTCGCGTTCCCGGCGATCACGCTTTGGCTAGGAACAACGGTGGGATAGGTATCGGCTTCAGAAGCACATTGAGAAAGCATTGTAGCGTGCCAGGCCAGCGAGCTTCATGATCCGCACTTCGCCAATGATTTCGATGTAGAAACACCATAAATGATCGCCAATAGCTGCTCACTTCACGGCAGTGGGGATCATTCAAACGCCCTACTCTCTAGGCAGATTTGGCGGAACCCGTTAGGTCCGCTAGGTAGCTCTGGGCTGAATGTCGAAACGCTTTGGAACAGGTGCCGGGAGACGCCCGCGAACCTCAAGCGACATCCCGTGTTCAAGTTCGGCAATGCATGTACCCAAGCATTACGACGTCATTGCCGCATCAGCGTATTGGTCGGATCATAGGGAGACGGATCGATCACGTGCGCCTCAGTCAAGTCGCCGCAAAGATCCAACTTGATTTTCTGCCCTGTATCAATGGCAGCAGTTTCCAGAAATGCATAGGCGAGGTTCATGCCGACCCGGTGCCCCCAAGTGCCGGAAGTGACAGTCCCCACGACTTTTCCGTCGAGCATCACAGACGCACCCGAATGCGCCGGACGCTGTGTTGTATGGACCTTCAATGTCACCAGCCGCTTGCGCACCCCTCCCTCGCGCCGACGCTCCAATGCCTTTTTCCCTATGAAGTTGCCCTTTCCCAGTTTGACGAACCGATCCAGCCCGGTCTCGTACGGGTCAAACTCAGTCAAAAGGTCCGTTTTCCAGTGCAGAAAGCTTTTCTCCAGTCGCATTGACTCGACCGCGCGAGCGCCGAAAAGCTTCATACCGTGCGGTTTGCCCGCCTCGCGCAGCGCCAGATAGACCGCATAGAGCGACGCGTTTGGCACGTGAATCTCAATGGCCAGCTCACCGGAAAAGCTGACCGACATCACGGTGGCAGGCGAAAAGCCGATAAAGCATTCGCGCACGGACAGCCATGGAAACGCCTGTGCAGACCAATCGGCCCGACTCACGGCGCACATCACGTCGCGCGATTTCGGTCCGGCCAGCACAAGTGTTGTTTGGTCATTCGTCAAGCTGCGGATCTGCACGTCTTCTTGATCCTGCAAATGCATCTGCAACCAGTCCATGTCATGAAATTCGCTTGCCGCAGCAGAACCATACCAAACACGTTCACCGCCACGGTCAGAGGCAGGTAGATTTGCCACAGTCGCCTCACCCTTGATCATGCCATGATGGTTCAGCAGATATCCCAAGCCGACGCGACCAGCGTTTTTTGTCAACGCTCCGCAGAACATCCTGTCAAGAAACGCATGTCGATCCGCACCGGTTATCTCGAACCGGTTAAAACCGCTGACTTCACACAGCCCGACATTATCCCGCACATTGCGAACTTCGGCACCGACAATGTCGAATGTCTCGTCGAAGTCGAAAGAGAGCGCGGGCTGGAACGTGGGACTGGGCTTGATGTAGTCGAGCCGTTCCCATCCGTTCACGACCGTGAAGTCGCCGCCCTCGGCAGCCAAAACCGGTGTCAGCGGCGTCGTCTTTGCAGGACGCCCAGCTGGCCGGTGCTCGTTAGGAAAGTGGAAGCGGAATTCATTCTGATAGTCCTCGATCGCTTTCCGAGCCGTCAGTTCAACGTTGGCATGGCCGGTAAAACGCCGGGGGTCGAGGCACCATGTATCGTAGACGGCCTCCCCATGCACGATCTGCTGCGCGAGAAGCCAGCCATGTCCGCCGCCTTCACCCAAACCGGCGCGCAGTCCAATGATGCAGAAGGCATTGCGCTTGCCTGGGATTCGACCGACCAACGGTGCGCCGTCGATAGTGTAGGTGATCGGGCCATTGACAATGCGCTTGATGCCAACCTCAGCCAACACCGGCATGCGCGCGAAGGCGCCTTGTAGAACGTCCATGACCCGGTCAAGGTCGTCAGGGCAAAGGTCATTGGAAAAGTCGGGGCTGACCCCGTCCAAGCCCCATGTCTTGCACGCTTGCTCGTAGAATCCGACCAGCAGGCCGCCTTTTTCCTGTCGGGAATAGTAGTCCGAAATCGGACAGCGCAGCAGGGGTATCCGGTGACCCGCTGCTGCAATGGCAGGGATGTCATCAGTCACGAAATACTGGTGCTCCATCGAAGCGACAGGGTGGTGTACGCCCATCATGGCGCCAACCTCGTTCACGCGGTAGCCACATGCGTTGACAACGATGTCGGCCTCAATCACGCCGTTGTCCGTTTCGACCGTCCAGGTATCATCCGCCTTCTGAGTCAGTCCGGTCACGGCGGTTTGGCGATAAACCTCTGCGCCAGCCCTGCGCGCATGAAAGGCCAGCGCCTGACACAGCTGTGCGGGATCGATATCGCCATCCTCGCCATCCCACAGCCCGCCCAACAGATTTTCAGTGGAAATCAGTGGATGTCGCCGCGCGCATTCTGCAGCATCTATCACCTCGAAGGTGACGCCCATGCCACGCGCCATCGACGCAAAATGGCGGTAACCCTGCATCTGCGCCTCGGTGTTGGCGAGGCGGATGCCGCCATCACTGTGATGATAGCCCACCGGGTAATCGGGGTCGTCTCGAAGTTTCTTGTAGAGGGCGATGGAATGCGACTTCAGTCCCACCATCGTTTGGTTCATGCCGAAATTTGTCACCTGCGCCGCAGAGTGCCATGTCGTGCCAGACGTCAGCTCATCGCGCTCGATCAGGACGACATCGCTCCAACCTTCTTGCGTCAGGTGATAAAGCGTCGAACATCCAGCGATGCCACCGCCGATGACCGCAACTTTGGTGCGCGATTTCATGATCTGCCTCCGTGAGCATACATCTTGGACTGGGACGCGAATTTTCCGATTGGGCAACAGAAATCCTGTGATTTCGAAAATATCGAAATCGTATGAACAAATTTTCGCAAACTCATCACCAAGTCTTGCGCACTTAGACTTATCCTGTCCTGTTTCCGTAGATCCCATAGCCGAAGGCGGAGCATCGTGTCGGAAACATCCAGGCGTGCCGGACGCGCTGAGCGCTTGGCGAAACGCAGCGCCAAGCCAGTGATCGACCCCTGTCCACCCGGTCAGGCCGGCGGAGCCTACAAACCTTTGACCGAGGCAGAACTCAACGCGATCTACGACACCACTCTGGCACTGCTTGCCAAGCTCGGCTTGGGCGAGGTACCAGACCGACTGAGCCGCGACCTTTTGAAAGTCGGCGCACGGGAAGGAGGCAACGACCGGATCCTGTTCCCACCGAAGCTGGTACAGGACGCCGTGGACAGTGCCGCCAAGACCTTCACCCTTCACGGGCGCGATCCCGCTCGCTCTATCGAGGTTGGCGGAAACCGGGTACATTTTGGTACCGGTGGCGCTGCCGTCCAAACGCTGGACATCGACACGCATCTTTACCGACCTTCAACCTTGGCCGACCTGCATGACTTCACGCGGCTTCAGGACACGCTTGCCAATGTGAGTTGGTACACACGTTGTTGCGTGGCCACCGATGTCCCTGACAATTTCGAACTCAACGTCAATACTGTCTACGCTCTGCTGCGCAACACAACAAAACCTACAGCCACCTCGTTTACTCTAGCCGAGCACGTTGCCCCGATTGTCGAGATGCTTGATATCGCCGCTGGTGGGCCCGGTGCTTTCTCGGAACGGCCCTTCATGAAAGCACATATAAGCCCGATCATTTCACCTCTCCGCTTCGGCGCGGATGCGGTCGATGTGGTTTATGAATGCATCCGGCACAATATCCCTATGTCATGCATCACTGCGGCACAGGCTGGGGCCACCGCACCCGCGACGATGGCCGGGTTCCTGGCACAGTCGTTGGCCGAGACGCTCGCCAGCCTCGTGATGGTTCATGCTATTCAGCCCGGATTTCCGATGGTGTTCTCTAACTGGCCGCTGGTCATCGACCTGCGGACAGGTGCCTTTGCTGGAGGCAGCGGTGAGACCGCGCTGCTCAACGCGGCCTCTGCGCAATTGTCCAATTGGCTGGGTCTGCCTTCTGGCGTCGCCTGTTCTATGACCGATGCCAAAGCCATTGACGCCCAGTACGGAGTTGAGAAGGGTTTGACTTCCATCGCAGCCGCGCTGGCGGGCGGCAATCTGATTTACGAAAGCTCCGGCATGACCGCGTCGCTTCTAGGCGTCAGCTTCGAAGCATTCGTTTTGGACGACGAGATGCATTCTCACACATACCGCGCCCTGCGCGGGATTGAGGTTAACGAGGCAAACCTCGGCTATGACGCAATCCTAGACGCGGTGCTTGGTGATGGTCATTTTCTGGGTGGTCAGCATACCTTTGCGGCGATGGAAAGAGACTATTTTTACCCTGGCTTGGCCAACCGTGACGAGCCTCGAACCTGGGCGCAGAACGGTGCGCGAGACGCCTGGTCCGTAGCCAATGCAAGAGCACGTGAAATCTTGGAAACTCACCGGCCTGAATTTCTCACGCCCGATCAAGATCACGCCATCCGGCAGCGGTTCAATATCCTACACGCCTGATTTCAACTGGCGCCATCGACAAGCCTGAACTGGTCTTCAAGCCACGGTGCTGTCTCCAAAAGCGGCTGGATCGCCTGAGCTTCCAGCGCGCTTTGCAACCGACTTTGCACGATCTCCAGCACTGACCGCGAGCAATCCGGCGTTGCGATCATTGACAAAGTTCGCGCAAATCGCTTTCCCGGAAACGGCTGCATGCGCAGCTTTGGGTGAAACCGCTTGGCACGAGAGAACAGCAGTGGGGTGGTGATCGTCCAACCCGCCCCCGCCGCAACCATCGCCATAAGAGTCTGATTGCTGCCGCATTCGAATTTATGCGAGAGGGTGAACCCCACCCGGCGTAGTTGAGCCTCGATCTGCCGGGCGATAATAAGATCACTGGAAAACTGTAGAAACGGCAACTTGAAACCGTCCTTCAACACGTCCGGCCCAGACAGCTCTAGGTCCGACGGCAGCACGACAACAAAGGGATCGCGCAAAAGTGGCCTGTCTTGAAGGTCGCGCATACGGTCGGGCGGCGTGGTCGCGATCCCTAGGTCCAGCTCGCGGTCTCGCAGCATCCCGATGATTTCCCGGCTCGTGGCCGTGTGATAGAGGAAATCGCAGTCCGGCATCCGCTGCGAAAGATGTACAGCTAGGTCCGGTATGACATCGCTTTCGAGGTCTTCGATCGTGCCGAGTCTCAGGTAGCTGGCTTCGGACAGGTCCCCCGCCGACGCCTCGGCTTTCGCCTTGCGGATGGTGCGCAGCGCGATCTCGATGTCGCGCAGGAACACATGCCCCTTTGGTGTCAGCACCATCGGCCGCCGCGTGTGGTTGAAGAGCGCGACGCCCAAGTGATCCTCAAGACTACGCAGGTGGTGAGACACCGTACTTGTGGAAAGCCCGGTCTCGATCGCAGTCTCCCGGAGCGAGCCGTTCCGTGCACAACGCTGAAAGATTTCCAACCATCTCAGATTGAGTCCCTTTCGGGCGCTGGGGTTAGCCATCGAAAAAATCAGTCCTGCCGCATATTCATCTGAAACGACAATCGCCTGTTATTCTGCCAAAGGCCACTTCAAACGAAGTGCCGCAAAGGATAGCAAACCAAACGGCAAGCGCGCGAACAAAATTTCTGATGCACACGAGATCAGTTCGCGGCCTAGCGCATGCCGCCGACAGATTGGGTGTGAGCTTTCTTTGCAATCCTTCGGAAAAACATCTTGGTCACTGCCACGGCGAACGCATCCCCATCGCTTTTCGGTTTTCCTTCGATCATTCGGACAACGCCATTGTCGGTCGCTTATTGATCATGCAATCTCGCAAAGCCAAAGCTTCCAAACCTAAAAAGTGACCAACGTGACGCGTGACAATGCTATTGAACGGGCCGGTGCCTATTTCGACGACGGCTCCTTTCGCCACGACTTGAGCGACCTTGTCGCGTACGAATCGGAAAGTCAGGAGCCTTCCGGCGCAGCTGAACTTGCGAGATACCTCAACGAAGCGATGACTACGCGACTTGCTGCGTTGGGATTTGCCTGCAAGGTGTATGCGAACCCGAGTGTCGGAGCAGGACCAATTTTAATCGCAGAGCGCCATGAGGGAGAGAGCCTTCCCACTGTTCTGACCTACGGGCATGGCGACGTGATACGCGCCCAGACAGATCAGTGGCGCGCCGGGCTTCACCCGTTCCGATTGATCGAAGAGGACGACAGGTTCTATGGGCGCGGCACTGCCGATAACAAAGGGCAGCACCTAATCAACATGGGTGCACTTGATGCTGTCTTGAAAGTGCGCGGTGCGCTCGGCTTCAATTGCAAGGTGATGATCGAAACCGGGGAGGAAATGGGATCACCCGGCTTGACCGAATTCTGCAAAGCCAACAAGGACACGCTGTCTGCCGATGTCTTAATCGCCTCTGACGGTCCACGGTTGCAACCCTGCACGCCGACGATATTCATGGGGTCGCGCGGTGCGGTGTCGTTCGATCTTTGTGTCGAGTTGCGGGACGGGGCACACCATTCCGGAAACTGGGGCGGATTGCTGGCCGATCCGGCCATGATCCTTGCTCATGCCTTGGCGACGATCACTGATGCACGTGGGCAAATCCGGATTCCAGAATGGCGCCCTGACAGTCTGACAGATGACATCCGAAGCGCCTTGCGGCATTTGCCGATGGAGGGAGAAGTCGGTCCGTCGATAGATAAGGATTGGGGCGAAGCAAGCCTGACACCGGCCGAGAGGGTCTATGGCTGGAACAGCTTCGCGATCTTGGCCATGAAAAGTGGTGTCCCCGAGGCGCCGGTCAACGCGATTGCATCACAAGCAAAGGCGGCCTGCCAGCTTCGGTATGTCGTCGGTACAAATCAGGTGGACATTCTTCCGGCGCTGCGTCGGCACCTTGACTCGCATGGGTTCGAAATCGTTCAGATTGTCCCTCATGACAGAGGTTTTTTTGATGCAACGCGATTGAGCCCAGAACATCCCTGGGTGCAATTTGTTTCGCGGTCCATTGAGAAGACATGCGAAAAGCAGCCCCACGTACTTCCGAACCTTGCGGGTTCTCTCCCCAATGACATCTTTGCAGACATTCTCGGGCTTCCGACCGTTTGGGTGCCGCATTCCTATCGGGGCTGTTCCCAGCACGCACCGAATGAGCATGTCCTGAAACCTGTTTGCCGGGACGCACTCACGCTGATGGCTGGCCTCTTCTGGGACATCGGGGATGGGCCCTTCCCGCAGGTTTAATAGCTCAAAAAGCTTGATAGGGGCAGGAGCGACTATTTGTGTCTCCTGCGAAGTGGTGATCGCTTGCCAAGGATCAAAGTCCGTGGGAACCTTTCTGACGGTGTTCAAATCAGGGGATGGGAATGCAGAACTCGGACGTCATCTGGTCGAATGTCGACCGACACAAATCAGATTTGATCGGGCTGTCGGATCGCGTTTTTGACATGCCGGAAACGCTTTATAGCGAATACAGATCTGTGGCGGAACACACGGCCATGCTGGCTGAAAAAGGCTTCAGAATTACTGAGAATGCAGCCGGCATTCCCACCGCAGTTCTGGGTGAAGCGGGTGAAGACGGACCGGTTATCGCGATTCTTGGAGAGTTTGACGCGCTGCCATACCTCAGTCAGGAACCCGGCATTGCCGAGCCGCGCCCACTGCAAGCTGGAGGAAACGGCCACGGATGCGGTCATAACCTCCTGGGTTCTGCGGCTCTGCTTGCCGCGACAGCCGTCAAGGACTGGTTGGACGAGAATGGCATCAAGGCGCGTGTCCGGTACTATGGCTGTCCGGCTGAAGAAGGCGGCGCTGCGAAAGCATTCATGGTCCGCGAGGGACTCTTTGACGATGTGGATGCCGCAATCTCTTGGCACCCGGCAACCTTCACGGCGGTGAACAAGGCAAACTCGCTCGCCAATACGCGGATAGATTTCACGTTTCACGGCAAGGCAGCACACGCTGCTGGTGCACCTGAATTGGGACGAAGCGCTCTTGACGCAGTCGAATTGATGAACGTCGGTGTCAACTACATGCGCGAGCACATGCCCGACGATGCGCGCATCCATTACGCCTATCTTGATGCCGGTGGTGTCGCCCCGAATGTGGTGCAGCATAAAGCAACCGTACGGCAGTTGGTGCGCGCCAGCGATCTTCAAACTCTGCGGTCGCTCATCGAGCGGGTCAAGAAGATCGCCGAGGGAGCCGCCCTGATGACCGAAACCCAAGTCGAAGCGAATGTTTATACTGGCGTTTCCAACCTGATTGGCAACCGGCCGCTCGAAGAGGCGATGCAAACGGAACTCGAACGACTCGGGCCGGTTGACTTCGATGACGCGGACAGGGAATTCGCGCGAGAAATCCAGAAAACCCTTACCAAGGACGACATCGCTGTTTCGTTCCGCCGATGCGGCATGCCACCGCCTGACGACGACTTGGCCCTTTGCGATTTTGTGGCTCCGCTCGATCTTCAGGGTGACGGAGGCGAAGGCTCCACAGATGTGGGTGACGTGAGCTGGGCCGTGCCCACGGTGCAGGCCAGGGTCGCCACCTGTGCGGTCGGAACTCCGTTCCACACCTGGCAAACTGTAGCACAGGGCAAGGCACCTGCAGCGCACAAGGGCATGGTATATGCGGCCAAAGTCATGGCCGCGACAGCCAGGCGACTGATCGAAGACCCGGCCCTTCGGTCAAGGGCGAAGGAAGAGCATGACGCCTACCTGGCGAAGACACCCTATGTCTGCCCGTTGCCTGAAGGCGTTCAGCCTCCGATCGTCAAGCAGGCCGCGTCGTGAGCGCGACCGACCCGAACAAGTATCCGATCGAACTGCCCTTCCCGGACATCACCCGATATCGGAACGGAAATACGGGTGTAGATTTCTATTCGAGCTTCGACAGCGGCACCGCAGGGCCGCATGTGATGATCAATGCTCTGGTCCACGGCAACGAGGTCTGTGGCGTCATCGCGCTGGAGCATTTGTTCGAGGCGGACATCCGACCCAAGCGCGGCAAGCTGACACTCGGATTCTCGAACACCACAGCCTACCAGTCCTTCGATCCAAGTGATCCAATGGCCAGCCGGTTCGTCGATGAAGACATGAACCGGGTCTGGGATATTACCACTCTAGAGGGGGATCGTACGTCCTGCGAATTGGATCGCGCGCGACAGATGCGTCCACTGATCGACACGGTCGACTTCTTGTTTGATGTCCACTCCATGCAACACAAGACTGATCCTGTTATCGTCGCCGGACCGCTTGAGAAAAGCGTTGTCATGTCAAAGCAGCTCGGCACGCCAGAGATCATCGTTGCCGATACGGGGCATGCTGCCGGGCGTCGCTTGCGCGACTATGGCGGTTTTGGTGACCCGGCGAGCGACAGGACTGCGGTTCTGATCGAATGTGGTCAACACTGGGAAGCGGCAGCCGCATCCGTTGCGATCGACAGCGTTTATCGCTGGCTTCTGTTTCATCAGATGATCGACGTAGACACGGCCGCACCTAATCTGGCGCCAATGCCGCCCGCTCAGCGGGTTGTCCGGGTCGAAACACCCGTCACCGTCGAAACCGACCAGTTCGAATTCGCACAGCCCTTTACCGGACTTGAGGTTCTGGCAAAGGGAGACCTGATCGGTACGGACGGCGACAGGGAAGTTCGCGCGCCTCATGACGGCTGTGTCCTGATCATGCCCAGCCGTCGTCTGACCCCGGGCGCAACCGCCGTTCGGTTGGGCCGCTACGAAGACTGAGCCTGATGCGTGTAAACGGTACGGAACCGTTTATAGTCTGTCCCGATCACCAGCGACAGATCGCCCGCTTAGCCATCATTTAGGTGACAGGCGCTCACGCGGCCCGGTGCGATTTCCTTGAGCTTTGGAACCTCCGCACGGCAGCGATCAGTGGCGTGCGGGCAGCGCGGATGGAAGTGGCAACCGGAAGGCGGGTGCAGTGGCGACGGGATCTCTCCTTTGATCGGAGCATAGACACGGCGGTCTGTTTCCAGCCGTGGTGCCTCGGCCAGAAGTGCCTGCGTGTAGGGGTGGTTCGGGTCGCGGAAAAGATCATCCGTAGGGGCGGTTTCGACGATGCGGCCCAAATACATGATCACTACCCGGTCGCTCAGATGCTCCACTACACCGAGGTCGTGGCTGATGAAGAGATAGGTGAGGCCAAGGTCCTCGCGCAGGTCCATAAAAAGGTTCAGAACTTGCGCCTGAATCGAAACGTCGAGTGCAGCGACCGCCTCGTCGCAGACAATGAAGTCTGGTTTGACAGCGAGCGCACGGGCAATGCCGATGCGTTGGCGTTGCCCGCCGGAGAACTGGTGCGGGTAGCGCTGGTGGTAAGACGGATCAAGACCAACGCGCTGCATGGTCATGGCAACGTAATCTTCGACCTCGCTACGCGTAATTAGCCCATGGAAAAGCGGCGCTTCACTGATGATCTGCGAGACCTTCAGGCGGGGATTGAGACTGCTCATCGGATCTTGAAAAATCATCTGCACATTGAGGCGACTCTCCAGCGCCGCCTTGCCGCGAAGCGTGGTCACGTCTCGGCCGCGATAGCGGATTTTGCCCTCCGATGGCTGGTGGACACCAGCCACGCAGCGACCGAGCGTGCTTTTCCCGCAGCCGCTTTCGCCAACAAGCCCAACGACTTCGCCCGGAGTGATGACCATATCCACCCTATCCACGGCGTGGACGGTATGTTCCTCGACCTTTGCCCCAAGACGACGTGCGAATTTCTCCGCGATGTCGAGTTTTTTGGTGAAGCGCTTGGAGACTGCTTCAAGTTCCATGATCGGCTCGGTCATGCGTCGCCCCCCCGGTCATGATTGTCGCGTAGAGGGTAGTGGCACCTCACCATTTGGCTGTCTTCCGGTACTGATGGATCAGGCGCGGCGGAACAGGCCTCACTCGCTCGCTGGCATCTTGGCCGGAACGCGCAGCCGACGGGTAGATTCATAGGCAGCGGAGCCATGCCCTGAATCTGGGTCAGCCGTGTGCCGCGCGCGTTGCGCGAGGGGGCGGAACCGATGAGGCCCGCAGTGTACGGGTGCAGCGGGCGATTCACGACCTGTTCGGTCGTACCCATTTCCACGATCCGGCCCGCATACATCACAGCGACCCGGTCTGCGAGTCCAGCGACAACGGCAAGGTCGTGGGTCACCCAGATCATCGCGGTGTTGTGCTCGGCCACAAGCTTTTGCACCTCGAAAAGGATTTGCGCCTGGATTGTTACATCGAGAGCTGTGGTCGGTTCATCCGCGATGATGAGGTCCGGCTGATGCAAAAGCGCGATGGCAATTGCCACCCGTTGCCTCATACCGCCGGAAAACTGGTGCGGATAGCTTTTCAACCGTTCGTCCGGACTTGGAATCCCGACTTGCCCAAGCACATCGCGGCACCTTTGTCGGGCGTCTTCATCCGTCCATTTTCCGTGCGCCCTCAGCGCCTCGATCATCTGTGTGTCGACACGAAGAACGGGATTCAGCGTCATCATCGGGTCCTGGAAGATCATCGCGATGCGGCGACCACGCAGCGCCCGCATGTCCGGTTCGGGCATATCGACCAGGTCCTTGCCATCAAACCGGATCGAACCGTTCACAATGCGCCCTGGTGGGTCCACCAGCCCCATAATGGAAAAGCCGGTGACAGACTTGCCGGACCCGCTTTCGCCGACAATTCCGAGGATCTCCCCGCGTTTCAGATCGAATGACACACCATCGACCGATTTGACCACGCCTGCCTTGGTGAAGAAATGTGTCCTTAGGTTTTCGATGCTCAGCAAGCTCATCGGTTCAACCTCGGGTTCAAAACGTCGCGCAACCGGTCGCCGACAAGATTGATTGCGATGATCGTGATCAGAAGCGCAACACCAGGGTAAACGCTGATCCAGTAGCGGCCCGACAACATGAACTCGAACCCGTTCGAGATCAGAAGCCCAAGGCTAGGTTCTGTCACTGGCAGGCCGATGCCCAGGAAAGACAGCGTTGCCTCAAGTGCAATCGCGTTGGCTACTTGCACTGTCGCCACGACGATGATGGGTGGCAGGCAGTTCGGCAACAAGTGCCGGAAAATTACCCGGCTCTTGGACAGCGCAAGGCATTGCGCGGCCTCCATATATTCCTTGCCCCGCTCGACCAGCGCCACCGAGCGGGCAGTGCGGGCGAAATAGGCCCATTGCACTATGATCAGAGCCAGCATTACTTTTTCGACGCCGGAGCCTAGGATCGCAAGCAGCATAAGCGCCACAAGAATAGTCGGGAAGCTGAGCTGAAGATCGACGATCCGCATAATGACTGTCTCAATCCGCCCACCGAAAAAGGCGGCGATCATGCCAAGGCTAAGCCCGATCATCATGGCAAAGAAACAACTGACCACACCGACCGCAAGAGAGGTCCGCAGCCCGTACATGATGGCCGAAAGCATGTCGCGCCCCTGACCATCCGTGCCGAGCCAATAGGTCATAAGTGCTTCGCCTTCGGTGGCCTTGATGGCCAGTTCCAGCTCGAATGGGCGATCCAATGCGCGGCTTGACGATAGTGTGAAGTTTTGAAGATCGGCGGCTTTTACAGTCCAGAAAGAGCGGAAGCTGTGTTTCTCGCCAATATTCAGCTCGGAACCTCTTGGCAGGTCGTCGAGCCTGAGTGGTTCGAGCGAGACACCTTCGAGTGATGGGGTAAACTCAAGGCTGATGGAGACCGCGTCTTCGCCGCTAATTGGCGCCCACGAAAGAGCCGCGCTTTCAACCGGGGCGTCCTCGCTGAATGTAATTTCGGTGGTGCCCTCGATACCGGGATCAATGGCAAGTTCCAGATCAGTTTCCCACGGCGCGGTCATGCGCTGCGATCCGGGCGGTTGCCGACTGTCTTCCAGCCGGATTTCCGAAAGGTCATACGGGTTTTGCGGCGCGATCAGTGGCGCGAATACAGCCACGAGAATGATCAATGACAGGATGGCCAGACCGAGTACCGCGAGGGAGCTTTCCAGAAAATCCTTTGCGATCCGCACAGCGGGCGGAACCGGTTTTGCCGCCTTTTGTTCGGGAAGCGCGACGCTCTCTGCTGCGGGATCGATGCTGCTCATGCCTTTTGATCCGAAAGGCGGACACGAGGGTCCAGAATGGCGTAAAGGATATCGACGACGAGGTTAATCGTGATGAACAAAAACACTATCACGATAAGGTAGGCGACAATCACAGGGCGATCGAGCTGGAAGATGCTGTCGATGATCAGCTTACCCATGCCCGGCCAGGCGAAGACCGTCTCGGTCACGACGGCGAAGGCAATGACCGATCCGAACTCAAGACCGATGATTGTGACCAACGGGATCATGATGTTCTTCAAAACGTGCAGGCCGATGACGCGACTCGACTTCAGTCCTTTTGCTCGCGCGAACTTAACGTAGTCCAAATTGATGGTCTCACGCACCGATGCTCGGGTCAGACGGATCACGAGGCTGGTCTTGAAAAGCGCGAGATTGATGGCGGGCAGTATTAGATGGCTGAGACCGTCCCATGAAAAGAAGCTGCTTTCGATTCCAAGGAACTCACCCCGTTCGCCCCGTCCACCGGCGGGCAGCCATTGCAGAATGACGGCAAAAAGCATGATCAGCATCAGCCCCTGCCAGAAATTCGGTAGCGAAAAGCCGAAAATTGACCCCGTCATGATCGTCCGGCCGCCCCAACTGTCGGGACGAAGTCCCGCATAAAGGCCCAAGGGAACACCGATGAAGATCGCGATGATCATGGCGCAAATGGCCAGTTCCATAGTCGCGGGGAAGCGTTCCAAGACCAGTTGCAGTGCCGGTTCGCCGAAGACAAAGCTAGTGCCCAGATCGCCCTTCAGCAAGTTGCCAAGAAAGGCGAGGTATTGCTCGGGCAAGCTCTTATCCAAACCCAAGCGGGCAATTGCGGCGGCGCGTTCAGCTTCAGTGGCGTCCTGACTGATGAGGATCTCGACGGGGTTCCCGATTGCATAGACACCGGCAAACACCAGCACAGTCATGACCGCGACGACGAGCACGCTTTGAAGCAGTCGGCGAATGATGAAGACCGTCATGATCGGGGACCCGTCCTAAGCGCCGACCGTCCGAAAGCAGCACTTTCGGACGGTAGCAGAATGAAAGGAGCGGACCGGAAGCTGCGCCTCGATCCGCACCCGTGCGAGCTTACTCGGGCACCACGTTGGTGGGACGCGTGTACTCGTCAGTCCGAGGGATGTAGCGCAGGCCCTTTCGGGTGCCCCAGGTATTCACCTGGAAATGCGTCGGGATAAGGCCAACCTCGCGCATCGCAATTTCCGTCGCCCGCGCCAGCAATGCGGCGCGCATGTCATCATCCACTGTGTTCAGCGCCAGTTGAAGCGTGGCGTCAAACGGTGCGCTGGAGTAGCGACCGCGATTGGTCCGGCCGAGACCGCTATCGTCATCGCGGGTGTGCAGAAGCGCGCGGAGTGGGGAAGAAGCTTCGCCAGTTCCCGATCCCCATCCCACAAGCATAAGCGAGAACTCCGAGCCGTCGTCACCGCCCGTTGCTCTTCCGAAGTAGACCGAACGGGGCATGGTTTCGACTGCCGTTTCGATACCAACGCGGGTCAACATTTGCGCGATGGCCTGTGCGATCTGCTCATCGTTGATGTAGCGGTCGTTTGGTCCGTGGATGGTCAGCTTGAAACCGTCAGGATATCCTGCCTCGGCCAGCAGAGCTTTGGCGCCTTCGGGATCATATTCCGGCACGTCGATATTCTCGGAGACCCCGAAGAAGCCTTCAGGCAACACTTGACCCGCCGGGATCGCAACACCTTCCATGACTTCTTCCACGATAGTGTCGCGGTCGATGGCCATCGAGATCGCCTTGCGAACATTCACGTCCTGAAGCGGGTTGAAGATCTGATTGCCGTCATTGTCGGTGATGAAGGGCGAGTAAACCCTGCGGCTGTCGACATGCAGGTAAATCACGCGGTTCGAAACACCTTGGCTGAGCACGATATCCGGATTGCCCTCCAGCGTCGCGATATCAGACGTTGGCACACCTGAGATCACGTCGACATCACCAGCCAGAAGCGCTGCAACGCGCGCTGCATCCGAACTGATGGGTCGGTAGATTACGGTATCGAATTGCGGTGCGCCGGCCCAATAGTCCGGGTTTGCCTCGAGGACGATACTTTCACCCGGCGTGTAGCTGACGAACTTGTAGGGCCCGCTTCCGATGCTAGCCGTGCCGGCATTGTAGTCCTCGGTCGTCGCATCCGGGTTCTCGGAACTGACGATCTGGATGGTCGACAGGTCAATTGGCAGCAATGGATAGGGGCCGTTTGTGCGGAACTGCAGGGTATAGTCATCAACCACAGTAATCTCGGCGATCCCTGCGGTGTATGTCGCGAAAGATGACGGGCTGTTCGGCACGTTTGGAACGCGTTCGTAGCTGAACACAATGTCCTCAGCGGTCAGATCGGTGCCGTCATGGAACTTGACGCCCTCGCGAAGCTTGAATTCCCAGACATCATCGGCAATCGGACCCCATTCAACGGCAAGACCGGGTTCGAGTTGCTGGTTGCTGTCCTGATGCAGCATTCGGTCGTAGATCAGACCCACGATCTGATTGTTGTTTCCAGTGTTATGATAGTGCGGGTCCATTGCCGTGACCTCGGACGCCACCGCGATGGTGATGTCTTCAGCATGAGCAGTCGCGCCCATAACCATCCCAACCGCGAATGTCGCAGTAGACAGCGATCTCCACATTGACTGTACTCCCTGTTAGCAGTCCTACTCGCTGCTAGGGGACACTCTTTTGGCACCCACCCACCAGCTAAGGGGCAGGTTAGACGGAGTTTTGCCGATCTGGGAAGTATTTTCTCGTCCGTGCTGGCTGGGGTGTGTGATATTCAGGAACAGCACTCTCTGTTGTCTTCGTATCGGCGTTTTGCAACGGGACGTGTGCAAAGGGTCTGGGCTCAGCCACAAAACATCTCACTTGATCAGGACTTTCCCCCATGACGACATCAGATCACCCGGCAAGCGTTGACCATCTCAAAGCCTTGGTCGGGTTCGACACCGTCAGCCAGCGCTCAAATCTTGCGCTGATTGATTATCTGGAAAAGACCCTGTCACCACTTGGCGCAAGACTTGAGCGCATCACCAACGACGCCGGAGACAAAGCCAATCTGATCGCCAGTTTCGGCCCTGTCGATGTTCCAGGCTATGTCCTGTCGGGTCATACCGACGTGGTGCCGGTTGATGGTCAGGCCTGGGCAACGGATCCGTTCATGCTGACGGAGCGCGACGGGAAACTCTTCGGTCGTGGCGCGACCGACATGAAAGGGTTTCTGGCCTGTTGCCTTGCGAAGGCGCCGCAGATGGCAGCGGCACCCTTGAAAGTGCCATTGCACCTAGCCTTTTCATATGATGAAGAAGTGGGCTGTCTTGGCGTGCGCGAAATAATTGCACGAATGGACGAATGGACGGCACCGCTGCTTGGCTGCATCGTCGGCGAACCGACATCAATGGATGTTGTGACTAGCCATAAGGCCAAGTGCGCCTTCCGAGCTTTCGTCACCGGGACGCCTGGTCATTCCTCCCGTGCGCCGCATTTCGTCAATGCGGTCGATTACGCGGCAGAGTTCATTGTAGAACTGCGTCGGCTGGGGCGCGAGATCGAGAACACCGGTCCCCGCGACCCTCTTTTCGACGTTCCGTTCACAACGACACATGTGGGACTCATCCAAGGCGGCGAAGCGCTGAATATCGTGCCGGAGCATTGTCATTTAGAGTTCGAATTCCGTGCCCTTCCCAACGAGGATGTCGATGCCATAGCAGATCATATGTTTCGCTTCGTCGAAACGGAGCTGCTGCCGCGCATGAAAGCAATCAGCCCGGAAGCGGATTTCAGGATTGAGAGCACCTTGGCCTATCCGGGGCTCGACAGCGCCCCTGAGGATGAGATCATCATCCTCGCGAAGCGGCTTGCCGGCCGGAACGATCACCGGAAGGTCGCTTATGGCACCGAAGGCGGACGGTTCAGCAAGACCGGTGGTATCCCGACGGTCGTCTGCGGGCCCGGCGACATCAATAGGGCGCACAAGGCGGACGAGTTCATTACCCGCGATGAGCTTGCGGCTTGCGAAGCTTTCATCGACGCCCTGATCGCGCATGCCAGCGATTGAGCGGGCGATCTAGGGTCGGGCGTACCGGTAGGGAAGTCTCAAAATATCTGCCGGCCCATAGTCCGGCGTGTCGACGATAATGATCTCGGCCGCGAAATCCTCCCACGCTGCTCGAAAATGCGTCTTCGAGCGCAGCAGAACGATGTCAAAATCTGCCGGGTTGAGCCCGAACTGAAGGAATGGGTCAAAATCTATCGCGCTTTGGGACAGGCTCGTAACACTGATCTCCACACCGTCCACATCCAAAAGCACGGTATCGCCCACCCGCACCTCGCTTCCTGCGCGCATCTGACCGGTTCCGCGATAGGCAAAGTCCGGCTTCACCGCGTGCACTTTCGCGACCACCGAAACCGGGCCTCCAGCGAGCGGCGCGGAATGCCCCCCGAGCGCAAGCGAGACCTCTGCACCTTCGCCTGCAGCCTTGGCGACGGTCGCTGCAACCGGGTCCCAAATGAAGGGTACCGCGATGCGCGCCCGATCCGACAGCGGCAGGAGCGCGCGCAAGCCATATGTGCTGTCATTGGCCCTGTCCGCGTGTTCCAGAATTACCACGGGGCGACTTGCCGTTCTGGCGATCTCAAACGCGCGCTCAATGCCCTCTTCAAGGCTGTAGACCGGCACAGGGGCGGATAACGCAGCACGTTCCGCCGCGATTTTGTTCGACAAATCCGACGCAAGCGCCTCAGCTTCTGCAGTCTCGCCGTCGACAACTGCGATGACGGATGCTCCGCAATTGGGCACATCGGCATAGGCAAATCCAGCGAAGAGGGAAATGTCCTGGTAGTCTTGGCGTTCTTCCGATTGACGCGCCTCAGCAACTAGATGCCTCAGCGGGGTGAGATCGGTCGCCGAAAAGATTGACGGAAGGATCAGACCCGGTCGCGAGATTGCCATGGCGGGCCGGATTTCCCCGGCCAGCGTCCTGAGAAGGCACTGCGCAGCCCGCTCCCCCGTCGCACCCATGTCGATATGCGGCGAAAACCGATATCCGAAGACAGCCGTTGCGCCAGCGATCGAGGCGGCATCCAGGTTCGCGTGGTAGTCGAGGGCGACCATGATCGGCAGCTCCTGACCCACTGCTGAGCGGACGCCGTTCAACGTCATCGCATCGGGGTCCAGTTCATCCTGCGTTACCATTGCGCCATGAAGGTGCAGGAGCAAGCCGTCGATCTCTCCCCTTAGTTTTGCAAGGCCTTCGACGATCTCCTGCCGATATCCTGCCACTGCCGCCTGATCGGCCATTCCTGCCGCGCCGCCGTCGGAATGCAGGATTGGGACAACCTCCGCGCCAGCGCTCCTGATGGCGGTCAGAAATCCGCCCATCACCGTATTGGAACCTCGGAATCGCTCCAACACATCACGTCCGCGAACCGTGCCCTCCTCAAAGACATCGCGATGAGTGACATGCGGCAGAAACGTGGCACACTCCATGTGCAATCCGGCGATGGCAATTCGATAGGTCATGGCAATAGTTTCAGGGTTGTCAGATGCGGGATGGCCCAGTCTGGCGGTGTCCAGACGGTGTCGGTATCGAGAGGGAATACTGGGCGCGGCAGCCCACGGAAAGTGAAATTGCTCAGAATCGGACTGGTCAAGCCCTTGGTGTCGACCTCAAGCACCTGATCTGGTTCGAAGAACTCGTCAAACCCCGCGCGAAAATGCCCCCGGCTTTTTACGACTACAGCCCGGTACTGACCTGGATTGAGACCGAGATGCTCGAAGTAGACGGGATCGGCGCATTGCTTTCGGTTGCTGGCAACAACTACCGTCACGCCTCCGATCCGAAGGGCGGCGGTCGGACCAAGATCCACCTGTCGGCCCGCCACAAGGCCGCGCCGTCCGATTACGTGACCATCACTGACCGCAACGACGTCTACTTCAGAAGAAAAAGGCTCACCAAAGCCATCGCCCCCTCGACGCAAGAACCTAGCGCCGATCTTGGATCCGGTCCCAGCCGCGACGGCATCTTCCGCTAGGTCGGGATCAATGAAGAGACCATATAGCACATCTCTGGCGTCGGCCTCGATGAGGGCGCACAAAAGATCGGTGGATGTCCCACGTCCGCCGCCACCGGGATTGTCGCCCGCATCGGACAGAATCCAACGTGACCCATCAACCGCAGTAACTCTGCGGATCGCTTCCGGGATGGATGTGAGGGTGCGGACGAAGCGATGACGATCCGCCCAAAGCTGCCCTGCGAGACGCGCCGCTTCGCGTTCTGCCGTGGCTCGATTGGTCGCGGTGACCAATGTGGCGATGCCGTTGTCCGGTGTATCGCTGTAGACGAAACCGCCAAGTATTGTTGCGTTGACGATCCCGCCTTCGGGATCGATCAATTCGGAGGCATCGTGCATACGTTCTGCATACGCGCCAGGCCCGTTTGTGAGCAGAGTGACGCTTGGAGGTGTAAACGGCAGGCGCAGACAGGCCGTATGAAACGTGGTCCCCTTCACCATGCGTGCCAGAACGATAGCCGCCTCGCGCGCAACATCGGCCTGATCGACATGCGGATTGGTCCGATACCCAATCAGACAATCGGCTGCCTTTGTCATCGTGTCAGAAAGATTGGCATGCAGATCGAGCGTCGCGACGATCGGGACATCTGGTCCAACAGTCTTTCTGACCGTTTCCAGCAAAGCACCGTCGGGATCGAGTGTTTCAACACCAACCATCGCGCCATGACTGGCAACATAGATCGCATCCACTCCCGCTTGATTGGTGAGCTTGGCCCGGACCGAAGACAGGATGCTATCCAGCACGGCCTCGTCCAGCGGGCCACCGGGTTCCGCTGCGGCCACGAGCAAAGGAACGATCTCCACGTCGAGATGGCGGTAGATCTCCGCCAGAAACGCCGGGATCTCCGCACCTTGTCGCGGTGCCTCACTTGAGGCATCGGTCAGGATGGCGTCGCCCTCCAGCCACGTTCGACGGTCAAAGTCCACACGCCGTGTGACCGGGGCGAACCGGTTGCTTTCAAGTTGAAAACCCAGCACGGCAACTCTGACCATGTGAATACCGGTTCTGACGTGAGCGATGCGGTAGCCTACGCACAAGGTGTTACGCAGTCGACCCCGCTAGGATAGCACTCGGCTCCTGTCGTATACATTGCTGAGAAAGGGATCGGCACCTGCTCCATATTCCCAAAGATATTGAGCGTGCTGCTGTGACCTTTGTGGTCATCGGCATCATCAAGCGCGATCTTCCCGGCAGTCCGGTGCGGATCGCGCCCCTTTGCGAAGATGTCGCCGCACTCGCAAATGCCGGAGCCAACATCATCGCGGTCGACGGCACGGACCGGCAACGGCCCTCCACTACTGCCGATCTTCTTCTGGCAATCCACGCCACCGGACGCCTCGTGATGGCCGATTGCGCCAAGGCGTCGGGCGGTGTGGCACGCCAGGCGCTGGAGTTCGACATCCCGGCACGACGCTTTCGGAATACACGGGCGAGACATCGACCGCCGGACCAGACCCCGATTTCGCGCTGATCCAGACCTTTCGGGCGCTCTGTACCTTCACCACGGCTGAGGGCCTTTTCAACACACTCGACCTTGCGGCGCGCGCGCTCACGGCCGGCGCGAACGCGGTTTCGGTCGGCACAACATCGACGCGGCTTGAGGTGACGACGGGCTGGTTCGCCGCTGCCCGTGCCGGTAGCGGCGCGTCCGGCGAAGTGCTGGTCGCTGCGATGTGATCAAGGCGCCTTTGTCAGCGTATTGCCCCGCGCGGCGCTCCAGCTTCATCCGAAGGTGGCGATGGTCTTGCACAAGGCCGCCGCCAGCCGCCTACGGCTGACCGACCATTGTGGTCCAGACGGACGCGACTGTGTTCTTGGCTAAGGCCCTGACATCGGCTTCAAAGCAGCGGTCGGTTTGCTGAAATCCGTCTTACCAAATCATCTATGCCCGCCGCAGATAAGCCCCAAGCCCCACCTTGATTTTGAGAACAAATCAACTTTCTTTCGCCATATTTCGGACCGATCAATACCTATTCGCAAGCGTTGTAGGAGGTCGCCCGATGAACAGGTACATGGTATCCGCAAGCGTTCTGGTGCTATGTGTGGCCGGGCTGAAAACTGTTTTGATGACAAGCTTTGTCTTGCCAAGCGTCGATATGGGAAAGGTGTTGGGTCTCTTTGCGCTCTTTACCGCTCTCACGGCGGGAGTTTCATATTTCGCCTACAACCGCGTGCGCGCCTTGGTCGAAGCACAGCGCAAGCTTAAACTGGCACCGGGACAAGGTGATACTGCGTCAAAGGAGCCCGTGATCCAACAATGTGCACGCAGCTGGGGTTTGTCGAAAGCCGAAGGAGAGGTGGCCTTGCTGGCAGCAAAGGGTTTCTCGAACAGCGAAATCGCGGAAATGCGGGGGTCGTCCGTCCCTACGGTCAAGACACAACTTGGCAGCATCTACCAAAAATCCCAGCTTGAATCGCGCTACCAACTTATCGCCTTCGTCACAGACGAGGTCTGTGAGATGGCGACCGAATCCGACCATCGGGCCAATGCCCCGTCCGAGCCAAATGACAACGTGACCCCTTTGGTCAAGAAATCGTCGCGTGATCCTTATCCCCCTCAGTCTCAAGGCCTTCCGAAACGCGCCTTGGCCCGCTGACGTAGTTACCGCACCAGTTGCGCTCTCTCACAGTGCAGTGCCTCGACAGTCAAATGACCTGTCCCGAGTTCTACACCGATCGAGGCAAGCGTGGCGTCCAGCAGACCGTCAACCGGCGCAGTCAGCGATTGCGCAAGCTGACCGGGAAGCGCGGACATGATGGTGTCCAGCAGCCCCTCAGGCAAACCGGACCGCAGATCATTTCGACCGGGCTTGATCCGGAATTCGGTTGTCTCTTCCGACATAAGGCTTGCAACGCCGCTTGTCAGGGCATTCTCAGACCCAAAACGCTTTGTTGTGCGACCTGCTTCGATATCGGTCCGCGTAAACGACACGCGTTCAGTGCCAGATTGTCCGATGGTGGCTGTGGATCGCATCTGAACCGTGATCGGCCCAACGGTGATATCCGGGAGGAGTGGCACCGGTAATGTGATCTCCAGATCAAGAATGTCGGCGAAGCCGAGGTCCGACGGTGAAACGGCCCCGGAGGAGGCGAAGTCAGTCGAAGACAAATCCCCGATGTAAAGCGCGGCGATGGCCGTGCCGTTCGACGAATCAAGCGGCGTCGGGGTGGTGATGAACTCTGCCACCAGATCGTTTGGACCTTCGCTGCAAGACATTGCGTCCAGTGTCGCCGTCGCACCTGCAAGCTCCAGATAGATAGGCAAGCTCAGACGCGTGGTCATTACGTTGCTCAGAACTGGGCCGAGAAGTGTTGGATCGAGCTCGGTTTCTGTTCCAACGCGCAGCGCCGCGCGGTGCAAAGTCACACCCGTCTCGCCTATCGCGATCCAACCGGATTGCGCGGGCGGTTCTCATGCTACCAAAGAAACAGACTGGGTCAGCAAGCCGGCGACATCCGTCTGAGTACCGGTTGATACCGGCTCGCCGACAAGGTTTGAACGCGCAACGGCCATGAGTATGTCAAGCGAAGAAACCTGGAGAGTGTCTAGAAACTCGACGATCGTCAGACCGAGCTCGGTGTCAATGCCGCCGACGATCTCGGCGATCATAAAAGGATCTCCGGAGCCGCCTGTCATCGAATTCAATGTGCCAGCCAAGTCCGGGGACACCGTCCGCAAAGCTGTCATTATCTGCGACGGCGTCACTGTTCTGTTCAGGATGTCTGCTGGGTTGGCCCCATCAAAACCCAGCTGAGCCGCGAGCGCTTGCACGACGTCGCCGACCGGAACGTCTGTCGATGCAAAAAGACTTGTATTATTCACCGCAAGATCCGCAGACGGCATGAAAGCCCGGTTTAGGAACGCGTGCAAAGCGTCCCCATCCAGCTGTGCCAAGGCCGTGTCGAGTGAAAAGCTGACCGCTCCTGTACGTGCGGCCAAAGCGGTGCTGCGCAGCGTGACATGGTCGTCTTCAGTCAGGATTCGCGCGAAGGACAAGGGCGCGTCGTCGCGCAAGCGAACCGATATGGCATTGATGCCGGGCGCTCCATCGGTCAAGGGTAAAAACCGTGCCTCGGGTGGAATTGCCGGGTTGCGCAAATAACGGCCTTTGACCAACGCTTCGATATGAGCTTCGGGGATTTGGTTGATCGACTTCGCTTGCGTGACTCGTTCGTTCGCTCGTGCGGGATCGGGAACCGCGCTCAAAACTGCAAGATCAGTGATCGTCTGCAATTTGTGCCTCTCCCTGTACAGCGAGGCGACGTCGATCCCGAGCGCAAGGAACCCCATCAGCATAACGAGTGTCAAGGCGACGATCACGGCCACCGCTCCGTCACTTTCTGCGCGGAAGCGCGCGAGAAGTCGGTAGTCAATACGCAAGGTAGGCCCCCGTTTTCAGGGCAGTCAGGTCGAGATTAAGGAATCCGGTTGCGAGCTCCAGCATGCTACCCTCGAGTGAATAATTGAGATTGACCGTGATCGCCGCAGCCTTGCCTTCCGCAACGCTTACAGTGCTATGAAGAGAGGTAGGGTCGAGAAGCGGGTATCGGGAACCCGCCGCAGCGAGATAGGCTTCCGCGAAGCTTTGCCGTTCGGCCGACGTGATACCGGCCAGACTGGCGCGGGCGCTTGCGGCGGCGAGGTCCTGGACCGAGTGGCTTAGAGCCATGAAGTACCCCAAGCACACAATACCAAAGAGCATCGCGAAGAGAAGCGGTGCCAGAAGAGCAAACTCGATTGCGACGGCACCGTCTTCGTTGCTCCGAAACCGCGACAAGTGGTGGCGATAGGAATACCTCATGGGTCAGCCCCCTGCGATAATATTGTCGAAAACGCTCAGCACCGCCGGTCCGACAAGCACGACAAAAACGGCTGGCATGATGCAGAAAATGAGCGGGATGGTCATGATGACGGGCAGACGCGCCGCTTTCTCTTCGACGCGGAGCAAACGGTCGGCGCGTTGGTCCGCGATCAGCGTCCGCATCGCGCGCGAGAACGGCGTACCGTACGTATCGGATTGTTCGAGCGTCTGCGTGAAGACGGCGATCTCCGGCAGCGGCACACGCGTATTTAGCCTCGAATAGGCCGAGCGGCGATCATTGGTCATCTGCATCTCAGAGACCAGCTGCAGCGTCTCACGGGCCAACTCGGGATGCGCTGAATGCAATTCGTCCGCAACGCGATGCAGGGCAGGTTGCGGACCCAGACCCGCCTCGCTAGTGATGACCAGAAGTTCGAGCATGTCGGGAAACGCGATCCGGATGCGATCGAGCCGAGACTTCCGTTTCGCATCGACGAAAAAGTCGATCGCTTTCGACAGCGCAAGCGCCAACCCCACTGTCGTTGAAAGTGGTAAGATGGGACCAAATCCGAACGGCACGGTCGAGAAGACAACACTGATACCGATCACCAGCGTTGCCACCGGCAGAATCGTCTTCAGGAAAGCATAAATTAGCAGCGCGTCGCGACCTGCGAACCCGGCCGAGATCAGCTCGTCGCGCGTCTCCTGCGCTTCGCCGCCCAAGATGACGGAAGTGCGGTCCCCAGCCTTGACGATGCCTGCGCGCAGCCGGGATGCAAGTTGGCGAAGACCACTGGTGGTGCGCTCCAACCTGTGAGCTTTCTGCCCCGCCGCGCGCTGAAAACGGTGCCGCATCTGCACCGCTCGGCGCTCGGTCACGAGAAGGGTGGCAAGCCCGCTGAAGATCGCGGCCATCCCGACGAAGAGCGCGAATGACATCTGAGTGACGGGATCAAACATGCAGTTTCCCCATCCGCATCATCATGAAAATCCCCAATCCGATGCTGAAAAGCGCGACTACTGACATGATCTGCCCGCGTGGATCGACGTAAAGCGCTTCGAGGTAGCTTGGATTCAGGAACGCGATGGCCGCAGCTACCGTGAAAGGAAGACCCGCAAGGATCGCCGCGCTGGCCCGCGCTTCGGAGGTCAGGGCCTTGCCCTTCTTCTTCAGCTTCCTGCGGTCGCGCAGCTGCGCGGCCAAGTTCTCCATCGTCTCGACAAGGTTGCCGCCGGTCTGCCCCTGAAGGGAGGTCGCGACATCAAAGAACCGGACCTCCGGCGTTGGCATCCGACGGCACAGCCGTTCCAGAGTGTCCGGTAGGCTTGTGCCGAGCTTCAGTTCATCCTGGCATCGCGCAAATTCGGATTTGATGGGATCGTTGGAGTTCTCCACCACGACGGCAATAGAGTCGGCAATCGGCCGCCCGGTTTTGAGACCGCGGGCAAATACGTCCAGCGCCTCGGGCAAGGCTTCCGAAAACGCCGCCAATCGGCGCGCCTTTGCAAGCCGCAGGATGAATATGGCGGCTACTGCTGGCAGAAGGAGGGAGACAAAAGCCGTCAGCACCGGCGCCACGCCCAAAACTAGAATTCCAATCGCATAGAGCGCGAGCCCGGCAATCGCCACCTGGGCCACCAGTTCCACCGGCGTGACGCGCATCCCGGCCTGCTGGATGTGGCGCTCAAGCGTTTGAAACGCGTGGTGCCGTGGCCCAGTGTCAGAAGCGGTTGTCTCCGATGTAGCCGAGCGCGGATCCACGTCTGCCCTACCGGCGGAGCGTTGGCCCAACGCCGCGCGTTTGATCCGGGCACGACGCCCACGTGCCTCTCGGTCGACATAAACGATATAGGCCAAGCCAATGATGCACAGACCTAGCAACGCGAAAGCGATGATGATCGTTTTTCATTCATGGGTCACCCTCTCAGAATCCCGGCGAGCTCTCCGTCGAGACCGTGATCCTCAACGCGGCTTGCAAAATTCGGGCGATAGCCGGTCGAAACAAATTTCCCCTTCACATCCGTGCGGGTGCTGCGGGGATCGACCTCGAAGCGGAAGATGTCTTGCAACGTGATCGCGTCTTCGGCGAGGCCGGTGATCTCCGAGATGGCCACGACCCGCCTGCGCCCATCACGCATGCGGCTAACCTGGATGACCAGATGCACCGCATCGACCAACTGCCGCCGGACGACACCCGCCCCCGGAACGAAGCCAGCGAGCGCCGCCATATTCTCAACCCGGGTTAGAGCCTCGCGGGTCGAGTTTGCATGCAGAGTGCTCATCGAGCCGTCGTGACCTGTGTTCATCGCCTGCAGGAGATCAAGCACCTCGTCGCCCCGAATCTCGCCGATGATTATCCGATCAGGTCGCATCCGCAGCGCATTGCGCATGAGCGTCCGCATGGTCACTTCGCCGGTGCCTTCGACATTGGCCGGACGGGTCTCAAAGCGCACCACATGAGGTTGCTGAAACCGCAATTCGGCGGCATCCTCGATGGTCACGATCCGCTCTGACGCCGGGATGTATTGCGACATCGCGTTCATCAGCGTCGTCTTGCCCGACCCGGTGCCGCCGGAGATCAGCACGTTGAGCCGAAGCTCCGCAACCAACTGCAGAAAAGCCGCCATTTGCGAAGACAGGCTTCCATTGCTGACGAGCTTCGTAAGCTGCACCGGAGCTGACGGGAACTTCCGAATGGTGATCGTGGTGCCGTCAATGGCCAACGGGGGAATGGCCACGTTCACCCGGCTGCCATCCTTGAGCCGCGCGTCAATCATCGGCTGCGCTTCGTCAATCCGCCGCCCAACCGCGCCGACGATGCGGCTCGCGACGCTGAAGACGTGCGCGTTATCTCGGAACCGGATGCCCGTCTCTTCGAGCAAACCATTGCGCTCGATGAACACCTTGTGCGGTCCGTTGACCATGATGTCGGTCACCGTCTCGTCAGCGAGCAACGGCTCCAACGGACCGAGGCCGAGCATATCGGAAAGAACCATGCGCACGAGGTCTGAAACCTCTTGTCCGTTCAGATGCAGCTTTCGCGTGGCACTCATATCCGAGATCGCACCGCGTATCGTCGCGTGCTGCGCCTCAAGGCCTTGGTTTGCCAGTTTCGTGTAATCGAGCGTCTCAGACAGCGCTCGGATCACGTCATTCGCCAGCAGTAGCATCGGGTCTGCGTCTTTCCGCGAAGGCGAAAACTTTTGCCCAGAGACACTGCGCAGCGTCGCCTCGCCCTCATCAGTCAGTTTGGGGATTCCACAACGCGCTGCCGGTTCAGGATGGCGATGTTCTCTTCCCGAAGTCGATCCGCCTTCCCGACAAGGTGACCCCGCCGCCTCACGCGCTCTTACCAACATGTGGTGCAAAGTTTGCGGGTGTGTCTGAGAGTAAGCTGTCATCCGAAAACCTTCGTCATGAACCCGGTGGACTTACGCTCCGCCGAGTCATCCGCTGCGACTCCATTCAGCAAGGCACGACAGGCTTTCGCATAGGCCCTTCGCGGATAAAGCTCGGCGACTGTGCGGCCTTTGCGCTGCGCGCGGATCATCTCAGCATCACAGCGCGGCAGTACTGCTGCCAGGTCGAGTCCAAGCGCCTTGGCGATGTCCGTCACCGAAAGCTGGGCGTCCCTACGCACGTCGCTGAGGACCAAGGACAAATTGAGTTCCGGGTGTTCGTTTCGCAAATACGCGGCCAGCCGCATAGAGGCGCTGACCCCGGCATAGCCGGCAGGCACTATAAGGACGGCCACATCCAGTGTCTTCAGAATGTCAGGCGTTTGAAGGATCAGGTTGCGCGGCAGATCGACAATGGTGGTCGAAAACTCATGCTTCATTTGATGCATCATATCCGGCCAAGAGTGGTCGCCCCGATGCACGCCGCGCTGCAGGTCAGTCGCAAAAGAATAGAGGGCGAGCGTATCGCTCAGATGATCCATCGTGCTATCGAGAAACGTCGCGTCGATCCGGTCGGGAGCATTGAGCGCGTCGAGAAGTCCCGGTGTCCCGTCACGGTCAAGGTCCAGAGCGACGGACCCGAACTGGACATCGGCATCAATCAGAGCGGTCTTGCGCCCCGCGCGTTTCGACGATGAGGCCAGATAAGCAAGGTTCGCCGCAAAGGCACTCGCGCCAACGCCACCATTTGTCCCGATCACTCCGATCGTTCGGTGGGTTTGCGCAACGGGTGCCGCAACATTTGCGGCAGGAGGCGTCGCCAATTCGAAAGACAGGATTTCTTGGGCAGACACAGGCATCGGGAAATACTCCAACGCCCCGGCCCCGCGCAAGGCCCTGTAGGTCTGGATGCTGGGATCCTGACCGAACACGAGAACGCTTGTACCACTCTGCCGCAGCCTCGAGACATCGGCACAGGCCCGCTCAAGCGGCAGATCGAGCTCGGTCAGCACCATCTGGGCACCGGGTGCTTGCTGCGCTGCGCGGGCCGCACCGCTCAGCCCACCTCCAAGCAAGGCCCCGCTTGGCGCACCCGTTGCGGCGATCACGTCGCGCGCAAGCGCTTCGCCACTCTCGGTGCAAACGAAAGCTGCAAAAGGCAATTCCGATGGTGCCGTGTTCAAGGCAAATGACATGCGATTTCTCCCTGGTGTTTCGATCTGTGCAGGCGGAGCGGCCGGGCCGTCGAACATGGCCCGGCCCGCTCTGCCCACGCACTAGTTCGTCGGAGCCGTGATGCCGGCGGATGTCAGCTCGGAGCTGACAGTCGTGAAGCCAGCATTGGTCTGTCCGCCCAGCGTCACAACAGTGCCGACGATGACCGCGCCGATCAGGGCGGCAAACAGACCATATTCGATGGCCGTAGCGCCGCTCTCGTCTTTGCTAAAGCATTTCAGGCGGGTGATGAGTGGGTTAATTGCGTTCATGGTTCAGGCTCCTTCGCCAGATTTGGATGTTTGCGTCACTGGTCGGTTTGACCGTTCACAAACAGCAATCTGGAAGAGCGGGCCTTCGCTGAATATCGTTCAACAGTATGATCTGGGGTCGTATGAGCCCAAGGTCTGACCGGTATCATACCGAAGTATGATGGACTGAACTGAACCTGCCTTTGGGGCAGCGTGGCTTTTGCCCGGGAACATCAGGATCGCTTAAATGCCAGGTAGCATGAGCAGAGGTTTTCGACCTATAGGTGACGTTTTGTATGCTATTGCGATGCTCCAGTCGGTTGGCGAAACCCGCCGCTCGCGGCGAGCGCGAGAATAGACCCCCGGAGACTGTTGGCATGCGAATGAAGATTCCGTTGCCGCATTTTTCAAGTGCGCCTGCTTTTCAAACCTTCAATGTCAATTATGACGCCCGAGCGAGATGATGCTTGGGTGAACACCCAAACTTGCGCGAATAGTCCCGACTGAAATGCGTGGCGCTTTCGTAGCCAACTTCAAAGCCAGCAGCCGATACAGAAGGCACACCTCGCTCCAACAAAGCGCGCGCCTCAATCATCCGCAGATCCTTTTGATACTGCAGCGGCGAGGTTCCGGTCACGGACTTGAAGTGCTCGTGAAACGACGACTGGCTCATTCCCGCGATCTGAGCCAGTTCGCCCACGACTAATGGTTTGCGAAAACTTGCTCTGATCTGATGAATGGATTTCGCGATCCGGCTGGCATGGCTGTCCACTGACAGCAAGTTGCGCAACATGCCGCCGATCGGTGATAAGAGAAGGCGATAGTGGATTTCTTTCAGGATCATCGGACCAAGGACCTGAACATCGAGGGGGGCATCCATTAGCTCCAGATAGCGCACAATGGGATCGACCCAAGCAGGATCAGTTGCACTCGCGGAGAGTGCTCTGGCGCCATGAACATCGGACACCTTTTCGCCGACGATTTCATAAAGGCTCCGCAGGATACCCAGGTCCAATGACAGTATGAGCGCGCGGTACGGCGCTTCGGGACTGGCTTGCGTGATCTTAGAGTACACGGGCAAATCATGGCTGACCAGAAGGGCGTCCCCTTCGGACAGAGATAGACGATGCGCGCCGACACTCATTTCTTTCCGCCCTTGTAGGATCAGACAAATGACGGGGTTGTAGACGACCGCCTCGAACGCCGTGACTTCCTCGCGCTCGAAAACATGCGCAGCGGGCAGAACTCTTCGCGAAATCGCAGCTTCCCGGGCTGAAAGCTCTGCTGACAGATGCTGCAGTCTCTCAAACGCCATGATCGTCTCCTCGTATTTATCCCTATCAAGGGTGCCCCGCGAGATCACTCTTTTTCCTGACATCTGTAGGAACAGGCAAAACATCCGGAGAAATTGGCAGGACGGACTTTGACCAAGCTTCTAGCTTTTTATCAACAATCTGCATGATCGGAGCTTTGCATGTCTGAACCAGAAAACACCTTTCCGCTTAACTCTGAGACCTCTATCCCTGCTGTCGGGTTTGGCACATATCTGATTTCCAACGATGATGCCGAGGCAGCGATCTGTTCTGCGATCACCGCAGGCTACAGGCACATCGACACGGCCTCGGGCTATGGCAATGAAGAAACCGTCGGCGCTGGTCTCAGGAAAGGGTTGAACGCCCATGGGCTATCGCGCGCAGATATATTTGTGACAGCCAAGCTATGGCCCGGAAACCCCGCTTGGGGCGAAGCACCCAAAACCGGCGCGCAAACGATTGAGGAATGCAATGCAAGCCTGTCGCGTCTGGGACTGGATTATGTTGACCTGTATCTCATCCATGCTCCGTATGGTGGCGACATGCGGTTGGAACAATGGCGTGCCCTCTTGAGCCTGCAGGCCAGTGGCAAAGCCCGTTCCGTAGGCGTAAGCAACTTCAATGAAAGCCATCTTGATGAGATTGCTGCAGCTGGCTTGCCGATGCCCGATGCCAATCAGATCGAGTTGCACCCTTGGTCGCAGAAGCCTAGCCTACTTGCCCATATGGCCAAGCACGACATTGCACCGATTGCTTACAGCAGTCTTGTCCCGCTTTCCACGTGGCGCACGGAGCCCGGCCAGGACAGTGCCAAAACCGACGAGATGAGGGCAGACGGCGCAAACTTCAAAGGCATGGCCGCCAAATACGGCGTGTCCGAGGCACAGCTTTTACTGCGGTGGGGCGTGCAAAATGGTTATGCCGTTCTTCCAAAAAGCCTGAACGCGGATCGGATGCGTGATAACATCAATCTGTTCTCTTTTTCCATTGACGAGTCGGACATGGCGCAGATGTCTACGATGGACCGCGGCGATGGCGTAGCTTGGGCATCAGGTGACCCTAGCAAATAACGGCAGACAATCTTGCAATAAGACCCCGACTGCAGGCTGCGTGATGCTGGAAAACTACGCATGGCGCTCACACAAATCGCGCCATAGTAGTGGTCTATCCCGCAACCTGGCCGTCATGACGGGAGGGCGTCTGTGACCTGTCAAGGAAAGCGAATGAGTACGCTCGGCACTTCAGCGGTCTTTCTCGGGGATTCAGGTAAAAACGTTTTCACAAGCGGTCGCGAGTTTATCAACCACTTCGCCGATTTGTTCGTCGCTTATGATAAACGGTGGCGCAAGCAGCACGTGGTCGCCAACATTACCATCGCGGGTGCCGCGCATCGGATAACAAATTAGACCAGCTTCAAAGGCTGCCTTCTTGAAACGGCCAGCCACATTCTGAGCTGGCTCAAACGGCGTCTTGGTTTCTCGCTCTGAAACAAACTCTATCCCACGGAAAAGACCTCTGCCGCGTATATCGCCGACATGTGTATGCTGACCGAAGCGTTCAGACAAAGCTTTTGATAGTTTTTCGCCCTGTTCCTGCACCTTAGGGATCAAACCGCGCCCCAAAATTGCTTTTAAAACTGCCAACGAGGTTGCGCAGGCAACCGGGTGACCCAAGTACGTATGGCCGTGTTGAAAGAAGCCGGTACCATTCGAGATCGCATCATAGATCCGATCCGTACACAGCATGGCGCCAATTGGCTGATAGCCGGCACCCAACCCTTTTGCGATACAAAGGATATCTGGAGTCACATTGTCCACATCGCAAGCGAACAATTGGCCCACGCGCGCCATACCGCACATGACTTCGTCAAGGATGAGCAAAACGCCATATTGATCGCAGATTTCCCGAACACGTTGGAAATAGCCATCTACTGCTGGAACCGCGCCCATAGTGGCTCCGACAACAGGTTCGGCGACAAAGGCGATGACGCTGTCGTGGCCAAGCCGCAAAATCTCGTCTTCAAGTTCTTGGGCAACTCGCTGCCCATACGCAAACGGTGTCTCACCGATTGCCCGGTCGACATACTCGTAACAGGGCGCAATGTGCGAAACATCCATCAGGATCGGTTCGAACTGCGCGCGCCGCCACGCGTTGCCGCCGGTCGCGAGCGCGCCGAGCGTATTGCCGTGATAGCTTTGTCGACGCGCAATCACATGGCGCCGCTGTGGCTGGCCGATTTCTAAAAAATACTGCCGCGCTAGTTTCAAGGCCGCTTCCACAGCCTCGGACCCACCCGAAACAAGGTAGACACGATCCAAATCTCCCGGGGCATGTTCGATCAAAAGGTCTGCCAACGCCTCGGCGGGATCGCTCGTGAAGAACCCTGTATGCGCATAGGCGAGGCTTTCCGCCTGGTCCTTTATCGCCTGAACAATCTCGGGATCGCCATGCCCAAGACACGAGACCGCAGCACCTCCCGAGCCGTCGAAATACTGTTTTCCGGCGCTATCATAGAGATAGCATCCATCCCCGCGGACCGCTTTTACCGGAGGCGCGAGGTTGTGACGTGGGAAGACATGGCTCATGGAAAGTACCGCTCAAGCTTGGCTGGATGGGTCATCTTCCTAAACACCAACTTGTTCAAGAAAAAACAAGCGGGGCATCTTGTTTCAGCGATTTAATAGCTTCCGGAGGCTGGCCCCTTGGACGCGAATCGCGTTTTATGCCGTCAGAAACGTGCAAAAAGACATGCAATCAAAGCACTTAGGTATGCGCGATGTCAGATGATCATGCATCAAACGCGTTTCCTTATGACTGAGCCCCGGCTCATCTACTAACTGGGAGATTACAATGACCATTAAAAAAATCGCGGCGGGCCTCGTCGCCGCAGCCTCTATTACTTTCGGCGGCGCTGCCTTTGCTCAGGATCAGCAGTTCATCTCGATCGGGACCGGCGGCGTCACGGGTGTCTATTATCCAACCGGCGGTGCGATCTGCCGTTTGGTGAACCGTGACCGCAAGGAACATGGCATTCGCTGCGCCGTGGAATCCACCGGTGGTTCCGTCTACAACATCAACACAATTAAGGCAGGCGAGCTTGAGTTCGGTGTGGCGCAATCCGACTGGCAGTATCACGCCTTTAATGGCACCTCACGTTTTGCCGACAATCCGTTCCCGGAAATCCGCGCGATGTTCTCGGTCCATCCGGAACCGTTCACCCTGCTGGTGCGCGGCGACAGCGGCATCACGTCATTTGAAGAACTCAAGGGCAAGCGCGTGAACGTCGGCAATCCCGGCTCCGGTCAGCGCGCGACGATGGAAGTCGTGATGGAGGCCTTTGGTATCGGGATGGACGATTTCGCACTCGCAACCGAATACAAGGGTTCGGAAATGGCCAAGCAGATCTGCGACGACAACATCGACGCGATGATCTATACTGTCGGTCACCCTGCAGCGGCGATCCAGGAAGCGACCACAACCTGTGACGTGAAACTCGTGTCCGTTGTTGGCGAGCCGATCGACAAGCTGGTGGCGGACAACCCGTTCTACCGCGTGGCAACGATTCCGGGCGGCATGTATGCGGGCAATGACGAGGCAGTTACCACCTTTGGCGTGGGCGCGACCTTCGTCACGAAGGAAAGCATCCCGGAAGAGACCGCGTATATCGTGGCCAAAGCCGTCATGTCGAACCTTGACGATTTCCGCGGCCTGCACCCAGCCTTTGCAAATCTTGATGCGGCTCAGATGGTCAGCGATGGACTGTCGGCCCCTCTGCACCCGGGCGCAGAGCGCGCATACAAAGAGCTTGGCCTCATCGACTAAAGCGCGTCTTGTGACGATCTGAGATATCAACGCCGGCGCATCGTTTGGTGCGCCGGCGTTTTACCTGAAAACGACGCAAAAAACGCGCAGCAGGGGGACAACGCATGAGTGAAACACGTACCGCCGATGACATGGTGGCCGAGGCCGATACAGGTGCCCGTCAGGCTGGACCATTTGCCAACACACTGATCTTTGCGCTGTGCATCGCGTGGTCCCTGTTTCAGCTCTACATCGCCTCCAAGTTGCCAGGAATTCTGGCGCAGGCTATGGGTGTCGGCATCTTCGCCAATATCGTGGCGCAGGCGCGGTTCGTGCATCTGGCTTTTGCGATTGCCCTTGCGACACTGGCCTTTCCGATGTTCGGTCATCGCAGCCGCATCCCCCTCTACGACTGGGTGCTGATGATTGCAGGCGTCGCGGCCTGTCTTTACCTCGTCATTTTCCGATTCGAGATTGCGGACCGGCCAGGTCTTTGGAGTACATCTGACATTGTAATGTCAGCCATCGGGATGACGGTTCTGATGATCGCGGTTTTCCGGTCGTTGGGCCTGCCGCTGGTCATTATCGCCTCGCTGTTCCTCGCGCTTGCCTTCTTTGGCGGTTATTCGCAATGGATCGGCAGCATCACAAATTACGGTGGTTCGTCTTTCAGCAAAGCGATGGGCCATTACTGGATGCAGACCGAGGGCGTCTTCGGCGTGGCGCTGGGTGTGTCCACATCCATGATCTTTCTCTTCGTTCTGTTCGGCGCGCTGCTTGAAAAGGCGGGCGGCGGAAACTGGTTCATCAAGGTGGCGATTTCCTTGCTGGGCACCCTGCGCGGCGGGCCTGCAAAGGCGGCAGTGTTGTCGTCGATGATGACCGGTATGATCTCGGGTTCCTCAATCGCCAACACTGTCACCACGGGGACGTTCACCATCCCACTGATGAAGCGCATTGGCTTTTCGTCTGAGAAGGCAGGAGCGGTCGAGGTGGCGTCGTCGACCAACGGTCAGCTGACCCCACCCGTCATGGGCGCGGCGGCATTCCTGATGGTCGAATATGTGAACATCCCGTACATTGAGGTGATCAAGCACGCCTTCCTGCCAGCGGTGATTTCCTACATCGCGCTTTTGTACATTGTGCATCTGGAAAGCCTGAAGCTTCGCCTGGAAGGGTTGAAGAAGCCCGGTCGACATATCGGCATCATGATGATCCTGATCCTGTTCCTCACCGGCTTTCTTGGTATGGCGGCGATCACTTTCCTTGTGATTGCGTTCCGATCCGCGCTGGAGCCAATAATGCCCGGCGCGACGGTCTACCCGGCACTTGTGCTGTTGCTGATCGCTTACTTGGCTTTGGTCTATGTCGCCTCGCGGTTTCCGGACCTCGTGGTGGACGATCCGAATGCCAAGGCAGTGTCTGCACCGCGTCTGACACCGACCTTTTTCGGCGGTGCCTATTTCGCGCTTCCGATCTTTGTTCTCGTCTGGAATCTCATGGTTCGGACCGAGCATCTTGACCGATTGTCCCCCGCACTTTCGGCCTTCTGGGCAACCATGGCGATGATCATCGTCGCCGTGACCCACCGTCCGCTGAAGGCGATGTTCCGGGGAGAGTCGGACTTGGCCAATCAGCTAGTGGCAGGTGTATCCGAGTTCATTGCCGGTTTGGAAAGCGGTGCGCGGAATATGATCGGCATTGGTGTAGCCACCGGTGCAGCTGGCATCATCGTGGGCACCATCTCTCTGACCGGGGCACACCAGATCATTGGCCAGGTGATCGAAGTGATCTCTGGCGGCAATCTGATCATCCTGCTGGTGCTCGTCGCCGTCCTGTCTCTGATCCTTGGCATGGGTCTGCCAACCACGGCCAACTACATCGTGGTATCCTCTTTGATGGCGCCGGTGATCGTGTCGGTGGGCGCACAATCGGGTCTGATCGTGCCTTTGATCGCAGTACATATGTTTGTGTTCTATTTCGGCATTCTTGCCGATGACACGCCTCCCGTGGGGCTGGCAGCCTATGCGGCCGCAGCGATTTCACGCGGCGATCCGATTAAGACCGGCGTCCAGGGCTTTGCCTATGACATCCGCACTGCGCTGTTGCCCTTCATGTTCATTTTCAACACCGATCTTTTGCTGATCGATGTAGGTCCGGTGAAAGCAGTGTTCGTGTTCATCATTGCACTCATCGCCATGCTGACATTCGCGGCGGTGACCCAAGGTTACTTCATCGCGAAGAACCGCAAATGGGAGGCCGTGGTCATGATGTTGGTGGTCTTTATGCTGTTCCGACCTGATTTCTTTTTGGATCAGTGGGAGGAACGCTACGTGGACTACACCGGCCCCGCCGCCTTGACGGCCATTGAAAGCGTCCCGGTCGGCACAGATGTGCGGTTAACCGTGTCTGCCCCTGACTTCGATACCGGTATCGTCGGCACCAAGACCATCGTCATCACACCCGAAGCCGAAGGCGGTGGGCTTGACCGGCTGGACGCCTTTGGCCTGACGGTCATGGAAGAGGGCGACATACTGCTGCTAGACGAACCTTTCCCGGGCACGCCGTTCTTTGAAAGCCTTGCCAACGAATACGACTTCTACGGAGACGCCCCCGCGCAGATCGTGATGGCGCAGGTCGAGAACGACAGGATGCCGAAAGAGGTCTTCTTAATCCCTGCGCTGATCCTGCTTCTGATCATTGTCGCTCTGCAAAGCCGCCGTATGACACAACCGCCTTTCTGAGGAGCGCCGACATGTTTTCCAAGATACTGGTTCCCGTCGATCTTTCTCTCACAGACGAAACACGAAAGCTGCTGCAAAAAGCCAAGACGCTGTCCGATCAATGGGACAGTGAGGTGCATGTGGTGACCGTGATACCGAATGTCGGGATGCCAATCGTCGGATCATATATGGATGCAAGTTTTGAAGAGAAGGCCAAAACCGAGACCGAAGCAGAATTGTCCCGACAAATCGCAGCATCAGGATTATCTGCGCAACATTACGTCCTCATTGGAACCGTGTATGACCGTGTGATCGCCCTGTCGAACAAACTGGATGTCGATTTGTTGCTTATCGCGGCACACCAGCCGGATCTGAAAGACTACCTACTGGGATCAAACGCGGCCCGTCTCGTACGCCATTCGGACAAATCCGTCCTCGTTCTTCGAGATTGAACATGACGTCTCCGTCGAGGGCTTCGATGCTAGACATTTTGCCCCGCAGATTGATCTGTCCTCCCTTCTCAAGGCTGAAAGTGAACACTATGGGATAAGTTCTTCACCGAGGCGCGACGGCCGCGCACTCCGTCAGAGCTGCAATACAGCGATCGCAAGTTTTGCTCGCACAGGTGAGCAAAAAGTTGGGACCACGCTCCAGAAAAATCCGAATATCAGTTCAATAACACGGCAAATGAATTCGTCTGAGACTGGTTTTTTTCCTCAAGAACCTGCGTGTTTCAAGCCCTACCGGGATACAGCTGCGAAGAGGAATCCAATAGACCTTCTTTGAGTGCATACGACAAAAGTTGTGCGACCGAATGCACTCCGAGTTTGGCCATCAATCTGGTGCGGTGATTGTCGACTGTCTTAGCGCTCACCGAAAGGCGCTCTGCGATTGCGGCATTTGAGCATCCCTCTGCGATCAGGTGGAGAATTTGCCGTTCGCGCGGACTTAGTTCTTTCACGTCTTCGTCGCGTTCTAGCCGCTGCAACACTTCCTTGGCGACATAGTTTTCACCCTGCAGCAAAAGCTTGAAACCTATCGTCATTTCTTCGGGAGGTGTGGTCTTAAGGAAAATGCCATCAACACCCGCTGCAACCCAATCCGCCAAGCTTCCAGCTGCGTTAAAACCGGTGACGACGGCAATACGAACCTCAGGTGTCCATCGCCTCAGCTCGCCATACACTTCCATACCGCGTGCCAAAGGCATGCCGCTGTCCAGCAAAAGTAGGTCAGGGCGAAGTTCTTTTGTCAGGGCTATCGCTTCTAAACCATTCTCCGCTTCACCAATTACGGTGACGCCCTCGATCGCTTGCAGAACGCTCTTTAATCCGTTGCGAACAAGTGCATGATCATCTGCAATGATGACCCGCGCCCCCTGATATGACTCTGACACTTCGTCCCCCTCGTCTGCCGCTGATCATTGCCGCGCTTGCCATAAGTGCATTGATGTGGGCTGTGGTTCAAGGTTCGGACGATGACGACGACGATGAGACAGTCGTCATCACGGCAAACTGGGTGCCGCAAATTCAGCTCGTGCCCGGTGCTGAAGTTGAAAACGTCTTTCGCCACATGAGCCGTACTTCGGGGCGCAACTCACCCTGCCTTTCGACACCGCCGGAACCATTGCTCCAAGCTACGCTCCCGAAAGAAGACGAGTGGGCCTGTGTACGCCTTGTAAACGAGGGGAGCGAGACTGGTATTTGGCGCATTGATTTCGAAGGCGCGTTTGGTGCGGGATATCATTTTGAACTCGTTTCAGGCGACAGGCCTGAAACAGTTCTCGCCTATCCAAAATCAGAAAACTGGTGGTCCGGCACAAATGACGTTGAGGGCCGAAGGATCGCTTCGCGCCCTCTTGTGATCGAGGCTGGACGTTCGGTTGAACTATTTGTTCAGATCAAGAACCCGTCTGACCTCGCAGATGCGGACCCAATGCTGCGGCCAGAACGTGACTTTGATGAAAAACGGTTAAACGAAGCACACGGCTTTGGCGCGCTCATCGGTGCCGCGGGCATCTTGCTGCTTGTGGTCTTTGCTCTATCCAAGCTGGTCAGTTCCGAACCGGCAAGTCGCTTTACGACGTATTTTGCGGCGGCCATGCTCTCAGCCATTTCCAGCGCTGGTTATTTTAACGGGCTTGTTCCGGGCAATCCATTGTTGCCCATCGGCATGCTCAATAAGATTCTGGAAGCAGCGCAAGTTGCCGGTCATCTCGTATTCATGGCGGCCTTCGTCCGCGAAGGGGTGGCGAACAGTCGATTACCGGACTGGCTGACGCGAATCGCTTATGCTGCAGTTGGCCTGCTCGCATTGGCCGGCTTGGGTAGTCTCATTATCGGAGGCCCTGCGGTTGCGTTGCGGTATTTTGATCTCGGGTTCGAACTTGATCCTCTCATCGAGGATCCTCTGCGATCCATCCCCTCGTTTCTAGGCGCTCTGGTTACAGCGACATGGATCGCTGCCATTGCAGTCACATCTATATATTTGCTTCGCAACCGCGCAGCTGGAGGCACGCTCTTCGCGATCGGGAGTGGCATACTTGCTTTCGGCCTTCTTGCCGCCGGTCTTGGTGACGAGGCATTCGAAATCTTCGACGATACGACATTCGGTTTGCACTATGTACTGTTGGCCGATGCCCTTATTTTCACAGCTGCCCTGGCGCGCCAAGCCTTCGGACTTCGAGATCAGCGCGACGCTGCGATCCGGCAGGAATTGCAGGCGACCCAGGAAAAGATGGAAATGGCGGAAACGCTGCTGGAAGCGCGACGGGATTCAGATCGAAGCAAAGCTTTGGCGGAAAAGCACCGTACACGTCTCGCTTTGACCGGGCATGATCTCCGTCAGCCACTGACATCCCTGCATCTCGCGCTGACCGAAGCCGAAAAAACCAACCCGGCGCTTGGAAATACGCTGCGTACTAGCCTCGACTATATCCGTTCGGTCCTGAACGAGACCGTTACGGACACGCGGCCTGAGGACGTGGCAGAGGACGAAGGTTCCTACCACACACAACCAAAAGACTTTGAGGCCATCGAAGTTGACATACTGCTCAGCAACGCGGTGCGCATGTTTGCACAGGAAGCCCGAAGCAAAGGCTTGAGCCTTCATCACGAAGCGACAGACCTCACTGTTCGAACCGTACCGGTGACCGTCATTCGCATTCTTTCGAACCTGGTATCCAACGCAGTCAAATACACGCCCGAAGGTGGTGTCACACTCCGGGCGGTTCAGAACGGCGAAACGATTTCAATCGAAGTGCACGACACAGGGCGCGGTATGAGCGATGACGAGATTCAGCAGATACAGGAAAGCTATGTACGTGGATCAGAGGCTCACGCAGCGGACGGCGATGGACTTGGCCTCTCAAGCGCACGTGATTTCGCGGCTTCTCTGGGTCTAAAACTCAGGATCAACAGTCAACCTGGAGAGGGCTCGTGTTTTGCGATTGATGGCTTGCCCCGCGTCTCGCCTTCCGAAATCTTGGAGCAATGACAAGAGCGGTTAGCCACCAAACTCGAAAACAACCGCGACAGCCAGCCTATGTGATTCAACACCTTCCTCCTCGGTAAAGGCATATCCGGCCGTGAGGCTTGAATAATCCGACAACTCCTTGTCGAAACCCGCAGAAAACAGTGTATCCGCTCCAATTCCGTCAATCTCACGCCGCGTGACCGAGGCGCTGTAGGTTGCAAAGCCAGTTTCATAGCTCACGCCCAAGGCTCCGAAGGTTGCATCTTCGGGAGACCCTTCAAAATGGCTGAAATGTGCAACCTCACCGATGATTTCGATGGCATTGCTTACATCGTGGGCAAAGGCCAACACAACCCCGCGTTCCGCCTCTGCATCACCTTCCCCCTTCGACAGATGACGGAAGCCAGCGTGCACCGTCGTGTCATCAAGCTCAAGATCATAGGTAAGAGTGAAGTTGTTCAGTTTCCCGGTATTCCCGACTCCACCATCAGACACGGTGTTTCGTCCGCGTTTTTGCCCCCAGCTTTCGCTTAGCCCTGTGTCGTCTGCATAGAAAACCGCGGCACCCAATGTGCCACTGCCCAGCCCTGCCTCAATTGAAAATCCAAGAGCCTCTTCGAATTCATACTCGTCGACAAAATCAGCGCCAAAAAACCCCGGCAAAGCGTCGTTCGCGGCACCTAGGCTTGGCGAAAATTTCCCTAGGGTAAGCTGGACCGGTTCAAAGTCGAATAACACACCAAGTTCGCTGATATAGACGCCCAGATCCTGAAACGCACGCGTGCCTTCTGCGTCTGCGACCGACTCCATCGACATCTGGGCAAAGGCCAAGATATCCTCACTGAATGCATACTCTATTGATGCTTCGCCCGAAACATATGCTTCGTTGTACTCCTCATCGGGATCATCCGAAGCGTACACCGTTTCCAAGCCAATCTCTAAATCGGCCTCAAAACTCAATGCCAAGGCGTCGTCAGACGCGTATCCTGTGCTTGCTGCTGTCGATAAAATGGCCCCAAGCCCAATAATCCAAAGCGCTGAGTTCACGTATCACTCCCCATTTTTCTTTAGATTACACATATGCACGTTTGAAAGACAAACTGAGGAGGCTTTCAAACTGAACAGGCAGGACAAGCCTTGACAGCTGAACCGCGCCTCAGTCAGGCTGGCGGTCTGCCGCATGAGTGGAGCAACACGGACAGGCTCCGTGCTTTGTTTGCCTCGGACAGTTCGCGATTTTTCATGAGCGGCGCGGTAGGAATGATATTGGCGGACCAACAGGACGTCGACACCGCCGCGCTCAGACTCATCCCGCTGGAATCGTATGGCCCGCAACAACCATTGAAAGTCGGGCAGATGCAGCGACGCCTTCAATCAGGGGAACTTGGGTGCGGGATGCCAACTCAGGTTCGAGATGCGCCATACCGGCACATCCGAGAACCGCGCAGGCCGCCCCGTCGTCACGAGCCGCAGCGTCTATTTCGCCGATCAAACAATCCAGAACGTCGGGTCCACCTTCGTCAATGGTGAGAACGGGAAGGCCGCTTGCACGGACAGACGCACAAATCCGGGAAAACCCCTGTCGTTCGATGTTCTCTTCGATTACAGGAATCGAGACCGGCAAGGACGTGATGACCGAGAAACGTAGTCCAAGCAGTTGCGCCATGACAAAGCTCGATTGCCCAATCCCCAGCACAGGACATCCCGCCTGCGCGCGCGCCTCTGCAAGACCCGTATCGTCAAAACAGGCAATCACAATGACATCCGCACCTTTTTCCCGAGCCACCGGCAGCAACGACAACAACCCAGGGATCGCAGCGTCTCCGTCCGCCTTTCCCTGAATAGCCGCAGGGCCTTTAGTGTTTGTCAGACCGATGATGTCGGCCTCTGGCATGGCTTGACGCGCGGTGGCAACGATGCCGTCAGTCATGTTCTCGGTGGCATTGGGGTTGATGTAGACGATCTTCATACGCCCTTCCCCGCGTCCGAGCCCAACCGCGCGCGGCGCTTGCCCATGATCCAGACACCCAACAGGAATGCAGCAATGATCGCAAAGGAGAAGGCCGTCGTCAGAGTGCCCAGCGCGTAAATCACGGGAGTTGTCACATTTGTGGTCATGCCGAAGATCTCAAGCGGCAAGGTGTTGTAGCTGCCCGCCGTCAGAAGCGTTCGCGCAAACTCGTCATAGCTCAGAGTGAAGCCGAACAAGGCCACACCGATCAACGATGGCGCGATGATGGGCAACACCACATATCGCAGCGTCTGCCAAGCCGTCGCGCCCTGATCACGCGCAGCCTCTTCATAACTTTTATCGAACCGATTGAAGACCGCAAACATGATCAAAAGGCCAAAGGGTAATGTCCATGTGAGCTGTGAACCAAAACCGCTGGTCGCCCAATGCACCTTGAAACCCAATTGGTTAAAGATCAGTCCGACACCCAATGAGATCAGGATTGACGGGATGACGAGAGATGTAATCGCAGCATAGAACACAAGTCCCGAGCCCCAGAACCGTTTCCTGAAGGCCAGGCCGGCCATCACCGAAACAACCACAGTGGTCAACATCACCATCAGACCCAGCGCAAAACTCCGGCGGAACGCGCCCCAGATGTCGCCCACTGCCTGTTCCTGAAACAGGTCCCTGAACCAGTGCAACGAAACACCATTCATCGGGAAGGTCAGACCGCCCTGCGGCCCCTGAAAGCTCAGAATCCCGATTGTCAGGATCGGCCCATAGAGAAACAGTACGAAAAGCCCAAAGAAGACGGCCAGAACGTAGAAACTAAGGGGTCTGCGCTCCATCTCAAAGCTCCTTCCGGATATTGACGAAGCGCAGCAGGATCGCGATCACGATAAGCACGGTGCAAAGAAGCACAACGGCTGTTGCCGCTGCAGAGGGGTATTGCAGCAATCCAATATCATTCGAGATCAGCCGCCCAACGTTGGCGCGCTGCGATCCCGACATGAAGCGCACAGTTATAAAATCTCCCATCACAAGTGTGACGACAAAAATTGTTCCGATCATGATGCCAGGCTTGGTCAGCGGAATGATCACATGCACGAGCGTCTGAAATCCGGACGCCCCATTGTCGCGTGCCGCCTCAAGCAGCGATTTGTCGATCCGCATCATCGTATTGAAGATCGGGACCACCATGAACAGAGTGTAGAGATGCACGAAAGCCAGAATGACCGAGAAATCGGAATAGAGCAGCCATTCCAGGGGCTCGTCGATAACCCCCCACGAGATCAGCGTCTGGTTGGCAATGCCATTGCGCCCCAGAAACGGGATCCAAGAAATCATGCGAATGATGTTCGACGTCCAGAACGGGATCGTACAGACCAGAAACAGCGCGATCTGCATGGTCAAGCTGCGCACATGGAAGGCCAGGAAATAAGCAACCGTAAATCCGATGGCGAGCGTTAGGGCCCAAGTGATAAAAGCATACTTCAAGGTTGCGCCGAACACCCGATAGGTGACGGGGGAACCGAAGAGAAATTCGTAATTGTCGAATTGGAATGCCGGGTAGATCGAAAACTCGGTCGCTCCCCAGAAGCTCACGATCACGATCATAACGATGGGAGCAATCAGAAAGCCCAGCAGCACAACCGCCAATGGGGCCGCTTCAAGCCATCCAACGATGTGCCGGTTTTTCACCTGCATGCCTCTCACCCTTGCCCGGACCGGTCAGACCGTTCCGCTCTTCATCTTGCCAAGTAAACTCTCAGGGGGTCTGGGGGGCAGAATGCCCCCCAGCCAGTCGCCTCGCGCCAGCGAGGCGAAGCTGCATTACGCCGCGATGAATTCGTTCCACTTACGGACCATATACTGGTTCTCGTCCATAACCGCGTTCCAGCAAGCCACCGCGCCCATACGATCGTAGAACGAGCCACCATCACGCGTTTCTCCGGCCTGGGCCAGCGTGTCACCGGTGGGCGAGGTGATGACGTCGGTGGCTTCCTTGCCCTCGAACCAGTAACCCCATTCGTTTTCGGACATGAAGTTCTTCGAGGTTTCCGGAACCGCCGAGTAATAGCCCTGCCGCATCAGGTAGCCGCCGACCCAGCCGGAGAGATACCAGTTGATGTACTCATAGGCTGCATCGAGCTCCATGCCCGACAGCGACGACGAGAGACCAATGCCGCCACCCCAGCTGCGGTAACCTTCCTTGAGCGGCTGGTAGACGCAGGGAATACCACGCGATTTCACAGCGGTGATGGCTGGCGACCACATGGACTGGATCACCACCTCACCCGACGCCATCAGGTTGACGCTTTCGTCGAAGGTTTTCCAGAAGGCGCGGAACTGGCCGTTGCGCTTGGCCTCGGTGAAGATCGCCATCGTCTTGTCGATCTCTTCGCGGGTCATGTTGCCCTTGTCGCCATACTGGATTTCGCCCATGGCTTCGCAGACCATCGCCATGTCCATGATGCCGATGGAGGAAATGTCGAGGATCGACGCCTTGCCCTTGAATTCAGGGTTCAGCAGCTCGGTCCAGGATTCGATCGGACGACCGATCAGATCGGGGCGAATGCCCAGCGTATCGGCATTGTAGATGGTCGGGATGAGGGTCATCCAGCCGGTCTCGTTGTCAGCGAAGGATGTGCCGCCGGGACCGTCGACAAAGCCGACTGTGTGCGGTGCTGTGCCCTGTGCGATCTCGCTTTCCGGTGTCAGTTTGCCGTTCCGGAAGATGCCGACAATCTTGTCGTAATTGGCTATCTTCGAGGTGTCCATTGCCTGCAGGTTGCCTGTCGGCCAGACCTTTTTACAGATCCAGTATTCGATGTCGGCGATGTCAAAGCTGTCCGGCTGGGTGGCCGCACGCTGCGTCACGCTGTCGGAATCGAGCGCTGTCATTTCCAGAGTGAAACCGAGGTCCTCTTTCACCTTGTTCGCGACATCATTCAGGTTCGACACCCCGGTGCCGAACTGACGCAGCACGATATCCTTGGTGTCCTGCGCCCAAAGCATAGGAGATGGCAGCGCTGAGGCCGCAAGCGCTGCGCCTCCGGTTTTGAGAAGTGAGCGGCGGGTGTAACCAACCTTGGGTTTAGCCATAGTTCTGATCCTCTTTGTCCTGTGGTTCGGAGTAAGTTTGAATGGCCGATCAGGCCTGCAGGCGGTGCAGCCGCCCATCGTCCCAGCAAAGCGTCACTGCTTCGCCGGGTGATTTCGGGGATTGAAAGAACTGCTCTTCGGGAAGAAGGGCGAGAACTTCGTCCCCACCCGATGTGGTTGCGGTCACGGCGACCGAGGCGCCTTGATATTCAACGGCAGTCACCGTCGCGGGAACGCCATCGTTACCCAGGGTAACCGCGTCTGCACGAACTGTGGCTTTGCCATCCGGTAGGGCGATCACATTGTGACCACCTATAAAGCGCGCGACAAATTCAGTGCGTGGCTGGGCCCAAACCTCGCGCGCAGGGCCAGCCTGCTCAATCACGGCATCATTCATCACGACGATCTCGTCCGCCAGAGCCAGAGCTTCATCCTGACCATGGGTCACATGGATGAACGTGATGCCCAATTCGCGTTGCAGCTTTTTTAATTCCGTCCGCATGCGGATACGCAGAAACGGGTCGAGCGCGGACAACGGCTCGTCCAGCAACAACACTTTCGGCTCCGTCACGAGCGCACGTGCAAGAGCCACACGCTGCTGTTGACCACCGGAAAGCTGCGCCGGGAGGCGGTCCGCCAGATGGGTCATGTCCACCAGTTCCAGAAGTTCATTTGCCCGCGCGTGTCGCTTGAGTCTGTCAATACCTTTCATCCGGAGCGAGAAAGCCACATTGTCCCGCACGGACAGGTGCGGGAAAAGCGCGTAGTTCTGAAACATCATTGCCGTGCCACGCCGCGCCGGCGGGAGGTCCGAGACATCGTGACCGTCTAAAACAATTTGGCCGTCGCTAACATCTTCATGTCCGGCAATCATCCGAAGCGTCGACGACTTTCCGCAACCCGATGGACCAAGCAGGCAGACATAACTGCCTTTCGCAAAGACATGGTTCAGATCACGGACCGCCACCGTTTCGCCATAGCGCTTCGTCAAGTGAACCAGTTCAAGATCGTAGCCAGTTCGCATCAAGGCCCCCATGCCGCGTGTCTGGTTACCCTGTGCGTCAAGGGCGCGTGAGTGGCAGTGTTTTTCGCTTCCGTGAGGGCAGAAAACTCACTTCGCACATTTTTTTGGCGGATGCATGAATGATGTGCACAGAAAACGACACAAAATCGTATACAATCCTGTTGCGACGACTGTTCCCACCCCTCCTGCTTGTGCCTTCACAAGCGAATCATAGAGGAATACGATCAATGCGGAGCGTCTTGTGTGGGAACCATGAACAAAATCGAAACCAAGGGCTGGACCAGCGACACCGTTGTTTCGGATCTGGAACGTGCAATTCATGAGCATCGCCTGCCACCAGGCACAAAGCTTGGTGAAGACGAGTTAGGTGATGCCTACGGGATCAGTCGCACAATCGTGCGCGCTGCCTTACTTGCCCTGTCCCATCGGCATCTGGTCGAACTGAAACGCAACCGAGGTGCGTTTGTTGCCCAACCCTCCGTACGTGAAGCGCGAGAAGTTTTCGAAGCACGATCATTGCTGGAACCACGTACGGCCCACTCCGCCGCGTTGCGCATGACCGATGCCGATCTGCGGCTCTTGAACGAGAATATCCGGGACGAACACGCCGCCCTCGACGCAGGCGAGAACGGACGTGCACTGTTCCTGTCAGGTCAATTTCATGTCGAAATCGCGCGAATTGCGGATCAATCGACCATCGAGACCTTTATATCGGAACTGATCTCGCGCTCTTCGTTGATCATTGCACTGTACTGGCGGCGACGCGCAGCGCTGTGCGAAACACAGGCGCATCACGCGCTTCTTGATGCATTCGCAAACCGCGACGGTGACGCGGCCGAGCAGTTGATGAAAAGCCATCTTCTTGATCTGGTTGCTTCGCTGGATCTGCGCAATGTGAGCCAACCGCCAACATCACTGCGCGAAGCTTTGCAGCGATGAAAGGCGCAAGCTTCAGAACTGCCACCTTGGGCGATGTGTCCATGATGCTCGACTGGGCCGCAACGGAAGGCTGGAACCCCGGCCATGATGACGCCGAAGCATTCTATTCCGCTGATCCCGAGGGCTTCTTTATTGCCGAAGTCCAAAACAAGCCTGTTGCGGCGATATCAGTGGTGAACCATTCCGACACCTACGCTTTTCTGGGCCTCTACCTGTGCCTGCCCGAATTTCGAGGTCAGGGCATCGGCTTCAGCCTCTGGAACCATGCGCTGGATCATGCGGGCGACCGAACCGTTGGCCTTGATGGTGTGCCGGCGCAGGAAGCGAACTATGCAAAGTCGGGTTTCAAATTGGCCAGCCGAACGGCGCGTTGGACGGGTCGTCTCAGTATTGACGATACGCATTTCACACTGGCTGGACCAAACGAATTTGCCGAGCTGGCGCGCATGGACAGGGCCGCTACAGGTGTCCATCGCGACCACTTCTTGAAGACTTGGATTGAGAACGGACCAACGCGAAAAACCATCGTTATGAACGACAGTGATGGGATCACAGGCTTCGCCACAGCACGGCTCTGTCGAGAAGGGTGCAAGATCGGTCCAATCATAGCCGCCAATACAGACGACGCATTTCGTTTGGCAGGCCAAGCGGCGGCAGCCGTCAAAGAAAGCTATGTGACGATAGATATTCCAGACGAAGCCGCACCATTCGCTCAAGCGCTCCGGCAAAATGGCCTGTCACAGAACTTCGGCACAGCCCGCATGTTTCGCGGCAATGCCCCTGTCGCGGGGACAGATCTTAAGGCTGTGGCAACGCTTGAGTTGGGATAGGACAGCGCATTCAGCGTTTCACCCAAGAGCCTATAGTCACTTCGCGTCAGTCGCGTAAAGAATGTCCTCTCGGGTTACACCTTAGGTACATTTCAAAAACCGCAATCCGTCAGGTGTAAGATCAAGCACAGCAAGAATGATGATGCGATCTACTACACGGCGCGTGAATCTGTCTCGCTGTGTAGAGCGCTGGTTGGAGCACTGATGGCACCCAAACGTCCCACGCGTTCAGGGCAAGCCGACCTCAACTTGCGCATTCTGTCTGCTCAGAACCACGCGCGGTTCTCGCGGCAACCGACAACCTGCAAACCGCGCTATTTGCAGCATGTGCTTGATTGCACGGCGATTTGACGTGAGAGTGAGGACAACAACAGGAGGGACACCATGACTCACCACTTCCTTCGGGGCGTTGCCATTGCGGCGCTTCTGTCTGCGCCTGCGATGGCCCAGCAAACGGACCTCACCATTGCGCTGCAACTCGAACCGCCGCATCTCGACCCGACGAGCGCGGCCGCCGGGGCAATTGATTCCGTACTTTATTCCAACGTGTTCGAAGGGCTGACGCGGTTCATGTCGGACGGCTCGGTTGTAGCTGGACTGGCTGAAAGCTGGGATATCAGCGACGACGGGACAACGTACACGTTCAGACTGCGCGACGGTGTGACGTTCCACGATGGCACCACAATGGACGCCGACGACGTGAAGTTCACGCTCGACCGCGCCCGCGCCGAAGACAGTGCCAATGCGCAGAAGGCGCTCTTTGCCGGAATTTCCGAGGTCACAGTGATCGACCCGACCACGGTAGAGGTCGCGCTTTCGGCACCAGACGGCAACTTCCTGTTCAACATGGCTTGGGGCGATGCCGTAATCGTCGCTCCTGAGAGCATCGAAAACATCAAACAAAATCCAATTGGAACCGGGCCTTTCAAGTTCGGGTCTTGGGTACAGGGCGACCGGATTGAAATCAGCCGAAATGCCGAATATTGGGGCGACGCTCCCGCGCTTGAAGCGGCGACGTTCAAATTCATTTCCGATCCCACTGCCGCCTTTGCCGCGATAATGGCACAGGACATTGACGCCTTTGCAGGCTTCCCCGCCCCCGAGAATTTGCCGCAATTCGAGGCTGATCCCCGCTTTCAGGTTCTTGTCGGCTCGACCGAAGGCGAAACGATCCTGAGCACCAACAACAAGATGCCACCGCTGGATGACGTGCGCGTGCGTCAGGCCATTGCCCATGCCATCGACCGTCAGGCAATCATCAATGGCGCTATGTTCGGACTGGGCACGCCCATTGGCACACATTTTGCACCGCACAATCCCGACTATGTCGATCTGACGGCAAAATCGAATTACGACCCTGAGAAGTCCAAGGCCCTTCTGGCTGAGGCAGGTTTCGCCGATGGCTTTACAACAACGTTAAAACTGCCGCCTCCTTCATACGCACGCCGTGGCGGCGAAATCATCGCCGCTCAATTGCGTGCCGTCGGCATCGATACCGAGATAACCAATCTGGAATGGGCGCAGTGGCTTGAAGAAGTATTCCGCGGCAAGGATTTCGGCCTGACCATTGTCAGCCATACCGAGCCATTCGACATCGGCATCTACGCACGTCCGGATTACTATTTCCAGTACGACAATCCCGCATTCCAAGAACTCATGACCACACTAGGCGCGACCAGTGATCCGGCCGCACGGTCAGAGCTGCTGGCGCAGGCCCAGACCATGATCGCAGATGACTACGTGAACGGATATCTGTTCCAGCTCGCCTTCCCAACCGTGGCGGATGCCCGGATTCAAGGTCTCTGGCAGAATGCACCCACGCAAGCCACAGACCTTACCGGCGTCAGTTGGACTGAATAACGCGAGGCACAACACCAGATTGGGATGCGGAACACCTTCTGCATCCCGCACTTACCCGCAAACCGGAAACTCAATCTCGGTTTACACCAAACGCCCTACGGCGTGTCTTGGCCCCATTGTCAAAATTCACGGCCGCCAATCTAAGGCCAGATTGCCAACTGCATAAGTCCAATCTAGGCTCGCACTATGGCAATTCCGGTCGAAAACTTTTTCCTTAAGCCCGACACCAAAGGCACCCTGCAGGCCCGTATCCAGCAGATGGTCGCGGAAGGTATCCTATCAGGTCGGTTCCGCCGGGGAGAAAAACTTCCGTCCAGCCGCAAACTTGCGCATCACCTCGGTGTCAGTCGGATCACCATCACCCTCGCCTATACCGAACTTCTGGCGAACGATTACCTGACATCGCGTGGACGCTCGGGCTACTACGTGTCCAATAATGCACCTGAGCCGCCGGAGTTTGAAAAGATTCCAAGCCGGGAAGATGCCGTAGATTGGTCGCGGGCGATCGGGCAGAAATTTACCGGCACAGCGACCCTTGTTAAACCGCAGGACTGGGCGCAATACCGCTACCCGTTCCTCTACGGTCAAACCGATCCGCAGCTTTTCGACCATGCCAACTGGCGGCTGTGCGCACTGCAGGCTCTGGGAGCCAAGGATTTTGCGGCCCTCACACGCGATTCCTTCGATCAGGACGACCCCCAACTGGTCGAATTCATTCTTAGGCACACATTGCCCCGCCGGGGTATCACCGCTACCCCAGATCAGGTTTTGATCACGATGGGCGCACAAAACGCGCTCTGGATGACCTCTCACGTCCTCCTGACGCAACGGAGGCAAGCCGTCATCGAAAACCCGTGTTATCCGGCCTTGCGCGGCGTGCTCACCCAATCGCGATGCCACCTTGCGGCGGTCGATGTGGACAAGGACGGGTTGCCGCCAGATCGAATTCCCAAAAACACCGATGTGATCTTCACCACGCCCAGCCATCAATGTCCGACCTCGTACACGATGCCGCTGGCCCGGCGGCAAGCGCTTCTGGAAAAGGCCCGCGCACTCGACGCCTTGATTGTCGAGGACGATTACGAATTCGAGATGGCCTTCCTCAAGCAGCCGATGCCCGCACTGAAAAGCCTCGATGAAGATGGGCGCGTGATCTATGTGGGCAGCTTCTCCAAATCGCTCTTTCCCGGTCTGCGGCTTGGCTATCTGGTTGGCTCAGCCCCCTTCATCCGCGAAGCCCGCGCCCTGCGCGCCGCGATGCTGCGTCATCCACCTGGGCTGACGCAGCGCACCACGGCCTATTTCCTCAGCCTCGGTCATTACGACAGTCTGATCCGGCGCACTGGAAAGGCGCTGAATGACCGCCGCGCAATCATGGAGCATGCAATCGGCAAACATGGGCTGACCATTGCAGGAAAAGGAACCTATGGCGGGTCAAGCTTCTGGATGCGCGCACCCGATCATGTCGATTGCGAAGACCTTGCCCGGCGGTTGAGTGAGGTCAGCGTATTGATCGAACCCGGCACCGCCTTTTTCGCGGAGGAACGGCCGCCGCGGAATTATTATCGTTTGGCGTACAGCTCAATCGCGCAGGCGCGAATCGACCCCGGAGTCGCCGAAGTCGCCAAGGCAATCGCCGCAACGCCGGTCACATAGACGCCTCGACCCGAAAGCCATTCGGGATCAGATCGCGTCCCTCAAGCACCAAATCGGCCATCACTTCTGCCACTTTCGGCGCCATACCAAAACCGATCTTGAATCCGCCATTGGCAATGAAATGCCCGTCCCTTCCCGGCCAAGCCCCCAACATTGGCGCACGCGACCGGGCGCGCGGACGCACCCCGGCCCAACGGTCGACGACGGGCGCGCCGGCCAGCACCGGCATCGCAGCAATGGCCCGCGCAATCAGATCATCGCAATGCGTGTCTACACCATCGGGACTGTCGAACTCCCTCTCACTGGTCGATCCTATGGCCACCGTCCCATTGGCATGGGGGATGATATGCAAGCCATCTACAAACACCTGCGGTACCGGCCCGGCATCATAGCCCAAAGCTGCCGACTGGCCCTTAATCCCGGCGCCGACGGATTTCCCAAGTTCCTTGGACAGCGTCAAAAGTCCACGCCAGCCCGTCGCCCAGATCACGGCACCACGTTCCTCCGCGTCGGCGACAACCTCGACGCCCGTCGCGCGCAAAGCGGCAACCAAGGCGGCACAGGCTTGTCTCGGATGCATACGACCGGTCAACGTGTCCCGAACAAGGAAACCTGACGGGGACAGAGGTGCAAAATCGCCAGCATTTTCCGTTGCAATCACCTCCCACACCGCGCGCCCCTGCCACAAAGCGCGCGCGCCGTCACACCGCGCCTGCGCCAGCTCCAAGGCATGATCGTTGGCAATCGGCTGCAACCGCCCCGTACGCCCGTAGCCCGGGTCGACACCTCCGGCCGCCTGCACCTCAGCCCAGAACGACTCTGCCATGATCAGGCTTTCAAGCTGAAATGCCTTCTTGTCGTTCCAGTTCTCAGGCACATGCGGAGCCAACGCACCAACCAACCCACCGCTCGATCCCGAGCCGGCCCCAAACGGGTCCACCACCTGAACCCGCGCGCCTCGCTGGGTCAAAACCCATGCGATGCTCAGGCCAAAAATCCCCGCACCGCGCACCGTGATTTCGGGCATTGCCATTCCGGTCTCTCCTCGCCAAGGTCGCGCTGTCGCTAAGGTATGTCATCATGAAACTCCAGACGGAACCGCTCGACTGGCGCGATGGGGATGTCCCTGTCTCCCGCCGGTTCGACGACCCTTATTTTTCGCTCGACAACGGGCTCGCGGAAACGCGGTACGTGTTTCTGACGGGCAACGACCTGCCAGCGCGGTTCCGGGATGGGTTTCATATCGCCGAACTGGGCTTCGGCACGGGGTTGAACCTGCTGGCCACACTCGACCTCTGGCGCTCCAGCGGTCAGGACGGCACGCTGTATTTCACCAGCTTCGAAGCGTTTCCGATGCAATCGGACGATATGATCCGCGCGCAGCAGGCATTTCCCGAACTCGCGCCGATTGCCCAAGACCTCGCCCCCTTTTGGGCCGAGGGCGCACGGAACATCTCCCTACCCGACCTGCGCTTTACCCTTGTCGAAGGGGATGCGCGCGAGACGCTGACATCCATGCCCCTACCCGCCGACGCATGGTTTCTTGACGGTTTCGCGCCCGCCAAGAACCCCGAACTCTGGGAGCCCGAGCTTCTCTTGCAAGTCGCCCAAAAAACCGCGCCGAACGGAACGGCTGCCACCTATACCGCTGCCGGACATGTGCGCCGGGCACTGGATTCGGCGGGTCTCATCACCACCCGCATCCCCGGCTTTGGGCGCAAGCGGCACATGACCATTGCCCGGAAAGCTGCCTGAAATGACTGAGACCAACAACCGTCTGGGCATCTGGCTCATGGTAGCGACGACCTTTGTTTTCGCCATGCAGGACGGCCTCTCGCAGCATCTGGCCAGCGAATACAACGTGCTCATGGTGGTGATGATCCGCTATTGGTTCTTCGCCGCATTCGTGATGTTCGTCGCAAGCCGCCGTGCAGGTGGTCTGCGCGCAGCGGCGGCAACCACCCAGCCTTGGTTGCAAGGGTTTCGTGGGCTTCTCTTAGCGTCCGAAATCTGTGTGATGGTGCTGGCATTCACCTATCTGGGTCTTGTCGAAAGCCACGCGATCTTTGCCTGCTACCCGCTGCTCATTGCGGCGCTGTCTGGCCCGATCCTTGGCGAACAGGTCGGATGGCGGCGCTGGACGGCGATTGGCGTGGGCTTCATCGGTATCCTGATAATCCTGCGACCCGGCTTCGGCGTCTTCTCACCACTGGCGATCATCCCGGCTGTCTCGGCCCTGATGTTTGCGCTCTATGGCCTGCTCACACGCTACGCCGCCCGCAAGGACAGCGCCGCCACCAGCTTTTTCTGGACCGGCACAGTGGGCGCGGTGTTCATGACACTGATCGGCATCTGGTTCTGGGAGCCAATGGTCCCGATTGACTGGGCCATGATGGCGCTTCTGTGTGTCACAGGGGCCACCGGCCACTACCTCCTTATCAAATGCTACGACGTGGCCGAGGCCAGCGCGGTGCAACCCTTTGCCTACCTGCAACTGCCCTTCGCGGCGAGCCTTGGTATCATGGTCTTTGGAGAGGCCATCCGCCCCAATGTCGTGTTCGGAGCAAGCCTGATCGTCGGCGCGGGTCTATTCACCCTGTGGCGTCAGCGGCAGAAGAGTTGATCCCTTCAATTCCTCAGAGAACGGCACCGGATGCGGATCCAGCCCCAGCCGGGCACGGTAGATCGGCAGGCTTTCGGTGACACGCATCACATAGTTTCGGGTTTCGCTGAACGGGATATGCTCAATCCAGTCGATCACATCCATATCGCCGCGCCTTGGATCGCCGCGCTCCTCCATCCAGCGTTCGGGCCGGCTTGGTCCTGCATTGTAACCGGCAGCGATCATCACGGCATTCCCGTTGAACTGTCGGGCCAACTGTTCCAGATACGTCGCACCCAGTACCGTATTGTAGATTGGATCGGTCAGCAGCTTGGTTTCCGAATATTCGACATCAAGCCATCCCGCAACGTCCTGCGCTGTGCGCGGCATGACCTGCATCAATCCGCGCGCGCCCACGGGTGAAATCACGCCAGGATCGAACTCGGATTCGCGCCGGGCTATTGCAAGCACCAATTCCGTCGGCACCGGATGCTCAAGCTTTGCCAAAGGGTGCAGCGCATAATATGGCGCATGGACCTCGTGACCGTATTGCGCCGCGCGTTTACCCAACATGACTTGCACATGTGGCAGGCCCAAATCCTCAAGCATCTGACCCATCTGTCCGATCTGCTGACGGTCCAGTGACTCGGCCAGATGAGTCAAAAACCGTTCGGCGAGTGCTTTCTCCTCGGCGTCCAAGAGCAGGATCGCCGCCGTGAAAACAGAGGACCGTGTGAACGGCGCATCCCGCCAATCCGGAAACGTCTCATGTCCCGCAAGCAGAGGATCAGGAGGCAGGTCGCCTGCCTCGGCCGCCAGAAGCCCATAGAACGAGGTTTGATACTGCGCACCAAATGCAAAGGCCTTGGCGGCGCCCTCTGTATCTCCCGAAGCTTCAAGAGCCCGGCCCAACCAGTAACCCGCGCGGCCCAGTGAAATGGGCGACTCCACGCCGCCGCGCAATGCACGGAAGTGCGTTGCTGCACGTTCTGGTTCATCCAGAAAGCGTAGTGACAGATATCCCGCCAACCACTCAAGGTCCGCAAAAGACGCACCCTCCTGCAAGTAATGACTGGCGGCGACGCGATACGCCGTGTCGTACTGCTTGTCCCACATCATTCGGCGAACCAGATCATCCCGCTGACGCGCCCAGATATCGGGCCGACCCAAGGTCTCGGGCGAAGACGACCGCGCCAACAGAATTTCGACCGCATCGTCAGTGCGGCCTTTGCGCATCCGCCAGGCGAACCGCTCATAAGCAAGGCCTGCATCAGAACTCAGGGATGCTGGGACCGCCTCGATCAGGGCATCAACACCGGGGGCATCGGCGCGCAGTGCCATGCGAGCGCGCGCCAATGCCTGCCAGTCTTCTCCAACCAAAGACAGCATCTCTTCGGCATTTCGCACACTGCCCCGCCAAAGCATTGCATCAAGGCGTTTCGCATGATGCACAGCCAAAAGATCATCATAGCTAGCCAGAAAGGCGTCCTGTTCATCCGATGTCAGTGTCAATGATGTCCACGCGTTCAGGATGACGGCCTCCGCGTCGGCACGTTCATTTGCGATCAACAGCGCACGGGCCAATGACAATGCGCCCGCTCCGGTTTCAGGCACATGGTCTGCGTAAAAGCCCATGATGACATCGGACGGCGCCGCTGTCATCGCTGTCTCACTTTTTTCCTTCAGATACGGCAAACCCGGCCAATCAGGATTTCGCGTCAGGAAATCTTGCACCTCGCGCGGTGATCCAAGTCCCGCGCGCAGATAGTGCCACAGGATCACATCCAAAGCTGCCTGCCCGTCGCCACGAGACTCGATTTGCGCCGCCGCCCAATTGCCCTCTCGCATCAGATCCATGGCGCGCTCCAAAGGACGCGCATTATCCTGTGCGAAAACACTGAAGGGCAAGGACAGCACAACCACCGTCAGGATCGCGATACGCCGAAACATGGCTTGCATTTTCTCCGATGAAAAAGGATAGACGGCTCGCTGAAGGATAACCCGCACCCCGCGACCTGCAACTCACATTCGCGGCACGGGTGTAACGGCGCAAGCGCCACACACGAAAAAGGAGCGTGACAATGTTCAAGGGGTCAATGCCTGCACTGGTCACACCGTTCAAAAACGGTGCAGTGGATTTTGACACGCTCAAACGCCTTGTCGATTGGCATGTCGAGCAGGGCAGCCACGGACTTGTCCCGGTGGGCACCACTGGCGAAAGCCCCACCCTGTCTCACGAAGAGCACGAACAGGTTGTGACGTTTGTCGTCGAAGCTGCCGCAGGCCGAATTCCTGTGATTGCGGGTGCCGGATCGAACAACACAGACGAAGCAATTCGCTTTTTGCAGCACGCTGAAAAGGCCGGTGCGCAGGCCGGTCTGGTTGTGACGCCATACTACAACAAACCCACGCAAGACGGGCTGATACGCCATTTCACGATGCTTCACGATGCCTGCGATTTGCCTATCATCATCTACAACATCCCGGGTCGTTCGGTGGTAGATATGTCGCCCAAAACGATGGGTGAACTTGCCAAGCTTCCGCGTATCATCGGTGTGAAAGATGCCACCGGCGATCTGGGTCGCGTGTCGGCGCAGCGCTTGACCTGCGGACGTGAGTTTATCCAGCTTTCGGGCGAAGACGCCACGGCGCATGGCTTCAACGCGCAGGGCGGTGTCGGTATGATTTCTGTGACTGCCAACGTAGCGCCTGCTTTGTGCTCTCAGATGCAAGAAGCCACTCTGGCCGGGGATTACCTGACAGCGCTGGAAATTCAGGACCGTTTGATGCCCCTTCATCACAGTATCTTTGTCGAACCCGGCCTTTGCGGCGCGAAATACGCCATGAGCCGTCTGGGTCTCTGCGAAGAAGATATGCGGCCACCGCTTTTCCCGGTGTCCCAGCCGACGCGCGATCTGATCGACAACGGATTGCGCCACGCTGGGTTGCTGAACTGATCAACGCCGATAAAAAATGGCCGCGACTTCCAGCGCGGCCATTTTTTACCATCCGGCAAAATTCAGGATTCCAGCCCTTCCGGCTGCCCAACAACCACGAAATGCAAAGCCTCCGGCCTGAGCACGCGCGCCGCAACACGCTTGATATCTTCCAGCGTGATTTCGTTGATCTTGTCATTTCGGGTGTTCACATAGTCAACTGGCAGGTCGTCCATCTGCATGCCAACTAAAATATTCGCAATCGGCCCGTTGCCATCAAAACGCAGCGGATATGCTCCGGTGAGATAGGTTTTCGCCGTCGCCAGTTCTTCTTCGGTAACACCGTTCTCGGCCATCTTGGTCCACTCATCGCGGATGACCTTGATTGCTTCGGCAATGCGGTCATTGGCGCTGGAAACCCGACCCAGATACAGCGCCGCATGATCCTTGGGAACAAGGTAGCTGTAGACGCCATAGGTCAGGCCCCGTTTTTCGCGCACCTCTTCCATCAGCCGCGCCTCGAAGCCGCCGCCGCCGAGAATTTCATTCAAGACATATGCCGCAAAGAAATCCGGATCATCCCGCGCGATCCCCTCATGGCCAAAGATCGCCACGGATTGCGGGACGTCGAAGGGCACGACGGTCACACCAGCCTCGGTCGAAACCTCGACATCGGCAGCCTGCGGCGCTCCTGTCTCCGGCAGATCGGACAGCAAGGTATCCAGCATTTCCGACAGTTCTTCAGCGGAAATATCGCCCGCAGCACCAACATACACTCGGTCTCGGGCCAACGCGCCTTGATGCGCAGCAATCAGATCGTCCCGGGTCAAAGCTTCCAGCGATGACTCGGTGCCTTCGATCGCAGACCCGTATGGATGGTCGCCAAAGACCATGTCATCAAACGCCCTGCCCACCAGATTGTCCGGATCCTGCGAATCCGAGCGGATGACGGACACGACTTGCGCCTTCACACGATCAATCGCCTCTTGATCAAACCGAGGCTGCGTCAGCGCATCACGCAAAAGCGCCAAGGCCTCATCCTGGTTTTCCGTGAGAAAGCGGGCCGAGACAGATACTGCGTCATCGCCGATATCAAAGTCGAAACTGGCTGCCAAAGATTCTGCCCGCTCCGAGAACGCACGGGAATCAAGGTCGCCCGCGCCTTCTTCCAAAAGCCCAACCATCAGATTGGTCGCACCACGCTTGCCGGGCGCATCCAGAGACGCCCCCCCTTTGAACCGCAGTTCCAACGCGACAAAGGGAATCGACTCTTCCTCGACCAGCCATGCATTTATGCCTCCCGGAGTGGTCACCTCCGCGATGTCAATTTCGGCGCGCAAGGGTGCTGCGGCAAGCAGCATGAACGCAATCAGAGACCCAAAAACCTTCATTGCGTCACCTCCTCGGCCGTGCGGAGAAATCCTGTCACGGCATTGTCCCGATCAAAAACCTCTTTGGCAGCTGCGATGATTTCTTCCGGTGTGATCGACTGCAGAATGTCTGGCCATTCATGCACATCTTCGATCGTCAAACCCGAGGTCAGCGCCGCCCCATATCGCCGTGCCAGCGAATTCGAGCTATCCAGTTCATAAACCTGAGACGCCCGAAGCTGGAATTTGATACGGTCCAGTTGGTCCTTATCCACGCCGGTCTCAATAAACTCTGCAATCACACGGTCCATATCGGCTTCGGCCTCTTCAAGACTGACGCTCTCGGCAGGCACATTCACGACGCCGAAGGTCGTGTCATCAAGCGACAATCCGCTGTAGAACGCACTCGCGTACACGGCGCGTTTTTCTTCAAACTGCAGTTTCTGCGGCATGACTGCGGTTTGCGACCCTCCCAGAACTTCAGCCAGAAGCGTCAGCGCGGCAGCCTTTCGCTGATCGCCGGGATCACGCTCCGGCGCGAGATATGTGCGCATCACATAGGGTTGCGCAACACGGGGGTCCTCAAAGGATATCCGCCGCTCCGCCATCTGCGGAGGTTCTGATGGACGGACCCGCTCAGGCAATGCCTCATTGCGCGGGATTGGCCCATAGTGCTGCTGTGCCAAGGCAAGCACGTCGTCGGGCAAAACATCCCCAGCCACCACCAGGACCGCGTTGTTCGGTGAATAGAACTGCTCATAATACGCGAGGGCATCGTCCAGATCGAGGTTCACCATCTCGTGTCGCCAGCCGATGATCGGCGTGCCGTAGGGATGGTTCAGATACTGGGCCGCCATTCGCTGTTCACGAAACAAAGAACCGGGATCGTTCTCAACCCTCTGGTTTCGCTCTTCGATGATCACGTCGCGCTCGGTCAGAATGTCTTCGCGGTCGAGCTGGATGTTCTTCATCCGGTCCGCTTCCATCTCCATCATCAAACCGAGGCGGTCAGCCGCGACGCGTTGAAAGTAGGCGGTGTAGTCAAAGCTGGTGAACGCGTTGTCAGTGCCGCCATTGGCCTTGACGATTTCACTGAACTCGCCCGGAGCAAGCTTTTCAGTTCCCTTGAAAAGCAGGTGTTCAAGGAAATGCGCCACGCCGGACACGCCGGGTTGTTCATCCGCCGATCCCGCTCGGTACCACACCATGTGCACCACGGCAGGCGCGCGGTGGTCTTCGATCACCACGACATCCATCCCGTTTTCAAGCTGGAACGTGGTGACCTGATCTTCGATGGTTTGTGCACGCAAAGGTGCAGAAGCAAGAAGGCACGCCCCGGCAAGGGCAATCAGGCGACGCATCGGCAATACTCCTCCGTTTGAAGGTAAGGTACGATGCCTTTCTTCAACTTCAAGCGGTCCAACAGTTTCGTGAGCACCTTCGCCCTTGGTGGCAATACGATTACCGGGGCGGTGCAGAGGGTGTCAAAGCCCCAGCGCGGCGCGCGGCTTCAAGCGTTGCGTAGGGGGCAAGCGTTTGATTTCGGTAGATGCGGTTGTAGGTATCCTGCGGAACAAGCCGCCAATTGAACAGAGACCGTCCTTCGCGGAACTTCTGGTCTGCCTCGGCCAATTCCGCACGGATATTCGCGTCACGGCCAAAGCGTGACACTCGCGCCACAAGCGCCTGATCCCCGGCACCAATACCAGCGCCTGCGTCAAGGCGCGACGGAGCGCCCCCCAATACGGCGACCGCATCTTTCAAAGGTGTCTGATCCGTGCGGTTAGCACCGCCAGGGGTCGGCGTCGGTAGTTCCGCCAGGCTCTCAGGTGCTTCCAGAGGCTTTGGTGGAACAATAGAGAATTCCTCGGGTGTCCCGGTCGGATTTCGCAACTGCCTCAGATTGGTGTCCCGATCTATGGTGTCCTGACGCGATCCACAGGCGGTCAACGCCACCAGTGAAAGTATGATCAATGCGCGCGGCATCATGTTGTCTGCCCGCCTCCGTAGTCGCCTCAAACCTGCTTTAGCGTATCAAGCCGCACTCGTCACGAGGCGTTTTTCCCGCCCGAGAACAGCGCAAGCCCAATCGCACCGAAAAACACCGAAATGTCCGCTACATTGAAAGCATAGGGATTGGTGAAGCCGCAACAGGACATGTTCAGGAAATCCGCCACCGCCCCATAAAGCAGCCGATCCACCACATTGCCCAGCGCACCACCAATCAGCAGCCCGGCAAAGATCAACCCTGTGCGTCCCGGCGGATCACGGCGCATCCAGACCAGAACGAACAGAACGATGCCCAGCGCAACCGAAATCAAAATCCATCGGGTCCAGTCGGCATTGCCGGACAAAAGTCCGAAATTGATTCCGGTGTTCCATGCCATGCGGAAATTCAGAAACGGCGGCCACACGTCGATGGCTCCGACGCGGGCGAGGTCCATCACATGGACCACCAACCACTTGGTTAGTTGATCCAGCAGAAAGACCGCTGCCGCGATGATGGCCACCAGACGCATGTTGTCTCCTATGCACCTATCCGGAAATTTTATCGGATGGTAAAATTCAGTGCCGGAAGTGCCGCATCCCCGTCAGCACCATCGCCAGACCGGCGTCATCTGCTGCCTTGATCACTTCGTCGTCGCGCATCGACCCACCCGGCTGAATGACACAGGATGCGCCAGCGGCAGCCGCTTCGAGCAGACCATCAGCGAACGGGAAGAACGCGTCAGATGCGACCGCGCTGCCCTTGGTCAGCGGCTTTGGCAGTCCCAGCGCCTCAGCCATGCGCTCAGCCTTCTTGGCAGCGATCAAAGCGCTGTCCAGCCGGCTCATCTGGCCAGCACCAACCCCCACGGTCGCACCATCTTTGACGTAAACGATCGCGTTGGATTTGACGTGCTTCGCCACGGTCCAGGCGAACAGCAGGTCGCGCATCTGCTCGTCTGTCGGCGCGATCTTGGTCACCACCTTGAGGTCGTCCATATTGATCCGGCCATTGTCGCGGTTCTGCACAAGAATGCCACCCGACACCTGTTTCCATGCGGCACCAGGCTCGGCCGTGTTGGCCAACCCCGGTGTTGTCAGGAGGCGCAGATTCTTTTTCTTGGCGAATAAGTCCTTGGCATCCTGATGCGCACCGGGAGCGATGACCACCTCGGTGAAAATCTCGGCAATCGCCTCGGCAGTTTCACCGTCGAGCGTCGAGTTCAGCGCAACGATCCCGCCAAACGCGGAGGTGCGGTCGCAGTCGAATGCTTTTTGATACGCTTCTTTCAATGTCCGACCCGTCGCCACGCCGCAGGGGTTGGCATGTTTTATGATCGCGCAAGCAAAGCCGTCTTTGGGCAGGAATTCTGACACCAGCTCAAACGCCGCATCGGTGTCGTTGATGTTATTGTAGCTGAGTTCCTTGCCCTGAAGCTGGGTCGCCGTGGCAACCCCCGGGCGGGACGAACCATCGTGGTAGAACGACGCGCCTTGATGCGGGTTCTCGCCATAGCGCAGCGGCTGTGCGAGCGTTCCGGCAAACACCCGGCGACGCGGAGTCTCTTCGCCGATGGCACCCGCCATCCAAGTGCTGACGGCCGCGTCATACGCACCGGTGCGCGCATAAGCGATCTGCGCGTGACGTTGACGGAAGGCAAGCGATGTATGTCCATCGTTGGCGTCAAGCTCCGCAAGCAAGGCGTTGTAATCTTCGACATCCACCAGTGTCGTGACAAAGGCGTGGTTCTTCGCCGCAGCGCGGATCATCGCGGGCCCGCCGATGTCGATATTTTCGATGCAGGTGTCATAGTCAGCACCTTTCGCAACGGTTTCCTCGAAGGGGTAGAGATTCACCACCAAAAGGTCGATGGCCTTGATGTTATGCTCGAACATCGCTGCGACATGATCGTCGTTGTCCCGCAGAGCCAGCAGCCCGCCATGCACCATCGGGTGCAGCGTCTTGACCCGGCCATCCATCATTTCAGGAAAACCTGTGACCTCGGCCACGTCCTTTACCGGAACACCGGCGTCGCGCAACGTCTTGGCAGACCCGCCGGTTGAGAGCAGTTCGACACCCCGCGCGTCGAGCGCCTTGGCAAGGTCAACAAGTCCGGTCTTGTCCGAAACGGACAGAAGCGCACGGCGAAGGGGGGTGAGATTGGTCATGACAGCGATAGGTCCCAGATGTTCAGTTCAGCAGCTCTGTCGCATCGTCCTGAACAAGGTCACGCACCGCGATTGCGGTTTCCTGTGCCTTTGCCAGCGACCAGCGAACGCGGGTCGCATACTCCATTGCGCGGGCAGATAAAACGATCTGTTTGGTCGCGCGTGGTCGCAGGCGGCCTTTTTCAAGGTAGACCGATGGCTCAAGCGACATGGAGCAATGGCCATCATAGCGAAACACCCAAATCTCTCCGCTGCGCAGCGCCATACTGACTGCAGTGCCATTCATGTCGATGGCAGTGTCCACTTCGGGATGCAGATGGAACCGGATATCAAACGGCACTCCGGCCAATCTGCTCTCTTCAAGCCTTTCATCGAACCGGGCCTTGCTTTGTTTGTCGAGCGAAACAAGCAGGTCCTCGCCCACGATGCCACGCCCGTCAAAGGTCAATTCCAGGATCCGTGCGTGGGTCATACCGTGGGATTTAAGATAGCCGTCATGGCCTCCTTCAAACCTGACGCCATCCGTGGCGCGTGACAGCTCTACGGGGACACCTTTGGGAATATCCTCAAGCAGTTCCCGCTCGACCGGACCGATGCGCGCAGTGCTACCAAGGCGCGAGCTTGAAAAGCCATCGAGGCAAAGCGTCGAATGCGACGGTGTCGCCCTCCCTGCCCTGCGCCAGTCTTCGCCAAAGGTCGCTCCGGTGCCGCAATTCACAATCAAGGGACGACGCCCCGATGTTACCTCGAATGCGAGTGTCGAGGCATGCGCGTTGATGCTGGCCTGACCACCGGGTGGCGCTGATGCGTCTATCACAATTGATGTGCGACCGGCCGACAGACGGGCAAACCCCATAGCAAGCCCTTTGGCGGCCTGAGCTTTGGTGCCAGCCGCTGCAAGCGCTGCGTCCAGCCGCCCTTCTGCTCCACGCCCGCCACCGTGAAACCGCGCCAGTCCTCCATCGGCATGCCGCAGTGCGCGAAGGGTCGGGACGATTCGGGTGATGGCCTGCAGATGCTGCATTTCCGCGGATCGCCCCGCATCCTGAACTGCGTCCCGCGCCCAAATCAACAACGTGCAGACTTCGAGCAATTCCTCTGGGTTGCGGGTCGGTATGCCGCCAGCTTCGTTGACCTGCCGCGCGCACTCCTGACCAAGACCACGAATTGCCGGATCAGCCAGAGATTCCATGCCCTGCAGCGACAATCCTGCAGACACCAGCCCTGTCAGCGCCTCGAAACGGGGCAATCCGGGCGTTGAACTGTGCCAGCGGCGATTGAGGAAAATGGTTTGCTGCGCAATTGAGCGGAAGAAAGCTCGCGACTGTTCTGGTGTGCATCCGCCCAGAACGAAGATCGCGTGGTGCAGCCATCGGATCACGCGCCGCCCGGCAAGTTCGGGCGTCCAGCCCGGACCGCTGCCGTTCCCGTATCTGGCAATCCATTCGAATAGCCAGTTTTGCGCGGTCTTGCGCGCTGCCGCATCACCGACACTGGCCATGTCGTCAAGCCAGACGAAACCGTGGATTTCTTCGAGAAACACGTCATCGGGTGGGGTGATGTCCCACAGGATGGCCCCTGGCGCTTCGACAAGATGGCCCGCAAACAAAAGATTGCCGGCCGTCAACTGACGACCGCGTGCGTAAGACCCAAGGGTACGGGGCTCGGGTTGACCAACAAAAGCGGTTGCAGGCTTTACGCGCGCAGACAACCGCGCGTGAACACGGTCCAAAAACCGGGCCTGCGCCCGTCTTGCGGCGTCCAGTCGGAACATCAGCTCTGCCTCTGTCTTGCGTTTTCGCAAGCGTTCTTATGGCGACACCTTACCCCCGCATGTGGATCAAGTCACGGCGCAAATGTCAGGCGGGCGATGGTTTGCCCGTGTGCTGCAAAACGGCCATGTAAAACCCATCCATCCCACCGCGGTCTGGCCAATAATCCGGGCGTAGCCGCACTCCGCCTTCAGCGCTGATCCATTTTGGGTCCAGACCGGGCGCTTCTGGGGGGTGAACCGCAATACCGCTGTTCTGAGACAAAAGCCATTTGACCTGATCCTCACCCTCCTCGCGCAGCAGACTGCACGTGCAGTAAACCAAGCTTCCCCCCGGCTTAAGCTGCTCCATTGCGCGTAGCAGCAACGCGCGTTGGAGTTTGACCAAATCGTCGAGGCCCGTCTGCGTCTTCACGTATGGCAGATCGGGATGCCTTCGGATGGTGCCTGTGGCCGAGCACGGCGCGTCAAGCAGGATGGCGTCGAACGGGTCGTCTTGGTAGGTGAGAGCGTCGGCAACGACGATCTTCGCCGACAGTTTGGTCCGCGTCAGGTTTTCGGTCAGCCGCGCCATACGGGTTTCGGAAATGTCGAGCGCAGTCACGTCCGCGCCTTTGGCAGCCAGTTGCATCGTCTTGCCACCCGGCGCCGCGCAAATGTCGAGCACACGCTTGCCTGTGACATCACCCAAAAGCTGCACGGGCAAGGCCGCTGCTGCGTCCTGCACCCACCAGTCGCCGGTTTCGAACCCCGGCAGCGCCGAAAGCTGGCCGCGCGAAGCAAGCCGCACCGAACCTGTGGGAAGGACTGTGCCTCCCAACGTTTCTGCCCAGCCCGCCGCGTCAGATTTTACCGACAGATCGACCGGCGGCGGCACTGCATGCGCGCGCTCAATCTGCGCCACAACCGGTTTGCTCCAGGCCTTGGCCAACTTGGGCCGCAGCCATTTGGGCAGCACGGTCTCGGGCGCCGTGTCCCACGCGGCCGGGTCCATTGCGGTGACCTTGCGCAGAACCGCGTTGACCAGGCCTTTCATCGGCGCGGTCTTGCGGTTGCGAGCAGCAAGATTGACCGCCTCGTTCACCACACCATGCGCCGCACCGCCCGACATCAGTTCGACCGTCGCCATGCGCAGAAGGTTCATCACGCGCAGCGGCGGTTGCCGGTTCAGGTGCGGAGTCAGCAGATGATCCCCCCGTCCAAGAAAGCGTAGCGTTTCGGTCATAAGCCTTTGCGCCGTTGCGCGTTCGGCGGGGGACAGGTCGTGCCATGCGGCGTCAGTGATGACCTCCGAAAGCATGCGGCCTTCGCCGATGATTTGGCTCAGCCCATCAAGGGCAGCAAGGCGGGGCGATGTGGGTGCTGGCACATGGCACTCCTGAAAACAGGCCGGGGTTGTCCCGGTCCGGTCCGCGCGTATATCAAAGGTGAGATTTATGGAAGCCCGCGATGAGCACTGACACACCCAACGACCTGCCTCCCGCCGCCCAGCGTGCTTTGGCCGAAGCCGAAGAACGCCGTAAGAAGGCGGCTACCGAAAAGCCCCTGCCGAAAGAACTGGGTGGACGCGACGGCCCTGAGCCCGTGCGATATGGCGATTGGGAAAAGGGCGGTCTTGCAATCGACTTTTAAGGGTCAGCGCAAACGGAAATCTGCCGACTGGCCAGCCCCCTGATCGGCAATGAACCGCATCTCGGACCCATTGGCCAGAACGGCCTGACAATTGTAGCCAAGATCGTCTCCGCCCCAGTTCAGATCACGGCAGAAAAAGCCGTTCTTCCAATCCCACGACCCAGTGACATCCCATGTCGCACCACGCCCGGAGATCTTGCCATCAGCGGTCACTGTCAGCCGTACAAGAGGGCGGGACAGGGTCTTGCCCTGCACAATTTGCACGAATTCAGACTTATCCTCGATCCGCTTCAGCTCTGCCTGAGCGATCTGAGGCAAGAGCAGCGCAGCAGTGGCGGCGATTGTGGCAGCAACACGATTCGGCATAAGACCCTCCGGCAACGTACTTTGGTAAAGATACGTGAGAAATGCAGGATTGGATCAGGAAGTTCCCGTAACTCCCGCGTGATCAGTCGTCGGACAGACCCAGAACGTCGAGCATGTCGTACTCGCCAGGCGCCTTGTCCTGACCCCACAGCGCCGCTTTGAGCGCCCCTCGGGCGAAGAGCGCCCGGTCGCTCGCAACGTGGCGCAGAATGATCCGCTCGCCCGCTGCGGCGAACAGCACATCGTGTTCGCCGACGATGTCACCACCCCGAATTGCACTGAAGCCGATATCGCCTCGCTTGCGCGCTCCGGTAATGCCGTCACGCCCGCGGTCTGACACATCACGCAGATCGACTCCGCGTCCTTCTGCAGCGGCCTCGCCCAGCATCAACGCAGTGCCCGAAGGCGCGTCGACTTTCTGGTTGTGATGATATTCGATCACTTCGATGTCGTAGTCCTCATCCAACGCCGCGGCGACCTTGCGAGTCAGCACCGTCAACAGATTGACCCCAAGGCTCATGTTGCCTGCACGCACCACAACCGCATGGCGCGCTGCAGCTTTGATCTTAGCAAGGTCCTCTTCGGACAGGCCTGTGGTGCCGATCACATGAACCGCCCTGGCCTGTGCCGCCAGTTCTGCAAAAGCGACGGTTGCGGCCGGCGCGGTGAAATCAATCACAGCCTGCGCACGGGCGAAGCATTCCAGCGGATCATCGGCCACGATGACCCCCATTGCCGCCCCCCCCATTGCGGTCCCCACGTCTTTGCCGACCCAGTCATGGCCTGTGCGTTCAACGGCCCCGGCAAGATGCATCCGGGGATGTTTGGCGATCTCGGTCACCAGCATCTGCCCCATCCGCCCGGACACTCCGGTAACCACGACCCCAATTTCTTCGCTCATGACTTTCTCCGCTGGTGGATTTTCGCCTCAATAGCGGTTGCCCCACTGCTTGGCAAAGCCCGCCAGACGGCTTATGTGCCGGATATGGCAAAAAACCGATCTCACAGCTCTGAGGGACCCAGCCAGCGACAGCTGCGTGTGGGCGAATTGATCCGCCGCACCTTGTCCGAGGTACTGGCACGCGGAGACATTCACGATCCCGACCTCAACCGCTACTCCATCACCGTGGGGGAAGTGCGCACCTCTCCCGATCTGCGAGTGGCGACAGCTTTTGTCGTCCCTCTGGGAGGCAAAGGGCAAGAGGACGTTCTTGAGCTGTTACACAGGAACCGCAGCGAGTTGCGCCGCGCGGTGGCCAAGAATCTCACGTTGAAATTCTCGCCCGAACTGCGGTTCAAGCTCGACGACACGTTCGACCGCATGGACGACACCCGCCGCATGTTCGAGCAGGACACCGTGCGCCGTGATATCGAAAGCTAAGAGTACCGTCGCAGCGCTGGCTTTATGTGTGACCACCGGCAGCGCTACGATGGCCGAGGTGACGTGTTCAGAACGCAGTTTTGAAGGTCTGGCGTACACCGCCTGTGACGTCGATCCGCGCGTCGATGACCTGCGTCTGTTTCTTGATGCGCCGTCGGGCGAAAAATACGGGCAGTTTTCAACGCTCGACGGCACACTTGCCCGAGACGGCAAAATGCTGGTTTTTGCGATGAATGGCGGCATGTACCACAACGACCGTGCACCGGTAGGACATTACGTGGAAGACGGGCAAGAAATCATGCGCGTGATCCCTAATGCAGGACCGGGTAATTTCGGGCTCTTGCCAAACGGGGTATTCTGTATCCGGGACGACCGCGCGGACGTGATCGAAACGTTGGCGTACGACGCTGCGCGACCTGCCTGCCGCTATGCCACGCAATCCGGTCCGATGCTGGTGATCGACGGCGACCTTCACCCAAGATTTCTGAAGGACAGCGATTCCAGGTACATTCGCAACGGCGTCGGCACCTCTGAAGACGGGACGCGGGCTGTTTTTGTAATTTCTGATCAGTCGGTTACCTTTCACGAGTTCGGCCGCATCTTTCGCGATGACCTTGGCTTACCGAACGCGCTTTTCCTTGACGGTAGCGTGTCGCGCTTGCATGCACCGCAACTGAACCGGTCGGATTTCGGGCGTTGGCTGGGTCCGATCGTCGGTGTCGTCGCCCCGCTGGATCGCTAGCAGGGTTGCGGTGGTGCGCGCACCGCTCTACCTCTCTGCGGCACGAATATTGGCATCGGAGGCCCCATGACCGACACGCTTGATGACCTGACGCAGAGCCTGCTGGAGCGCGCCAATGAGGCCGGGGCCGATGCCGCCGATGTGCTCGCCGTGCGGGGCAACTCCATATCCATCGACGTACGGGGCGGCGCTTTGGAGCAGGCCGAACGGTCTGAGTCGACCGATATCGGACTGCGGGTGTTTGTTGGGCAACGGGTCGCCAATGTGTCGTCCTCGGATGTGCGGGCCGACAGCCTTGCCATCATGGCCGAACGGGCTGTGGCAATGGCCAAGGAAGCACCGGAAGACCCCTATGTGGGGTTAGCTGATCCGGGGCAATTGGCCGAAAACCGTGCGGCCGAATGGCTCGAACTGTACGATCCAACACCAGAACCGGCACCTGCAGAGCTTGAGCAGGATGCGCGTGATGCGGAAGCTGCAGCGCTGGCTGTGGAGGGAATTACACAAGTCTCCGCGGCATCTGCCGGATATGGCTCGCAAGAAGTCTATCTTGCTGCAAGCAATGGATTTTCTGGAGGCTATCAACGATCGTCGCGGTCTACATCGTGCGTGGCGATTGCAGGGACCGGCACCGGAATGGAGCGGGATTACGATGGGGATCAACGGATTTTCCAGAATGATCTGCGGTCGCCGTCTGACATTGGTCGAACGGCAGCAGAGCGGACGCTGGAACGAATGAACCCACGCAAGCCCAAGACAGGTGCCTATCCAGTCCTGTTTGATGAGCGGATTTCGTCGTCTTTGATCGGGCATCTGTTGATGGCAATCAATGGCGCCTCGATTGCGCGGCGGTCGTCCTGGGCGTTGGACCTATTGGGAAAAGAAGTTCTTCCCCAAGGACTTAGCCTGACCGAAGACCCGCATCGTGTGCGGGTCGGCGGATCGCGCCCGTTTGATGCCGAAGGTCTGGCGACGCAGAAGCGTGACATCGTCAAAGACGGCGTTTTAACCGGGTGGACGCTTGATCTCGCTACGGCGCGCAAGCTGGGGCTTGAATCGACAGCAAGCGCGGCGCGCGGGACAACCGGCGGCCCTTCGCCCAGTGTGTCGAATGTGTCGCTTGCCCAAGGGGTTAAAGACCGTGCGGGGCTCATTTCGGATATGGGAACCGGGCTGATTGTGACGTCGATGATCGGCTCCACCATCAATCCGAACACAGGGGATTATTCGCGCGGAGCGGCTGGATTATGGGTCGAGAATAGTGAAGTCGCCTATCCGGTCAGTGGCGTGACGATTGCCGGTAACCTCATTGAAATGCTCAAGAAAATTACTCCGGCGAACGATGCCCGCCCTTGGCTGAGCCGGGTGGTGCCGTCGTTGCTGGTGGAAGGTTTGACGCTTGCCGGAGAGTGACCTTGATCTTTTGATCGACGCCGCACGTCAGGCAGGCGAGATTGCTCTTCATCACAAGGCTAAGGGCTTGGAAGTAGAGCATAAACCGGACGGCGCGGGGCCGGTGACCCAAGCGGATTTCGCTGTGGACCGGGCTTTGCATGAGGCGCTGACATTGGCCCGCCCCGACTACGGATGGCTCAGCGAAGAGACACAAGACACTCCGGAACGGCTGGATCGACGTAGGTTGTTTATCGTCGATCCGATCGACGGAACGCGGAGTTTTGTGAATGGTGAAACCACCTGGGCGCATTCGCTGGCGATGGTCGAAGATGGGGTCGTTACGCAAGGAGTCGTTTACCTCCCCGAAATGGATTTGCTGTATTCCGCCGCCACGGCGCAAGGCGCCTTGTGCAACGGAGATCCGCTAAGCGTTTCAGATATCAGTGATATTCACGCCGCTCGCATCCTGGCAACCAAGCCGAATATGGAACCTGAGCACTGGCGCAAAGACGTGCCCGGATTTGCACGGGCGCATCGACCCTCGCTGGCCTATCGGCTGTGTCTGGTGGCACAAGGGCGCTATGACGCGATGTTGACGTTCCGCCCAAGTTGGGAATGGGACATTGCGGCGGGAGCGTTGATCCTGTCGGAAGCCGGCGCAACGGTGACCGATCGGCACGGTGAGACGTTACGCTTTAACAATGCGGTGCCACAGACGGCGGGCGTTGTTGGTGCGGGTCCGGCTTTGCACGCTCAGATCGCAGAAAATCTTGTCTATACGGGCTGAAAACCGGCGTTTTGTACGGTTGAGCGGGGAGTGCCGTACGGTTCAATATGGGTGTCCGCAAGACTTTGCGCTATCTGTTGTGTCGCAACGCAGGCAAGCACGTCTGCCATTAGACTGTCATGTCGAACGGTGCGGTTCGTACGGTTGAATGGTACGGTTTCGCCGTACGGGTGCGTGATTTTGATCAGATCAGCAGACGGTATCGCGAACATCCCGGTACGATGTGACCCGTGATGTGCAGGACAGAAAACCCCATCAAGGCACGGAGCGTCGTGCGAGGACCAAAGGTAACGCGCAGCTTTTTTGCAAGGCGCGTTTCAAAGCACCTCGATCACGTCCTTGTCGATGGCGAGCATATAGCCCCTGCGGGCGATGTTTTTGATCAGCAATTCGCTGACCAACTGGTTCCCCAAACCGTCGCGGAGACGTTTGATGCGGGTGGCTCCTGCCGCCTCTTCGCAATCAGATTCCGACCGGCCTGACACGATGGCCTCGATCTGGGCTCCCGAGAGAAGTTCGTCATCCATCCGCGCCTCTGCCAAAATCGAAATGGTCTCCATCATGGCGTCGGTGAGCTTGAAGCCCATCGTGTTCAGATAAACCGTGTTCTCCTCGCGGCTGACAATCAGCGAATTGACCTGAATGCCCGACCGTTCGATTTGCGCCATGCGGCGATTGAGGATCACCAGCATCACAAGGAACACCAGTGCCGCGATCAACATGGCAGTGGCAAAGACCAGCAGCACGAAGATCGTGGTGCGGTAGCCCGCCAGCGTATCGGAGAACGCGGTGCCGGATTGAGCGAGAATTTCGAGCAGCTTGACTTCGGCCTGCGATGTCAGATCGTCGTTTTCGATGAAGATCTGCTCGACCCGCGAATTGAACGCGTTCGCGTCAGGCAGGGTCAGGACAAGAAACACGCCTGCGAGCACCAGAAGCGCCACAATTCCGCTGATGCCGATCACCACAAGGCGGGTGCCGGAGCGGCGCGCGTCAGTAACGGAGGTAGTTTTGTCCGGCACTGTCTTTCCTTTCGGCTAACCCTGCTTCGTCGAATACCGACACCACATTGAGCAGTGTCCATCCTGCCTGTGCAAGACGAGTCTGCAACTGCTCCTGCGCAGAGGCCGGGGTGCAGGGTTCAGAGATTTCGGCCACACCGTAGTGCAGCCGGAGGGGAGCATCCTGTTTCGCCTTGTAGTCGGCATAACACGTGGCCTGTGCGGCGGCGGGCGTGCAGAGCGCGGCGAGGAGCAAAAAGGGGAGCGCGTGTTTCATGTGATCACCCTGCGGCCAAGCCCTGCGAAATTCAATAACGGCAACGCGGTTATCGGATAGCCGGGGGGCGATATTGCCTGACCCGAACCGTTGGCCCGAACTGTTATCACAGGCAGCGCTGCGCTTTGGCCGCTGCCGCCGCCCCGCCATCTCTGGCGCAACCGACAGGGAAAGGAACCCGATATGTCACGTAAATTCATCGCAGCCGTTCTGGCCGTTTCAACAACGATTGCCGCTGTGTCCGCCGTGCCCGCCCGCGCCGCATCGGAAGAAGACATCGCCAAGATACTCGCCGGCGCGGCGACGATCTTTATCATTGGCAAGGCGATTCAGAATTCGCGTGACGATGACAAGAAAGACAAAAAGAAAGAGGTGCGCCACCTCGAACCGGACTATCGGCCGAAACACCACACTAACCCAAACACCTATGTGCATGACAGGCCAATTCCAAAGGTCATCCCGCGCCACGAACAACCGCGCCACCGGGATATCCTGCCACGCGCCTGCGTGCGTCGGATCGAAGGCGGGCATGTGCGCCGGGTTGTGATGGGCAGGTGCCTTGAGCGCAACAATGTCGAGACACGGTCCCTGCCAAAGGCGTGCCGGATGAAGGTCGAAACCCGGCGCGGTGCGACGCGTGCCTATGCGCTGCCGTGCCTGCGCCATCGCGGATACACTCTGGCGCGCTACTGAGCGACGACAGGGACACGGGAGGCTTTGGTCCTTAGCCTTCTGCACCTGGCACGCGTGACACCCCCGTCGCGCGTGCTTTTTGCTGTGTGACACTCCCGGAATGGTGATCATTACGGGACGGAACCCGTTTGCAGGCTAGATGGTTAGCCTGTTAATCTGAATTCAGTTAATTTACGAGGTTTAGGGCAGATGAACCGGCTGAAACGCACGATGTTGTGCGCAGCGCTTGTTGCGGTGCCTGGTTTGGGACTGGCGCAAGACCTTGATCTTAATGTGTCTGGTGGCAGCGAAGACCTGCGCAGTGAGTTGAAAGATGCAATGTCGCTTTACGCGTTGAAAGACGCGGAAGATGCGACTCCGCAGGCGCTGATTGCTGCGGCACAAGCGGATTATGGGCGCATTGTCGCCGCGCTTTATGGGGGAGGACGGTTCTCTCCTGTTGTGTCGATCAAGGTCGATGGGCGAGAAGCCGCCGGTATTTCGCCGTTTGAAGCCCCTGCGGCCATTAGGACGATCCTGATTGAGGTGGACCCCGGGCCTCGCTTTCAATTTGGGCGCACCGATATTGCGCCTTTGGCCGACGGCACCGAGTTGCCACCAGAGTTTCGAACCGGGGCACGCGCCGGGACCGATCCGATCCGCAATGCCGTGGCTGCGGGTGTCAACGGTTGGCGCGATGTAGGGCACGCCAAGGCGCGTCTGGCCGACCAACAGATCACGGCGGACCATCCGAACCGCGAGATTGACGTGCAATTGCGGCTTGCGCCCGGGCCTCGTCTTCTTTTCGGCGACGTGGTTGTGACCGGAAATGACCGGGTCCGGCGCACGCGCATCCGTGAAATTGCAGCCTTGCCGCAAGGTGAGGTGTTCGACCCTGAAGAGATTGCCGAGGCCGAGCGGCGCTTGCGGCAAACCGGTGTGTTCAGTTCGGTTGCGGTATCCGAAGCTGAGACGCCGAACGCAGATGGGACGCTGGACCTTGCGTTGCAGGTGGCTGAGCAAAAGCCGCGCCGGTTTGGATTTGGCGCGGAGGTTTCGACACAGGAAGGCGGCAAGATCAGCGCCTTCTGGCTGCATCGCAACCTGTTCCAAGGCGCGGAGAGGCTACGGATCGAAGGCGAAGTGTCGGGTATCGGAACCGACACCGATGAGATCGATTATGCGCTTACTCTGAACTACGCCCGCCCGGCCACCTTCACCCCTGACACGGAATTCTACCTGACTGCCGGGATTGAGCAGTTGAATGAGCCGGGGTTCAGCAGCAATCAGGCCGGGGTTATCACTGGGCTCTCGCATCGCTTTTCCGAACAGCTGACTGGGTCTTTTGGGCTTGGGTATCGCTATATCGACAGCAAGGACGCGTTTGGTGAACGCGAATTCCAGCTTTTGCTGGCCACGGTCGGAGCCACCTACGACACCCGTAACGATACGCTCAACCCAACCGGCGGGTTTTATCTTTCGGCCACCGGATCGCCCTTCATGGGGCTGGACGACACAGAGAGCGGTCTGCGGTTCACCTCGGATGCCCGGGCCTATGTCGGTTTTGGCGCGGACGATCGGTTTGTTTTGGCAGGACGGGCGCAGCTCGGGTCCGTCTGGGGACCGAGCCTTGAAGAGACCGTGCCGGACTATTTGTTCTACTCGGGAGGAGGCGGCACCGTGCGCGGGGTGCCATATCAGTCTCTGGGCGTCACGCTGCCGAATGACGAGTTCACCGGCGGGCAAAGCTTTGCAGCGGTTTCGGCCGAATTGCGGGCAACGGTGCGGGACAATATCGGGCTGGTCGGTTTTTACGATGCTGGCATGATCACCGAAGACAGTGGTTTTGCCGGAGACAGCGACTGGCATGCCGGGGCCGGGATCGGGCTGCGGTACAACACTGGTATCGGACCCATCCGGGTGGATATCGCCACCCCTGTGACCGGCGACAATGCCGGGCAGGATTACGAGCTTTACATCGGCATTGGTCAGGCGTTCTGATATGCGGTTTCTCACACTTATTCTCGTTTGCCTGTGGTGGCCGATAGCCGGGTTTGCTCAGGACGGGGACGACGATCCCGGCTATTTGGCGGGCCTGCTGCAGGATGCGCTGTCAGGGGCCGGTCGCGACGTGCGTATCCGTGGATTTCGTGGCGTTCTGTCGAGCGAGGCAAGCATTGATCTGATCGCGATTTCGGATGCAGACGGGGAATGGTTCCGCGCTGAGAACGTGGTTCTCGACTGGCGCCGCGCCGCTTTGTTGCGCGGTGTGGTCGATGTGACGGCGTTTACCGCAGAGCGCGTGGTTGTAGCTCGCACACCGGATGCCGGTCCGGACGTGCCCAGCGCAGAGGCCGCACCCTTTACGATCCCCGACCTTCCCGTGGCGATCCGTATCGAAGAGATCGAAGTCAGTTCGGTGGAATTGGGCGCACCAGTTCTGGGCGAAGCGGCGGCGTTTCAGGTGACCGGAGCTGCGGCGCTTGAGGATGGCGGGGCTGATCTGCGGTTTGATCTGAACCGGATCGACGGTCAGCAGGCCGAGATTTCGCTCGCAGCCCGGTATGATCCAGCCTCGCGCCAATTGGCGGTCAATCTCAATGCAGAGGAAGCCGAAGGTGGTCTGGCCGCGACGCTTTTGGGCATTCCCGGCGCACCGTCTGTGGCACTGACCGTCCAGGGGGAAAGCGTGGTTGACGATTTCACTGCCGAGATCGCGCTGGCGACAGATGGCCGTCCGCGCATCACCGGGACGGTCGACATCCTCGCGCCTCAAGAGACCGGCGATATTGATGTGCGCGTCGATATTTCTGGTGATCCCACGCCGCTTCTGACCGAGGAAACACGCGAATTTTTCGGAACCGATATCGGGTTGCGAGCGCGTGTTCTGCGGTCGGCCTCGGGCCGGACGGAATTGCCCGAGTTCGCGCTTTCTGCCAACACTTTGTCGCTGAACGGCAGCGCGGTGGTGTCAGAGACGGGGTGGCTTGAGGCGCTGAACGCCGAGGGGCGGATTGCCAATCCCGATGGTGGGCCGGTTGTCTTGCCTACGGGTGACGGGCAGACACGTGTTGACGTGGTCACCTTTGACGCTGCTTTGAACGGCGATTTGACTTTTGACGCACGACTGGAAGGGTTCCAAAGTCCGGATGCAATGGTCGATGTCGTGACGCTTGGCGGCCGGGGCGAGATCGACCAGAAAAGCTTTGCCCAGCAGGATGGCAGCTTTGGTCTGGATATCACCTTTACCACGGAAGCGCTTGCTCTGAAGGATCCGGCTCTGGCCGAGGCCGTGGGATCGGAATTGACCGGTGCGGCACGGGTGGACTACCGCAGCGGGCAGCCTGTGCGTGTTACGAGTTTGGAGCTGAATGGCGACAGCTATGGGCTTGATGGCAGCGCCACGTGGACTTTTGCCGAGACGATGCCGCTGGCGATTGACCTGAACCTGGTGGCCGAAAATATCACGCGGTTCTCTGCACTGGCAGGCCGCGATTTGGCGGGACGTGTTGACGTCGGGATTGATGGCGAGGTCGGACCGCTCTCGGGCATGGTGGATCTGGTTGTTGATGGCACCACGCTTGATCTGTCAGTGGGTCAGGATGTGGCAGACCGGGTGTTGGCCGGAGTTGGTTCGGTACGTCTGGACGTCCGCAGGGATGAGACCGGGACAACGCTCCGCACAATCCGGGCGGTGACACCTGCCGCAAATCTTGAACTGGCGGGGAAAATCACCAGCGAGTCAACATCGCTGAGGCTTGATGGCGTGCTGAGCAATCTCGATCGGATTTATCCCGGCGAGGCACAGGGCTCTGCCCAATTGAACGGGGTCGCGACACTGACAGGGACGCGTTTGGCCAATCTTGAACTCACGGCGGATTTGTCGAACCAGTCGCAGCCTGTCACGTTGCCCTTTGCCGGGGGCATGGAGCTTGGCACCGGGAGAGTGCGGCTTGTAGCAAGTGGCGGACCGAATGGGCGATGGGACACCGAAATCGCCGTGCGCGATCTGCAGTCAACACAGGTGTCGGCACGGGTTCTGGAAGCTACGGGCAATGGCACACTGAGGCAGACGGACACCGGCGGTCTGGTTTCAGCAGGTGGGGACCTGCAGCTTGACGCGGCGCAATTGCGCCTTGCGGATGCGCGGTTGGGTCAGGCCATCGGTTCCAATCCGGTGATTTCGACGACCTTCGATTGGCAGCAGGCGGAGGAACGGTTGACCCTTCAATCCCTGCGCATGGCGACCGGCGCGATCGACGTCACAGGTTCAGCATTGGTGACGCAGATGTTGAGCGCACCGGATGCGCAATTTGCTTTGTCGCTGCAGGCTGACAGCCTCGCGCCCCTGTCCGGCCTTGCGGGCCAGCCGCTGCGGGGCGGTGCTGATTTAACGGTCAACGGCACTTATCAAGACGGCGGCGGATTTGAGGTGAGCGCCAGCGGACGCGGCACCAATCTTGCGATTAATAACACTCTGGTAGATCGGTTTATGGTTGGCGTGACCCGGTTCGAGTTCGAAGCATCCGGTCAGGACGGGACGCTGAGCGCAGTGTCGGCAGATGTGCAGAACCCGGAAATCACAGCGCAGATCAGTGGCCCGTTGAGCAACCTTCAGATTGACGCCCGATTGGCGAATGTCGGTTTGATCGCACCGGACTTCCAGGGGGCGCTGGTGGTGGATGGAACTGTTGGCCAGCAGAGCGATGGATTTACCGTGGATGTGGACCTTGATGGTCCGGGAGGAACGACGCTTGCGGTGGACGGACGTGTTGCAAACGGCGGGTCTGCGAACCTTTCCGTGAACGGATCAGCGCCATTGGGTCTGGCAAACGTCTTTATCGCACCGCGGCGTCTGAATGGCCGGGCCAATCTGGACCTGCGGGTGGTTGGACCACTTGGCCTGTCCAGCGTCTCTGGCACGGTCACACCGGTCGGGGCAGAATTCAGTGCACCGACGCTGGGTATTATCCTGACCCCGATCACCGGCCAGATCCAGTTGGCGAACAGCGCCGCGCAAATCGGATTGTCGGCGCAGGGCAACAATGGAGGGTCGGTCGAAGTGAACGGGCGGCTGGGCCTGACGACGCTCGACGCCAATGTCACCGCAACGCTCAATCGTTTCGGTGTCCGAGATCCGGATCTTTATGACACAAGCGTAAGCGGCGCGGTGTCTTTGACAGGGCCGATTGGGCGCAATCTGTTGGTCAACGGCGACCTGCGTCTGAATGAGACCGAAATTCAAGTTCCCTCGTCAGGCGTGTCGGGCTTGGGAGACATCCCGCCGATTGATCATTTGGGTGCCACACGCCCTGTTATGCGGACATTGGACCGGGCCGGAATTTCGACGTCGGCAGAAAGCGCGGTTGAAGAAACACGCGGACCGTCAAGCACGCGGCTGGATCTGACGCTCACAGCTCCGGGTCAGGTCTTCGTGCGCGGGCGTGGGCTTGATGCGGAGCTTTCGGGGCAGTTGCGCCTGACCGGGCCGACGTCGGACATTATTCCGCAAGGCGGTTTCGAACTGGTGCGCGGTCGGCTGGACATCCTGAATCAGCGTTTCACACTGGATGAGGGGCGCATTCAGATGAGTGGCAGCTTTGTCCCGGTTTTGCGGTTCGTGGCCGAGACCGAAGCAAATGGGATCACCGTACGGGTTATTCTGGACGGGCCAGCCTCGTCCCCGGATATCTCGTTCACGTCAAGCCCGGAACTGCCCGAGGACGAGGTGCTTGCGCAACTTTTGTTCGGTCGCAACCTGTCGAACCTGTCGGCTTTGCAAGCGCTGGAGTTGGCGAACGCGGTAGCAACTCTGGCCGGACGCGGAGGCATGGGCCTTCTGTCACGTCTGCGCGACGGGTTTGGTCTGGATGATCTGGACGTGACGCAATCCGACGATGGCGGTACGGCTGTGCGCGCTGGAAAATACATCTCGGACAATATCTATTCGGATGTTGTGGTGGAAAGCGGAGGACGCGCAGAGATCAATCTCAACCTCGACGTGACCTCGGACATCACGGCACGCGGAAGTGTCGACAACACCGGGAATTCGTCACTGGGTATCTTCTTTGAGCGTGACTACTGATCTGCGGGGTCGGTCGCCCCGCAGGAAGATTAGAGACATCAGGCGCGGGTTCCGGTGCCGGAGGTGGCCAGTCAGAAGAACATGTCCCTGATAGGACGATTTTTGTTGTGAACCAAAGCCGCATCAAGCGCGCCAAAGAACATCACCGCCTCGTCAGCCGTCAGGTGACGCACAGTGTTGCGACCGATACGGGACAAGTCCCAAGAATCGTCCGAGAGGAGATCCATGCTGTTGCACGGCGCAGCACACAACTGCCAGAGGCCGCCTGCGATCTGTACGGCTTCGGCATCGTCGAAAATCACCTGATATACCCGGACAGCGGTTGGCGGTTCATCAGCGATTTCAATTCCGCGGATACCAACCAAGTCAGCAGCCTTGATCGACACATGCGTTGCATCGACAAGATCGGTAAACGGTGCACTGTCGAAAACGAGGCGCGTTTCCTGCTGGACCCAAACATGTTCGTCATTGCCCAAAGCACCCTCTGGTACGATGAGAGGGCGAACATTTGCCGGACAGGATACCGTGTCTCGCCAGACTATCCTGCTGCCAAGGTTGCTCGCCCGACGAAGACCGCCTGAGAGAACCTCCCATTGGTCGGTGGATTCGAATTTTTCAATGGACCGCCACCCGGATGCAGCACGAACCGCCGTGCCCTCGATAATTCCTGGAACGCTACACTGTGTACACCCGACTGAACTTTTCCTGACTTCGCAGGTTCTTTTGGGAAAGAAGAACATGATGCTCTCGCTAAAGTGTTGTTTGACGTGATTTATCGATGAAGTTTCTTGAGCGTAGAGGTGCGCCAGCGAGTCGCGAAATAGGCAAATACTAAAGAGACTCGTTTCGCTCGGAAGCGCTTGCCATTTACGCACGGCGTGTCGAAATAAGCGTGGGCACAAACGCCGGTTTTGCGGTTGGGTCGCGAAAGGCCTTGCAGACTCGGGAAGCGCTCAATATATGAGCGTCAACAGCGGCGTGTTGGCCCCGGTCGGCACCCACCGAATTTTTCAACGGGCCGCGCGCCCGTTTTTTTGTTTTTGGAGCACAGCACACCCATGTCCGACCTGATCGCAAAAGCCGCGATGGACCGGCGTCTGGCCGAGATCGTCACTCCGGTGATCGAAGATCTGGGCTTTGAGCTTGTGCGCATCCGACTGATGAGCGGCAAAACTCCGACACTTCAGATCATGGCGGAACGTCCTGAAGGTGGCATCGAAGTTGATGAATGCGCCGAGATCAGCACCGCGATAAGCGCGACGCTCGACGTCGAAGATCCAATTCTGGATGCCTATACGCTTGAGGTATCGTCGCCCGGAATCGACCGGCCGCTGACACGCCTCAAGGATTTCGAGACCTTTGAGGGCTATGAAGCCAAGATCGAGACCTCGGACATGATCGACGGGCGCAAGCGCTTTAAAGGCGTTCTGGCCGGGGTCGAGGGTGACGAGGTCCTGATCAATATCGAAGAGGGCACGGTGGGTCTCAAGTTCGACTGGCTGGCGGATGCCAAGCTGGTTCTGACTGACGAGCTGATCAAGGAAATGCTGAAGGCCCGAAAGGCCCAAGGCTTCGACGAAAACAAATTTGACGACGTGATTGAGGCCGAAGGGCCCGAAGAGGAGTAAGACCGATGGCAATCACATCCGCAAACCAGTTGGAACTGTTGCAGACTGCCGAGGCGGTGGCACGCGAAAAGATGATCGACCCCGGTCTGGTCGTCGAGGCGATGGAGGAGAGCCTCGCCCGTGCTGCCAAGTCTCGCTATGGGTCCGAGATGGACATCCAGGTGTCGATCGACCGCAAGACCGGTCGCGCCACCTTTACCCGTGTCCGCACAGTTGTCGACGAAGAAGAGCTTGAGAATTATCAGGCGGAAATGACCGTCGATCAGGCCAAGCCGTATTTCGTTGCGCCGAAACCGAACCAGAACGCTGTTTGGCTGCGCGATGGGCAGGCCCTGACCGATTTCGCCGGAAGTCCGCAGGTGGGCGACCAGTTCACCGAAGAAGTGCCGCCGGTCGAGATGGGGCGGATCGCCGCGCAATCTGCCAAGCAGGTGATTCTGCAGAAGGTGCGCGAAGCCGAGCGTGACCGTCAGTACGAAGAATTCAAAGACCGCGCGGGCACCATCATCAACGGCGTCGTCAAGCGCGAGGAATATGGCAACGTCATCGTCGATGTGGGCCGGGGCGAAGGCATCCTGCGCCGCAACGAGAAGATCGGCCGCGAAAGCTATCGCAATGGCGACCGCATCCGCTGCTACATCAAGGATGTGCGCCGCGAAGCACGTGGGCCGCAGATTTTCCTGAGCCGGACCGCTCCGGAATTCATGGCCGAGCTGTTCAAGATGGAAGTGCCGGAAATCTATGACGGCATCATCGAGATCAAAGCCGTGGCCCGTGACCCCGGTTCGCGCGCAAAGATTGCAGTCATTTCCTACGATGGCTCGATCGACCCGGTTGGCGCCTGTGTGGGTATGCGTGGTAGCCGGGTTCAGGCCGTGGTAAACGAGCTTCAGGGTGAAAAGATCGACATCATCCCGTGGAACGAGGACATGCCGACCTTCCTCGTGAACGCGTTGCAGCCCGCCGAGGTGAGCAAGGTGGTTCTGGACGAAGATGCAGAGCGCATCGAAGTGGTCGTTCCGGACGAGCAGCTTTCGCTCGCCATCGGTCGCCGGGGACAGAACGTGCGTCTGGCATCCCAGCTGACCGGTCTCGATATCGACATCATGACCGAAGAAGAAGAATCGCAGCGGCGCCAGAAAGAATTCGAAGAGCGCACGCAGCTGTTTATGGACACGCTGGACCTGGACGAGTTCTTTGCGCAGCTTCTGGTGGCCGAAGGGTTCACCACGCTGGAAGAAGTGGCCTATGTCGAGCTCGATGAACTGCTGGTCATCGATGGCGTTGACGAAGGTACGGCTGAAGAGCTGCAGACCCGCGCACGCGAATACCTTGAAGCCGAAGCCCAGAAAGCGCTGGAAAGCGCCCGTGCTCTTGGTGCCGAGGACAGCCTGATCAATTTCGAAGGTCTGACCCCGAAAATGGTCGAAGTGCTGGCCAAGGACGGTGTGAAGACACTTGAGGACTTTGCAACATGCGCTGATTGGGAACTGGCTGGCGGCTGGACCACCGAGAATGGCGAGCGTCACAAGGATGAAGGTCTGCTTGAGCCATTCGACATGTCGCTGGAGGAGGCGCAGCATCTTGTCATGACCGCGCGCGTTCTTCTGGGCTGGGTCGATCCGACCGAGCTTGAAGCAGAGGCGGAGGACGACGAAGAGGCGCTGGAAGGCGCAGAGGACGCGCAGGCCTGAGCCTGCCTTGACCTGAAGGGCAACGACACACGTGGCACGAGGCGGCAAAGACAAAGATCGGGAGACCGGGCCGGAACGCAAATGTATTGCGACCGGCGAGGTGCGCCCGAAAGCCGAATTGATCCGTTTTGTCGTCAGCCCCGATGCTCTACTGGTTCCCGACTTGGCAGAAAAGCTGCCGGGCCGGGGCATTTGGGTGACCGCAACGCGGGCTGCTCTTGAAACCGCACTGAAAAAGAACATGTTTCATCGTGTGGCGAAGACGCAGTTGCGCGTCTCCGAGACCCTGATTTCCGATCTTGAGCAACAACTTGCGCGCCGTGTTGTCGATCTGATAAGCCTTAGCCGCAAATCCGGTGTTGCGGTCTCTGGCTATGAAAAGGTCAAAGACATGCTGTCCAAGGAAGTCGCCGAAGTGCTGTTGCAGGCGACGGACGGATCAAGCCGGGGGAAATCGAAACTGAGCACACCGCATTTCGGCCATTATATCGGTTGGCTTACCGCGGATGAGCTGGGAATGGCCTTTGGGCGACAAACTGTGATACATGCCGCGCTTGGCGCTGGCGGACTCACGCAACGTGTTGTAGAGGAAGCCCAAAGATTGAAGGGCTTTCGCATCGGAACGTCTGATGCAAAGACAGTGGCAGGGGCCGCTGGGAAGGAAAAAAGAGCTAAATGAGCGATAACGACGGCAAAAAGACTTTGGGTTTGCGCGGCGGTCCCCGGTCAGGGAACGTAAAGCAGAGCTTTAGCCACGGGCGGACCAAAAACGTCGTGGTAGAGACCAAGCGCAAGCGCGTTGTGGTCCCCAAACCCGGAGCGTCTCCGTCTTCGTCTGGCGGTTCAGCCAGTGCGGCGGTTGCTGCAGCGGGCAATAAACGACCTGCGGGCATTTCCGACGCGGAAATGGAGCGCCGTCTTAAGGCGCTGCAGGCGGCGAAGGCCCGTGAAGGTGAAGAAGCCGCACAGCGCGAGGCCGAAGAAAAAGCCCGCGCAGAAGAGCGCGAACGGATGCGCGCCGAGAAAGAAGCCAAAGAGCGCGAGCAGCGTGAAGCTGAAGAACGCGCGCGCCAGAAGGCCGAAGAAGAAGAGCGCAAGGCACGCGAGGCTGCAGAAGCGGCCAAGAAAGCTGCAGCTGCTCCTGTCGAGCAACCGGCGGCACGCCCGGCGCCCGGAGGGCCGAAACCGTCGCAGACACCGCCCCGCAAGGCGGATCGCGATCGTGAAGACCGCGGTCGTCGCAAGGGCGATGATTCTGAGCGCCGTTCTGGCAAGCTGACGCTGAATCAAGCTCTGGGTGGTGAAGGCGGCCGTCAGAAATCAATGGCAGCCATGAAGCGCAAGCAGGAGCGTGCGCGTCAGAAAGCCATGGGCGGCAACCAACCGCGCGAAAAGGTCGTGCGCGACGTGCAGCTGCCTGAGGCGATCACGGTTGCAGAACTGGCAAACCGGATGGCAGAGCGTGTGGGCGATGTGGTTAAGGCGCTGATGCAAAACGGCATCATGGCGACTCAGAACCAGACGATCGACGCGGATACGGCGGAACTCATCATCGAAGAGTTCGGTCACCGTGTCACCCGCGTATCCGATGCGGATGTTGAAGACGTCATCAAGGAAGTCGAAGACTCCCCCGAAGACCTCAAGCCGCGCCCGCCGGTGATCACGATCATGGGTCACGTCGACCACGGCAAGACATCGCTGCTGGACGCAATCCGCGAAACCAATGTGACCTCTGGCGAAGCTGGCGGGATCACACAGCATATCGGCGCCTATCAGGTGACCACGAAGGACGGGGCGGTTCTGTCGTTCCTCGACACTCCGGGCCACGCGGCGTTTACGTCGATGCGCTCACGCGGTGCTCAGGTGACGGATATCGTTGTTCTGGTTGTGGCTGCGGATGACGCCGTGATGCCGCAGACGGTCGAGGCGATCAACCACGCGAAAGCGGCCAAAGTGCCGATGATCGTGGCGATCAACAAGATCGACAAGCCAAGTGCCAACCCGACCAAGGTGCGCACTGACCTCTTGCAACACGAGGTGATCGTGGAAGAGATGTCGGGCGACGTGCAGGACGTGGAAGTGTCGGCGCATACTGGCCAAGGCCTGCCCGAACTGCTGGAAGCGATCGCGCTTCAGGCCGAAATCCTTGAACTCAAGGCGAACCCGGACCGGTCCGCTCAGGGCGCAGTGATCGAAGCTCAGCTTGACGTGGGTCGCGGCCCCGTCGCGACAGTCCTCGTGCAGAACGGCACTTTGCGTCAGGGCGATATCTTTGTTGTCGGTGAGCAGTACGGTAAGGTCCGTGCACTGATTAACGACAAGGGTGAACGCGTCAAAGAAGCTGGCCCCTCTGTGCCGGTCGAGGTGCTAGGCCTTAACGGAACACCCGAAGCTGGCGACGTTTTGAACGTGACCGAGACCGAAGCCCAAGCCCGTGAGATTGCCGAATACCGTGCAAATGTCGCGAAAGAAAAGCGCGCGGCTGCGGGTGCTGCAACGACGCTTGAACAGCTGATGAAGAAAGCCAAGGACGACGAGAACGTGTCCGAGCTTCCTGTGCTGGTCAAAGCGGATGTGCAGGGTTCTGCGGAAGCGATCGTTCAGGCGCTGGAGAAAGTCGGCAACGACGAAGTACGCGTGCGCGTGCTGCATTCGGGCGTGGGTGCGATCACCGAAACCGATATCGGCCTTGCCGAAGCGTCAGGTTGTCCGGTCATCGGGTTCAACGTCCGTGCCAATGCTTCCGCGCGGAACACCGCGAACCAGAAGGGTGTAGAGATTCGCTATTACAGCGTAATCTATGACCTTGTGGACGACGTAAAAGCGGCGGCCTCGGGCCTGCTCAGCGCCGAGATCAAAGAGACATTTATCGGTTACGCGGAGATCAAAGAGGTCTTCAAGGTGTCGAATGTGGGCAAGGTTGCAGGCTGTCTGGTCACCGAAGGTGTCGCGCGTCGCTCGGCCGGTGTGCGCCTGCTGCGCGACAACGTGGTGATACACGAAGGAACGCTCAAGACGCTCAAGCGCTTCAAGGACGAGGTTCCCGAGGTGCAATCCGGTCAGGAATGCGGGATGGCCTTTGAGAATTACGACGATATCCGGCCCGGCGATGTCATCGAAATTTTTGAGCGTCAGGAAGTGGAACGCACGCTCGACTAAGAGCGTGCCGGTCATACCAACAAAAAAGGGCAGCCTCTGGGCTGCCTTTTTGCTTTTCAGAGATGTTAAGGGATTAGGCTGTTTTCGCGACCGGCACGCCGGTGAAAACCCGATCTCCAACACGGACGGAAATTCGACCATCTGGCAGGGTTTTTTCTAAAACGCCCTGCACAGACATGCACGTTCCAACGATAATTGTCTTCAGCATGTCAAATCTCCCCCAAGTTCTGACACGTCTTAATTAGTTTGCTGCCCATTTCATTGCCACAAAAAAAACATATTTTCAGTTTTTTAGCCGCGCGGAGAGTTTTTTAGAGCCAATCCCGCAAAATCGGGATCAGCGGAATGTCTGCCGGGGGCATTGGATAGTCTTTTAGTTGGTTCACGCGCACCCATTTCAGCGCCTGTCCCTCTTTCGATTCGGGTATGCCATTCCATTTCCGGCAGGCAAAGAGCGGCATGAGAAGGTGAAACTCATCATAAGTATGAGACGCAAAGGTGAGCGGCGCGAGGCAGCTTTGCCATGTATCGATGCCCAGCTCCTCCTGCAGTTCGCGTATCAGCGCCTGCTCAGGCGTTTCCCCCGGTTCAACCTTGCCGCCAGGAAATTCCCAAAGGCCGGCCATGGGTTTGCCCTCGGGACGTTGGGCCAGAAGGATGCGCCCATCGAGGTCGATGAGCGCAACTGCGGAAACAAGAACAACTTTCACGAGCGGTAATCGGCGTTGATCGAGATGTAGCCGTGGGTAAGGTCACAGGTCCAGACGGTGGCAGACCCGCTGCCCATACCCAGATCGACGGTCATGGAGATGTTTTCCTGCTTCATGACGGCAGCGCCCTGTTCCTCGCGGTAGTCGGGATCGACCCAGCCTTTGTTGGCGACTTTGACATCGCCGAAGGAAATGCTGAGCGTGTCGCGATCAGCCGGGGCGCCGGATTTGCCGATGGCCATGACGACGCGGCCCCAGTTGGGGTCCTCGCCGGCGATGGCGGTTTTGACCAGCGGAGAATTGGCGATGGACATCGCGTGGGTCTTTGCATCGGCATCGTTGAGCGCGCCGGTGACGGTGATTTCCACGAACTTGGTCGCGCCTTCGCCATCGCGGACGACCTGATGCGCGAGGTCTTGCATGACGTGATGCAAGCCGTCACGGAACGCACCATCCTCTGCGGAGACAGGCACGCCGGATGCACCTGTGGCGGCGACAAGCAGCGTGTCAGAAGTAGAGGTGTCGCTGTCTACGGTGATGCTGTTGAAGGTTTTTTCATTCAGTTCGGATACCAAAGCCTGGAGATCGGATTGTGCGATCTTGGCGTCGGTGAAAATATAGACGAGCATTGTCGCCATATCCGGCGCGATCATACCCGAGCCTTTGGCAATGCCCGCGATAGTGACGCTGCCGCCAGGCAAATCGACGCTGGTGGTCGATCCCTTCGGGAAGGTGTCGGTGGTCATAATCGCCTTGGCGGCACCGTGCAGGCCAGCCTCGTCCAAATTGCCATAAAGCTCTTCGACCTTGGCCGCGATACGGTCATGCGGCAGACGTTCACCGATCACTCCGGTCGAGCTTGTGAAGACCCGGGTGGCGGGCAGGCCTGTCACACGGGCGACCTCTGCACAGATTGCTTGAACCGACTCATCCCCTGCCCGGCCCGTAAAGGCGTTGGAGTTTCCGGAATTCACGATGATGGCGGCGCCACCATCGTCTTCAAGCCGGATTTTCGACTGGCAATCCAGCACATTGGCCGACCGCGTGGCGGATCTTGTAAACGCGCCCGCCACGCAGCTTCCCGGGTCGAGAACGGCCAGCATCACGTCGGTTCGACCAGCATATTTGACGCCTGCGGCTGCGGTTGCAAACCTTGCCCCTTTGACGACCGGCAGCGTTGGGAAGCTGGCCGGTGCCAGAGGCGAAACCGATGTGATCTTGGCCAATTCTTATTCCTCCAAAAGACCAATATTGCTCAGGACAGAGGTGTCGACCTCTTCCTTGGCGGTGCGTGTGACGTCGGCCGCGCTTGTCAGCTCTTCGATTTTTTGAGTGACGGCCTGCTGGCTTAGTTGATTCTCGATTTCGGCACGGACTGACTCAAGCGCCGGAGCCTCCTGCGCGCGGGTTTCGTTCAGTGTGATGACATGCCAGCCAAACTGCGTTTGAACCGGCTCAGAGATCGCGCCGACCTCAAGCTCTTCCACGGCCGCCTGGAACTCGGGGACCATCATGCCGGCTGCAAACCAGCCAAGCTGACCGCCGTTCGGACCAGACGGACCGGTGGATTTTTCGCGGGCCACCTCAGCGAAATCTGCACCACCATTCAAGTCTTCGACTATGGCCGCCGCTTCTTCCTGTGTTTCCACAAGAATGTGCGAGGCGTTGTATTCCTGTGCGGGTTCACCCTGCCGATAGTTTTCCTCATAGGCCGCCTGAACAGCGTCTTCTGTTACGGCGTCATCGACGATGCCTTCGATCACCTGCGCTGCGGTCAGTGTGCGGCGCTCGTTTTCAAGGGCCAACTGGATCCGGCGGCTATCCCCGGCTGTGTCCTGCTGGCTGAGAACGGTTTGTTGCACGATCTGATCCATGATGCCGTCCCAAAGCACATCATCGGGAAGCTGCTGGTATTGCTCGGGCAACGACGCGCGGATCATCAGCATATGGCCCAGCATGATTTCGGTGCCATTGACCGTGGCCACCACCGAGTCTGCCGTCAGCGTGTCCTGCGCCTGCACCGGCAGGGCCAGCATCAGGGCGAACGCGCTTGCGGAGAGTTTCGTGATGAGATTCGTCATGTTTATCCTTCCAGAGCCGCCCCTACCGTGGGGGCGACATTGACAGTGTATTTCCCTGACCTTACATCGCCACAAGGCGCTGCAAAGCCAGTCGTTCCCCTGTGACATATGGGCTGTGTGCGAGGCGAGCAAGCAGATGCCGCACACGAAGATGTCAAAGCTGAAAGTGGATGAATGCTGGGATTAGGTAAAGTCGCGCGCAAGGTGTTCGGAACGCCGAACGACCGCAAAGTCAAGGCGACCCGCCCACTGGTAGAAAAGATCAACGCACTGGAAGCGGATTTCGAAAAGCTGAGCGATGCGCAGCTGATCGAGAAAACAGCCGAATTCAAGGCACGCCACTCAAATGGGGAAGCGCTGGATGCTCTGCTGCCCGAGGCGTTTGCCAATTGTCGCGAAGCGGCGAAGCGCGCGCTGGGGTTGCGGGCGTTTGATGTGCAGCTGATGGGAGGCATTTTCCTGCATCAGGGCAATATCTCGGAAATGAAGACCGGTGAAGGCAAGACACTGGTCGCGACGTTCCCGGCCTATCTGAATGCACTGACCGGCCGAGGCGTACACATCGTTACGGTTAATGACTATCTTGCCAAGCGCGACAGCGAATGGATGAGCAAGGTCTACGGTGCACTTGGTATGACGACCGGTGTCGTTTATCCGCGTCAGCCGGACGCAGAAAAGCAGGCCGCCTATGCCTGCGACATCACCTATGCGACGAATAACGAACTTGGGTTCGATTATTTGCGCGACAACATGAAGTCCGAGCTGAAGCAAATGTATCAGCGCGACCACTACATGGCGATTGTTGACGAGGTGGACTCGATCCTGATCGACGAGGCACGGACGCCGCTTATCATCTCGGGACCTGCTCAGGACCGCAGCGAGCTGTACGTCGCCATCGACAAGGTGATCCCATCGCTGACCGAGGAACATTTCTCGCTGGATGAAAAGACGCGGAACGTGTCCTTCACCGATGAGGGCAACGAGTACCTTGAAGAAACGCTGCACGGGCTTGGACTACTGCCTGAGGGTCAGTCGCTTTACGATCCGGAAAGCACAACCCTGATCCACCACATCAACCAGGGTCTGCGTGCGCACAAGCTTTACCAAAAGGACAAAGACTACATCGTCCGCGATGGCGAGGTTGTGCTGATCGACGAATTCACTGGCCGCATGATGGCGGGACGGCGCTTGTCCGAAGGTCTGCATCAGGCGATTGAGGCCAAGGAAGGCTGCAACATTCAGCCCGAGAACGTGACGCTCGCGTCGGTGACGTTCCAAAACTATTTCCGCCTTTATGAAAAGCTGGCCGGCATGACCGGGACGGCGGCGACCGAAGCAGACGAATTTGCCGAGATCTACGGTCTTGGCGTGGTTGAAGTGCCAACCAACCGCGCGATTGCGCGGATCGACGAAGACGACAAGGTTTATCGCACGGCGCAGGAAAAATACGACGCCATCGTGCTAGAGATCAAAGAGGCGCACGAAAAGGGCCAGCCGGTTCTTGTGGGCACGACCTCGATCGAAAAGTCCGAGATGCTGAGCCAGTTGCTGACCAAAGCGGGGCTCAAGCACAACGTTCTGAACGCGCGTCAGCATGAGCAGGAAGCGCAGATCGTCGCCGACGCGGGCAAATTGGGCGCGATCACCATCGCGACCAACATGGCAGGTCGCGGAACCGACATCAAACTGGGTGGCAATGTCGAGTTCAAGATCATGGAAGCGATTGCCGCCGATTCCGAGGGCGATCCCGAAGCGATCCGCCAGCGGATCGAAGCAGAACACACGTCCGACGAAGAGGCGGTGAAGGCCGCAGGGGGACTGTTCGTTCTGGCCACAGAACGGCACGAAAGCCGCCGCATCGACAACCAGCTACGCGGCCGGTCTGGCCGTCAGGGCGACCCTGGCCGGTCCTCCTTCTTCCTATCGCTGGACGACGATCTGATGCGGATCTTCGGGTCCGAACGGCTGGACAAGGTGCTGTCGACGTTGGGCATGAAGGATGGCGAAGCGATTGTGCACCCGTGGGTGAACAAGTCGCTTGAGCGTGCACAGGCCAAGGTCGAAGGCCGCAACTTCGACATCCGAAAGCAACTTCTGAAATTCGACGACGTGATGAACGATCAGCGGAAGGTGATCTTCAGCCAGCGTCGTGAAATCATGGAAGCGCAGGATCTTTCCGAGATTGCGCAGGACATGCGACATCAGGTGATCGACGATCTGGTCGATACTTATATCCCGCCCAAAACCTATGCTGACCAATGGAACACCGAGGGTTTGCAAACCGCAGTCAAGGAACTGGTCGGTGTGGACGCGCCCGTTGTCCAATGGGGCGATGAAGAAGGTGTTGATGCCGAAGCGATGCGCGAGCGTCTCGAAGAGGCATCGGACGAGATGATGGCCAAGAAGGCCGAAGCTTTCGGTCCCGACACGATGCGTCAGATTGAAAAGCAGGTTCTGCTGCAGACGATCGATAGCAAGTGGCGTGAGCACCTTTTGACACTTGAACATCTGCGGTCTGTTGTTGGCTTCCGGGGCTATGCGCAGCGCGATCCGCTGAATGAATACAAGTCCGAAGCGTTCCAGCTTTTTGAATCGATGCTGGACAGCCTGCGCGAGGACGTGAGCAAACAGCTTGGTCAAGTCCGCCCGATGACGGAAGAGGAGCAGCAGGCCATGTTGCAGCAGCTTGCCGCTCAGCAAGCGGCGATGGCAAAGGCGGCAGAAGCTGCCAACCCGCAGCAAGGCACACCTCCAGTAGACCCGGAGAATACGATTGATGGATTTGACGAGGCTGATCCGACTACATGGGGCAATCCTGGCCGAAACGACCTTTGCCCTTGCGGGTCGGGTAAGAAGTTCAAGCACTGTCACGGACGGCTGGCATAGAGCCGTCCCGCCACATTCCGGTCGAAAAGTGACCCCAGCGTTGCCCTAGGCAGACCCTATTCCCAAGACAGACTTCCTGATGTGGTCGTGCATTGGGAGTCTGTTGTGGACCGGAAGTTTACAATTCGTCTCGCAGCTTTGACGCTATGTACTGCTGTCGCGATTGGCGGTGCAATGCAGGCCTGGCCAACGTCTGGGTCGCGTTTCTCGGACCAAAGCGCATTCGAGGTGTCGGAGGTGCAGCCAGTCTCGTCGACCCCGCGCGACATGCTCCCAAAAGATATGCCGGTTGTGGCATCCTTGCCTAAACAGGTCGTCGCAGGCGCCGCACCAGATGTGATAGAGCCGGAAATCGTGATCCCCGAAGCTCCAAAGGACACCGGGTTCGCCTGCGAAGTCACCATGACAGCAGAGCCGATTGCTGGGGCGATGATGTCGGTCGATATCGCAGCGCCCTGTCATGGCAGCGAACGCGTGACTTTGCATCACAATGGGCTGATGTTCACGTCTGTGATGCAGCCGGATGGCACCTTGTCCCTAGACATACCGGCACTCACCGAACAGGCGCTTGTGATCGCATCGTTCATGGATGGTGGCGGCGCTGTGGCAATGGCGCAGGTGTCGTCTGTCCCGTTCTATGACCGCGTTGTGTTGCAATGGCGGGGCAATGCCGGACTGCAATTGCATGCACGGGAATTCGACGCCGATTACTTTACGGATGGCCATGTTTGGCAAGGTGCCGGGTTTGACCCGACCCGTGCGGCAACAGGGGAAGGCGGTTTCCTGACCACCCTTGGAGCAGCGCATGCACCGGACGCCCTTTTGGCAGAGGTGTACACGTTCCCGACCGGAATGACCAAGGCATCCGGAACCGTAGTGCTTACGGTCGAGGCAGAGATCCTTGCGTCGAATTGTGACAGCAGGATCGAAGCCCAGACACTGGAAATCCGCAATGGCGGAGCGTTGAGCTCGCAAGAATTGACCATTGATGTGCCGGGATGTGACACGGTTGGGGATTTCTTGCTGTTGAAAAATCTCGTCGAAGACCTGACAATCGCCGCAAAATAAACGGGCGGGTCGGGGGCACCTTCCATGAAAACCTTTTGTGCGGCGCTTTGGGCCGCACTCTTCCTTTTGGTGGCCGGCACGTCGGTCCGGGCCGATGACGTGACTCTGCGGTCGCGCGACGGGGCGATTGAGTTGTCCGGCACTTTGCTGGGCTTCGACGGCGAGTTCTATCGCGTTCAAACTCAATACGGCGAGCTTACCGTCGATGGATCAGGCGTGCTCTGCGAAGGGCCGGGATGCCCGTCTCTGACCGATTTCGTCGCAGAGCTTTCGATCTCGGGTTCATCAACCATCGGCGATGTTCTGATGCCCGCTCTTGTTGAAGGGTTTGCACTGCAGAACGGCCTCAAAGCGGTCCGAAATCGCAAGGACGATACGCACTTCGAATATGTTCTGAGCACTCCGGATCAGGGCACACCGGTAGGACGCTTTCAATTCCGCGTCTCCAGCACTGATGAAGGGTTTGCCGATCTCCTGGCCGACGAAGCCGATCTGGTTATGGCGTTGAGGGAGATCAGAAAGGGCGAATTGACGCTTGCGTCGGAAGTTGGGCTTGGGCGGCTGGACGATGTGAACCGCAGCCGGGTTCTGGCTCTCGATGCAATGACGGTGATCGTGTCGCCAACCAACCCTGTCTCGGCGACCTCGGTATCGGACCTTGCGCGCATCCTTTCTGGCGAGATTGACAACTGGCGCAGCCTCGGTGGGCCAGACGCACCAATCTCACTCCACATGCGCGATGCTCAGTCCGGGATCGCGCAGGCGGTCGAAGATCGGGTTCTGCGACAAGCGGGTTTGTCGCTGACAGAGGGCGTGGCGCGCCACCAGACCAATACCGCTCTGGCACAAGCGGTGGCGCGGGATCAGCTTGGGCTTGGGGTCGCCAGCTATTCCGAAATCGGCAACAGCAAGGCATTGGCATTGACGGGTCCTTGCGGGTTTCAGCTGCGCGCAAATCGGCTGACGATCAAGACCGAGGACTATCCGCTGACCGCCCCGATGTTCCTCTACATCCCGGCGCGACGGCTGCCGAAACTGGCACGCGAATTCCTGGCTTACACTCGCACAGCTCCCGCCCAAATCATAACGCGTCGCGCAGGTTTCGTGGATCAGGCGCCGGAAGAGATCACGCTGAATGCGCAAGGCGACCGGTTTGCAAATGCCATTCGTGTGGCAGGCGATGAGGAAGACCTCGCCTCTTTGAAACGCATGGTCGAAACCTTGGCCCCCTTGCGGCGGCTCTCGACCTCGTTTCGGTTCGAAGCCGGAGCCGCACGATTGGACGCACAGTCGCGGTCGAACGTACTACAGTTGGCGCGTGCCATAGAGGCCGGAACATATGACGGACGCCACTTGGTGTTCGTCGGTTTTTCTGACGGAGAAGGGCCAGCCGGAAACAATTTGCGGATTGCCCAGCAGCGCGCGCAGGCCGTCAAACAGGCTATCGAAGCGGCTGTAGAGACGTCGAACCTGTCGCAGGTGCGCCTGTCTACCGATGCGTTTGGGGAGGCAATGCCAATGGCGTGTGATGATACAAGCTGGGGACGGCAGGTGAACCGTCGGGTCGAGGTCTGGGTAAGGTAGTTAGCCTTCAGAGATAGCCTTCGGATTTGAAGCTGACTTCGGTGGATCTACCGATCACAAGATGGTCGTGTACCGTGATGCCAACCGAGTCACAGGCGCCTTGGATCTGTTCGGTCATGTCAATGTCTGCGGTCGATGGGGTGGGATCACCCGATGGATGATTGTGCACAAGGATCAGAGCCGACGCATTGAGATCGAGCGCGCGTTTGATCACCTCGCGTGGGTAGACAGGGACATGATCAACAGTGCCTTTGCCCTGAATTTCATCCGCGATCAGGATGTTCTTGCGATCAAGGAACAGCACGCGAAACAATTCGGTGTCGCGGTGAGACATGGTCACGCGGCAGTAATCCAGCAGTGCGTTCCAGCTTGAGATCACCGGGCGCTTCAGCACTGTGCCTTGCGCCATACGGTGGGTCGCGGCTTCGATCAGTTTCAAGTCGAGTGCGATCTCGGGGCCCACGCCCTCAATTTCGGTCAGTCTTTCGACGGGCGCGGAAAGGACATGATTGAAGTTACCAAAGGCAGCAATCAGTCGATTGGCAAGCGGTTTGACATCGCCATTCTTGAGGCAGCGGAAGAGTATCAATTCCAGCAGTTCATAATCAGGGAGTGGGTCCGCACCACCAACCAAAAAGCGCTGCCGCAGGCGTTTGCGGTGGCCGCCGATATAGGATGGCTGTTTCGGCTTGTGACGCGCTTGGGCCATTGGATCCGCCGGAGGCGCTGGGACCTGAGCTGCGGTTTCGAATAGCGAGAGTTGAGAGTTGGGATTGCGCGCCATGCGCCATTTTTGGCGCAGAAGGTCTTAATGAAACGCTAACGGCCCCGCACTGGGCGGGGCCGCGGGATCAACCTTTCATGGAATCCCAGAAGCCCTTCACCGATTTGAAGAAGCTCTTGGATTCCGGGTTGTTGTCTTCGCTCAGCTCTTCGAACTCACGCAAGAGTTCTTTTTGCTTGGCCGTGAGATTGACCGGTGTTTCCACCGCGAGTTCGATGAACATGTCACCCTGCCCCGCACCGCGAAGCGCCGGCATGCCTTTGCTCCGCAAACGCATCTGGCGACCGGATTGGCTGCCCGTCGGGATCGCCACACGGCTGCGCCCACCGTCGATGGTGGGCACCTCGATATTCCCCCCGAGGGCAGCCACGGTCATGGATACGGGTACACGGCAGTGCAGATGCACGCCATCGCGTTCAAAAAGCTCGTGTTTGGCAACTTCGATGAAGATGTAGAGATCTCCCGGAGGTCCACCCCGCAAGCCTGCTTCGCCCTCACCGGCAAGCCGGATGCGGGTGCCGGTTTCGACCCCTTTCGGAATGTTCACGGACAAAGCACGTTCTTTCTGAACCCGACCCGCGCCAGAACATGTCTTGCAGGGGTTCTTGATCGTCTGACCGAGACCAGAACAGGTCGGACAGGTGCGTTCGACCGTAAAAAATCCTTGGGTCGCACGAACTTTGCCCATACCGGAACAAGTGGGACAGGTCGTTGGCTCTGCGCCACCTTCCGCCCCGGAACCATTGCAAGAGCCACATTGCACCGAAGTCGGTACCTGAATGGTCTTTTGCAGGCCTTGATAGGCATCTTCCAGCGTCACACGCAGGTTGTACCGCAGGTCAGCCCCGCGCGATGCGCGCTGACGTCCGCCGCCGCGCTGGCCGCCCATGAAATCGCCAAAAAGGTCGTCGAACACATCGGAGAACGCGCTGGCGAAGTCACCCTGTCCGCCACCACCGAAACCGCCAGGACGACCACCGCCACCCATACCGCCTTCGAAGGCCGCATGGCCATAACGGTCGTAGGCGGCCTTCTTTTCGGCATCCTTCAGGACTTCGTAAGCTTCGTTAGCTTCCTTGAACTTGTCTTCGGCCTCGGGATTGTCCGCATTGCGATCAGGATGAAGCTCTTTCGCTTTGGTGCGATAGGCTTTTTTGATCTCGTCAGCAGAGGCGCCTTTCTTGAGGCCGAGCACTTCGTAGTAGTCACGTTTGGACATCATGCCCTCCTTCTACGGAACGAAAGAGGCCGGCCCGGTGTCCGGACCGGCCCCATTTCGGTTCCGCCCAACCAGCGTCAGGCGCGCTTGTTGTCGTCGAGATCTTCGAAATCGGCATCGACGAT
>JAUIIR010000160.1 GCA_030431485.1 Alphaproteobacteria bacterium
GTCGTGTCGTTGGCGCCAGAAATCGCGTTCCAGACCGCCTTGAAGAGCGACAGGTTCTTGATCCGCTGCGCCGCCCAGTCGGCGCGGATATCCTTGGGATTGATGCCCCAGACCTTCTGCGTGTAGCTGCGGAAGAAGTGCATGTAGAGCCGACCGCCAAAGCGGTTGATCACCCATTCCTCGAAGTTCTCTTCCTTGCGGTACGGGCGGACCTGCCACTTGAAGTAGGACAGCAGGATGCGCATCGACTCGTAGGGGCCAATGTTGGTCAACGCATTGAAGAGCTTCAGCGGATAGTCGAAGAATTTCTCGCGATAGTAGATACGGGACAGCCGCGGCACGGTGATGAAGTCGTCTTTGAGCACCTCATGCCACATCGCCTCCACTTCCTTCACCTTGGTGAAGAAGCGGTGGCCGCCGATGTCGAACCGGTAACCGTTATTCGATTCCGTCCGTGAGATGCCGCCAACCATATTGGAAGCTTCGAAAACCAGCGGCTTGTGCCGGTTGCTGCGCTTCTGCAGCTCGTAAGCTGCGGTGAGACCAGCTGGGCCGCCACCAATGACGACAACCGGGCAACGTTCATCTTGCTGCATCTGTCCTACCACCGTTCCCAATCTATGCTTTTCTCAAAATCCACCCTCAGAGCACCAAATATACATGGTGTCCTTCGGGCCTCAAACCGATCCTTTCGAATTCTCATCACCGGCACACCTCGTTTGGAACCAATCCACCAGTATTTCGCCGTTTCGTTGAGCGTATTGCGCAATCGGTTACCGCGCTGATTATCCAAACAACAACCATAGGAAGATTACCTCCAAATCGTACACGTTTATGGTGTTCGCCCGAATCGAACGCCGCCGGATTCTGACTGTCAGCCACCCACAGACCGAAGAACATAACGCATCAACAAACTGCCTTCCAACGTGTGATCAAACCTTCACTATCTTACCGCGATCAGCGCTCAGGCCTTTCGCATCAAATACGTTGCGTGTGTCGAGAATGAGAGACGCCGATTGCGCGACGACAGCATAGTCCACATTCGTATGATCCGTCGCGACCAGCACCGCATCGTAGTCCGCTACTGTGCCTTCCGTCAGCGCAACCGAGCAGCGCCCCGCAAGGTCTGGATGATCGCGCGTGACCGGCATGACCGGGAAATAGGGATCATGGAAGTCACAAGCCGCCCCCATCGCTTCCAGACGGTTGAGAATGGCAAGCGCGGGGCTTTCGCGGGTGTCTTCAACATCCTTTTTGTAAGCGATGCCAAGGATCAGGATACGAGCGTCCTTGATGGCCTTGCCTGTCTTGCCAAGCTCAATGGCCACCCGGCCCGCCAGAAGATCCGGTGCCTGATCGTTGTTGAGACGCGCCAGATCGACAATCGGCATCGAAGAGCCGACATCCCGCGCCCGCCACGACAGGTAGACCGGGGAAACCGGTATGCAGTCACCGCCGATCCCGGGACCGGGGTAGAAAGGCATGTAGCCGAAGGGCTTGGTCGCAGCGGCCTTGACGACCTCCCAGACATCGACGCCCATCGCCTCCATCGCGACCTTCATCTCGTTCACAAGGGCAATGTTGACCGTGCGAAAGCTGTTTTCGGCCAGTTTGACGGCCTCTGCCGTGGCCAGCGAACTGACGGGCACCGTCCGTGTCACGAACTGCGAGTAGAACAGGTCGACTAGGTCGCGCGAGCGCTGATCATCCGCGCCCACGATCTTCGGGATGGTCTGGGTCGTGTATTTCTCATTTCCGGGGTCTTCCCGCTCAGGCGAGAAAGCCAGGAAGAAATCTTCACCCGCGCGCAGCCCACGCGCCTCAAGGATCGGCTTCAGGACCGTAGCGGTCGCGCCCGGCCAGACCGTGCTTTCCAGAATCACGAGTTGCCCCGGGCGCAACCATTCGGCAATCGTGCGCGCGGCAGCCGTGACATATTTCAGATCCGGCTCGCGTTCGCCCGATAGCGGCGTCGGCACGCAGATCAGAATGACATCCGCCTCGGCGAGCACGGCCCCATCGCTGGAAGCGGAAAACCGTCCCGACGCCACCGCATCGCCAACCCGGTTTTCCGGAAAGTAAGAGACAACACGTTCGCCCGCGTTGATCGCCGCGACCCGATCGGTATTCAGGTCAAGCCCGGTTACACAGAACCCAGCCTCGCTCACCGTCAACGCCAGCGGCAGGCCGACATAGCCGAGCCCAACCGTCGTCACCCGCGCCTCATGCTGGGAAATACGGTCTTTCAACGTGGAATAAAGCGAAAAGACGTTGGTCATAAACACCCTGTGCAAAAGAACAGTACCGCGAAAATGCGGCACATCACCACCACCCGGACTAGGTTGCCACAATGATCATAGGCGCTGCAACGATACGCGTGCCAGTCAGGAATGTTGTACCCCTTTTGCGAACAGTTTCGTGACATTTAAGCCTTTGATCGCCCAAAAGACATGCAGATGGCCGTCTGCAAAGTCGCATGCTACGATCCGGTCGATTGGGTCGGATGGCTTTTTCGGGTGAGGTGATATGAGAATACTGATTACCGGCGGTGCGGGCTTCATAGGGTCGCATCTTGCGGAAAGACTGGTAGCCGAGGGGCACAGCGTCACAGCGCTGGACGATCTTTCAACGGGACGTTTGGAAAACCTCGCCAGCCTCTCGGGCAGCAACAGGTTTCGCTTTGTCGAGGGAACGATTCTCGATGCCCCGACCGTACAGGCGCTGGTGGATGAGGCCGATGTGATCTTTCACCTTGCCGCGGCTGTGGGCGTCAAGCTGATCATGGACGAACCCTCGCGCTCCATTCTCACGAATGTCGGCGGGACGGAGACAGTGCTGAAGGCAGCGCTGAAGGACAAGAAGCTGACCTTTGTCGCGTCCACTTCCGAAGTCTATGGAAAAGCGACGAAATTTCCGT
>JAUIIR010000161.1 GCA_030431485.1 Alphaproteobacteria bacterium
AGAAGGGTGAAGTATTTCGAGGACCCGGCGCTCAAGGTGCTGCACGCGGGCCAGTCGGGGAGTTTCCCGTATCCGGACGAGGACGGTCTGCGGCGGGATCGGCAGATGTCCGAGACTCGGGAAACGGTGGAGAGGCTGAAACAGGAGCTGCAGGAAGTGCGGGCGGCTGCGGGATCGCAGGGGGCTGAGACTGCTGCGTCGTCCAAAACGCCTCAATCTTCCTCGACAGTGGCGCTCGATCCGCAACCTGCACTGAAAGGCCGGGCGCGCGGGCGGGCTGCACGGGCCGCTGCAGATGGTGGAGGCTCAAGTCAGCTGTCGGTCGATCTGGCTAAACTGGGGATCCAAGAGGCAGACAGGTCAGTCTTGGCGGCAGCTGTTCAGACGACGCGATCAATCATAGAAGTACATGGTTAAATAATGGCCGCTGCGGCGCAGACAAATTCCGCCCGGCTTTCGAAGACCTGCACACGGATCGCACATCGGGATTCCCTACCCGTCTCATGTTGCTTTGAAGTCGGTCCGATCCTCCAAAGCGTACCCTAGATCTCGGTCCTGTCCGGTTTCAACTGGATTTTCGGTGCGGTCCTTGGTGGTGTGATTTACAACCAGATCGCCAAGACACCCGCACTCATGTGACCGACTACCGAAAACAGGGCCGGTGAGGTTTGCGCCTTACCGGCACCCAGTAGTGAGGTGATCATCGGAGCATTGAGACGCGCGGTAGCGTTGGCTACCAGCCACCAAACCGCGCCCAAGTCATCAGATCTGCGCCAGCAGTTTCGGGAATGACATGATACCGCTGATGCTGGGCAGCTGTTGCACACGCGTGGTTTGGCAAGATACGCAAGCGGGTACCCACTGGAAACTCAGGGACCGCGCCATCAAAATCAGGCCGACGGGCGATGACACCATGTTCTTGATTGGCCTGAGTCATGATCAAACCGGGAACCACCTTGCCAGCTTCATCGCAGACAATCCCATACCCCTGATCGACGCGCTGGTTGGCTGTGCCTCGGTCCCGCGACATGGCCATCCAGCCTGCGTCACAAATGGTCCAACCCTTGGCCGTCTGGTGTCCGATGACGGTTGTCAGAACACTCAACGCGTTATCGTCAATGTCACATACGTCAATCCTAGCCATCACCAGATCGAAAAAGATATAGACGCCTGCGCGAAGCTCGGTCACGCCTGTTAGGTCGCGCGCGGCGTGTGCGGTCGGGGTTGAACCAACGCTGACGACAGGACATGGCAAACCGGCGTTCCGCAAAACGGCCGCGGCATTTACCACAGCGAGCCGTTCTTCCTCAGCGCATTTCGCCTGTTGCGCTCGACCGACAGCGGCATAACTTTCGCCTGCATGGCATAGAACACCGCACAACTCTGCACCGCTTTCGTGCAGGATCCGCCCGACTTCGATCAGATCTGGATCCTTTGCAGTCAATCCACTGCGATGGCCATCGCTATCAATTTCGATCATCGCCGGAATCGCAACACCAGAGGCTTCAGACGCCGCTGCAACAGCCTCGGCTTGCGCTGCGCAATCCAACAGCACGGTCAGCCTGCACCCTTGTCGGTGCAACGCCACGACACGGTCCAGTTTTTCCGGGCTTATCCCGACAGCGTAAAGGATGTCCGTGATCCCTGCCCTCGCAAAAACCTCTGCTTCTGCAAGCGTCGAAACCGTGGCAGGCCCATTTCCATTCGCCAACACAAGACGGGCGGCTTCGACGCTTTTAATCGTTTTCAGGTGGGGCCGCAAAGCCACGCCAAGCGACGTTGCGTGGCGCGATAAACGGTCAATGTTGCGTTTCATGCGGGCCTCGTCGACCAGCAGGCAGGGGGTGGGAAGTGTGGAGAAGCGTGAATCAGACATGCAAGCAATCTATCGCATTGACGCACGCACCATAAGAGTTTGATTTTGCGCCGGTAAACCTCTCGAGTCCAGATTGGAATTGCGTTATATAATGCTCGAGAAGAACAGGAATGATACTGCTTCGCACTTCTCAAAGACGAAAGACTGCCATGAAAGCCCTGCCCCATTTTGTTGATGTCCAAGCGAATGTACTGGACGCTTTGAACAACCAAAAACCGGTCGTTGCCCTTGAGAGCACGATCATCACGCATGGCATGCCGTTCCCTGACAATGTGGACATGGCAACATCCGTCGAAGAGGAAATCCGCGAGCGCGGTGCTGTTCCCGCCACCATCGCAGTTCTGGATGGATGCCTGAAGATCGGCCTCACTAGAGAAGAGCTGACTCGCCTGGCTAAAGTAACGGACGCCCTAAAGATCTCGCGTGCGGACATTGCGTTCGCGATCTCTCAGAAGAAAACTGCCGGAACAACTGTTGCAGCCACGATGATCGTTGCGCGGATGGCTGGCATCCGGGTGTTCGCCACGGGCGGCATTGGCGGTGTGCATGCCGGGGCCGAAACAAGTTTCGATATCTCGGCGGATCTGACCGAACTTGGCAAGACAGATGTGATTGTCGTGGCGGCTGGTGCCAAGGCCATTCTCGATGTACCAAAGACATTGGAAGTACTTGAGACGCAAGGCGTCTCTGTTGTGGGTTATCAGACAGACACGCTCCCAGCATTCTGGACAAGCGGGTCAGACCTACCTGTTCCGCTTAGATTGGACAGTGCCGCCGAAATTTCCGAGTTTCAAAAAGTCCGAGACCAACTTGGCCTTGATGCTGGGCTCTTGGTGGCAAATCCAATTCCGATTACAGACGAAATTCCCGCTGACATCATCAATGGGTACATAAGAACGGCGCAATCAGAGATGGAAACGCGGGGCATCTTAGGCAAACAGGTGACGCCCTTCCTGCTACAAAGGATCTTCGAGCTTTCGGACGGGCAGAGCCTCAAGGCCAACATTTCTTTGGTCCAGAACAACGCGCGCCTGGC